>CAYOTO010000028.1:39802-42082 GCA_964406945.1 uncultured Pirellulales bacterium
GCGGTTCTTCGGCCATTTCGAGGGGAGGCTGCTGCTCGTCTTCTTCGGGCTCGAGGGCCATTAACTCGTCGAGTTCGTCCAGTTCCGACGATTCTTCGGCGGTTTCCCGGGTTTCCTCGGGCATTTCCATGACTTCGTCGGGTTCTTCGTCCTGCTCTGATTCGGCGGCCATGAGTTCATCGAGTTCAATCGGCTCTTCCTGCTCGGCCGACTCCTGGGGCATTTCGTCGGGTGATTCCAACTGAGCTGTATCGTCGGTCTCCAGGCCGAGCAATTCCTCCAGTTCCGAAGCGTCTACGTCGGCGGGAGCCTCGTCGGGCAAATCCAGTTCGAGCGATTCGTCGGCTTGGTCGGTCGTCTCGGGAGCCTGTTCGGTCTGCGATTCGACCTGCTCGGCCTGGGGCTCGGCGGTCTGGCTGTTTATCTCGGGGATGAGGGCCTGAACCTCGCTGACCTTGAACAGAAGATTCGCTCCATCGCGGAATTCCCTGAGGCGTCCTTCTTTGGCGAAGGTTTTCACCTGTTTTTCGGGCACATTCAGGGCTTCCGCGGCTTGTTGTAATGAATAAAACATACCGGCCATATTATTCTCCTACAAGCGGACGACTCGGCTTGTTCGCGTGTGCTTCTGGCGTTATCGGTCTGGAAATCTCCACTCTAACCGCCGGAACACGTCGTGTCTGAACACGTACATGAGAGCGGATCCGAAAACCCCGAGTTTTATGATATATGCGGGCTGCATGTCGAAAGGTCGGCCTGAACCACCTGTTTTTTCGACAGAAAGCACGCTGACGTTGGTATTTATTTTAGTCCAGACGGCGGGAAAATGCAATCTTTTTTTGTGTTAAAATGCGGAAAGCGGGGGCTTTGGGGGTGTTTCATGGCGTTACAGGCCGCAGGTTCGGATGAGAATGAGTTTGCCAGGCAACCGCGGAGCGGCTAGAATATCGGTCTCATATCCGTAAGTGATTGTGTTGCGGGGTGTAGCTCAGCTTGGCTAGAGCGCCTGCTTTGGGAGCAGGAGGTCGCTGGTTCGAATCCAGTCACCCCGATTCCACAACTCCTTGCAATTGAGAGAGTTGTGAGAAGTCAGTCCTTTGTAATCCACCTCGGCAAATGCTGTGCTACACTTTTGACTACACTTATGACAGCATTTGGAGGCCAGTACCATGTCGAGGAGCAGACCAGCATCGAACCCGGTTTCATACCACAAACACACGGGGCAGTATTACGTTACGCGGGGTGGCAAGAGGATCTATCTGGGATCAGACAGAGAGCAGGCCTTGGAGAACTACCACCGGCTCGGCCTGGGATTGCTTGTGTCAGAAGCCCAGGAGCAGATTGCGGCTGCTCCCATTTCCGTGAAAGAACTGGCAAACAGGTTCATCGCCGCTCAGCGGGCCAATTGGCGAGATCCCGAGGGTACGCTAAAGTGCTATCTAAGTTGGCTGGGCCGGTTCCTTCGGGATCATCCGAACCTGATGGCAACAGACTTTACCGTGGAAATGTTCGCCAACTGGAAGTTGTCTCTGAAGAAGCGCAAGTACTCAGCGGAATCCATAAACCACTACCTTTCAGCCGTACGGGCCATGTACACCTTTGCCGAAGATACCGACATCATTAGGCGGGCTCCGAAACTAAGACGAGTCAAGAACGAGCCCAAGACGCCGGGGGTGGATAGCAAACTTCTCTACACACAAGATCAACTGCATAAGCTGCTGTCACAGGCGGATTTGCAGATGAAAACCATGATTCTTTTGGCCTTGAACTGCGGGTTCGGTCCGAAAGATATGCGGGACCTTACCTGGGATCACATCCATGGAGATCGTGTTACACTGCCAAGGAGCAAGACGGGTGTTTGTCAGACCTATTTGCTGTGGCCGGACTTACAGGCTCTTTTGAACGAAATCAAACGCCATAGGCGTGAGCTTACCTCGAGATTGGCACGGCGGAAGCGGTTTCGGACGGACGACAATCATGTTTTCGTAACCCGATTCTGGCGGCCATGGAACAAAGATGCGATCGCCGAGCAGTTTCGAAAGTTGTGTAAGAAGGCTGGTGTGCCTTGTTACGGCTTCTATCGGCTGCGGCACTGCGCTTCTACCGCCATGTCCATGGTGGCCTCACCTCATGTCCAGAGGAGGTTTATGAGGCACAGTCAGTTGCAGCAGCAGACAACTTATACGCACACCCCCGACTCTGAAGTGGATTTGGCCGTAGTCAGAGCAAGAGAGAAGATACTGGGCAAGAAAGGCATCACCGCAAGTCAGGGAAGAAGTC
>CAYOTO010000029.1:0-40462 GCA_964406945.1 uncultured Pirellulales bacterium
GGAATTTATTGCGAGGACCAGTCAAATTTATCGATTAAAAATAGTTTTCTTTTAGGCAATAGAACCATTTGGGATGAGGAACTTGGCGGAGGCAGTGCGATTTCCTCTGAATATAGTGACGTGACAATTGTTAATTGCACGATTGCTCAAAATATTGCTAACGTAAACGGAACCATTGATTGTTTCGGTCGTGATGATTACGGCCCGGCAAATATGCGTATCATAAATACGATTGTCTGGGACAACAACCCTGGTGGCGGATATGATATTACCATAGGTGAAGGAGATTATCCGCAAGATAACAGTACCATGAAGATAAGCTATTCTGATATTCACGGAGGGCAAGCAAATTGCATTACTGATGAGTATACGCAGCTGCTATGGGGGCCCGGCAATATTGATGCTGATCCATTATTTTCCGTAACAGCCGGAGATTATCATCTTCAATCCACAGCGGGCCGATGGGAGCCTGATTCGGGTACGTGGATTAATGACACGCAAACCAGTCCTTGTATCGACGCCGGGAATCCGGGTTGCGAATCGACACAAGAACCCGCCCCCCGCGGCAGCAGGATAAATATGGGAGCTCACGGCGGAACTGCCCAGGCCAGCAAATCCCCGGACCAATGGCGCAATATTGCCGATCTGACCAATGACTGGAAAGTAAATGGTGATGATCTGTCTGTGTTTGTCGATTATTGGCTTGATTCGGGAACATGTATGCCCAGTGATTTCAATCGTGATAAAATAGTAACTTTAGAAGATTTTGGTATCTTTGCTAGTAATTTTGGATGGGATTCAAGTATTTCCCAGCACATTTTCCATGTTCACATTGAAAATATCTGGGATTATCAATATCCTGATAATAGCGAAGATACTATATACGAGTTCCATGTTGAAATCATTACCGACCAGGCGGTTGATTTCATTGAATTCCTTACCCCAGCTGGGAACCTCTTTGATATTCCCAAAGAATCATTCACACACACAAGTACGCCGCAAGGTGATATTTATACGTCCCGAGAATATGAGGATGATCCTGAAATGAGCGGATTTGCCTGGGATTATAGCGGTGAATTCTCAGTTCCCGAAGCTTTTGAAGATTACGGAAACGGTGAATATATTATTACAGTATATTATATGGATGGGACACAGGACCGGACAAGCGTGTGGTTCGGTATGCCCGGGACAACCGAACCGATTCCACAACCTACTCAGCAACCGGTTATTACCAGTTTTACTCAGGGGGAGACATTGGTTTCACCGATTACGATTGAATGGCAGTCCTGCACAGAGCCTGAAGTGAACTTCATTTTTATTGAACTGGAAAATTCCTATGATCTTGAATTCTTGCTTCCTGCTGATTCAACAAGAATTGATGAGCCAGTAGATTTGGAGGCAGGGGTTTGGGAAATTGGATTAGAATTTGTATCTTTGTTTGCTGGTGAAAATAGAGATGGCATTCCCATCGAGCTTGGAAAAGTTAGTGAAGTGGACTATGAGATTCTATTGGAAGAAGTTAATACTATCGAAGACGTGTATGAAATTTCCATCGAAACCGGCATCGATTACGGCAATCCGGATTTGACAGATGATACGCAGTATGAATTCAATGTTGAGATTAAAACAGAAACAACTGTTCAGGCGATTCAATTCGTTAGTCCCGCCGGCGGAATTTATGAGTTGACAGAAACATCGCCGGGCGAATGGGAATACGAGGCAAATTTTTCTTCGATTATGGGCCTTGACAACTTGGGTGACGGTAAATACGTTTTTACTGTAACTTTTGATAATGACTACGCTGCTCAAACCTCCGCGTGGTTCACGGTTCCCGGTTCAACCGACCCGATACCACAACCGACCCAGATCCCGACCTATACCAGTTTTTCAAACGGAGATGTACTGTCTTCTCCCATTACGTTGTCATGGCAGTCGTGCAACGACCCGACTCTTTATACAATAAACGTTTCCATAACCGACACGTCGACGTGGGAAGATGTATTAGATGAAGAGCTTCCGGGAAGCGCTACAGAGTTAGGAGAAACCGTTGCCTTAGAGGCTGGGGAATACGAAAACGATCTGAGTTTCGATATCGATTACACAACAACAAATGAAGATGGGATATCGCTTGGACTCTCAAAATGGTGTGAAAGCGATTATCAGATCACAGTAGAGTCGCTGACTGTACCCCTTTTTTAGGGCCATTTTAATGGTTAGGATTTCCGATTTGCATTGTATTGTTTGGCATTCCTCTTGCAACTGTTTTGTTTTTGAATATCATATGCTTGCCGGCCGAAGGATAGGGCTCTGCGGGGACGCAACCTGAGCGTCGGCCGGTCATCGGAGCAGGAGCCGGATGGTATCGCGATGTCGAGATTGTCCGGCTCTGCGTCTTCTCATCCTGCTTTGATGCAGTAAGCGATAAATCCCGGGGGCCGGGGGGCAGAGCCCCCGTAAACTGAGGGTTTTCCTCCAACCAACGCTTTTTGAATTCGAGGGGGCGCATATCGCCGATCCCCCCGCGAGGAATTAAAGGTGTCCGGTAGGTTTTTTGGGCCTACCTCTCGGCCTCAAGGTTGACTGCAATTGCAAACGTGACGCAGTCTTTGCTGTCCAGGTGGTGGTAACCCAGGGTGGAACCCTGGGTTATATAGAGGAGGATTCGGGGTGTGTTGGTATCGGGTTTTGGCTGGAGTGCGTTCAGGGCAGGATGACGGGTATTGGGTTTGTCGGGGTGGTTTGTGTTGGCGCAAGATGAAGGGGCCCGTGGCAAGAATCGGGCCCCTCGAGGGTGTTTTGGTGCTTGTGAGTTTATCGCTCGTTGAGCGTTACTTTACTTCGAGTACGGAGTTGTATCCGCCGAAGGGATTCATCTCGGTCATTTCGTTATACGGGTCCTGCTGCCAGTGGCCGTCGACGACCAGACGATAGCGGTATCTGCCCTTCGGGAGTTTGATCTTCGTCTGCCAGACCCCGGTTTCGCCGACCTTTTTGAGTCCGGTCTCAGCGGGCTGCCAGTTGTTGAAGTCGCCGGCGACCTGGACGGTCTGGGCCCTGGGATACAGAGTCACAAAGACGACCGAATCGGAGATCTGGTTTACGCCGTAGTAATCGGCGAGTTTGGCCTCCAGTGCGGCTGTGGCGTCCTCGGCGGTTTCCTTCGGCTGGGCCGGTTCGGAAGGCTTGGGACTTGCTGCTTCGGGCGATTCGATGTTGAGATCATCGAGGTTTTGCGGGGTGGATTCTTCGTGCTGTTCGGCGGACGAATTCTCTTCGATGGGGCTGATGTTGAGTTGCTCGCCGAAGGCCGGTTCTGGCTTGCTCGCGACAGGCTCGGCGAAGGATTCGGCCTGGGTTTGCGTTTCGGGCTCAAAATCTATGCCGCTCTCGGATTCACCGAACTCGACAGGCTCGTCAGTTGTGCCTTCCGCAGGCTCAGCAATCGCCTCTTCGACAGGCTCGGGGCTGTGCTGCTGCGCAGGTTCCGGAGTTTCGTGAGTCCGGGCGACGGGCTGCGGTTCGGTTTTTTCTTTCGTCTTGTGTTTATGAACTTCTTCGGGCGCGATCTGTTTTTCGATTTTCTCGGCGCGGGCCTGGAGTTTTTCCTGTTCCTGCGCTTCGGCCATAAGCTGGTCGGCCGAGGAACTGATCTGTTCGAGCTGATCGGCGAGCGAATTGACGATCTGGCGCTGCTGCTGTTTGGATTCGGATGCGATGATTTCTTCGGCGATCGCCCTGAAGTCCTTGTGTCCCTTGCTTGACGGGTCGTATTCGCTGATCGGCTGGCCGAAGCTGGAGGCCTCTTTGATCTTGGTATTGAAATTGACGACCTGCTTGAACATCTTGTCGGAGAAGTGTGAACGGAGTTCGGCGAGGATTTCGCGGGCCATTTTGGTGCGGATGTCGTACATGGAGGCGAGCACTCTGACGTTGACGTGCTGGTTGCAGCGTTCGCAGAGTATTTTGAGAGTATCGAGCTGTTTGCTCAGGCCGTGGAGCGAAAAGTAGCCTGTCTCGACAGGGACTATGACATCGGTGGCGGCCCGGAGAGCGTTGAATGTCAGCAAACCGACTGCGGGCGGACAGTCGATGACGGTGTAGTCGTAATCGTTTTTGACCTCCGCCAGGACGTCCTTGAGGCAGCATTCGCGGTCGGGGATGCCGGCCATCTGCTGCTCGAAAGCGGACAGGTCAATGCTGGCCGGGGCCAGTTCGAGCCTGTCGCCGATCTGCCAGAGAATTTCGGAGAGCTTCATTGGCTCGTTTCTGCTGGAGCTGATCAGTACGTCATAGATGCTCTGTTCGGTCTGTTCTTCGGGGACGGCCAGACCCACCGCACAGTGGGACTGGGGGTCCATGTCCACGAGCAGTACTTTTTTGCCCATTTCCGCCAGTGTTGCAGAGAGGTTAATAGAGACTGTTGTCTTGCCACAACCGCCTTTCTGGTTAACTACCGCGATAGTCCTCATCATTGATTCTCCAGCATACGAAATCCGTTTCTACAGCTTGCCACGAAATGGAAACACCCCTCGGTCGGCCGTAAAGTCCATTTCTTGCCGTCTGATACGCCGATTTCAGGCCTGTTAGCGAGGCTGAAATCTTATAGATTATCTTCGGCAAAGAAAACTGCAAAACTTTATGTTTTTTATGGGACTGCCCGATAAAAAACGCTGATAGCAGTATAAATAAATGCGATAATTGCGGTAATGGGGAACCCGCGGTGTCGGCGGCTTGAGGCGGCACGGCTGACAACGGCCGTAAGTTTCTGTTTTACAAGAAGTTACGACATAATCACCCGGGACGGTTTTCAGGGCTGCGAGCGGCGTTCGCCGGCGACGGGTCCGGTGGCAAAGACGGTTTCGTCGAATCGATTGTTCGGTTTCAATGCGAGGACTACGGATGCTGTGGGCTCACAGGTTGGTTGTTAAATCAGACTGGGATGCGGCAAGGCGGACCTTGTAAGGGCTGGATTGCGAATGCTCGGGCGACTTCCACGCTGGCTTTTTGCGGGTGAGTGGGCTATGATCAGTTGTGGTTTGGGCCCTCTCTGTCGGCCCTGAATACGGGGACATTGAGAAGGCAAGCGGTAAGAAATTCGGCAAGTCCAGCTATAAGGAGGCAGTAGGATGAGTGGTAAGGGTATACGGCGGCGTGATTTTTTCGGATATAGTGCTCTGATTGCGGCGGGGCTCGGTACTTCAGGTACCCCAGCCGGAGGCGCAGAGAAGGACGCCGCTAAGCTGAAAAAGGCGCTGCAGTTGCGGATGCTGCCGCGGAATTTGGGCGACAGGGATAAGTTCGAATTGGCGTACAGGTGCGGGTTTCGAGGAATCGAGGGGCGGCCGATGGGGGATTTGAAAGCGGCTGAGGAACTGGCCGAAATTGCGCGGGACGCGGGCACGCCCTTTCATTCACTCAGCTACGGCGGCTGGGGCGCGCCTTTGAGCGATCCGCGACCGGATGTGCAGGAAAAAGGTCTGGCACAGATGCGGGCGGCGCTGAAGTGTGCGCAGGTGATGGGCTGCGACGCGGTCCTTCTGGTGCCGGCGGTGGTGAACGAGACCGTGGGTTACAAGCAGGCTTACGAGCGGTCGCAGCGCAATATTCGCAAGCTGATCCCGGCGGCCGAGAACGCAGGAGTTGTGATTGCGGTGGAGAACGTCTGGAACAAATTCTTGTTGAGTCCGCTGGAGTTTGCCCGGTATGTGGATGAGTTCGACAGCGAGTGGGTGCGGGCGTATTTCGACGTGGGCAACGTGATTCTGTTCGGCTATTCACAGGACTGGATCCGCACGCTGGGAAAGCGGATTGTGAAGATTCATCTGAAGGACTTCAAGCGGGACGGCCACAAGTGGACGAATTTGTTGGAGGGGGATGTGAACTGGAAGCAGGTGCGCGCGGCACTGGGAGAGATCGGATACGAGGGATATCTGACGCCGGAACTGCGGGGCGGGGACGAGGCCTATTTAAGCGGCCTGTCCGAACGGATAGATAAGATCGTTGCTGCCGGTTAGAAAAACCGAATCTCTAAAGCGGGAATTTGCCGAGAGCGGATTCGAGATCGAGGCGTTCTACGCCGACGTTGCCGGACGGGATTCCGACCCCGAAGCCGACGAATGCGCGATAGTCGCAAAAGACGTAACAAAGACGTAACAAGTTTCAACGATATCTAGTCTGAGACTGGTTCTTCGCCAACGGCTCAGGACAGAATAGTGACACTCTAATACCAGTTAAGCCTGGAGATTCTGGCCGCAGTTCTTTAGCGGACCCGCATACGCCGACAAGCCGGAAACAGGTTGAAGTTCGGGTTGCCCGATGGTACTATACACAGGCCGCCTTGAGGAGTATGAATATGAAGATGTTCAGGGTTTTTGTGCTGTTGACTTATCTGGGGATTGCGGCCGGTTCACCGGCATCCACCGGTTCGCGAGTCTGCCGGTTTACCCTGCCCGAGGCGGTGGGCGAGAGGTGGGACATGGAAGTGGTGCTGTTTCATCGCAACGGCGGCTTTCACCACGGTTATGCCCTGGTGGGCGGTCGGGATAATGTTCCCCATCGAATGGACGTAACACCATCGCGGCCCATCCAGTGGCAGAAGGCCGACGGCACCGCGTTTGAGGTTCCCGACCGCATGCGAGGCTACTACTCGTATATGCTCAAGCCCGAATTCACCGAATACAAACAGGCATACGAATCTGGGCAGATCAAAATCGCCTATCCCATCGCCACCGGCGCCATACAATGGTCCGACGGCAGACTGTCCGGAATCGTCGACGTTCTGATTGCCCCGGTCAATATCGCCAACACCACCGGCCGCGGCCCGTTGGACACCGCCTACCGAATCCGCGTCGATGCAAAAGGCTCAGCCGGATCCGCCTTGTCCGGCTCCGCAGTATGGTGGAATTACGATGAAAAAGACGACGACTATGGCGCCGATGCACCCCGAACGACCGTTACCCTGCGGAACGCCCACTGGGACCGGAACTACTGGAAACCGAAACCGACCAGCGACTACGCCGAAACCACCGACTGGCCGCAGGCCCGCGGGCCCGTGCTTAACGGCTCGGCCGCGGACTGTGAATCGCCGCTGATCGACAATCTTGACGATGCAAGACTACTCTGGGTCGGCGAAGAGACCATCGGCGGAGGTCGGGGCGCGGTTCTGTCCCGAGGCGGCTTCGCCATGTACCCCTACGCCTGGCAAAACATAGGTTACGGAGGCTTCGCAGGGGTCACAGTTGCCGACGGCAAGGTTTTCCAGTACGTAGTCCATCCCGATGAAGAACTTGTCGCGGCCGACAAGACAATAGCCGAAAACGTCTACGTCCAACTCGGAGCAGACCCCCGCACGATGGCAAATGAAAGAGGTCAGATGCGCGACACCGTATTGTGTCTGGATGCCCGCACCGGCAAGACGCTCTGGTGGTTCAAATCGGACAAGACATTCGGCAAGATCAAATCCGGCAAGGGCGGCGTGGGAATGACCGCCTGCTACTACAAGGACAAAGTCTACGCCCGCGGCTCCGGCGGCCTTTACTGTCTCGATGCCGATACGGGCAGGCTCGTCTGGCACAAAACCGGCGACAAAAAGACCGACACGAAAGTCAGTTACGGTCCTTCGGGCGGATGGAGCCACGACGAATCACCTGTAATAATAGGCCGAACGCTGGTAATGGGCTTCGGAGTCGAAGAATCCCTCGCCGGCGTCGACCCGGCGGACGGCTCGCTGCTCTGGGCTCACGACCAGGTAAAAGGCCAGAACGCCGTGCCGGCAAAAGTCGTGCTCGAAGGCAAAGAGTACATAATAGTTTGCAGCAGGGAAACGGCGAAGTTGTCTCTGATCGACCCGGCGGACGGCTCGCTGCTCTGGCAAAGCACGGCTCTCGGCGCCAACCACGCGAGCCTTTCGGTCTGGGGCGATATAGTCTGCGGCAACACAGGAGACCGCGAAAACCGCAAGCAGGGCACAGCGGCCGCCGTGCGGGTAAACCGAGAAGGCGCCCGCCTGCTCTGGAAGTCCGACCGCGCCGGCTATCCGCCGCACCGCTCGGTTCCCGTCGGCCACAACGGCTGCTTCTACATTGACGACCGCGAGAATTTCTTCTGCCTCAAGGCCGCCGACGGTTCTATCGTCAACCGCCTGCCGCACATCTACCACATGAGCTGGGGCAGCCACAACTGGGTCTGGACGATTACCGGCAACAACCGCGTGCTCACCAGCGGCGTTCTGATGTTCTCTACCGCCGAAGACGGCTTCCAACGGCTGCCCGGCCGTATCAGTCTGGACCTGGCCGGCGGCTATACCTGCCCGATCAAACCCGCAATGGCCGACGGACGGCTCTTCTGCCGACTTGCCGACAAGATCGTCTGCTACGATTTGCGGAAAGACCCCGCCCGGCGATCAAAGACAATCGAGTTGAGCGCGTTTGAAGCTTTCGCCGGCTCACTCGAACCGGAAAACCCCGTTAAAATCAGAGTGCGCACGGTTAACAATGAAACCGCGAGAGTGTCGGCCTGTTGGCCCGAAGTTGTCGGCCCGGAAGCACAGAGAGTTGCCGAGGCCTGGGCAAACTGGTACAAGAAGCCGCTTACCTGGCGAACCTATCCGGCACCCGGTCTGAAACTGACTGAGAATCGACTGTCCGGCAGGATCAAACTGCCTATGGGATGGCACTTCGAGCACTGGACCCTTAACCTGACGCAAGACGACGGAGGCTTCGAAGGAACCTACACCCGCTCGGTTCCCGCACTAGCCCGTCCACTGCAAGTTCGCGGTAACGTAAGCGGCTCGGTTATTCCGGTGCAGGAGGGAACCTGCTATCAGCTAGTCCTGGAAAAAGCCGCCACCCAGGTGGCCCGCAGCACCGAACGACAACCGGTCCATACAGCAGTGGTGCAGAAGGGTGGCCGCCTCCGCGGCTGGGCGATGGCCGGCAAGATCAACGGCATGTCTCATGAATTGATAACAGAGCATCTCGATATAGAAGCAGACAGAATCCAGGGCAAAGTGACGGTCATTTTTCGGGACGACCCCTACTTTCATCTCAACCCTGTCGAAAAGACGTCCGTAGCCGCAACTTACAAAATAGACGCAGCCATAAGAGACGATAAAATAGCCGGCTCTCACACCGGCCACTTCGGCCATGAATGGACCCGGACGGGCAGAATAGCCGCAGAAATGTCGGCAAACTGAGTTAAAGCGAGGATCCGCGACTCAAAGTGCTCGCCGAATATGCCGGTCGGAACCCTATTTGTTTTTCGTAACGTCTCCGGTGCGGAGTGAGCGTATGATTTCTTCGCATTCTTCCGCATCAAAAATGTCAACGGGGGCCAGATATCGCAATTCGGTGCGCATGTTCGTTGCGACATCGTAGTAGACCAGGGCCTTGATTTCGCGGTCCTGAAAATCGTATTCGTACGAAAACCAGTGTCCCGGCACGCCCGACCAGTGGCGCCATGACTCGAGTTTTCGCAATTCCGGGTGCTCCTTCTTGTGGGTTTCAACCGCCTGCTCGTGCAGTTGGCGTTCGGACCGGGCGGCGCTATTCTTGCGCCGTCCGATTATCACAGCCTTTTTGAGCTGCTTATCCGGTCCTAATACACGCAGGGCGAAAGGCCAGTTGTTCACCTCAAATTTAGTGAATTGCGGCGGCGCCTGCAGCCAAAGGTCTTTGGGGCCCTTGTGCGAAATCCATCCGCGGGTCGTCAGGACCTGCTGCAGGGCATCGTCCATTGCTTTTTCGGCCGCTGCTATGGCGTCAGACTGAGCCTGGAGGGCGGCCCGGTCGGTTCCGGCCGGGGGCGAAGAAATCATCCAGTTGGCACGGGTTTGCCTAACATCCTCGGCGCAGATTCGCATAGTCTTCATAAGTCCGTGCGGGCAGTCGGCCGGGTCGGTGGATCCCAGGAAAACAGGGCCTTCGGGGCCTCGATAACTCAGATAGTTCTTCTTGGCTGTTTCGACAAAGCTGCGGGCCCGTTCACAGCCGGTGCGACGGGTTTCATCGTCGGCGTCGGTCATGGCGCGGCTGAGCCTGGACAGAGCTACGTCGAACTTGTGTTCAAGCGGCCAGACTGAGAAATCGAGTACGGGTATTTCCTCTTCAGCCGAGGTTGTCGCGGTCTTACCGTCGGTTATGGTAAATGAACCCGATACGATTTTGTCGCCGTCATAATATACCTCCGCCCGGTATTCGCCGGGTTTCCAGAGACCGGGCTTCTTCGTACCCCAGCCACTGACATAGTACGATCGGGACCAACCCGCATCGATACGGCACTGTTTGGGATATCGACCGAAAACACTGCCGTCGGGCTTGTACCACACGGTCTCGACCTTGAATTGAGCGGCAGTATCTCGTTTGGGGTAATCCAGTTCCATGTGCCAGAAGACATAGCGCGTCGAAGCCAAATCGAATGTTTCCTTAAAACGCCGCTGTTTGTACCGGGGCGGTTCTTTCGGCCCCTCGAAGAACCGGAAATCGACTATGTTCGCATCTAAACTGGGAATGTCCTTTTGGTTTTTCCCGCTGTCAGTTGCCAGAGGCCGGTCCGGGGCGGGCATTTGTGTTTCGATGAGGTCGGCAGAATTGAATTTCTGTGGGGCCGAGACCGTTCCCGGCTCTACGGTTACTACATGGCCCGGCTTGATCAGTACTTTCCTGTTTCGTTTCGGATCGACGATCTGCGGACTGCCTTCGAACGTGAAGACCTTCATT
Source organism: uncultured Pirellulales bacterium (assembly GCA_964406945.1). Lineage (GTDB taxonomy): Bacteria > Planctomycetota > Phycisphaerae > Sedimentisphaerales > Anaerobacaceae > UBA2266. The sequence continues at coordinate 10,716 of CAYOTO010000029.1, forward strand.
TTGCCGTCGCGAGTGCTTACGTATACTTCGGACTCCAGCCGGAGGTATACAAGATCGTCATACAGGGTGTCGCCTGCACCCAGATGGAATATAATTATCGGCACAGGTACTCCGGGCATAACAGGCCGGCTGGCGCCCACTTTGGTCAGGAACCAGTCGATAGCACTGTCTTTTGCCTCTGTGACCTTGTCTGAGACAAATTGGGTGGCGAGTATGCGAGATGTGTCTTTGAACCACTCCGTCCAGGTTCGTTTCCAGTTTCCGGAAGTGGGGCGGGACGCTCCAACGATGAATGACCCGCCGTTCGGAGAATCGTAATTGGCCTTATTCGGATTCCACAGCGCCTCGCCCCGAACGCCGCCCTGCCATTCGAGTACGACACTGCTCGAACCGGACCTGAACCATTTTCGAAGCTCGTCCAAACTCATGTCGGCGGTTGGCTTTAACAGAGAAGGGTCCCGCCTGCCCCAGAGACTGATCCGGTCTCCCTCGTACACGAAGCGGCTGGTTTCCCGATCGACCCGCTCCCATACCTCGTCGGTCCAGTCGGTCGCCGAATCGGGCTCTATATATCCGAGCATCTCGGCTGTTGTCCGGAGTATTTGAGGGTCTCTGGGCGTGTAGTACTTGCGCTCGTTGGTTGCCACCAGGCCGGCGGTTGCGGTGGTCGGCTCATTTCGCATGATATCGACATTGTTGTTGACGGCCGTTATCTCGGCCACAGGCTTGCGCACCGTCATATTCAATCGCAGGCTGTCCTCATGGTCGAACCGAAGGTTGCCTGCGGAGGCATCGCTCTGGTAGCGGGAGTCTTTGATAGTAGCAGTAACGGTGTAGTCGCCCTGCTCCTTGTGCGAAAACGAGTAATCGAGGTGGAGATCGCCGTCCCGCTGCTTTACCCGGGGATCGTAGGCGTCGAAAGTTCTGCTGGATACGGTGCGTGCGTCCCGACTGAACCGGATCGTAAACTGTATCTGGTTGGTATCGTAGTCGCCGATGTCCGGATAGGACGCAGTGGCCTGGACGTGAATGTCCGACTCTTCGTAGTCTTTGTGCCTTTGTTTCACTGTCAGGCGGCTCAGTTCCGGTTTGCGGGCCTCGCCCGGAGTATACACCCATTCAATCGCAGGTACCTCCTCTAGTTTCTTCACAGCTCTTGTGGACAACTCCACTTTGATTATGAGTTTACCCGATTGGGCTTCCGGCGGTATGAATTCGAATGAACCGGCATCATTTATCGGGCCCGGCACCGGGCCGGAAACCTGGAAGCGTGGGCCGCCCTGAAACCCCTGAACGCGCACGACTTTCTCCGGATCGGTTTGGTGAAGTTGCCACTTGACGGAGTCTGAGAACTTCTTGAAAAAACTATGCGGTTGACCGCTGAGAAAACCTTTGCCAGTGGCTTTTATTTCGGTGTTCTTGCCGGGCACCAGGACTTTAGGGACTTCGAATTTGAAGGTAAAACGGCAGTTGTGCATCTTCTTAATCTGGCCGGTACTGGTGACCTCCCAGTCCGTTCGTGTCCGCGAATGTTCGATGCCTGTTCTGGTTACCCGGGCTGAGTGCAATTCGTAATTGTTGCTGTGTTTCCATTTAAGGAATCCGTTCGAAGGGATGATGCGCGTCTGTTCCAGTACCCACTCTGCGCCCTGGGCGGTGCGGATCGAACTCGGGCCCATAATGAAAAGAAGAGCAGTGAGTAATGTAGTGAGGTTGGCCATTGAGACTGTTTCGGGGTTCTCTTGCGGCTTGTTCATTCTTCTCCTACTATTTCAAAAGTGCGGTCAGGGTGGACTGTCACATACGAATTTCACGTCATACTCGGTAGTCTTTCACGCGACACCGACAATAATACCCGAATCCGGGGCTTGATTGCAAGATGTGCGGTAAGCAAATTTCGCCGGTGGGCGACAAGAATCATTCTCCAGATGGCGGGCGTTGAGCCGCCGGGAAGTTTTTTAGATTGGATGAACCGTTTTGCCGGTGGTTTCGACTATTATAGTGTATGGCGAACAAACGGGCATATATCGAGGATCAGTTGCTTGTGATGGACGCCCAGGATGGGAATCGGGCGGCTATGGAGCAACTGGTAGGGCGCTGGCAGCGACGGCTGTGGGCCCACGCTTACCGGCTTACCGGCGACGAGGACGGGGCGTGGGATGTGTGCCAGCAGGCGTGGATCGGGATTATCAAGGGCCTGCGGCGGCTGAATGACCCGGCGCATTTTCGGGCCTGGGCCTATCGGATTGTGACGAATAAGGCGGTTGACTGGGTGAGGAAGAGTGCGGCAAACAGGCGGACCGGCAATATCGAAGATGTGACCGAGCCGGCGGCCCGGGCGAAAGAAGATACGGGGGTGCGGGAGCTGCTGGAAAAACTGGATATCAAAAAACGTGCGGTGCTGGTGCTTTACTACTTCGAGCGGCTCAGCGTCGGCGAGATAGGCATCGCACTGGGCATACCGGGCGGAACGGTGAAGTCCAGACTCAACAGTGCCAGAAAAGAGCTAAGGCAACTTCTGGAGCAATCGGATGGAAGATAGACTATTGAATGGTAATTCGGATTCTGATCCGAGCGATTAAGGGGTCTTATCATGAAAGAAGAAGATATCAGAAAAATGGTCGAAGAGGTGTATGACGACTCGAGAGATGATACCTTGCGGGACATGCTGGCGACGTTTTACAGCAGGAAACTGCGGTCCACGGCTTTGTTCATATGGGGGTGGGGTCTGTTGTTCGTGGCGGCGGCAATATGGGCCGCGGTCATGTTCTTCCGTGCCGAGAACACCGGAGATCAGATTCTGTATGCGACGGTCTTCGTGTGCAGTTATCTGACAGTCGGTCTGATGAAAGTTTTCGCATGGCAGACGATTCACCGCCACAGCATAAAGCGGGAGATCAAGCGTCTGGAACTGCGGATGCTGGAGGCAAGTGAAAAGTAAAAAGGGAAAGTTAAAAAAAGGCGGGCGTTGAGCTTCCTCGACAGCCGCGTTCGGTGTAGTTGACGTACTTTTTCGGCGTGCTGTTGGCCAGCGACTGCTGTATGGTACAGTATATCGCTCGTTTCTGGAATCTTGTTTTGGGAGCGGTGTTTACGTGCGGTTGCAAATTGGTCGATACGGTCTGGTGGAAAGGGGATGTGAAATGCGAAGTATTCTCTATTGGGCGATTGTGCCGGCGATGCTTTTTGCAGCCGGGCCGGGGTGGACGAAGTCGGTTGATTTGCGAACACAGTGGAACGATCGGATACCGCTGGACAATCCAGACAAGGGCTGGTACCACCATTTTCCCGATAACCATATAAACAAGTATGTTATCCAGGATGATTCGGATCTGACACAATTCCCCGGTATGGATCATCTGTATATCCGGCTGGCGTGGGCGTATCTGGAGCCGGACGAGGGCAGGTACGACTGGGATGTGATCGACTCGCTGATTGAGAAGTGGACGGGCAAGGGACTGGGGATCGCATTCCGGATAAGCTGTAAAGAGACCGGCACCGACCGCATCGAGCAGCAGTTCGCCACGCCGAAATGGGTGATGCAAGCGGGCGCAAAAGGCGGCTTCTACCGCAACGGCCGGCAGGTGGGACCGGACGGGCCTTGGGAGCCGGTTTTCGATGATCCGGTCTTTCTGGAGAAGCTGGAGAATTTCCTGGAGGCCTTTGCCGAACGGTACGACGGCAAACCGTGGCTGCGGTATGTTGATATAGGGAGCATCGGCGACTGGGGCGAGGGGCATACATGGTCGGGCAGTCGCAAGAAGTACGACTTTCAGCAGCGCAAGACTCATGTGGATCTGTATCTGAAGTATTTTCGCAAGTCGCAAATTGTGGTGACGGATGATTTTGTTTACGGGATCGAGGACGAGCAGCAACGGCTCAAGATGCACGAGTATATCGTCGACAACGGCATCACATACAGGGACGACAGCATACTGGTGAATTATTACGTGGGCGCTTTTGCTCAGACGTGGACCGTTCGCAGCCCGGAATTCTTCGAGGCCGTCTGGCGGAAAAGGCCCACAATTCTGGAGTTGGAGCATTACGGCACGGTCAAGAGGCTGGGAAACTGGGAGGCCGAGGCGGATTCGCTCATGGCCGAACACGGCGCCGGCAGGACGGGTGCGGATTTCTTCCGCGGAGCGCTGGAGCTACTGCACGCCACGTACATTGGTTACCACGGATATGCCCACGAGTGGCTGGCGGGTAATCCGCAACTTACGACCGAGCTTTTAAACCGGTGCGGGTACTGGTATTTCCCGCAAGAGGTGACGCTGCCGGAGACCTTACAGGCCGGCGAGCAGCAGCACATTCGTATAAGCTGGCTTAACCGCGGCGTGGCGCCGGGGTACAGGCGTTACAACCTCGTGTTTCGACTGACCGGACCCGACCTGGAGCGGGTGGAGGTGGATTCTCGTAACAACCGGTGGCTGCCTTCCGAGCAGGTCTATCCGGAGGACTATTACGTTCGAACGCGCGAAAGCCTGCGGGCGGGCCGGTATAAACTGGCGTTCAAACTGCGCTGTCCGAAGACGAACCGCGATGTGCTCCTGCCCCTGAATGCGGCCATAAAGGACAAGGACAACTTCTATCACCTTACCGAAATCGACGTAAACGCACCGGCCAAACCTTAAGCCCAGAGCTTTGGCTCTTCGAGCCAGTGATCAAGCAGGAGAATGGTGTCGCACCGGTTGACACCGAATTCCACGGACAGATGGCGCGATCAGCGTTTGCGGCGCAGCAGAAGCCCTCCAAGGCCGAAGAGGAAAAGCGTGGCCGGTTCGGGGATTATGTGCAGATTCATGTAAGAGGCGCTGTTGTCGACAAGGTCTATACTGAAATCACTTCCGTCGGCCCATGTTCCGGTGAGCACGCCCTGACCCAAAGCACCGCCGGAGGAATTTAAGTCGAGGTTGAGTCCATACACATTGATTTCTGTCGGCTGGGTCGTGGCCAAGTGACCGTTGATTGTGCCGCCTTTCAGGTTCAATACCCCGCCGTAAACTATCACATCGTTCAAGAACCCTCCCTCAATGTTAGCTGTGCTTGAGTCTTGTATCCAGAGATCCGAGGTAAGCGCACCGCCGTATATGTTCAGCTCGCTGGTCTGTCGTGCCGCTACTACTCCCATTACAGTGCCTCCGAGTATATTCAATGTTCCGGAAGCACCGGCGCTTGCGCCCTGGAGACCTACCTGCCCGCCGCTCATGTTAACAACAGCATAATCGCGAACCGCCAGGTCCAGCATATAACCACCTGTAACAGCAACTCTTGCCGTGTCCCACACCCAGACATTGCCATGTTCTTCGCCCTCGCCGATCGAGCCGTCGGTGAAGAATTCGGTTATGCCGCATGCCGTGGATGCAAACGCCGCGACCAGAATACAACCTGCTGTGATCAGTGCCCTCCTCATGATTGACCTTCCTTTCATTCCGAATTAGATTTTACCTTTTCCTTAACATTCCATTTTCATTGTACAGTATTTACGGTCCATGTGCAAGATTTTAGTGACTGCCACGTATAAACTCGCACTTCGGCTGGGACACAACTGTGCATTGCCAAAGTTTCCAGCCCGAACCCATTCAATCTGTCATAAATTACCGGTGAAGCAGTGTTGATAAGGCGGTTATTGTTTGCTTGAAAGTGCTTTTGTTTGGTGGTAGAATCTTTGGTTACGGAAAATTTGTGTCGGCTCGCGGTTTGCGGGCAAGTCGGCTGTAAGTGCTAAAACAGAAAGGATTTACGAAATGAAGAAGAAGACTATTCGCACCGGCATTATCGGGGCCGGTTTTGCCGCAACGTTTCATTATGCATGTCTGGAGCGGATTTTCGGGACGAACGTGGAGGTCGAGGGCGTCTATGCCAAGGACTCCGATCAGGCGGCCGAATACGCCAAAGAACGAGGCATCAAATGCTACGATAATGTGGAGGAGTTGCTCGACAAGGTGGATGTGATTCACGTCTGTACGCCGCCTGTGGCCCATGAGCCGCTGGCGATTGCGGCCCTGCAGCGAGATAAATTCGCGATTGTGGAAAAACCGCTGACCGGCTATTTCGGCGACGGCTCGGACCAGTTCAACGGCGACACCTTCCCGAAGAAGGACGCCCTGGATCATTCGCTTGCGAGCATCGACCGGATGATCCAGGCCGAGAAGGACTCCAAAGGCCGAATTCTCTACGCCGAGAACTGGATTTACGCACCGTCCATCCAGAAAGAACGCGAAATCATCGAAAAGACCGGCGCCCAGATACTCTGGATGCACGGCGAAGAGGCGCATTCTGGTTCGCACGCCCACACATACGCGTACTGGAAATTCTCCGGCGGCGGCGTGATGATCGGCAAGGGCTGTCATCCGCTGACGGCGGCCCTGTACTTGAAGCGCGTCGAAGGCCGCGCCCGCGACGGCAAGCCCATCAAACCCAAAGCCGTCTCGGCCCGCACGCACGCCATCACCCGGCTCGAATCGTTCCGGGACGAGGGACATATCCGGGCCGACTATCACGATATCGACGACTTTTCGCTTATGCACGTGGTGTTCGAGGACGGCACGATAGCGGACATATTCGCCTCGGATATTATCGTCGGCGGAATTCACAACTGGATAGAAGTATCGACGAACAACCACCGGACCACCTGCAACATCAACCCCAATACGGCAATGCAGACTTACAACTGCCGCGAGGAGAATTTCGAGGACATTTACGTGGTCGAGAAGATCGGCACCAAGCAGGGCTGGTCGTGCCCCTCGCCGGATGAGGACTGGTTCACCGGTTATCCGCAGGAGATGGAGGCGTTCTACCGCACCATCGCTTACGGCGAGCCTCTGGAGAGCACCAGCAACATCGCCGCCGACAGCATCAGTACGATCTACAGCGCCTACGTCTCGGCCGAGCAGAACGGCGCCGAAATCCCCATCAAGACCTACTGAGCCGGGACACAAGACGAAAAGCCCCGTCATGCCGGACAGCGCCCCGGCATCCAAAAACTGAACTGTATCGCCCACTGCGACTCAACGAACGAACTACGAAATACGAGACACGAGTTAAATGGAGATTCTGGGCCTACACTACGCGATCTGGATTGTCCTGGTAATCTATCTGCTGGGAATGCTCATGCTTGGCTGGTTCAGCAAGCGGCGGGCCAACAGCCAGGAGGGCTACCTGCTCGGCAATCGCGGATTCGGGTGGCTTTCGATGGTGATGCACGCCTTCGGGGCCGGGACGCACCCGGGCAACGCGGCCGGGGTGGTGGCGGCAACGGTAAAGGGCGGCGCTTCGGGGGTCTGGATTTCGTGGATGTGGCTGTTCGGAACGCCTTTTTACTGGCTGATTGCGCCGGTGGTCCGGCGGATGCGGTATCTGACCATGGCCGACTTCTACGAGAAACGCTTCGGCAAGGCGGCGACTCTGCTGTACATAGCCGTGGCGTCCGTCGGGATGACAGTGTTTCTCGGCGGGGTGATGCTCGCGACGACGCGAACGGTCCAGGGAATGATGGGCAAGCAGGGCAGCGACGCCTGGTTCTTCGGCATACTGCTGGTCTCGACGGCGGTGTTCCTTGTTTACAGCTACTGGGGCGGTATTGTCGCGGCAATCAGGACGGACATGATTCAGGGGTTCATGATAATCGCACTGTCGTTCATCGCCATACCCGCGGCCCTGAAGCTGCCGGAGGTCAACGGCATTTCGGGCATGCTCGAGACGCTGACGGCCCACGAGAGCGAAAATGCGTCGGTGCTGCATCTGTTCGATCCAAAGGTGTTCAGTATATGGACGGTGCTGCTGCTGAGCATAAACGCTCCGCTTACAGCCCTGGCGTTTCCGCATCTGATGAGCGTATGCGGTGCGGGCAAAACCGAGTGGCAGGGACGCATCGGGTTTACATACGGCAATGTGCTCAAGCGGTACTGCACTATCGGCTGGTCGCTGCTGGCGCTGGCGTGGCTGGTCTATCTGATAAACAGCGGCGAGCCGGTGAATCCGGACACCGCATTCGGCGATGCGATACGTCTGCTGCTGCATCCGGTACTGCAGGGTATTATGCTCGCGTGCGTAATGGCGGCGGCGATGAGCAGCGGGGACGCCGTTCAGGTTACGGTGGCCGGCCTGTTTTCGCAGAATATTTACCGGGTGTATGTAAGACCCGACGCCGGCGAGGAGCAGTTGATACGCTGCACCCGGAGGGTCGGCGTGGTAATAGCGGTTCTGGCGACGGTTCTGGCGATACTGATGAGAAGCAGCGTGGTCAAGGCCCTTCTGGACTACTTCAACATACTCGGGCTTATCGGCATCTGCACGGCGATGGGCATACTATGGCGGCGGATGAACACCGCGGGTGTCTTCGCGGCCGCGATTGCGGCTTCTGCGGTCTTTTTGGCAACGCGGTATTTCGTTTCGTGGAGCGAGCCGGAACTCGTAAGCCAGGGCCTGCTGACAGTCTCCGACGGCGTTCGGACGTGGACATCCGACGCCGGACTTTGGGCGGCATTGACCAATAAAAAATTCGCACTGATGGCGTGGAACGAAACCGGCGATGTCCCGGTGCTTGTATTTACGCGGCTGACGACAATAGCGGCTCCGCTGCTGACGGGCGTACTGGCCGGTATACTGGGCAGCCTGACGACAAAACCACCAAAGCCCGAGACAATCGACGATTTTTATAAACGCATATACACGCCAATAGGCCGGGAAGAACGACTGGCGTTGCCGCTCGATGAAGTGGTTCCGCCTTCGACCAGGTTGACGACCCGGGCCGGATTGTTCATCGTCAAGCCGTCGCGGCAGTCGATCGTCGGATTCCTGGTAACGCTGGGCGTGTGCCTCAGTGCGGTCGCCATTATGCTGGCGATTATCAAATCATAAACTCAGACATGGGTGCACAGCCGAACCACAGCAACAGATCCGCGAGAACAGGCCTTATCGGCCTTGGTCTGCTCGGTTCGGCTATTGCCGAGAATCTCATCGCGGCCGGGTTCGAGCCGGTGGGTTTCGACATCGACGACGAAAGATGCCAAAACCTGCGGAGCCTCGGGGGCCGCGTTGCGGGTTGCCCCGCTGAAGCCGCCGACGGAACCGACCGCGTAGTATTGTGCCTGCCCGATTCAAAGGTTGTCAAAGAGGTTGTCGAAGGACCGGACGGAATCTTGAGCGCCAAAGCACCGCCGGACTACATTATCGATACCACAACCGGCGACCCCGACGATACGATTCTGTTGGCTGATCTGTTGGAAAGTCGCGGCGTGGCTTTGCTCGATGCGGCGGTTTCCGGTTCCAGCGAGCAGCTTCGGCGGCGTCGAGCGGTGATCATAGCCGGCGGTCGTAAAGAGACTTACGAATCCTGCCTGGACTTACTCGATGCTTTGAGCGAAAGGGTCTTCTACATGGGCCCATCCGGCAGCGGGGCAAAGGCCAAACTGGCGAGCAACCTTGTTCTGGGCCTTAACCGGCTGGCGCTGGCCGAGGGGCTGGTATTCGCCGAAAAGCTCGGCCTGGACGTTTCGGCGTTTCTGACTGTGCTCGAGACAACCCCGGCCTACTCGGCGGTCATGGATACGAAGGGCCGCAAAATGCTCGATGGCGATTTTGAACCGCAGGCCCGCCTCCGCCAGCATCGCAAGGACGTCGCGCTGGTCCTCAAGCAGGCCGAGGCCGCCGGGCAGGATTTGCCCGCATCGAAGCTGCACCTGCAAATACTCGACTCGGCAATCGCCTCCGGCGACGGCGAGTTGGACAACAGCGCCGTAATTAAGGAACTCCGTCGAAAACAGAAGGAATAGCCAATGCAGTTTTGCCCGTCAATTTACGAACATGCCGCCAGGGTTCTGAACATGAGCCCGTGGGAGGTTTCGCGCCGCGGCGATCTGATAGTCGCTGCTCACGTCAGGGCCTACGAGATGTATCGGCATCGCCCGATCGTGGTGGGTATCGATATTTACAATCTGGAAGCCGAAGCCTACGGTGCGACCGTCGATGAGCCCTCGGCCAACGGCATCCCCGCCATTCACAAGCATCCGTTCTCGACTACCGCCGAGCTTCTCAAACTCGAGCCGTTCGACCCTGCCTCAGCCGGCAGAATCGGAATGATTATCGGATGTGCGAAGGAAATTGCACGAAAATGCCCGGATGCGGAGGTAAGAGTCCCGCTGGCCGGTCCGTTTTCGGTCGCTACGAATCTGATGGGTTTCGAGAACCTGCTGAGCGAGATAATAACCGATCCGGACTCGGTTGCCCGGGCGCTGAACCATCTGATCGAGGGCCAGACACGGTTCTGCCGGCAAATAAAGGCCAACGACCTTGACATTGCGTTTTTCGAATCCGCCGCCGCCCCGCCGCTGCTTAGCCCGGCGCAGTTTCGCAAGATAGAGCTGCCGGCGCTCCAGAGCATCATGCAGAGAACCGCCGCGATTGTAGGCCACGCAGTGCCGTGTATTATCGGAGGTGACACATACCCGATTCTGGACGCTATTCTGGAGACCGGGACCGGATACGTGTGCTGTCCGCTGGCGACCGATCAGGCGGCGTTTATGCGAAAAATGCGGGATATGCCGGATGTAACGGTGCGTATCAACATGGATCCGGGCCCTCTTGCGTCAAAAAACTTCCGGCCGGTGCAAAACGAAGTTGACAGAGTAATAGCCCTTGCAGACAATAGGCCGAATATCTGCCTGGGTACGGGCTGTCTTCCCTACGAGGCGGACCCCGAAACGGTGATCAAGGCAAGAGAGTACATCCAGGCGGCAACCGCGCAGCAGTAAAACTGTAAAACAGGAGACCACAAATGGCAGCAGACAACGCCGGACCACAAGAAGAGCGGGTCATGCATATGAACCCGGAGATCGAAGCGGATCGCCAACTCATACTCGACTCCCAGAAAAAGGGCCGGGCAGCACTTTTCAAGACATTCGTAAAGCTTTCAGGACCGGGCTGGCTGCAGAGCGGAATTACGCTCGGCGGCGGATCGCTTTCATCCAGCCTGTACCTCGGCGTGCTGGTGGGGTTCTCGTTCATGTGGCTTCAGCCGCTGGCGATGATCCTCGGCGTCATCATGCTCAGCGCGATAGCTTACGTTACGCTTTCGACCGGCAAACGGCCGCTGGGCGGCATAAATCAGCACGTAAGTCCGGTCCTGGGCTGGGGCTGGCTGCTGGCTTCCATGATGGCGAACCTGGTATGGTCGCTGCCGCAGTTTGCACTTGGAACCGCGGCAATCAGGCAGAACATACTGCCCGGTGTGCTCGGACCCTTGTCGGGCATGGGCGAAGTTCAGAGTAAAATGATTGCCGGCGGGGTTTTCCTGGCACTCTGTCTTACGGTTACACTGACCTACGGCGCCGGCGGAAAAGGCGTTAAGATATTCGAGATACTGATCAAGACAATCGTCAGCATGATCGTGCTGTGCTTCATCGGCGTGGTAGTAAAATTAAGCTTCCAGGGTCAGATCGACTGGGGGCGCATCCTGAGCGGGTTCATTCCCGATCTGTCGCTGTTCGTCAAGCCGACAAAAGACATAATGCCGCACATCCAGAAGGTCGGCGGAGAGTTTCAGTCCTACTGGAGGGATATGATCGTCGGCCAGCAGCGCGATGTTATGATCAGCGCCGCGGCCACCGCAGTTGGAATCAACATGACCTTCCTGCTGCCCTATTCGATGCTTCGAAAGGGCTGGGATAAGGTATTCAGAGGCCTGGCGATTTTCGACCTCTCGACCGGCTTGTTCATTCCCTTCATGCTGGCAACCGCGTGTGTGGTTATCGCTTCGAGCAGTCAGTTCCACGGCGTGCCCGCCGAGGGCTTTGTCGCCGCCGAACCCGGTGCAGAGGTAACCAAAGAGCCGGCGGAAAACCTCGTGGGCCCATACAATGGCATGCTCAAAGACAGACTTATCTATGAAATAGGCCAGGAAGAATTCGATAATCTCACGCCCGAGCAGCAGCAAGCCCGGACCGAGGCTCTGCCGTGGGCGGATAAGAGAATGGCTGCGATTCTGGTCAAACGCGACGCGTTCAACCTGGCCGAGACGCTGGCCCCGCTGACGGGCGAGAAGGTTGCTCAGTACGTATTCGGGCTGGGCGTGATGGGTATGGCCATGAGCGCCGCGACGATGCTTATGACAATCAACGGGCTGTGCTTCTGTGAGCTGCTCAACAGGCCGGCGAGGGGCTGGACCCAGCGGATAGGTACGCTTATGGTCGCGGTCGGCGCGCTTGGGCCGTTCTTCTGGAAGGACGCAGCGCCCTATCTTGCCGTTCCGACCTCTGTGTTCGCGATGATGCTCCTGCCGATTGCTTATTTCGCGTTCTTCTTCCTGATGAACCAGCGCAAATACCTCGGCGATGCCATGCCGCGGGGAGGCAGACGCGTACTCTGGAACACGCTGATGGCGATAGCCGCCGGCGCAGCGGCATTCGGAAGCGTCTGGAGCCTGTGGGATAAGCTCGGATGGCTGGGAATCTTCCTGCTGCTGGGCTTCATAGCTCTGTGCCTGGTTGTTCACTACATTCGAAAAGTATACGGTAAGGCCCCTGCAGCATGACTCCCGAGCAATTTGAGAAGTTAAAAGCGGTTCTAGACGGTGAAGTGTTCGATCCGATGCCGGTCGGTTTTATAATCGACAGCCCCTGGCTGCCCGGCTGGGCCGGCATCTCGATCATGGATTATTACGCATCGGAGAAGCTCTGGCTGGAGGCCAACTTCAAGGCCATCGAGACCTTCGAAGACTGTATGTTCCTGCCGGGGTTCTGGTCCGAGTATGGAATGTGCACCGAGCCCTCGGCATTCGGGGCGAAAAGCATCTGGCAGGAGAACGAATTTCCACACGCCGACAAGGTTATCACCTCGGCAGAGCAGATCGATTCGCTTACCAGGCCCAATCCGAAGACCGACGGGCTGCTTCCGTTCGTGCTCAAGCGGCTGCAACTGACCAGGCCGGATATTGAGACGGCCGGACACCAGATTAAATTCGCGGTGGCCCGCGGACCGTTGAATATCGCGTCGTTCATGATGGGAACGACCGAGTTCCTCATGGCGCTTAAGACCGACGCCGACAGGGCCGGCAAACTGGTGAAGTTAATTACCGATTTTACGGTCGACTGGCTGCGGCTGCAGAAGGAGATGTTCCCCACTATCGACGGCATTCTCGTACTCGACGATATCGTTGGTTTTTGCGGCAAAGACGATTTCGAGCAGTTCGCCCTGCCGAATCTGACCACAATCTACGAATCTTTCGATGCGGCGGTGAAGTTCTTCCATAACGACGCCGCCGGGCTGGTCTGTGCGCCTTATTTGAGCCAAATCGGCATAAACCTGTTCAATTTCAGCCATCAGCACGGCCTGGCCGAGATGAAGGAATTGACAGGCCCCGAGGTAACGCTGCTGGGCAATATCGCCCCCCGCGATGTGCTTGCGGGCGGAACGGCCGATGAGGTTAGCCAGGCTGTCAAAGACGCGATTCAGTCGGTTCAGGACCGCAGCCGCATCATCCTCTCAGCCGGGGGAGGAATGCCGCCGGATGTGCCCAGCGAAAATATCCGCGCATTTCTGGATGCCGTTAGTTAAGGAAGCCAAAAAAGGCGGGCCGGTACAGATCAGGTCAGCCACAACGAAAACAGGACGCCGAAGCGCCCTGTACGTTCTCTGCAATTGCAATCCGAAGATTCTGAGCTTTGTCGCTGCCGGTTATTTGCCCATTGCGTATCGCTGCGGGAGCGTATCGCACATCTTCTTGATAATATCCTTCGCGACTTTGGCTTCCTGTGGCGAGAGCAGCATTGCCCCGGCTCCGCCGATCACGCCGCCGCCGATACCGCCGAGAACCCTGTCGTCATGACCGGTTACCGCAACGCCGACCAAAGCACCTCCGGCGGCCCCAAGAATGGTCCCGAGCGTCTTGCCGGTGGTCCCAGAGCCGTCGCCCATCCACAGAATCGAGCCGTCCTCGGTATCAATCATCTTGGCGGTCATGCTGATTTCTTCGCCGAACTGCGGAACACTGACGACCACTACCGTCGGCACGTTGAGAATGCGCCCCGCGCGTGCGGCATTTTCGGCGCTGGTAAGATCGGATGCCTGGAAATCCTGCTCTTCCAGCAGGGCCTCTATCTGCGACCGCTCGATCGGCGAATAACCCTTTTTGAGCAGTTGCATCTCAAAAAAGCTCGCTATCTGATCTTTTGCCGCTTTGCCCGGCAAATCGCTATCGACATCGATCACAGCCACTTTCTCCACCTGACTGAAATCGAAGCTCTGTTTGACGTAGCTTTCCCCGGAAGAACAACCGGTAGCTATGATTGCCGCTGCTGTGAGTGCAAAGTACAATGCTGCTTTCATGGCGTAAAGCCTCCCGATAAATACGAATGATATTCAACCGCATTTATCCTACGCTACCACCGTAGAATTGTCAAATCTTGACTATTTTAAACCGCGCATTTTTCTCTACCTATATAAGGCCCCGATAAACCCCGCGGTAACGGTGTAAAATGCAGGTTTGTGAGAAAAAGAACAAGCCAGGTCAGATTCCTGCCAAAAATGAAGGGCCCGGCGCGCCGACGCCGGACCCTTCTATATATATTATCCGCCTCGGAACATCGAGGCAGGCTGCACTAAGGCTGGCCTTCGTGTGGATTACGTCGGGTTGTAGATCAGGTTGGGGTGCGGGTGCTTTGCCTGGGGTCGGTTTGGCCACTTTAGTTCGTCGAATACGAATTCGGTCGCCTGGCGGATCATAACACCGGGCATTCCCGGGCACATTTCGAATGAGCCGATCACCTCGTTATCCTGTTTGCCCAGGGCCTTCAGCAGGTAGTCCCAGTTTTCGCGAGGTATACCGCCTGTAAGTCCGGGCGGCTCGTGATCGTCCATATCTCCGTAATTATCGGTAAGATGAAGATGGGCCACGCGGGGCGCCAGTTCGTCCACATATTCTCTGAAGTTGTTCTCGGGATCCAGGTTGGCATACCCGGTATCCAGGCAATACCTGAGCGAATCGAACCGTTCGCCGGCTTTTTTGAGCACTTGGAGCGGACCGGTTTCCAGCGCCAGTTGTACGCCGTACTTATCGGCCCGTTTCATGACCTGCCCGGCGAATTCATAGCCGTCGCGCTGTGGGCTTTGCGACATTCTTAAACTCGTAAGATCGGCCACGAGATTGGCGTTGAGTTTCTTGGCCAACTGCAGTTGCTCATCCCACTGTTCGATATTCGGCCGGTCATTCCGCGTCCGCATGGATACTGTCATGTCCTGAGTGGCCGAAACGAGACGCTGCCAGTTGCGCCTTTCGTAGCGGCAGTCCTCCTGACCTTTCAGGTGGGGCCACAACTCGATACCGAAGCCGAGGGATCTAAGAAACTGACATTCCTGTTCGAACGACAGCGGGTGTTCGCGCCACCAGAACACCATCGTTGACACAACGTACTTTATCTGCATAAGCCATCTCCGTTACCGGCTAAATCCGTCCTTTCACTATAGCAAAGGCATTAGTAGTATCGAATAAATACACGGGGCGATTGAGATTTTCTCCGAAATAAGCACAAAACCGCCTCTTAGCCCCCCCTGGCCGACATTGTCGCGCACAATATTAGACCATTGTACGTACTGTCCAATCGTATTGAAAGTTCTCAGTGCGGTCAACGAGGACGGCAAAATGAGTGTGGATTAAAAGTTTTTTGTTGATTTGGGCGAAAAACGTGCTATATTGCAGGGTTTCACCAAAGTTCGAGAATATTCGGAGTACGTGAGTTATGAAAAAGGGAATACATCCTGAATATGAGACGGTTACGGTTCGTTGCGGTTGCGGCAATACGTTCGAGACCCGCAGCACGTCCAAGGAGATCCACGCGGAAATCTGCTCGATGTGCCACCCGTTTTACACCGGCAAGCAGAAATTCGTCGATACGGCCGGTCGGATCGAGAGATTCAAAAAGAAATACGGCAAAAGCTACTTCAAGTCCGACTCGTCAAAGAAACAATAGCTGCGCTATTATCCGAACCCAAAGGCTCCTACCCCGATACGTCGGGATAGGGGCTTTTTTTGCTCTTTCAACTCCGAACAAAACGTGAGATTCGGGAACACACGTCAACGCCTGAGGATATCGATCCATGGCTCAGAACAACGAAAATCTGATTAAAAAGCTGGATGAACTGGATGCGCGGTACAGCGAAATCGACCGGCTTATTTCGGATCCTGAGGTGGCCTCGAATCCCAACAAGCTGATAGCCCTTTCGAAGGAACAGGGCAAGCTCAAAAACATGGTTCTCAAGTACCGGCGTTTTAAGGAAGCACAGGCCGGCATGGCCGAAGCACAGCTAATCCTGGAAGATGAGGGCGCCGAGCAGGATTTCAGGGATCTTGCGGCCGAGGAAGCCGAGCAGCTTACCGCCGAATGCGATTCTCTGCTGGAGGATATCCAGCACACACTGGTCATGGCCGACGATCTGGATATCGACTCGATTATCGTCGAGATTCGGGCCGGAACCGGAGGCGAAGAGGCCGCCCTGTTCGCCCGCGACCTGTATACAATGTATGTCAAATACGCGGAAAGCCGCAAATGGAAGACCGAACAGCTAAGCTTCAGTACTTCCGACAGAGGCGGGTTCAAGGAAATCATCTTCGGAATCAAAGGGCCGGGGGTATGGGCGGACCTGGGCTACGAGGGCGGCGGTCATCGCGTACAGCGTGTGCCGGAGACTGAATCCCAGGGTCGGATTCATACCTCGGCGGCGACCGTTGCGGTGCTGCCGGAGCCCGAAGAGATCGACATTGAAATACCGGAAAGCGACGTGGTCGAGCATGTGGCACGCTCGAGCGGGCCGGGCGGCCAGAGCGTGAACAAGCTCAACAGCGCAATCAAGCTCGAACACTTACCGACCGGAATCACAATCAGCATGCAGGATGAGAAAAGCCAGCACAAGAACCGTGCAAAGGCCTGGCGAATCCTGCGAAGCCGCATCTATGAATATCACGAGAGCAAGAAACGCGCCGAGCGCGATTCGCAGCGAAAGAGCATGATCGGCTCGGGCGATCGCTCGCAGAAGATCAGGACATACAACTTTCCGCAAAACCGCGTAACCGACCACAGGATAAACCTCTCGCTCTACAGTCTGGATAAAGTACTGGCCGGCGATATGGAGGAAATCGTAGAAGCACTCAAAGAACACGACCGCGAGCGCAGACTCGCGAACCTGTAAAAGGCCGAAAGAGCCTCGGGGCATAAGACCGACTAAAACCATGGACGTAGTGTCCGCATAGCCTGACGACCACAGAGACGGAGCGACGGCGATGCGTTTTTTGGCCTTCAGACTCAGGTCCTAGACCTTAGCCTTAAGTGGTCTCTTCAGAATGGAGTTGGCGAAGGATGATCATAGCTGTAACCGGCATGGTGGGTTTGAACAAGAAGGATTACCTGGAGAGGGTGTGCGAGCTGGCGCAGCAGGCCGGCAGGGACGTCCAGTTATGTAACGTGGGGGATATGATGTACGCCGAAGCGCCGGACATTCCTCGCGGCAAAATCCTCGATATTTCGCTCAAACGGCTGCACTCGCTGCGGAGAAGCGTTTTCAAGGACATAATCGCAATGGCCGGCAGTGCCGAGCACCTTATTGTCAACACGCACGCAACCTTCCGCTGGCGGCACGGCCTGTTTCCGGCGGTTGATTTCGACCAGATGCGCGAACTCAGCGCCGACATGTACATCTGCCTGCTCGACGGGGTGGTCGCGCTCCATGCGGCCCTGCTGGCCGAGCACGCGATCGATCACACCCTCAAGGACCTGATGGTCTGGCGGGAGGAGGAGATGATCGGGACCGAGATGCTCTGCAAGGGCATCGACGACAAAACCCCGTTCTACTGTCTGGCCCGAGGCATCGAAGAGGACACGGCCGAGACCTTTTACCGGCTGGTCTTCGAACCCCGGGCGCAAAAGGCCTATTTGAGCTTTCCCATGACTGCGGTGGGCCATATCGAGCACGTTAGAAGCCAGATATCACGATTCAGTAGCGAAATGAAGCGGACTTTCATCTGTTTCGACCCCGCGGACCTCGAAGAGGCCGAACTGCCGCACCTGGCCAGAGAGGCCGCGGCCGAGGGTAAACAAGCTTTCGAGGTTACAGCTCCCAGCGGTCCGATGAAGCTGAACGTTACCGAGATCACGAGAATCGAACGGGATATCAACAGCCAGATTTACGCCCGCGATTTCATGCTGATAGACCAGGCGGACATGATCGTCAGTTTCATACCGACGCTTGAAAACGGCCGGGCCGCGATATCCAGCGGGGTCGAGCGGGAACTGCAGCACGCTCACGAAGCTGCTAAAGAAGTGTACGTAATCTGGACCGCCGAGCAGAATCCGTCGGTTTTCGTAACCCAAACCGCGACGCAGGTGTTCAGAACGCTGGAGGAGGCCATGGAGTTTTTCCAGGCCAAAGCAAAAGCTTGACGCCGATGCCCGTAGCGGATAGATACGGCGGCAGGTAATCATAGCTCCATAGAGGTTCGAACTTGACGCAAATAGACGAAAAGACGCTCGCCGGGTCGATTGACCACACTTATCTGGCTGCCACGGCCACCAAGGACGACATACGCAAACACTGCAATGAGGCAAGGGAATACGGTTTCGCCGCGGTTTGTGTAAACACCCGCTGGGTTCCTCTGGTCGCCGATCTGCTGCACAATACACCGGTAAAGGTTGCGTCCGTCGTGAGCCTGCCGCTTGGGGCTGATTCGACAAAAATCAAGATGGCCCAGGCCAGGGAAGCGATTTTCTCCGGGGCCGATGAAATCGACATGGTGGCGGACCTGGCGTCGATCATCGAGGGCGACGGCAAATACCTGATAGGCCAGCTTCTGGGCATGCTTAAGGTATGCCGGTCTATGAGGCCCGCGGCCGTATTGAAGGTGATAATCGAGTCGGCCGCTCTGAGTTTCGAGCAGAAGGTCTTCGCCTGCCACGTAGCTCAGCAGGTGGGAGTCGATTTCCTCAAAACCAGCACGGGCATGCACGAGGCCGGCGGCGCAACGGTGGAGGATATAAAGCTGATGAAGGAAATGGCCCCCAAATGCCGGATCAAGGCCGCCGGAGGTATCAAAACCGTTGCTCAGGCGACGGCGATGCTGGACGCCGGGGCCGAGCGAATAGGGACGTCATCATCGGTCCAGATAATGGAAGAATTTAAGGCCTCGCCGAAACAATGACCCGGTTTTCGCACGCCAGGGCCGATGAAAAGAACCTCTGCCGACTGCACTTAAAGACCATCGACGCCGATATTCCGCTGCCGGCCATCAGTGAAACCGTCGCCGCACGCGCGAATCCGGCGATTCTCGGCGCCAACGAGGCTTGCTCCGGTTCACACGGCTTTTCATACTGGGCCTGGAATCCGCTCGAAATCTTCGAATTTCTCCAGGGCCAAGCGGAGCCCTTCACTGCCCTTGATGATCTGTTGGCCAAATACCGTCTGGCAGAAGAAAACGCGATACAACTGCCGAAGGGCATGTTCCGGGGCGGCTGGATCGGGTGGTTCGGATATGAGCTTGGCAGATATATCGAGAAACTGCCGCAAACCACGTCAGACGACCTCAAAATGCCGCTGATACGCCTGGCTTTTTACGACCGGTTTATCGCGTGCGACCACCAAAGGCAGAAGCTGTTGCTGGTTGCGATTCAGATGCCGGGCGACGCGGAATCGCCGGCAGATAAACTCGCGGGTTTGGGCAAATTGCTCAAAGAAGCACGCAAAACACGTGTTTGTGCGGCGCCGGGCGGCATGAGGCCGGTTGACGTGGCCGAATTCCAGTGCAACATGACCGCCGATTATTACTACGAAGCCATCGACCGGATCAAACGATATATTTACGATGGCGACGTTTACCAGATCAACTTCTCGCAGCGATTCGAGGGTTCTTTCGACGCCCGACCGGTCGATCTGTTTCACTGGGAGAACCTGCACAATCCAAGCGGCTACGCGGCGTATCTGGATACGGGCGATTTTTGCGTGGTAAGCGCTTCGCCGGAGATGTTCATCACGATTGTCGACGGGCGAATCAGCACCAAGCCGATCAAGGGGACCCGCCCCAGACTGGCCGAAAGCGCCGACGATCCCTCCGCCGCGGCAACAAATGCAGCCAACTATCGCGAACTGCTCGAAAGCGAGAAGGAAAAGGCCGAGCTGAACATGATTGTCGATCTCGAACGAAACGACCTGGCGAGGATATGCCGGGCCGGTACGCGTCGGGTGATTCAGCCGCGAACGATAGAGAATTACCCGACCGTTCTTCATGCCGTGGCGACTGTCGCAGGCGAGTTGAGAGACGACGTGTCCTTCTGCGACTGCCTCAAGGCCGTGTTCCCGGGCGGATCGATTACCGGTGCGCCGAAGATCCGGGCCATGGAGATTATCGACGAAACCGAACCTACGGCCCGCGGCGTTTATACCGGCTCAATCGGTTTTATTGGGCTCGACGGGGGCGTTTGCTTGAACATTGCAATCCGAACCGTTATTATCAGCTCTCGCAAAGCGTTCGTCCAGACGGGCGGGGGCATTGTGGCCGATTCCGATCCGCGGGCCGAGTGGGACGAGACAATCACCAAGGCCGAGGCTCTGCTGGCGGGCATTCGGGCAGTGAATGAATAATCCGCGGGATTGAGCCGAAAAGAAACGATATGAGCGAAAAAGTATTTCTGAACGACAAACTGATCGACGCTTCCGAGGCGGCGGTGCCGGCTTCGGACACCGGTTTTCTGTATGGAGCCGGGTTGTTCGAGACGATGCGCAGCCGAAACGGGGTGGTCTTCGCGCTGGAAGATCATCTCGAGCGGCTCTTTTCCAGTGCTGTGGCCCTTTCGATGAATAATACGTACACCAAAGACGAGGTCGCGGCGGCGGTGGCGAAAGTGCTCGATGCCAACGAGCTTACCGAGGCCCGTCTTAGAATCACGCTGACCAACGGTCCGATGATTCAGACCGCCGAGCAGCGCCGCGCAACATTGCTGATAAGCGCCACTAACCTGGTTCCTTATCCGCCCGAGTACTATCAGAACGGAGTTCTGGCGGTTCTTTCGCGGTTCAGACAAAACGCCTCGGACCCGACAACGGGCCACAAGACCACCAGCTACTACCCACGCCTGATTTCGCTTAGCCAGGCGCACAGCAAAGGTGCGACCGAGGCGCTGTGGTTTACCGTCGAAGGCTATCTGGCCGAGGGCTGCGTGAGCAATGTATTTCTCGTGAAGGATTCGGCATTGCATACGCCCGGCCTGGATACGCCCGTGCTGCCGGGCATCGCACGAAAGACGGTATGCAGCATAGCGGGCCGGCGAGGTTACGAGCTTGTCGAAAAGAATTTAACTATTGACGATTGCCTTGCGGCCGACGAGATGTTTTTGACCAATTCGATCATGCATGTCATGCCGGTCAGCGGACTGGAAAAGCATACATACGGAGACGGCAAGCCGGGGCCGGTTACCAGACAGATAATGGAACAGTTCGACGAGGTTTTCACAAGCCAGACTGAGCAGAAGAAATGAAAGTATACGAAATAGCGGAAACAGTGGACTCGATGGTCCCGCTCAAACTCGCCCAGGACTGGGACAATGTGGGGCTTCTTCTCGGCGACCGCGATAAAGAGATCAGCAGGGTGCTTCTTGCGATAGACGTCACTCGCTCCGTTCTGGCCGAGGCGGTCAAGGCCGGTACGGATATGATAATCAGCTATCATCCGGTAATCTGGGACGGCCTTAAGAAGATTCATCCCCACAGTGAAACGGCAGTGGTTTACGATCTGATACGCCGGGACATCCCGGTATTCAGTATCCATACGGCACTGGACGTCGCAACCGGCGGCGTTAACGACGGACTGGCCGAGATGGTTGGCATCGAAGACGGCAAGCCCATCGGCGATTATGTGGACAGCCCGGCCGGCGATTACTACAAGCTGGTCGTGTTCATTCCCGCCAAGGACGTCGATGGCGTCGCCGAAGCCATATTCGCGGCCGGCGCCGGTCACATAGGCAACTACAGCAAGTGCTCTTACAGCACCGAAGGCATGGGGACATTTTTGCCGATGGAAGGTGCCAGACCGGCGGTGGGTAAAAAGGGACGCTTCGAAACGGTGGCGGAATTCAGATTCGAGACGATTGTCCCGGCAAAGAGACTCGTCGCATGCATCGAAGCTATGAAGAACGCCCATCCGTACGAGACTCCGGCCTTCGACTGCTACAGACTGGGCAACCCGAAGGAAAAGTTCGGCCTGGGCAGGATAGGTCGCCTTGCCGCGCCCGCTTCGGTCAAGGATATCATAGAACGCATCAAGAAAGGCTCCGGGGCCCGGGCGTTCGGTGTAATCGGAAGTGACAAGAAGAAGGTCAAGACCGCGGCGGTCTGCGCCGGATCGTGCGGATCGATTATAAATTCGGTAATCGCTGCCGGGGCGGATCTGTATCTGACCGGCGAGCTTAAACATCATCTGGCGCTGGCGGCGCAGGAGGCCGGGCTTACCTGCATCTGTCTGAGCCACACGGTCTCGGAAAGATTCATACTGAAGAAATTCGCCGCACAACTGAGAAAACGCCTCGACAACGTACAAATCAAGGTCAGCAGAACCGATGCCGACCCGTTCAAATGGATGAACCTATGACGAAGGATCGTGAAGAACAGAGCGAAGCCGTCCAGGCCGAAGACCAGCTCGATCAGCAGGCACAAAATCAGCACGCGGAGGTCGAGTTCGCCGAAGACGAGTACATTCCCTCCGAGCAGCGGCAGGCGGACGACGAACTGGCGGGTGAGATGGAGCAGTCCGCCCAAGCAGAGCCCGAGGTGACGGACGAACAATACGAAGAAGACCAGGCCGGGGATTCGCAGCAAAGCGAAACAGAAGAAACGGCCGAAGCTGCGGACAAGTCTACTGCCGAAGCCGGCGACGACGAAAGCACCGCTGAAGAAAAGGACGAAACCGACGGCTCCGGCCGTGGCAACAAAAGCGAAAAACAGCAAGAGCCGGGAATTGAGCCCGAGGAGGATTTCGAGGTTACTATGCAGTCGGTGGTCGAGGCTGTCCTGTTTGCCAGTGATGAGCCTCTTACCGACGCACGGCTGGCCAACATCGCCGAGGCCACGACAAAGCAGGTGCGACAGGCGGTGAAAGACCTGAACCAAATGTACCG
This sequence comes from uncultured Pirellulales bacterium, assembly GCA_964406945.1. Taxonomy (GTDB): domain Bacteria; phylum Planctomycetota; class Phycisphaerae; order Sedimentisphaerales; family Anaerobacaceae; genus UBA2266. Next base: position 33,863 of record CAYOTO010000029.1, read on the forward strand.
CTCGAACGGCCACGCATTCAGGATCGACCGAATCGCCGGCGGCAACCAGATGATGACGCTGAGTCCCTACAACCACTGGCTCAAGAAGATGCTTCACGCCAGGAGCGACAGCAAACTCAGTCCGGCGGCTCTGGAAACCCTGGCCATAGTGGCGTACAAACAGCCCATCATCAGGGCGGATATCGAGGCGATTCGCGGCGTAGCGGTCGGCGAGGTCATGCGAAGCTTGATGTACAAGGGACTCGTCAAGATAGTTGGCAGGGCCGAGCTGGTCGGCAGGCCCATGCTCTACGGCACGACGAAGAAATTCCTGGAGGTTTTCGGCCTCAACTCGCTCAAGGACCTGCCGAAGATCGAAGAACTCAAAAAGCCCAAAGAACAAACGAGCGAGTCCGAATCCGAGACCGGCTCGGACGGCCCATCCGAGGCTTCGCCACAGATCAAAGAAGAAGCAGCCGAAACCGCCGAGCAGTCCGACGATACCGGCCCGGATGCATCAAACGACAAGGCCGAGGCAATGGATGCCGATGAACATGTGGAATCTGAAGATGAGGCGCCCGTTAGCGGCCAAGTCGAATCCGACGACATAAATGAAGAATCGGAAGAAACGGGAGAACAGATAAGCCGGGAGGCATGATATGAAATCGAAAACCCCTGCGGTGCGTGGATTACGGATTACCCGTCGGGCGTTTCTGAGGGCATCCTGCGGGGTGCTTGCCGCCGCGCCGTTGTCATATGCGGCGAGCGAAAATCCCCGGCCGCTGCCGGCCGAGAAGATAATCACGTTCGGAATCGTCACTGATTGCCACTATGCCGCCGCGGATCGCTCCGGCAGCCGGTACTACCGCCATTCGGTCGGCAAGCTCGGCAAATGCGTGAAACTTATGAACGCGTGGAAGCCGGATTTTCTGATCGAACTGGGCGACTTCAAAGACCAGAACAAACCTGCTGTCGAAGCCGAAACACTCGATTATCTGCGGACCATCGAGAAAGTCTACCAGCGGTTCGAAGGCCCCACCTACCACGTGCTGGGCAACCACGATATGGACAGCATTTCAAAGCGTCAGTTTCTCTGCAACGTAACTAACACCGGCATTGACCCGTCCAAATCCTATTATTCTTTCGACGTTGGCAAAGTGCATTTCGTGGTTCTGGACGCGAATTTCAGGCCCGACGGCATCGACTACGACCGCGGGAATTTCAACTGGAAAGAGCCGTACGTGCCGCAGGCGGAACTGGACTGGCTCGAAGGCGACCTTCGCTCGACGCGCGGCCCGGCCGTCGTGTTCACGCATCAACTGCTGGACGGACGGGGAGCGGTCTACATCGAGAATGCCGAACAGGTGCGTGAAATTCTGGAAAGTTCACACAAGGTCGTGGCGGTCTTTCAGGGCCACCACCACGCAGGTTCTTATTCGCTGGTCAACGGCATTCATTATTACACGCTCAAGGCGCTCGTCGAAGGCCCGGCCCCGAAAAACAATTCCTTTGCAATCGCCGACATTCACCCGGACCTGTCCATCACAGTTACCGGCTTCAAAAACGCCGAGAGCGCGCATCTGGCGTTGCCCGACGATGCCTCTGTTCGAAGCGGCCCGGCCGGGCGCGACAGAACACCTGTCGTGCGCTGAATCGCCGGCTGCGGAGCCGAACTTCTTCTAGCGCCGGTCCCACGGCAGTTCATCCTCGGGGCCGACCGCATTTGCGGGTCGGGGGTGCTCCTTGTCGAAGACATAGAGTTCGTCTTCTTCCTGAACCGTGACGAAACTCTCATCTATTCGGCCCTCGGCATCCGTTACGCGGCCTATATCCAGGTCAAGGTGTTTTGCCATAAACCTGTACATCGGCAGTCGCTTCGACAGGCCGTAATCGTGTCCCTCTTCGGGCAAATGGAAATATTCGACCTTCTCCTCGGCGTCGTAAAGCGCATATATGCCGCGAATGTGCGGGTACTCGATATGCGGGGTGTTCTTCGTCCAGTCCTTGCCGTCGGAAATCAGCAGCAGCGGTCGCGGAGCGGACGTCGCGGCGATTTCGACGTTATTAGTGACGTGATGCTCGCTTTTGTGTATGGGCATGCCGCTCTCGCACACACAGCCGCCGAAGAAATGGGCCGAGACCATTACCGTGGGCACCGAAACGGCCACGCGGTCGTCCACGGCGGTAAGCAGGAACGTCTGGGTACCGCCGCCTGAAGCCCCCGTGACACCGACACGGTCCGGATCGACGTTGTCGAGCGAGGTGATGAAATCCAAAGCCCGTATACTGTTCCACAACTGGAGTTTGAGCACTTTGGGCGTGCGGTGCTTCCAGCCGGCCCTGGCCCAGTCGCCGTAGCCGACCATGTCGTAAGCAAACACGACCGCCCCCATCTTCGCCAGTGTCGCGCATCGCTTTTGCATGTTCGGGCGAAATCGCCCGTAATTGCCCTTGCCGCCCCAGTGCCCGTGTGGACACAGTACGGCGGCGAATGTCCCCTCGTCACGGGTCGGCCTGTAGAGGTTGCCGGTGACGTATACGCCGGGCAGTGATTCGAAGGCGGCGTTTTCCACAGTGTAGCCGTCGAAGATGCGCTTGCTGTGAATAATGGGATCCAGATCGGATTTCGCCGGCGGTTCGGCCAATTCGGCGCCCCGCAGGATACCTTGTCTGATTTTTTCGGCCCGCCGTTCCCACGCCCGCCTGCTGGTATACAACTTTGCAAACTCCGCCAGTTCCGTTCTGGCCGCTTCTTCGCTGTGGAAATTGCCCTGACGAAGTTCGGGTTTCTTCCGCTCGCTCGGCCCCGGACCCGCACTCAGCAAAACCACTCCCACGATTGCCAGTAAACTACGCTTCATCTCACACCTCATACAATAGAACACAATGTGCGATACACACTATAGAATACCAGATCACCATTTACTCAGCGGCTCGAGTTCGACCGTTTCCACCACTTTCCCGTCGCCCCAGACCGGGCACAGCAGCACGGCCACGGTGGTCGGGCCCTGTGCTTCGGACAGTTTGACCATGAGGCGCCGCACGCCCTTGTTGGTCTTCTGCGGTTTTTCCTGCTCGGCCGATTCAACGCTGAACTTCGCGCCCGTCGGGGAAAGGACCCTGGCGACAAGACTCTTGCCCTTGAGCGTGAGAACCGCCTCGCTGCCTTTGGTCTCAATGTCGGCGTCCGTCGTCATTCCCCAGGCCAGCTCGCACGCATTGTCTATAGTCAATTCGTCCTGCACGAGAATCGCCCGCCGGTCACCCGCCATCGCCACTCCGCGGCGCACGCGGCTTGCGAATTTCTCGTAAGCGGATGTCAGATCCACAACGCCCCGGGGTCTATCTACATTGGTTTCGACCTTGACGAAAGTCGACTTGCCAAGGGCATCCTGATGCTCACCACCCAGCATTATCACGTTGTGACTGGCGGAATTGAGCCGGTAATAGTCCCACCGTTTGCCGCCTTGCTTTTTATCCCAGTAGCCCGGCAGATTGTAGTTATCCGAGCCGAGATCGCGAGCCCAGCGGACACCGAGTGCGTCGATCTCGAAGTTACCCAGATCGAGGTGCCCGTGGTTGACCTGATTGAACCCGGCCTTGAATCCGACGAACAGTGCGTCGGGATCGTCCCAGGCGCTTCGAAAGACCGCCACCTGTACAGGCCCGTCGAAGAATCGGTCCAGCCCCCGGGGTCTGGCTCTTCTGGGAGCAACGGCGTACCAGATCACGTGCTGGGCACTGGCGGGGCGCTTGGCGAGTTCGATGTGTTCGGCGGCCGCGAAGAGGGGATTGCCGTAGGTCCTGGCCAGCCAGAACATGGCCGCCATGGGCTTTCGGCTCTTTCGCTCGCCGCTGTCGGCGTAGTTGAGATAGTAACCGGTCGGACCCGTCATATATATCGGCTGATAGCCCGCCTTGGCCAGACCCGGAACACGCAGCAGCGTAAAATGCGTGTTCAGAGCTGTTTGCATCGCGCAGATTCCGTACGCGGTGTAGTGCGTGGCGTAGCTCCAGTATCCGGGCCCTTCGCCCCAGGCCCCGTCCGGTGCGTAACTTTTCAGTGCCCGCGGCAGCGACTTGACGGCCTGGGGGATAATCTTTTCGGCGTATTCGGGGTCGGATTCGGCGACGGCCAGGGCCCCTACTATCAGCCCGCCGTTGCAGACCTGGTTCCAGTTGTGCTCGCTGCGGGGCCACCATTGTTTTTCGTACGCCGTCAGACCCGCTTCGAGGCCGTTGCGAATCAGCCCTGCCTTGATCTTCGCCTTCGTCTCGTCATCCATATACGAGTAAAGCCAGTCGTAGCCGACGCCCACCGCGTGGGTCATCTCCGCCACGTCGAGAAAGTGCGACGGGTTCCAGTCGTCGAAGGCACAAACCGTCAGCAGGTTCTCGGCGCACCTGGCCGCGTATTTTTCCTCACCGGTCCACCGCCAGGCGAAACCGAGCGAGTAAACCCTGTCGAGGCACTCCCGGCTGACGCTCAGCAGACGCGGGCCGATCTTTTTGTATTCGAGCATTGGCCGCTGCATGTCGCGCTCGGCCTGCTTCATGACGTCGGCCACGCACTTCTGGAGCATTTCGTCTTTCATGTGCAGCCCGCGCAGTGCGACCAGGTCGTCCTTTTTCATCATCAGCCGCGGGTGGTCTTTGTCCAGAGTCGACAGCACTTCAGAGCGCGAGATGTCGAACCTGGCCCAGGCGGTATCGGTGACTAGGAAAACAACGCTTGCGAACAGAATTGCAGTTATCAATCTTTTCACGAAAACCTCCGATATGAGAGTAAATCCTTGTATTGCCCTTGCTTTTTATTTGATCATGCGTTTGTCGCGCAACTGATCTTCGAATTTGCGTCTGAGTTCGCCGGCTTGCGACTGGCTGACCGCCCGGCCCCGCGTCCCTTCGCCGATAATCCAGGCACCCGGCCACGATTGGGTCGAAACGACCACTTCGTACTTCTTTAACTGGGATTCGAGCTTGCGCCTTTGTTCTCGAGACAGTTCCGGCGCCAGCTCATACACGTCGTATGCCCTGCCGTGTTTAACCGCCCAGACTTCGAGCAGTTGCTGCATCATCCAGTCGGCCGGGTTGCGGATTTTACCATTGCTCTTACTGGAAACGGCCCATGTCTCGTACGGTCTCAACACCGCCATTACGGGCTCGGGTTCGGCCGGGGGCGAGTTTCTGAGTTTCTCGTGGAATACGCCGGCCCGCTCCCAGGCCTGCGGGACTTTCAGCGGGAACGTGTAGCCTTTGCCGTAGCCAAGCCACATAACCGCATCAACGCCGTGGACGTATTGCTCGGCGGCCATGCGATGCACCTGCTCGGCCGATATATCCAGAAGGCCTCCCGGTGCGTACGTGTGGGACTGCATCCACGGCACCAGCGGCTTGTAGTAGCGCCTGGCCAGGCCCGAACAGTACGCCATGTCCCGAGGTATGACGTTCTTGTAACCGCCGGCCCCGACCGGGTACGGATCGACGTGAATGATGTCCAGATTGCGGGCAAGCAACTCCTGGCCCGAGCCGTCGCGGTCGTTGTGCAGGTCGAAAATCCCCATCCGACTCGTATTGCGAAAGACCATCAGGCCCGGGGCGGCCTTTGCAATCTCCTCGCGAATTACCCCGCAAAGCTGCGCACAGCCTTCGTGCAGTTTGTACATCCACCAGCCGTACGCCTGGGCGCCGTAGACTTCGGGAAATCCCCACGTGCGGGGATAATCGATATCGCCCGCAGCATCGCGGAAGGCGGCTATGCCGCTTTCGCTGTAGTCCCAGAGCGGATAGCCGCAGGCCGGGCCGTTGAGATGGCCCGATATGTGGAAGCACTCGTCACCGAATCGCACCGCCATAACAACATCCGACGGAAACTCTCCGCCGTTTGCGCTGCTCCACTTGGTAAGCTCCTTTCGGACTTCGACGCGCAGCGCCTCGCGGGTGCTCTCGGCCCAGGCGCTGACATTGCCGTTGCCGAACATCCAGTAGTGCGGATATCCGCCGTAGCGCCAGTAGACGGCTATCCCGACTTTGTCGAGCATCGCACCGTCCAGGCCGGTCAGATCGAACGATATCCGCCAAAGCTTGCGGTTTCTGGATTCGCTGGTTTCCGGCAGGCCTTCGATGCTGTCGTTTTGACAAACCGACCCCGCCGGGGCCTTCGTAATTTTTGCCTCGATAATCTTCAAGTGCTGGCGCCCATCGAATTCTTCCAGCGGCACAACGATCTCGGCCTTGAACGGCGCTGCCATCCGCGGGAAATAATGGGCGATCTTTTCGCCCTTATAGGAATAAGCATAGCCCTGATTGTATACCGGCGGCTCGATAATAATCTTGTGTTCGCCGGGCGAAAACGCAAACAGATGCCGGTCGATAGCCTTGCCCGTGTACACTCCGCCGATCATCACCGCCCGCTCCGGTTCCAGCCCGGCTTTCTCGACCAGCGCCTGGTTTTCTGTAATCTCAGGCAGGTGAATGTGCAGTTTCATGCCTGTGCGGCGGCAGATCTCCAACTCCCTGCGGGCCTTTTCAACCGTATTTGCCCGCGAACTGATAAGCCCCACGCCGTGAGCCTTCAAATCCGCGATGTCGGCCTCGAGCGACTCGAGCTTCCTGTACGTA
>CAYOTO010000030.1:0-39145 GCA_964406945.1 uncultured Pirellulales bacterium
GGGGATTTACGTAACCAGTTGCTATTATTCGACTTATAACGGGACAGTAGTGATCGAGAATAAAAAGTCCGACAAGGGATGTTGGCTACCATGAATGTTGCAGTGTCATGCTTAGAAAGTCCGGTGGCTGCCAGGGAGCAGTTGTATTGTAGATTTAAATCCAAGTTAATCACTAACGATCACTTGGATCGAAAGCTCGTAAGTTTTCAGGGCAACAAGAAACTCCCTATTTATCGCTGGCTGAAGTACAAGGAGGGTTTTTCCGCCGACTTCGTCAGCTATATACTGGACCGACTTCCGAAAACAACAGGAGTACTGCTGGATCCTTTTGCAGGAACCGGCGCAACTTTATTCGCCGGTCGCGATCTCGGCTGGGATACCGTCGGGATCGAATTGCTTCCAATTGGTTTCTTTTCGATGGAGACCAGGATAGCTGCAGAGCAAGTGGACCCTGTCGCTTTCAAGCGGGCCGTCGCTAAGACGAAGCAAATCAACTGGGATGATCGGTACGATCATGCTTTTGAACTGAAGCATGTGCCAATTACGGAAGGAGCGTTTCCAAGAGAGACCGAAAGGGCTATCGCTGGATTTCGAGCATATTGCGCAAAAATGAGAAATGTGCACGTAAAGAAGCTTTTTGAACTCGCGTGCCTGTCAATTCTTGAATCTGTCAGTTTTACGCGCAAAGACGGTCAGTATTTGCGATGGGATTATAGAGCAGATAGACAGCGCGTCAAATCCAGTTTTAACAAGGGGAGGATACTCAGATTTAGCGACGCCGTACATGCAAAGCTGGACGAAATGTCTTATGACCTAAACAATGAGGGCTTGAACCTAGGCAACTTGTTCAACAGTCAAGGGACATTCGAAAAAGGCAGTGTGGATTTGCGCCGCGGATCTTGCTTGGATTTGCTACCGAAGCTGCCGTCTGGCAGCGTAGATATGGTTATTACTTCCCCACCTTACTGCAACCGCTACGATTATACGCGGACATATGCACTCGAATTGGTGTATCTCGGCTCTGACGCCTCAGCTATCAAGTCACTGCGACAAAGAATGCTCTCGTGCACAGTTGAAAACAAGACCAAGGTAACACAACTCAAAAACCAATACAAACGGAACGGGCGTGCCAGGGCCTTCGCCACCGTCTTGCGTTCATTTGAAGAACATCGAGCACTTCAGGAGATCTTGCATTTCTTGGATGGACTTGGCAAGGCCAAGAAACTTAACAACGCGAACATTCCCAATTTAGTACGAAACTACTTCCTTGAAATGGCGTTCGTGGTCTATGAACTTTCGCGTGTTTTAGCACGAGGCGGCAGGATAGTAATGGTTAACGACAATGTCAGATATGCAGGCGAAGAGATCCCGGTCGATTTAATTCTATCAGCCTTAGCTGAAGAATTTGGACTGCACACATCGCACATTTGGAAGCTCGCGAGGGGCAAGGGCAATAGCAGTCAACAGATGGGCCATCACGGAAGAAGCGAGTTGCGAAAATGTGTATATATTTGGGAAAAATATTAGGCTGCCTGGCTCCAAGTGGAAAGATGATATGACAGCGAAGAAGGTTGACAAGCACCTACTTAAAGCTCTCACCAAGGCTTATATCGCGCGCGCCCAACTCTTTCACAAAGGTGTGCGCGCTTCGAAAATTGACTTATTGATAGCCGAAATAGACACAATTAAAGATCGCAGCCTGGATTGGTCCCTACCGGGCTTAGGTGTAACCGCAGTCGCGGCAAGTAGGGTCTTAGAAGCAGGCGGTCAGCTCCATCAAGTATTTGCCCATCCCGAGATTATCACACAAAGGCCACATCTAATCAGTTATTATCGTAATATTGTGACTATTTCTAAGAAAGGCATTGGGCAACTCCTGTTCCCGACTGATGCATATGAAAATCAACGGAAATCTGAAATAAGTACGAGAGATGCCAAGTCCATGTGTTCGACCTTTAACAGGATCGTAAGCGGCGTCATAGAATCTATCGATGACTATGACGTCGAGTTAAGTAGAAAGGCAGTGCTGGCGGAAATTGGAACCGAACTGCAGGGGACATGGGCGAACATCGTCGGACAGGGAGCTTCAAAAGCTGTTAGAGACCTGATGGCTGAATACGTAGAACAAAACGAGCGAGGCGCCCCATCGTCGAAAGGCCCAATAGAATTAAGTAATGGATGGAGAATCGTTTTTGCCAGTGAGCCAGATGTGGCGTTTTATGATGAACTTGGAACAAAGCAGATTGCAATCGAGATCAAAGGGAGCTTAGATGTTGCTGGCGCTCAGACCCGTTTCGGAGAGGCAAAAAAGTCTTTTGCCAAGCAGATAGCCGACAATCCCAGATGTCATACAGTATATTTGGCAAGTTGCTTCACAGATTCGGTGATCGCACAGATTAAGCAGGATGCGCAGGTTCGAGAATGGTTTAACCTAACGTCGATATTGTATGACGAAAAAGAAAAAAGTCGTTTCTTGAAGAGGCTTTTCCATATAGTTGACACACCCATTTAGCAAAGCCACCCAATTCAGCAACAAGAATACCGAGCCAAAGCTATCCTGTTTTGCCAACTGGAAATAGTTCTCACGATGGAGCTTATTTAATGAATAGACGTGAATTTTTGAAAGCTGCCGGCGCCGGGCTGGCCTCATTGGGCCTCTCGAGGGCTGGTATAAGCATGCAGAGACAACGGCCTAACATTGTCCTGTTCGTAAGCGACGATCACGGAACCGAAGCGCTCGGCTGTTACGGCAACAAGGTCGTCGACACGCGCAATCTCGACAAACTCGCCGCCGACGGCGTGCGCTTTACCAACGCGTTCTGCACGACGGCAAGCTGCAGCGCCAGCCGCTCGGTCATACTCTCGGGCATGTATAACCACGCCAACGGTCAATACGGACACGAGCATTCGTACCATCACTTCTCGTCCTTCGACAGCGTCAAAAGCCTGCCTGTACGGCTGAGCGAATCCGGCTACAGGACCGCCCGCATCGGCAAGTACCACGTCGCCCCGCAGGAAGTCTATAAATTCGACGTTGCCCTTCGCGGCAGCACTCGCAACGGCGTGCAGATGGCCGACCAGTGCCGCGACTTCGTCGCCGCCGACGATGACAAACCGTTCTTCCTGTATTTCTGCACGAGCGACCCACACCGCGGCGGCGGTACGGTCGAAGACTCCAGATACAAGCCCGACAGGTTCGGCAACCGCCCGCAGGGACATGCCGGAATCGACGAAGTCGAATACGATCCCGACCGCGTCGAGGTGCCGGACTTTCTGCCCGATTCGCCGCAGTGCCGGGCCGAACTGGCCCAGTACTATCAGGCCGTTTCACGTGTGGACCAGGGCGTAGGACAACTCATCCGGGTACTCAAGGACGCCGGCAAATGGGATAACACGGTGTTCGTCTACATAAGCGACAACGGCGTCGCCTTCCCCGGCGCCAAAACAACCCTCTACGAGCCCGGCATGCGCCTTCCCTGCATCGTTCGCGCCCCCTGGCAGAAGAACAAAGGCATAGCTTGCGATGCCTTGGTCAACTACGCGGATCTTGCCCCGACAATTCTGGACTGGGCCGGCCGGCCATCAAACCGGGACCACCTGCACGGACGTAGTTTTGCCGGCGTACTCGAAAGCGAACACGCAGCCGACTGGGACACCACCTACGCCTCGCATACTTTCCACGAAATTACAATGTACTATCCGATGCGCGTGGTGCGCGAACGAAGATTCAAGCTGATCTGGAACATCGCATACGGGCTCGAATACCCGTTCGCCAGCGACCTCTATGCTTCGGCCACCTGGCAGGGAATCATAAATAGCGGCGCCAAATACTACGGCAAGCGAACGGTCGATGCATATCTGCACCGCCCCGAATTCGAGCTGTACGATCTCCAGACCGACCCGCACGAGGTAAAAAACCTGGCCGAAAATCCGCAATACGCCAAAGTCCTCGAGCGAATGAAGACAAAACTCAAAGAATTCCAGAAGCGAACCGATGACCCGTGGATTCTAAAGTGGAACTACGAGTAACACCGGGAGCTGGTCAACCGGGCTTCTGCAACGGCCAAAAAGGCTTGACTGAGATTTTGTGCCCTAAGCTTAATTGGTAGGTCACTCGACAACATGCCATGTTCTCCGCCCCAATGGGGTGTACGAAAATAATGTGGCGAAAATGTATATAGACATCTGTCATGCTAAGCTCACTCGCCGTGCCATGCTAAGCTCACTCGCCGTGTCATGCTGAGCGCAGCGAAGCATCTGGGCAGCGAACGAGATTACCGGCCGAAATTCGGTCGATATGCCACAAATTGTTAGTGCATCCCCCCAATGTCCACCTTTCGGATGTTATCTTGACAGCACGCTCCCTGAGGCTAATATAGCGCCTGTGTAAAATACGAATTCTGAACCTGATGCACTGTAAGGGGTTTCTTAGATGGCTTTACTGATGGGTTACGACGTCGGCAGTTCGTCGATCAAGGCGACTTTGATGGATGCGCAAACAGGCAAGGTTCTCGGTTCGGCCACCTCGCCGGACAGGGAATTGCCCATACTGGCGCCCGAGATAGGCTGGGCCGAGCAGGACCCGAGCACCTGGTGGGAGCACGTAAAATGCGCCACATCACAGATTAAAAAGGCGGTCGACTTTGATCCAGCTACCGTAGCAGCCATAGGCATATCCTATCAGATGCACGGACTGGTCTGCGTGGATGCTGACGGCGAAGTGCTGCGACCCTCGATTATCTGGTGCGACAGCCGCGCCGTGCAGATCGGCGAAAAAGCAGCCGCAGACATCGGCCCGGACAAATGCCTCAAGCGACTGTTCAATCTGCCGGGCAATTTCACCGCCAGCAAGCTCCGTTGGGTAAAAGAAAATCAGCCCGACCTCTACGAAAAAATCGACAAAATCATGCTTCCCGGCGATTACGTCGCAATGAAGATGACCGGTCAAATCAAGACCACTCCCTCAGGATTATCCGAAGGCATAATGTGGGACTTCGAGGCCGACGGACTCGCCGATTTCGTACTGGATAACTACCAGATCGACCCCGAACTGATTGCCGAAACCGTACCGACTTTCTCCGTCCAGGGCGAGTTGACCAAATCAGCGGCCGAGGAACTCGGACTCGCCGCCGGCACGAAGATCGGCTATCGGGCCGGCGATCAACCCAACAACGCACTTTCGCTGAGTGTCCTGGAACCCGGCGAGATCGCCGTCACGGCAGGTACCAGCGGCGTAGTCTACGGCGTCAGTAACAAAAAGAGCTACGATCAGCAGTCGCGGGTGAACGTGTTCGTGCACGTCAACCATAAGGCAGACGACCCCCGCTACGGCGTACTGCTGTGCCTCAACGGAACCGGCATCCTCAACAGTTGGCTCAAACACAATTTCGCAGGAGGCATCGACTATCCACAGATGAACGACCTCGCTGCTCAGGCCCCCGTCGGCTCGGACGGCCTGGTCATATTGCCCTACGGCAACGGCGCCGAACGCACGCTGGCGAATCAGAACATCGGTGCGTCCGTGCACGGCTGGAATTTTAACGTGCACACCAAATCGCACTTCCTGCGGGCGGCCCAGGAGGGCATCGTCTTCGCGCTGAACTACGGCCTGGACATCATGAAGGACATGGGCATCGAGCTGAAGACCGTAAAGGCCGGCCATGCGAACATGTTCCTCAGCCCCCTCTTCGCCGAAGCCTTCGCAACCGTAACCGGAGCGACCGTCGAATTATACAACACCGACGGCTCACAGGGCGCCGCCCGGGGAGCGGGAATCGGCGCAGGCGTCTACTCCGGACCACAGGAAGCATTCACAGGACTCGAACCCGTAAAAACGATCACCCCCAACAAAGACCTCACAGAGGCCTATTCCAAAGCCTACGAAAACTGGACCAGAGTGCTCAAACGCCAACTCTAAGCGCCGCAACCTTCTGATCGCCCTTTCTTGTTCTGAGCCGTACACGAAGAAGCAGCACATCAACTGGAACCTGGGGGTGTACGAAAATAATGTGGCGAAAATGTATATAAACATCTGTCATGCCAGGCCCCCTCGCCGTGTCATGCTGAGCGCAGCGAAGCATCTGGGCAACGAAAGAGATTACCGGCCGAAATTCGGTCGATATGCCACAAATTATTAGTGCACCGGAGACCGGCTCCGCCCGGAAATTGGTTTGACAGCCGGGCATACGCGGATATATTAAATACCCTCAGAAAAAACGGAAAAATCAGGTGCGCGCGGGCCATGTAAACAGTGGAGCTGCGCGAACGCCGGAAGTTACGAAAGGAGCAGACAGTATGGCGGATAAGTCTTTGCACAGTATATGTCGTTGGACGTTCAATCCCGGCAAGGGTGGCTTTGTGCCGGGCGATATGAGGCCCGAATGGGGCGGCGATTTCGGCACGCCGCAGATGATCAGGCTCACCGCCGAAAAGATCGTACCGAGGCTGCCGGACAATGTCGAGATCGGCATAGAGGTGCATTACGACGCGGAGGTCGACGACGACAACGCCGCGGCCGTGGCCGACGCCATGTGCGATACGAAACTGTACCTGGCGATGATCACGCCCGGTGCTCACACCCATTTCGGTTACGGCGGAATCGCATCGTTGGACCCCAACGAGCGCAAGGCCGGCGAGGACCTGGGCAAGCGAACCGTAGACCTGGCTTACGGAACGATGAAGAAAGCCTGGCATCCCGATGATGACAAAGCGCCGTCGCTGGTAATCTGGAACGGCTCCTTCGGCTATGACATGGCCACCATCGGCATTCGCCAGATGTACGAAAACCTCAAAGAGAGCGTCGCGGGCCTGTGCCAATACGAGGAAAAAGCCGGCGGCAAGCTGCACATCGGCTTCGAACCAAAGCCCAACGAAGGCCATCCCGCCATGCTTATCCCGACGGTCGCCAGCGCGATCGTATTCTGGCGCAAGCTCGAAAAAGAGTACGGCATCTCGTCGGACAGAAAAGGCGTAAACAAGGAGTTCGGGCACTCGGAAATGATCGGGCTCGACCACGTCGCCGATACGGTCGAGGAGCTGGACAACGACATGATGGTCCACATGCACCTCAACAGCCAGGGCTACAACGACGGGATCATCCTCGGCGGACCGGGCAAGTACGACATCGACCACGGAACCCGCATCAACGGCATGAACATCGCAATCGCAGGCCTGATTCAGGCCGCCGGCTACAAACGCTGGAAGGGCCACGACATGCAGACCCGTCCGTACGACAACGCCGAGCAGGGCATCGACCGCGTCATCCGCAGCGTACTGAGCTGGGAAGCCTGCGAAAAAGCCGCCCGCGAACTCGACGACAAGCAGCTCATGAATCACCTGATCAACCGCGAAACCGCCAAGGCCGAAGATATGATGCGTGCGGCCCTCGTAACCGCCCAGAAAGCATTCGACGAAATGTACAAATAGCACACTGCGGTCTAAGATACATACACGCTACAGAAGCCGGGACTGTAATCAAGCCGTTCCGGCTTCTTTTTATTGCTGGCAGTCCGGCGCAATGCCCGGTCCGTCGGGTTCTTCGTATGTTCGCCAGCCGGCCACCAGAATGTTCAGGTCATCCACGTACACCCGGTACAACGGCACTTTACCTCCCCCTTCGGCGCCGTGAGAGAAGTCAGCACATATTGCAGGGTTGCCGTTCGAGTCGGTAATATTCGCCAGTCCGGGACCTTCGGGGGGCTCCTCTGTCTTCCAGGCGGCTATAAGCAGATTCAGATCGTTAACTCCCACATAGCGCAGTGGAACCTTGCCGCCGCCTTCGACCTGGCAGTCCACGTCTCCATGACATTGCTTCGGATAGCACCAGCAGATGGGCTTGCCCGCAGCCACCCATTCCGCGTAGTCTGGATGATCAGGAGCGAAACATTCTTCCTCGGATAGCGACTTACTCGCCTCGGCTGTAGTACCGTATGCACCCATATTTATTCGGTTGCCGTTCAGAAGTGGCTCAACGCCTATGCATTTGCCGGGGTCCCCGGCATCAATACAGGTACTTGTCACCTCATCCTGTACCCAGTTGGCCTCGGCGGTCGACCATCGCCCTCGTTCGGATTTCAGATGGTAGTCGCCGGTAAACCATACGTGCGGCTCGCTGGGACGCTGCTGATGCCAGCGACCGGGGTCAGCGAACAGCGGGTCTACATTGATATTGCCCTGACCCGGGTATACCACCTCGTTGCTGGGGTCCTGTATGTTGCTGTATTCAGCGATAATCACGCTGTTGGAATCGACAGCCAGCTCTTTGCCGCCGTCATGGAGAATCGAGTTGCGAATAGAAACGCTTCCGGGAAAACTCTCCGGTATTGTCCAGTTAAGACTTGCCTCACAGAAGACGCCGTCGGCGCGCGGCCCGATGTTTCCAGCCAAGGTGCAGTTGTCCAGCTTCATGTCGGCTCCTGCGCAGTACACGGCGCCACCGCCGCCTCCTTCCCAGGGCATGCCGGAGGTGTTGCCCTGGATAACGGAATGGACAATGGCCACATCTGTATTCTCGGCGGCGATGGCGCCGCCTCCGCTGTACCACATTGTCGCTCTGGCCGTGTTGTTGATGAATATGCATCGGTCTATTGTGCTGCTTTTGCCCGGCAGAATACTAACGGCCCCGCCGCTCCACTCGGCCGCGTTGTCCATGAATCTGCACTGGCGGACCTCTGCGAATGCGGCATCGATTACAAGTGCACCGCCGGTGTAACCGGCGTAGTTAGCTCTGAAGTAACAGTCAGCAAGTTCCGCTCCGTTACTGCTTACAAGCGCAAGACCACCACCGTGAAAACCGGCATTCTGCAAGAACCTGCAGCCGATAAAGCGGGGATTTCCTCCAGAACAAACCACTGCGCCGCCGTACCAGACGGCACTGTTTCGTACGAATGTGCAGCTTCGAACCTGTGCGCTGGCCCATCGCATCTCCAGGCCTGCGCCGCACTGGTAGCTGCCTGATCCGTCCGGCAGGCCGGATCCATCGGCGTTGCCCGCGGTAATTGTAAAGCCGTCAATTATGGCGGTCCTGTCAACGCCGGTCCCGGCGTAGACGATTCTTCGAGTGTTTTCCACCCGGCTGGGTTCTGTCAGGAGAGGCTCGGCGTGCAAAACTACAGCATCGTTATCGTCAAGGTCGCCTGATAGAACCGTTTCGTACAAATGTACATCCCGCGCACCTTGGTCGGGCTGGGCGTATCCGGCGTAGCCTCCCAGCAGAGTGAGCCCGTTGAAGAGCATGAAGCAGCTATTCGGGTCGCCGGTGCCGTTTGGCTCGGCACTGAAGCGGTCCGGCTTGTATATGCCCTGAGCGACACGAACTTCGACGGGTTTAGCGGTCGAATTGGCGTCTGTCAGGGCGTCTTGCAAGTAATTATAGGCGTCCGTCCAGGACGAGCCATTGTTTGCTCCGGGCGCTTCAGCGTCAACGTATATCACGGCCGCTGCGCAGGTGCCTGTTGATACAAATCCGGCAATAAGAATAAATGCTGCAAAAAGTGGGTAGAACAGTGTGTTAACCATGCTGACTCCTCCTAAAAGACCGGCTAACAAATGACAACCTAATTCTAGCAAAACAGCAAGGTCGTGTCCAGAGTTTTCCGGATTTTGCGGGTCTGACGTGTCGGTAGACGACAGCAAACGATTAGGTTATGAGCATCGCGTCGCCGTAGGAATAGAAGCGGTACCGCTGCCTCACAGCGTGCTCATAGGCGTTGAGGGTTGTTTCCAGTCCTGCAAAGGCCGCCACAAGAGCCAGCAGCGTCGACCTGGGCAGATGGAAGTTGGTTATCATCGCATCGACGATGTTGAACCGATACCCCGGCGTTATGAAAAGTTGCGTGCTGCCTGATTCGGCCCTGACGGCCCCCGTGGCACCGACCGTTTCCAGCGTCCTCACGGAAGTCGTCCCCACCGCGATTATGCGTTTACCCCGCTGTCGGGCCTCGTTGATGATCGCGGCGTTGTGCTCATCGACCGAATAGACCTCTCTGTGGATTTCGTGATCTTCCAGTCTTTCGGCGCTCACCGGCTTGAAAGTCCCCGCTCCCACGTGAAGAGTAACAGTCGCGAAAACTACACCGGCTCCCTTCAATTGCCCGATCAACTCTTCGGTGAAATGCAGACCGGCGGTCGGAGCGGCTACAGCACCGTCGCGCGCCGCGTATACAGTTTGATACCGACACGCATCGGCGGCCGCGATTTCGGGATTATCATCGCGCTTGATGTACGGAGGCAGCGGCGGAAAACCTGCTCTTTCCAGAACCGCGCCGGTCGAAAGACCCGATTCGATTTCCAGTACGCAGCGGCCCTTTTCCAGCTTTTCCACCACCCTCGCCCTGCAGAAGTCCGCCCGCTGCCGGTCCCTCAGGACAATGTACTCGTCCGGCTTCACTTTTCTAAGGCCCTTGAGCATGACCAGCCACCGACCCGGTTGTCGTTCTTCCAGAAACAACCCCTCCACAGCGCCTCCCGTAGCACGGCGCCCGTAGAATCTCGCCGGCAGGACCTTTGTGTCGTTCAATACCAGACAGTCGCCCGCATCGACGTACCGGCCCAGATCACTGAAACGCCGGTCGGCGATCGAACCGCCCGACCTGTCCAGCACAAGCAGCCTCGACTCGCTTCGCACATCGCTCGGCCGCTGGGCAATAAGCTCTTCGGGCAAATCGTACTGAAGCTCTTCGGTAAGCATGGGCGAACGTTATCAGACTCTCAGATCAAACGCAAATAGTTCTTTCCTCCCCAGAATTTGTGGGTAACTGAAATAATTGTAGTTGCATAAGTGAAACTATCGAGGCTCATTAAGCCCCTTTTGCTCCGTCGCGTCGGCGTCAGCCCTCACTCCAAAGCGGGCTGGCGGGGATGCGTAAGGAGTAAAAGGGGCGATGCCCCAAGCTTGCTCCAGAGCCGAGGCGGATGCCTGGGCGGTTGACACACAAATTCCCCCGAAGAGCCAATTTTTTTTGCCCGGCACGACCCATGATTTCGCACTTGTGACATACTTTTTGCTGCGCTTTGAAAAGCTCCGGCGAGAAATTGCCGATTGAGTCTATTGTCGTTGGTCCAACCAATCTAGTCTGAACAGGGATCGTCAGATGGTTACGAGAACATACTTCGAGCAAACCGCATCGTCGCTGGCCCGCCTCGGCCGAAAGGAATTGACCAGAAGAATCACGGGTTTCCGCGGCCGATTCAAACTCGACTTCACCGAAGATTACCTCAATAAACTCAGCGTCGACCGGCTGCGCCACATACTGCTGGCGGCTATCATAAACTCCAAATCCCGCAGCTAACCACAACCCGGGAAAAACCGCCCGGCCCCAGCGCAGTGCCACTGTCGATACACATGCGCCAACAACGGCGACCACACACCGCGGCCTTCTGCATACACCCCACCGCAGCCATAAAAAAAAGGCGGGTCAAAGCCCGCCTTTTATCTGTCTGCATTCCGTTCATGGACCCGCTAGAAACTTGTCGGTAACTGCCCCCAGCAGCCCTTGGTGATGAACGCCAAATCTTCCCATTCCGCATCATTTGTAGGTGTATAATCTGGACCACTGTACCCGGAATATTGACGGCCGAATTTTACGGTCCCGGCACCTTTCCATTTCTTGTACTCCACATGGCCGTCAGCGAAGGTAACCACGGTTCCGTCGCCATGCCGTACAGGCGGATCGTCCCACCACCTGTAGTTGCCGGTCTGCCAGTGTACAGCGAAACTGTCCGGCGTAGAAGCACCTTCATCTATGAACACGAGTCGATAAGCCGGATGGGCGATATCCGTCCTCTTTTTGCACCAGAGCACGTTTCCGTTCGGCCCGCGATCGCCGAAGCCGGCGCCGCTTCTGGGCCGGCCGTTTACGCCGTCCATAATGTTATAGGTCAGATATTCGCCACGGATTCCAGTCGGACACTTGTAGATGTCGAGAGTACCCGTGTACTCCCACATCACGCCGCTCTTAATATTATCCTTCTGGCCGCCTGAGCCTTCGATCCGCCACTGCTCGCCCGTGGGGGAATTATAGGGCTGGGCCCAGCATCTGCCGGCCCAGTTATATTCGGCAACCTGTGCTGGATCGAAGTTGTTCCAGGATGCAATATTAGCCACAGATCTCGGGTTGGGCCGGTGAAAACCGGCTTCGCCGTTAACCAACTTGTCTTCATTCGCATCGGCATACATGATCCAGGCAAGCGTCAACTGTTTCATGCTACCCATGCACACCGCACGCTGGCCCTGCTCGCGAGCCCTTTGCAGCGCCGGCATCAGAATAGCCATAAGTATCGCTATAATCGCGATCACCACCAGAAGTTCGATTAATGTAAATGCACCTCTTTTACGCATACGTACGTCCTTTCCAAAACTCGTCTGCTCCATTTTTGACTACGACAGGAGTGATATATGCCCTATATTAACATTATAATCGCCCCATTGCAAGCCACTTTTGTCCGACCGTTCAGATTTTCCCAATCGAGGCTACGCACAACAGCAAACATGAAACTCCGCCTGTCAGCAAAACACCGCACCCCAATCTCGACGCGACCAAATGCAGCCTAATGGGGAAAGTTGGGATTAACCGCACCCCAGCAACCCTTGTGTATGAACTGAAGGTCCTCCCAGCCTTCGTCGGTTGTTGGCCTGAAGCCGCCGCCATAATATCCGCTGTACCTCTTGCCCCATTTCACGGTCTCACTTGCTTTCCATTTCTTATATTCGACATGACCATCAGCAAAAGAAATTACCGTTCCATCGCCGTGACGGACAGGCGGATCATCCCACCACACGAAATTGTTGGCCCAGTGAACCGCAAAACTATCCGGTGTGGCCGCCCCCTCATCAATAAAGACTATCCGGTACGCCGGCTGTTTAATATCAGTCCTCTTCTTACACCACAGCAGCGTACCGTTTGGCGCTCTGCCCCCATATCCGGCCCCCTCCCCGCTTCTCGGACGACCGTTTACACCGTCCATAATATTGTATGTCAGGTACTCGCCGCGAATACCCGTCGGGCATTTATAGATATCAAGATTGCCCGTGTAACCCCACATTACACCGTCCTTGATGTTTTGCTTCTGCCCGTTGGAGCCCTCAATCGGCCACTGCTGTGCGGGCGGTCTGGGCTGGTTATAAGGTTCGGCCCAGCATCTGCCGGCCCAGTTCCACTCAACCACTGAGGCTGGATTGAAGTTGTTCCAGGATGGCACCGCACCGCCTTGGACAGTCGTGTGGTGAAAACCGGCTTCGCCATTCACAAGCTTGTCCTCATTCGCATCGGCATACATGATCCAGGCCAGCGTCAACTGTTTCAAACTGCCCATGCAAACCGCCCGCTGACCCTGCTCGCGGGCTCTTTGCAGTGCAGGCATCAAAATGGCCATCAGAATCGCAATTATCGCGATCACCACCAGCAATTCTATTAACGTAAAACCCCTTCTCTTAGTCATGACCTAACCCTTCCAAGACCTTATAACACCTCTACATCGCTTTCGAGCGCGATCAGGGTTCCTTGAAGCTTGCCATCCAATCCGGCCAGACCGGCAAAGGATCGTTCACGCGATAGCCCCTGTGCCATTTAAGCCGCCACAGTTCCTTTAGTCCGACTTTCCTAACTGACCAGTCGCAAAACAACGCATTTACAAAACCGTTGTGGCGATTAATGCAGAAACGACGCATTTCGTTCTGATTTGGCTGATCGGCTCTGTAAAACTCATCCGGAGGCTCGTCAGTCTGGCGGGGCCAGGCATCCACCCACAGAGAATCCAGGAACATGGGTATCTGCGAAGCGCCTTTGACGTTCGGCGTCCCCCAGTGGGCTTTTACACCGTTCATCTCTGTAGGCCTGCCCCAAACACTGCTTATGCCGGCTCTGTGGTTGCACATCCAACCATTCGGTCCATAACTGCCCGTGTATGTATGGCCGCCGCTGGTAAATTGCCATGCCCTGAAGGTGAAAAGACTGATCTTATTGCCCCCGCCGTCATGCTTTGTCGCCGTCGGGCAGGTCCACAACTCCTCGTCCTTGGCCATATGACGCATCTTCTCCATCCACCAGAGCCCGTTGCCCGTACCTTCGCCGCTGAGCCATCGGCCGTCGTTGTCGTCGCAGTACATTTTCCAGATAAGGCCCCACTGCCGCAGCCTGGCCATGCAAGCAACCGTCTGAGCCTGCTTCTTCACTCTCTGCAAAGCCGGCATCAGGATTGACATCAGCACGGCTATTATTGCAATTACAACCAACAGTTCGATGAGAGTAAAACCTTTTCTGAGCTTCATCTTTACTCCTTGCACTCTACCACGAGGACCCCGTCGCAACCAAAAGCCCCATGATGGGCAGGCCTGTAATCGGCTTTTGTGATAAATCGCCCACCGTTGCAATAGATGCGCCGGCAACAGCTACTGTTCCTAGAACCGGAGCTTTTTCGCGTCGAATTATTCAAATCGGGCGATTTCGGAGCCTTCTTCAGCGGATTGACACTTTGTAAACAGGCCAAAGGCCGCAGAATGCCTTTAGATTCACCGGACCAGTCTGCCAAAATCACCAAAAACAACCCAACTCTACTAATATACCATCACCGCGAGGAATAGTCAAGACCTCAGAGCCCAGAATCGCCTTTTTTCGACCCGACAAGCGGTGTTTTTTAGGACTCGCTGGTCGATCAAATTCGCAGAAAACTAGACCTTTACAACTACCAAAGCGGCATTCGCCTTGATCAAACAGCCCCAGCCGCGGCGAAGCACCAAGGTCCAGCATCCGCAAATGCGCCTTCGGGAGCAAAACTCCAATCCACGACAGAATTTTACGCGAACCGGACGGTTCCTGCGCCGTAAGAAACAATGAAAATCCATCATCCTCCTCCTTCAAAAGAGTAAAGGAGCGGCGCAAGCCGCTCCTTTTTCTCTATCCACTCCCGGCTAATAGCTCCTTTGGTTCCAGCGATTTTTCTAATTTTGAACGGCGATTGAGCTATTTCCCGAACACAACCCGCAGTCCGGCGTATCTAAGGTAGCAAACAATCATCCTCCTCCTTCAAGATTGTACGGGGGGCGACCGAAAGGTTGCCCCCATTTGCATTCGCCCGAAAGCACCCCGCATCACCCCTCAAACGGTTGTCTTGCCCGCTCACCGGCGATAAAATACAGCGATGCTGATTTCCGAGGCGCGAATTACAAAGGATGCTCAAATGTCCGGCATTAGGCCGCAATCAAGCTTTCTGGCGATTGTCCTCTGCTGTTTCACAGCCGCTATGGCCGACGACTGGCCCCAGTGGCGCGGGCCAGGCAGGGATGGAGTATGGTCGGAGGACGGAATTATCGAGCGGTTCGAAACAGAACGCCTCGAGCCCCTCTGGCGGGCCCGAATCTCCAGCGGCTACTGCAGCCCGACTGTTGCCCGGGGCCGGGTCTACGTAGCGGACCGCCTTACAGAGCCGACCGAACTCGAGCGGGTCCAATGCTTCGACGCCGAAAACGGCCGGAAAATCTGGTCTTACTCATACGAGTGCAGCTACAGAAAAATCTCATACCGCGCCGGCCCCCGCGCCTCGATCACAATTAACGACGGCCGGGCCTACGCCCTGGGCACAATGGGCCACCTGCACTGCTTCGACGCCGCAACCGGCAAAGTCCTCTGGAAAAAAGACCTCAGCGCCGAATACGACATTCGAATGCCCGTCTGGGGCATCGCAGCCGCTCCGCTTATCGAGGGCGATATCCTAATCCTGCAAATCGGCGGCAGCGACGGCGCCTGCGTATTGGGACTGAACAAAACAACCGGCGCCGAAATATGGCGTGCACTTGACGATCACGCCTCCTATTCGGCCCCGATAGTAATCGACCAGGCGAACAAACGCGTGCTGGTGTGCTGGACGGGCCGGCGCGTAGCCGGCATGGACCCGGCCACCGGCAAAATCTACTGGGACCATGAATTCACACCCACGCGAATGGTTATCTCGATAGCAACGCCGGTCGTCGAGGACGGATACCTGCTGGTATCCAGCTTCTACGATGGCTCGCTTGTCCTCAAGCTGGACCCGAACCGGCTCGCGGCCGAAAAACTCTGGCGACGCCACGGCCGCAACGAAAAGAGCACCGACAGCCTCCACTGCTGCATATCCACACCCATTATACAGGACGACTGCATCTACGGTGTCGACAGCTACGGCCAGCTCCGCTGCCTGGACCTGGAAACCGGCGACAGAATATGGATGTCCATGAACGCCGTACCACACGCAAGATGGTCCAATATCCACATGGTCCGGCAAAAGGACAGAGTGTGGATGTTCAACGAGCGGGGCGAACTCATAATCGGCAGGCTCTCGCCCGAAGGCTTCACCCAGATCAGCCGCACCAGGCTGATCGATCCCACAACCGGGCAGTTGAAACAGCGCAACGGCGTCTGCTGGTCCCACCCGGCCTTCGCCGACAGGCACGTCTTTATTCGAAACGATGAAGAACTTATATGCGCCGATCTTTCGGCTGCGGATTGACAGCTCACGAAGGATAATCGAACGCCGCATCGCCCGCGAATCGCTCGACATCCCCCAGAACGTCTACAAGCTGCCAGTCATCCGTCGGGTCGCAGGCCCACTGACTGCACGCATCCACATTGAAAACAAGGGAGTCGATCTCGTCGCTGATTACATCCAGCACGTCCGAAATGTCCGGAACAAGCAGCCCAACCTGCGTGCTTCTGCCGCGGCGCACGTGCTCTATCAGCAATATGCAGCAGCCGTGGTCGATTATGATCGGCTCGCCGCCCATCCTGGCCTGAGCGTCGATAACGGGGACCAGTTGCCCCCGCAGATTGATCGTACCTCTAATTGCACCGTCCATTGCCGCGCCCGCGGGCGTTAACTCCATGCACCCGACAATCTTGATATCCGCGCAGTTGTCTTTTCTCTCGAACGAGAAGGTGGTCAGCAACCGACCGTCGATGCCCTCGAATGGCATCTGGAATTGGAATCCGCTTTCCATAATTGTGCCCCCCATTACAACAATGCGGCGACCGGCCCAAACAAAGACTCCGGCTCCGGCCTGACACTGCCACCACCCCCATAAAAACAATGTCCAATCATGCACAATGTTCGCCGTTATTCTATCCGACGCTGATCGATAAATCCAGCAAAAAAACAGCCCGGCGACAGTTTTCACATCCTCCCTGCTGCGGCACTTAAACCGAAATGACCCACTCCAGCCCGACTTCTTATCGGACCCGTCGCCTGTAACAGCACAGAAAAGCCGCATAAAAAGAACCGGCGTTTTTGCCCAAAAGCAGAAGTATATTATACTTTAACTGTCAGTTGGAACAAGGCACGATAACAATCGCTGACTGCATTCCGGCATGATACTCCTTCCTTTACCCGGGGAGACAGGCGTACCGTACTGAACAAAACAAGGGGGGCGCCGGTCTCCTTTTTTTCTGTGCCGCCGAAAATGTTATCGGCCGGCCACGGGAAGGCGAATTGTGACTGTCGTCCCGGCCCCGGGCCGACTCCGCATGTCCAGGGTGCCGTTGTTTATCTGAACGAAACGCAGCGCGAAAGCCAGTCCCATGCCCGGTTTGCGACCGGCCGGCTTCGCCGAGAAGAACGGATGGGTCGCCTTGCGCAGCACCTCACCGTCCATTCCGCAGCCGCTGTCCGCCGTCTCGATGGCCACGTAATCGCCGCCCGCCTCCAATCGCGCCGCCACGTCGATCGAACCCGGATGATTATCGTACGAATCGACGGCATTCGACACCACGTTAGCCAGCGCCGAAGCCACCTGGGCCGAATCCACCATTACCGGCGGCATCTCCTCATCCACGTTCACCGCCAGATCTATATGCTGAACGTTCTGCTTCTGAGAAGCCAGTTGAAGCGCCTCGTCAATAAGTCCTCTCACCTCGGCCCGCTCGCGTCTCGGCTCAGGCGGCTGTGCGTATGCCATAAGCCCCTCGATCATCGCGGCGGCCTTCAAGCTGTTCTGCTGAATTTGCCCCAGCAGTTCCTTCTTCTGCTGGTCGCTCTCGGCATCCGCCAGAAGCTGCGCCCTGCCGCTGATAACCGAAAGCGGATTGTTCAACTCGTGAGCCGCTCCGGCCGCCATCTCCGTAAAAGCCTCCAGAAGCTGATAATCGTTGTCCCGCGGCTTAACGCCCGTCGGCTTCTTCACCAGTTTTACGAACTGCTCGGCCAGATACTCCTGCCGCTTCGAAGCCGCCGCCATGTCCAGAACGGTCCCCGCAATTGAAGTCACGCTTTTGAAACTTCGCTCGAAAAGCTCCACATCGCGCCTGTAGTATAACTCGAAGATTATCGCCCCCACGGCCCGCCCTTTCGAAAGCAGCGGCGCGATCTTCGCTGCATCGCGGTCAAAATCCGGATCGAGCTGATCGAACAGCCAGTCACAATGATCCCGTGCATCTACAAGCCCGAACTTGCCGGCAATCGACCGGGGTACCGGCCCTTCGCCTTCGGGGGGATCTACCGCAATGCACAGAATCTCGCCCAGCGGCTCGAGCACTATCACATCGACCGCGGCGTCCGCATTTGGACCCGGCAGATACACGCAAACGCGGCCGGTCTCGAAGCACTTCTGAAAACCCGCGGCAAATTTGCCCGCGATGTCTATGGCAGTTGACGCCGAATCGGTTGTGCAAAGCAGATGGGTCACGAATGACAAATGATTCGCGTCGGTTCTCAATCTCGTATTTTCACCCGACAGGCGTGTATTCTCGCTGCTCAAGACCGCCGCGGCCGAACGCGACGCATCGTAAGCCGCACTCAGCGCATCCTCAATATCCAACCCCAAAATCTGCGCTTTACCCTGAACGGCTCCGTCCAGCCTCTGGTGTATCGCAATCATCTGCTCGACCGATATCGATACCGATCTTGCCAGATCGTCCGGCGAACCCGGCGTATCGAAGCTCCCCGACGAACCGATGCCCGCCCGGCGAACGATCACATCCGCCAACTGCACGATGCGGGCGATTGCCGCTTCCGGGACTATTTCACACACGGCGTCCGTGTCGCTGTGGTGCAGCCAGGCAGCCATCACAACTTCCGAAGGCAACTGCCATCTCGCCGCCAGATGCTTGCCCACTATAGTATGGTCGCAGCCGAGATGCTCCGTCTCGACCTCACAAGAGCACACCCCCTTCGCACACGCCTGTTCGATAATACGTGCAAAGCCCCTGGGCATTATGTGAGCCAGAGCCAGCTTGCCGAGATCGTGCATCAGCCCGGCCAGGTACGCCAGATCCGCGTTGATCGGCGGACCGACAATAGAAGCGATTTCCCTGCTGCAGCAGGCCACCGCCACCGAATGAACCAGCATATCCGTCTGGCTTGCGACTATGTCCGGGCCCAGGTCGTTACCCCGCCCGGCCACCGGAACCGTCAGCACGGCGTCCCGAATCTCGTGAACGTCTATGCGATCCAGCGTCCGCCGAAGACTGTATCTGTCGTACTGCAGATCGAGATTCTTGCTTCGGATAAGTGAAACGGCCTTCAGCGCAAGCGCCGGATCCGATTCGATGATGTCGGCCAGTCCGGATTTGGAAAGCTCGGCCGCCGGGCCGGCCAGAAGGCTTGCCGCCACGCAGGGCGGAATCGAAAGCTCTTCGAGAGAACCTGTAGCCAGTTCCACCTGCTTCGCAGTATTGCTGTCGGCGCGTTCCATTGGTAATCAGTCGTCCGTGTAAAACTGTATTGCAAGCCTGCACCGCCCGGGCAATCTGAACAATCCCGAAACCCGGCCGGCAAAGGAGGCTATTTCATTGCCAGAATAGTGGAGATTCGATCGACCAGTTCGCCCACTCCGAACGGCTTCTTGACGAAATCCTCGGCGCCGGACTTGAGCAACTGCTCGATCTCCTCGGGTTTGACCACACCACTGACGATCACAATCTTGATATGCTCGAAATCCGGATTGCGTCGGATTGTCTGGCAGACCACGTTCCCGTTGACATCCGGCAGCATGTAGTCCAGCAGAATCAGATCGGGATCGAACTTGTGAGTCGCGATCCCCGCTTCGTATCCGCTCGAAGCGGTGCGAATGTCGAACCTCCCGTCGCGCGTAAGTACGTCGCTGATAAGTTCGACGATCTCCGGATCGTCGTCAACTATCAGCACCTTCCTCTTGCCCGAGTCGAGATCGTCCAGAGGGATATTGTTATCCTTCATGAACTTAACAAGACTCTGGCGGGGTATTCGCCGGAACTTCGAACCGGGCACCCGGAATCCTTCTAGACGCCCGGAATCGAAACAGCGAATGATCGTCTGCTGACTGACTTTACATATCTCTGCTGCTTCGCCAGTGGTGAACAAATCTTTCATTTGTCCCCTCCTTGATCAAATCCTTTCGTTTTTTGCAACGGCTATCCAAATTGCCTTTCCAGCCCAAATTAACTTCGCTTTTGCGCGACTGTCAAGAATAAAAAATCTGGATAATCCCAAAAACAGCCGGCACAGTCGCGATTTTATCAGCCTTTGCCAAACCCACAACCCGATAAGTTAAAAAGTTAAACCGGACGCTCTTTCGTACGTAACTGCAAGGACAATTTCGATTTTTATCTGTGTCTGTGCTGGACGCCGGTCGAACCTTTTGGTAATATGTGAGTAAATGGTAATATAAACATACATACATCTGGAAAGAGTACGTTATGATCTCAGATAAACAGAAGCTGCTGTTTCAAAAACAAGCCGAGTTCAACAAGGCCGTAGGCCATCCGCTTAGGGTGGCTATAGTAGACTTCCTAAAGGATGGCCAGCAGTGTGTTTGCGATATCGCCGACCACGTCGGGGCCGAGAGATCCAACATTTCCCGGCATCTGGCGGTTATGGTTAATGCGGGCGTTCTTTCGTACCGCAAGGAGGGCCTGAAGGTGATGTACAGCCTTCGCGCGCCGTGTGTTGTCGATTTCCTGTCGTGTCTGCGGGGCGTTATCAGGGACCAGGTCAAAGAGAACGACCGGTTGCTCCGGGCCATCTAACAGTTACACACTATCTTTTTGTTTTTTAAAGAACTATGTGAGTATTTGTTCATATATACACAATTATAGTTATATCTATCATAACAACAGCATGTCGGAGCAGACTGCGATATGAACTGGAAAACTGAATGGAAAAAACTGGCCCTGATGATCGGCGTATTTCTGGCGTGTTTCTATCTGCCGGCGGGCGTTAAGAGATTCGATAACGCCGTCATGGAATCGCTGCATCTGGTCAAATGGTATGCGCAGGAGCATGTACTTCTATGCCTGATCCCCGCGTTCTTCATTGCCGGGGCTATCAGCGTGTTCGTCAGTCAGGCATCGGTCATGAAGTACCTCGGGGCCAAAGCCAACAAGGTGTTAGCGTATGGAGTGGCCTCGGTCTCGGGCTCAATCCTGGCGGTTTGTTCCTGCACCATTCTCCCTCTATTTGCCGGGATTTACAGAATGGGCGCCGGTTTGGGGCCGGCAACCGCATTTCTTTACTCCGGACCGGCAATCAATATATTGGCCATCATCCTGACCGCCCGCATTCTCGGACTTGAGCTGGGCATCGCCCGGGCGGTCGGCGCGGTCGTATTCAGCGTGATTATAGGCCTCATAATGCACTTCATATATCGCAAGGAGGAGATCGAGAAGGCAAACGGTCAGATGGCCATGCCGGAGCCGGAGGTCTCCAGACCATTATGGAAAAATGCCTCTTTCTTTGCCGTCATGGTCGGAGTATTGGTGTTCGCTAATTGGGGCGCGCCGAATGATTTTTATTTTGAAACGACCGACGGCAACATGCTCCGGGCGGCTGTGGTGCAGGCGCCGGAGCACGGCAGTGAGGATGGTTTTTACGTTGTGAAACTTGCCGACGGCGAAAAGGCAGGCCGGCAGGTAACGATCCCGGTTGAGGACATAGTAAGCAAAGAGGCTGTTGGCGGCTTCTGGAAGACTGTGTGGAGCCATAAGTGGATCATTACGTCTGTATTTGCTGTTGCTCTGGCATTGATACTGATCCTGTGGTTTTCCATACCTGCATGGAAGATTCTCGTCGCAGCAGTGCCCACTGCGATTATCGCAATTGCTTTGCCAATGGAAGGGATGATGGTAATGATTCCTTTTTCCGCGGCGGTCATAGGACTTTCATGGGCGACCAGCACAACTGAGGGTGAAGCCGAGGAGTGGTTCAGTTCAACATGGACATTTGCCAAGCAGATTCTGCCGTTGCTGTTTTTTGGAGTCATTGTCGCCGGGGCGTTGCTTGGCAGACCCGACCATGAAGGCTTAATACCATCTGAATGGGTGGCAAGAGCAGTTGGTGGAAACTCCTTATGGGCCAACCTGTTCGCCTCTGTCGCGGGGGCTTTCATGTATTTCGCCACTCTCACCGAAGTGCCGATCCTCCAGGGGCTGCTGGGCGCCGGAATGGGCAAAGGTCCGGCGCTGGCGTTGCTTCTGGCCGGTCCGGCACTGTCTTTGCCGAACATGCTTGTGATCCGCTCGGTGATGGGCACCCAAAAAACGGTCGTATTTGTTTCTCTGGTCGTTGTCATGGCGACAATTTGCGGATTGATTTTTGGAGCTGTTTAAAGAATTAGGCAATTCCATGATCAAAACATTTTTTACTACAATAATAGCCCCAATTGTACTATGTGCAGTCGATCCGGGTGTTGCGGCACAGGGCGATACGGATATAGATGTCCCGGCTAAAGAAGCGGTTTTGGGTGCTGTTGCAACTCAATCTGGTTTGACCCTTGATGATTGCATAAAAATCGCCCTTGAAAGCAATCCTGAGATTGCGCAGAAAAAATGGGATATTGAAACTGCTTTAGCTGAAGAGGATATTTCAAGAGGCCAATTGTGGCCTTCGATCAGTGCCGAGGCAGGTTATACGCATTATCTTGACGATCAGCGATTGATACCTGCCAGAAGTCCAGCTGAAATAGCGACATTTACCGAGGATATTTTCTCGGGCGATATTGTCTTGCGGATGCCGCTTTACACATCCGGCAGACTTGAAAGCCAGGCCAAGGCCAGTGAACACCTGGCGCAGTCAGCTAAACACCAGTTTATTCGAAGTCGCAGAGAACTTATATTCAATATTTCGAACGTTTTCTATTCCATACTCGGCCAGAAAGAGGTTGTCGAATCGCTTGTCTTTTCTCAGAAAGCTTTACAGGAACACCGCAAGCGGGTCCAGGAATTGCTTGATTCTCAAAAAGCTGCTCGTGTGGATTTATTGAGAACCGAGGTTCGGCTTGCGGATATCGATCAAAAGATACTCCGAGAAAGAAATGTGCTTGTTATCCAAAAGTCGATATTGGCGAATCTGATGGGCATTGAGGATCTTAAAGAGCCCGTTGAATTACAGGGCAGACTTGAGCCAAACGATTTCACGACGAATTTGAGTCAAAGTTTTGCTGTCGCAGTGGACCAAAGAAATGATTATCAGGCGACCAAGGCCAGAGTTGAAGCCCAGAATAAAAATCTTGATGCGGCCAAAGCAGGTCGAGGTCCGGTCATATCTCTGGAAGCCGCTTATGGCAACCGGTGGGCGGCAGGCAGTACCATGGGCGGCTCTAATATGTCTGAAGATGTCGGCCGCATTGGAGTGGTTGCGGTGTTCCCTTTGTTCGAGGGCGGCCAGATCGACGCTCGAATCAGACGTGAACGCTCGAGGTTATCGGCAGAAAGGCAAGGTTTGAGGAAACTGCAACTGCAGATTCAGCTTGAGGTGGAAACCGCCGTATCGAATATCGAATCAACCAAAGCACGCATTAGCTCGATAGAGAAAGCCCTCGAGCAGGCTAAGGAATCGCTTCGGATCGAACGTGAAAAATATGACCTTGGCAAAGGCACGATTGTCGATGTGCTGGATGCCCAGGCAGCCCTGCTCGAGGCGCAGACCAGTTATTTCAGGGCACTGGCGGATTATAATGTGGCAATCGCCCAATGGCAGCTGGCCGTTGGAGAAAGTATATGAAAGAATTATTGACCGTTATAACTATTATTGTTGGTTCAACTTTAGTTATCTCAGGATGCAAAAAGCAAACTGATTCACAGGCAGCAAAACCTAAGAAAGTCCCTGCTGTCAAAGTTTTTGCCGCAGTTGAAGGCAGCATTTCAAAGACACTGGAACTGACCGGCTCGGTTACAGCGACCAAGGTGGCAAGGATGGGTTCTCCCGCTGAAGGACCGATTATGCAATGCCAGATTCGTGAAGGAGATAATGTGACCGCCGGGCAGGTGCTTCTTACTATTGGTCGCAAGAAGGCGGCGGATGCTTTGGTACAGGCGGCCCAGGTTTCGCTGGCAAGAGAACAGGAAGAGCTCAAGCGAATTAAGAAACTGGTTCAAAGCGGAGCGATCGCGGCTGAAGAACTGGAGACGGCCAATCTAAAGGTCTCGCAAGCTAGGGCTGAACTGAGCAAGGCGCTGGAAAGTGTAGAGGATTACCAGATAGAAGCTCCCTGGAATGGAGTCGTTTCAAAGGTCTTTGTTACAGATGGTTATTATGTCGCACCCCGTGAATCCCTTGTTGAGCTTTATGACCCGGCCAGTACCGTCGTTCAATTTGCGATACCCGAATCACAGGCGACAAACATTCATAGGGGCATGCCCGTCAAAGTGGAGCTGGACGCCTATCCCGGTCAGCCGTTAAAAGGGGAAATTACGCGAATTTATCCGGAACTCGATCGCCAGACTAGGACGCGAACCGCCGAAGCAGTCATTATCTATAATGATGGAATTACGCTTTTGCCGGGAATGTTTGCCCGCATACTCATTGAAATGGAAACGGTGAATAATGCTGTTTTGATTCCTGACAAGGCGATAGTTTTGAATGCTAAAAATGAGCCGACAGCTTTTGTGATCAATCAAGGCAAGGCCGAAGCCAGAAAACTCAGACTCGGACTTGAGAAAAATCTGATGGTGCAGGTGGTAGAAGGAATAAAGCCGGGTGAAATGGTTGTTATCGAAGGTAATGAAAAACTCAAAAACGGCGCTTCTGTAAAAGTTCTCGGCGGTGAGAAAAAACAAACAGAGGCTCTAAGCGATAAACAATGAATCTAACAAAATCGACGTTATTGAGACCTATAGGTGCTTCGGTTATTGCCGTGGCGGTGGTTGTGCTGGGGCTGTTCAGCCTTGTACAGCTCGACGTGGATTATCTGCCGGAAATTACTTATCCGATGATAAAAGTTCATATCTGGTGGCAGGGAGCGACGCCTGAAGATATCGACAAAAATATCGCAGACCCCATTGAGAGGGTTTTATCCACGGTAGATAACCTCGATTACATTGAGTCCTCAAGTATAGAGGGAATGTACACGCTTTTGGTTAATTTCCAGTACGGCGTTGAAGTCGAAGAGGCTTATCAGGATGTCATTACCGCGATGGGGCGAATTGCCAGAGAACTGCCTGATGATATGGACCCGCCGGTGATTATCAAGGCCGACCCTTCGCAACTTCCTGTGATGCAAGTAACGGTTTCATCGCAGAAAAGAGACCTTGTCTGGCTGCGTGACTGGGCCGACAACTGGCTACAGGACAGAATCGTTACCGTGCCCGGCACAGCGGGTGTGGAAATTGTGGGCGGGCTGGAGCGTGAGATTCGGGTCCACCTTGACCCATCCCGGATGCTGGCCTACGGTTTGAGTCCTTCGGGAATCGCCAAAACGCTTTATGAAGAAAATAAAGAGATGTTCGCCGGCAGGGTGACGGTGGAGTCCCGCGAGATCATCGCTCGAACGATGGGTGAGTTTGAATCGCTCGACGAAATACGCAACGTTGTCGTGGCTCACAGCGAGCGGGGGCTGGTCTATCTCAAAGATGTAGCCAGCGTGGAAGATTCCCACGAAGAGGCGCGGGTTATCACACGCTTTAACGGCGAACATTGTGTCAAACTAAGCGTATTAAAGCAGGCAGAATCGAACACCGTAAAAGTTTCCCGATCCGTACAGGATAGACTCAAACAACTACGGTCCGAAATACCCGACGATATTGAATTCGGCATCGTTGAAAACCAGGGCGATTATGTGATGGCAGCCATCAACAGCGTCAAGGATTCGGCCATCATCGCTGCGATTCTGGTGATCATCGTGACGTATGTATTCCTTGGCCATTGGCGGCAGATCATTGTTTTGATTATCGCGATGCCGCTGACGCTGATCGCGAATTTCTTTGTGATGAAGATGGCGGGATTCAGCCTGAATATTTTCTCGCTCGGCGGTCTGGTTGTCGCCATGGGAGTGGTGCTGGATAATTCGATTGTGGCAGTTGAGAATATTACCCGTATCAAAAATCTAAACGGAACCGATTCCACCTTCAAGGCAATGAGCGAGATCGGAACCGCCCTTCTGGCAGCGACCCTTTCCTACCTTGCGTTGTTTTTGCCCTTCCTGCTGGTGCCGGGGTTGATCTCGCTGCTGTTTAAAGAACTGGTGATGGTGATTGCCGGCATCGCCGTGTTGTCACTTTTCATCGCACTTACAATTACGCCATTGATTGCGGATCGCCTTATTAAGAAAGGCCATGTCAAAGGCGGAATCGGGCATTTTCTGGATAAAGTCAACGACTTTGCAGCCGAAGGTTACGGCAAACTCTTGACCGTTGCACTGAAATTGAAATGGGTGGTCGTTTTTATCGCCATCGCGGTACTGGGAGTGGGTGTTTTTCTGTTTAAAGCGGCAGGATCGGAATTCCTGCCGGAAATCGATGACGGCAGAGTAATGGTCAAGCTGATGCTGCCGGCAGGAACATCGGTTGAAAAAACAAACCGCATCCTGGCAACTATTGAGCAAAAGGTCAAAGATAAAGAGGCCATCGAGAGCTATTTCACACTGGCAGGCGGCAAGGTCTGGGGGCTTTATACGTACGAGATTGCCGAGCAGGGCCAGGTCGATATTCAACTGGTGCCGAAAACTCAACGAAACATCTCGACCGATGATTTCATCAAGAAACTCAGGCCCGAACTGGGAAAAATACCGGTTCCCGGCGGTAAAATCGCCGTGATGCATATGAAAATCAAGGGTATCAGGAAAATCGGACAACAGCAGGTGGAGGTCAAGGTAAACGGCGCTGACATCGAGGAAATTTTTGCCTTTGCTCAAACAGCGGGCTCTGCCTTGAACCAGACCGAAGGGCTTACCGGCGTCAATGTTTCAATGGACATGTCCAAGCCGGAATACAGGGTACATATCGACCGTGCAAGGGCCTCGTCATTGCAGATTCCGATAAGACAGGTCGCCCAGACCCTTCGCTCACTGATTCAGGGTGAAGTGGCGACCCAGTATCGGGACGGTTCTGAGTATTATGCGATTCGCGTCATGATCCCGGAAAACAAAATTAACTCTATAGAGGATATCGAGCAGCTGATTCTGGAAAATACACAGGGACGGCAGTTTTATCTTCGTGATATCGCCCAGGTCAAACGAGCGGTAGGCCCGGTTGAAATTGTCAGGGAAAATCAGGCGAAACAGGTCATCGTTCGGGCCGATGCCGGCGGGATAAGTGTCGGTCAGGCTGTCGAAAGAGCCCAAAACGCCCTTGACGCCCTGGAAAAACCGCAGGGCGTTTACCTGGAGATGGGCGGACAGGCACAAATGATGGCCGAAATGACAAAAACTGCTAAATGGCTGCTGGGTTTCGCGGTTTTCTTTGCCTTTGTGGTTTTATCGGTACAATTCGAGAGCATCAAACTGCCTGTTTTGATTTTACTCTGCCTGCCCTTTTGCGTTATTGGTATGCTTTATGGATTGTACTGGTCAGGTTTAGCTGTCGGAGCGACTGTGGCTATCGGGCTTTTAGTTGTGGTGGCCGCTACGGTTAACGATGGCGTTCTGCTGCTGACGTATGCAGAGGTTCTCAGGAAAGGCGAGCACTTCTCTGCCTTCGAGGCCGTATCAACAGCAGGTAAAATCCGCTTCAGACCGAGGGTCATGACCACGATCAGTACGATTGCCGGTTTTATTCCGCTGGCGTTAAATCTTGGCGAAGGCGGCGATCTGCTCCAGCCGATGGCGGTAGCGGCAATCGGCGGACTCGTGTTTGAAGTCGCTGTGGCATTGATATTGATGCCGTGTGTATATTTGATATTCAACTGAAGATTGGAAGAATAAAATACAAATCAATTTGTTAGAGGAGTCACTATTATGATACAATTACAGATACTCGGAACCGGCTGTCCGAAATGTAAGAAGCTGGCCCAAAACGCCGAAACCGCCGCCCGCGAACTGGGCATCGAATACGAGATCAGCAAGATCACTGAGATCGGCGAAATTACGAAGTTCGGCGTGATGATGACGCCGGCCCTGGCGGTGGACGGACAAGTCAAGGCCGTGGGCAAAGTGGCTTCGCCGGAAGAAATCAAGAAGATGTTGGCCTAAGTTCAGACCAGAGCGCAGAAAGGATTATTGATGAGCAATCAACAGTCATGTGGATGTACTGGCGGACCGAAGCTGATCTTCGCATGCAGCGGTGCGGCCGACGTAGGGGAAATCACCGACAAAGCCGCTCGAAAGCTAACCCGTGATGGCGTAGGCCGCATGTTCTGTACGGCGGGACTGGGCGGGCGGGTCAGCGGCATTGTCAAGACGACGGAGGCGGCCGACAACATTCTGGCAATCGATGGCTGTCCGCTGAACTGCGTCAAGTCCAGCCTGGAACAAGCCGGCTTCGAGAAGTTCATGCATCTGCAACTGGCAGACCTGGGCCTGGAGAAATGCAAGAGCCCTGCGACCGATGATAATGTCAATACGGTAGCAGTGCGCGCGGCCGAAATGATCGCCTCGTGAGCACAAAGGGCTGTCGATGCCCTTCGATCCCGAAGTAAAGAAAAAAACAGTCTCTATACCACGATGCTAATAATTGAACAAACGGATGTTCGACCTCAATGCCATAGCCTGTTCGTGCAGCGACGGCAGCGGTAATCCCTGGCTTCTGCTGGTGCTTGTCGCCGGCATGTGGCTTGTGGCCGCTCGGCTGAGGTTGGCTCTAAAGAATGGAGGTAAAGACGCTATGAACAAGTTCGCAAAAATCGGTGTTGTTGCGGTTCTGGTCGTTGTTGTGGGCATCGTCTTGGCGGTTAAGCACAGCGGCGCCTCTGATTCAAATGAAACTGTTGTGTCGGACGTCGGCAGCAACAATGAATCGAAACAAGCGTCGGCTCAGACCGGCGGCGGGGAGGGTTTGCCCCGGCTGGTGGATCTGGGATCGGTAACGTGCATCCCCTGCAAGATGATGGCCCCGATTCTCGAAGAGCTCGAAAGCGATTACGCCGGGCAATTCGACGTGGAATTCATCGATGTCTCCAGGAACCCTTCAGCCGCGAAGAAGCACGGCATAAAGCTGATTCCGACACAGATATTCTTAGATGCTTCGGGACGGGAACTTTTCCGACATCAGGGTTTCTTCTCGAAAGAGGAGATTCTGAGCAAGTGGAAGGAACTGGGCTTTGAGTTTTCGTCGACCGCCCCGCCCGAAGAATTCGAGCGTCTGACCCCGGCAAAGCGCGACGAGCGGTCCAAAGAGACCATCTGCTACATGTGCGACGAAACCATCGATCCGAACACTGTTGTTACGGTCAAGACTGATGAAGGGCCGGTGCGACTGTGCGGGCCGCACTGCTATTTCATTATGTACTCCTGCCTGACGGAGGATAAGACCGATTTCGAGACCAGGGTCTCCGTCACGGATAGCTCTTCGGGCGAGCCGATCCCGGCGGCCGACGCCGTGTTCCTTGTGGGCGCCGATGAAACCACGGGCAGGCCGTGGATAAAGCCGTTCGCTACGCGCCAAGCCGCTGTCGAAGAGCGCAAAGCCCTGGGCGGTAACATCTTGGCGTTCAACACCCTGCAGCAACAGGAGTTGGCGCATCGGTGCGGGTTCTGCGATCGCGCGTGCTACCCCCAGGACGCCGCCAAAGTTATAGTTGCCGGCGGCCTGCATACGTGGGGTTGTTGCTCGCACTGCGCACTCGGTGTGGCTGCTCGAACCAGCAAAGATATTGAGGTACACGAGAAAGACCGCCTCACGGGCGAACCCATAGTTGTAGAGACCCTGAACGGCCAGGTCGCCTCACTCAGCCCCAGGACCGCAGTGGCCTGGTTCGGCCAGCGTAAGAAAGCCGACGGCACATGGGCCTCGGCCGGCTGCTTCCACCAGGGCTTCTTCACGAGCGCAGAGAACCTTAAAAAATGGGTGCAGGCCAACCCATACGAAACCGGCAGGTTGATTTCAATCAGCAAGGCCCTTGCCGACAAAATGAAGCTATCGCCCGAACAAATCCAGAAAGCCTGCAAAATCGGCGAATGTTCGCCTAAATAGAAAACATATCAGAAAGACAACCCAAAATGAAATGTAAACTCATATTAACACTTTTTGTTGTTGTCGGGATTATGCCCTGCTACGCCGTATCCAGTGGTGATTCCCTTCGAACAGTGGACCAGTTACATCCTAATCTCGCCTCAAGCGTACTGACTTACGCAAAAGCTGCAGCACTTCCTGAGGGTATTCTGCTTAAGGCCGAGGGCGGTATCGAAATCAGTTCAGGTGATCTTGAGAAAAACATATCAAGACAACCTGTGCAGTTTCAGGCCGAACTGAAAAAGAATGCTTTTTTTGTACTCGAGCAGGTAGCAACCACAAAGTTGCTGAAAAAAGTTGCCATGCAAAAACTTTCCGAAAACGGCGAAGATGTCACGGCAATGGCCGACAGTCAGCTTTTGCAGGTGTTTTTTGAAGAACTCACCAAGGCTATCAAGGTGGCGGACGAGGATGTGGAGAAATTCTATAAAGAAAACGAAGCTGTTTTCGGCACAGCGCCGCTGGAGAGCGTCAGAAAGCACATAGAAGCGTATGTGCTGCAAGACAAGCAGCAGCGTTTTATTGATCGGTATATTCAGACACTTGGTCAAAAACTGGAAATCACTGTATCCGATTCCTGGACCAAACAGCAGGCAACCAAAGCCAAAGACAATCCACTCGATAAAGCACGAAATACAGGCAAGCCGACCGTTGCGATTTTCAGTGCGGCAAGCTGTTGCGGGCCCGACCAAATGATTCCCGTAAAGCAGGCTCTTGAGAAGAAATACGACGGAACAATCAACGTCGTATATATCGAACCCGGCAAAGAGCGGATTCTTGCGGCCCGATACAACATTCGTTCCATCCCCACGCAGATCATATTTGACAGCAAGGGCAAGGAATACTTTCGTAACAGCGGCTTTTTGTCGGAAAACGATATCATCAGCAAGTTTAATGAATTGAAAGTTCGGTAATATGCAGGAATTGTTTACGCAATTGACACAGGCGGTAGAGGGCGTGTGGTTTATCGCGGTGGCGGCGTCTTTTGTGTGGGGCATACTGAGTATCGTTCTGAGTCCCTGCCATCTGGCCAGCATTCCTTTAATTGTCGGCTTTATCGATGAACAGGGCAGAATGTCCACCAAACGAGCGTTCTGGATATCAACTTTGTTTTCGGTCGGTATTCTTATAACGATTGGAGCGATCGGAGCAATTACCGCCGCAGCGGGCAGAATGATGGGTGACGTTGGGAGATACGGCAATTACTTTGTAGCGATAATCTTCTTTGTGGTCGGCTTACATTTGCTCGATGTGATTCCTAATCCTTTTTCTGGTCCCGGTCAGATAGGCATGAAACGAAAAGGGCTGCTTGCAGCGTTTATCCTCGGCTTGGTATTCGGTATTGCTCTTGGGCCCTGTACGTTCGCGTATATGGCTCCTATGCTCGCAGTGACATTCAAGCTGGCGTCTACAAATATGTCCTACGGTGTTTTGCTTCTGCTTGTGTATGGAATAGGTCATTGCTCAGTAATCGTATTTGCGGGAACATTTACGGAAGTTGTCCAGCGGTACATGAATTGGAACGAAAAGTCCAGGGGCTCCATCATTCTCAAAAGAATCTGCGGCGTGCTGGTCCTGCTTGCAGGGCTGTACCTGATCTACGCCGCGCCATAAACCGAAACTTTTAAATTTCAGGAGGACATTATGGACAGGAGAAGATTCATCACACACGCAGTCACCACCGGAACCGGTATCGCGGCCGTTTCAGCCCATGCCAGACCGTCCGATGCACCTATAAGAATTGTCGGCGTCTCGTGCAGTCCCCGCCCCGGTAAGACCACCGCTACGTCGGTAAAAGTCGCTCTGGAAGCGGCCGCTGAAGTCGACGACTGCATTAAGACCGAGCTGATCGATCTCGGCGGAATGGATATCGGCGGCTGGTCCGGCGGCGCCAAACCCGGCGAAGCGGCGCTTCCGGATGACGATTTCAATCTGATACTTCCGAGATTTAAAGAACCGGTTCCGCACGGGCTGATCATAGGCTCGCCGACCTACTTCCGGAGCATGAGCGCCCTGTGCAAGGCCTTTCTGGAGCGGCTGGCGGTGCTCAGAAAACCCGAACTGCTTCTGGCGGATAAACCCGTCGGTGTTCTGGCGGTCGGGGCCTATCGCAACGGAGGGCAGGAACTGGTCATAAATCAGGTCCTCACCGCCATGCTCTGCCATGAAGCGGTCCCCGTCGGCGGCAAACCCAGCGCTCACCAGGGCGGAACGCTGTGGAACGCCTGGAACGACGACATAATGAAAGACGAATTCGGCATCGCGTCGGCAAAGAAGGTGGGCCAGCGAGTTGCACAGGCGGCCATTAAACTAGCCTGAAAAACGCAATCAGCCGAAAAAAACGGCTGAAGAAGGAGCCGGATTCCCACAGTCGCAAGTCTCTGCTTCGCAAGAACTTATCTCACGTTGATCGCGGCAGAGATTGCAGGAGTGGTAAGTTTTTTTTTGGAAATTGACGATTGCGCTGAACATATCGCCCAATATATAGTAATATCGCTATATAGCAATAATATTATAAACAGATGTGAGCTTATGGATGTCGAAGTTGCCCAACATGTTGCTGAAGTCCTGAAGGCCGTCGCCCACCCGGTCCGCCTCCAGATAGTCGAATTGCTCGAAAGCGAAGAGATGAACGTCGGCGAGATCATGGACAGGCTCGGCGGCAAGCAGGCGATCACGAGCCAACAGCTCAACATGATGAAGGACAAGGGAGTCCTGGGCTCGCGACGCGACGGCAACAAAGTCTACTACCACATCGAAAACAAGAACGTGATCAAACTGCTGAATTGTATCTACGATCACTGCGAACAAAATCAGGGGGCCGCAAGATGAGCAATACAGAAGATGTCAAAATCCGCAGGTACAGTGGAAGGTCGCTCTTTATCGCACTGGGCGGCGGAGC
Source organism: uncultured Pirellulales bacterium (assembly GCA_964406945.1). Taxonomy (GTDB): domain Bacteria; phylum Planctomycetota; class Phycisphaerae; order Sedimentisphaerales; family Anaerobacaceae; genus UBA2266. The sequence goes on from CAYOTO010000030.1 coordinate 33,220, forward strand.
CGCAATCGGAGCAATAGTATCGGCGGCCGTCATCATCGGACTCATGCCGTCGGCGATGATAGTAACCCGCGAAAGCAGTCTCGACTTCGACACCACGGTTTCGGCGCTGGAGAAGTCAATAGTCGAGAACGGCTGGAAAGTCTCGACCGTCATGGATATGAACAAATCCATGGCGAAGCACGGCGTCGAGTTCGCTCCCAGAGTAAAGCTCCTAAAGCTCTGCCAGCCGCAGTACGCAAAGAGCATGCTCACCACCGACAGACACATATCCACCATGATGCCCTGCACCATAAGCGTCTGGGAAGACGACGACGGACAAGTCCACCTATCCAGTATGAACGTCAAATTGATGGGCAAACTCTTCGGCGGCAACATCGCACAAATCATGGGCACAGATGTCGCCGGTGACGAACAAAAAATCCTCGCGCCTGTGCTTAAAGACTGACCGACCGTAACCCCGCTCAAATAGGACCTGATAAATATGTGGCGTATTATTGCTAAAACTGTTGCCGTTATCGCGATTCTAAACGACAAAAAAGTCAAACCGGACTGTTTCGCATGCGGAACCTGCATGGAAAGATGCCCGGTGGATGCGATATACTTCGGCACTCGACGCAAAGCCGCCGAAAGCAGACAAAATCCAACTACGCTTCAATAATCGGATGCAGGCAATGAACATAAAAGAAAAGACAACGGATTTCGCTTTGGGTCATTACAAACTGGTTACAGTGGTGATGGTTCTGATCACTCTCGGGCTCGGCTCGCTCATACCTCTTATCAAGGTCGATACCGATCCCGAAAACATGCTCAGCCCCGACGAGCCCGTACGCCTCTTCCACGACCAGACCAAAGAACGCTTCACTCTCAACGACATCGTCGTGGTGGGCGTCGTAAACAACGTCGATCCGAACGGCATCTTCAATCCGCATTCGTTGAAGCGCGTTTACGAGCTTACACAGTTCGCGAAAACCCTCACCTGGCCTTCTAAGGAGGATCCGAACCAACAGGTGGGTGTGCTCGAAATCGACCTGCTGGCCCCGTCGATGGTCGACCATATCGGCCAGGGCGGCCCGGGCGTAGTCACCTTCGAGTGGCTCATGAAAAAACCGCCCGAGACCCAGGCCCAGGCAAACGAAATTCGCAAAAAGGCTTTCTCCAATCCGCTGCTGGCCGGAACCATCGTAAGCGAAGACGGCAAAGCGATAAGCCTGTACCTGCCGCTCACCAGCAAGGATCTGAGTTATCGTGTCTACACGGCGATCCGCAACGAAATCGCCGATTACCAGGGCGACGAAGAGTACCACATAACCGGACTTCCCGTCGCCGAGGACACTTTCGGGTACGAAATGTTCATCCAGATGGCAATTTCGGCGCCGCTGGCAATGCTCACCATATTCATCCTCATGCTGCTGTTTTTCCGCAAGCTCGTCCTGGTAATATCGCCCATGATCGTCGCCATGGTCTCGGTAATTTCCACAATGGGTCTCATGATCGGCATGGGCTTCCCCGTCCACATCATGAGCTCGATGATCCCCATTTTCCTTATGCCCATCGCCGTCGTCGATTCGGTGCACATCCTTTCCGAATTCTTCGACCTCTACGACAACAAAAAAGGCCGGGCAGGAACCGTCCGCGAAGTAATGAAGCACCTGTTCATGCCCATGCTCTACACTTCACTGACCTCGGCGGCCGGTTTCGCTTCGCTGGCTCTGACGCCGATTCCGCCGGTTCAGGTCTTCGGGATATTCGTCGCCATCGGCATCATGACCGCCTGGTTGACCACAATCTTGTTCGTGCCGGCCTACGTCATGATGATAAGCGATAAATCCCTGGAGAACTTCGGAGCCGCCGCCGTTCACGAAGAAAAGCAGACCTGGCTCACCAGACTGCTCCACACTGCCGGAGCCTTCACCTATCACCGGGCCAAGCTCGTCCTGGTTGGTATCCTGGCGCTGGTCGCACTGGCTGTCTACGGCGTAACCCAAATCCAGATAAACGACAACCCCGTAAAATGGTTCGAAGAAGACCACCCCATCCGCCGGGCCGATGACGCATTAAACGAGCATTTCGGCGGCACCTACATGGCCTACCTTGTCCTGGAAGACGCCTCCGGAAACTCCGCCGGCAACGAATACGTCGGCAAACTCCGCGACCGGCTCCTCGCAACCCGACAGGAGCTGACCCCGGACTTCCCGCAGGCCGAAGATATCGTGCTCGAAGCCGAAAAACTTCTGCTCGACAACGCCTCCGACGAAATGACCAAAACCCAACTGCTCGACAAGATGATCGATTTGACCGAGCAGAAAGAATCCTCTGCCGGCACAAGAGACAACGCCGACGTCTGGTACGAGCTGATCAACTTCTTCGAACTGCAGAAACAAAGGCTTGACACCTTCAAAAACCCTGAGCTTCTCAGGTACATGGCCGACCTTCAGAAGCACCTTCAGGATGAAAAACTCGTCGGAAAGAGTAACTCCGTCGCCGACATCGTAAGAAAAGTGCACCAGGAACTGATCGACGGCAAAAAGGAAAACTTCCGCATCCCGGACAGCTCCGCGGCCGTGGCACAGTGCCTCATCCAGTTCCAGTCCAGCCACACGCCCGATGACCTTTGGCATTTCATAACGCAGGATTTCGAAAATGCGAATATCTGGCTGCAACTGACCAGCGGTGACAATAAGGATATGGAGAAGGTCGTAAAGGCTGTGGACAAATACTTCGCCGAAAACTCCCCGCCCGTCGAAATCGAACACAACTGGGCCGGCCTGACTTACATCAACATAGTATGGCAGCGGAAGATGGTCTGGGGCATGCTCAGATCGCTCATGGGCAGCTTCGTAATCGTCTTCATCATGATGGCCGTGCTGTTCCGCTCACCGCTCTGGGGCCTGCTCTGCATGGTCCCGCTCTCGATCACCATCGTTGTTATCTACGGCATCATCGGTCTGGCAGGAAAAGACTACGACATGCCGGTGGCGGTCCTGAGTGCGTTGACCCTCGGAATGGCCGTCGATTTCGCCATACACTTCCTCGAAAGAGCACGCGCCGGCGTCTCAAAAACCGGATCCTGGAAAGCCGCTTCGGCCGACATGTTCGGCGAGCCGGCAAGGGCCATCAGCCGCAATGTCCTGGTTATCGCGATCGGCTTTCTGCCCCTTCTGGCGGCGCCGCTGGTCCCCTACAAAACAGTCGGCATATTCCTGTGTGCGATCATGGCCCTGTCCGGAGCAGTCACGCTTCTGGTGCTCCCGGCCCTGCTCAGGCTCACGGAAAAGCTGATGTTCCGCAAAGCTATGGCCAAAGCACAGATTGGACACAATGCACAAGAAAATGATGAAACTCCTACGACTTTTAGGTATAAAGGAGGTAGCCGATGAATATTGAACGAGCATTGAGAGCCATTGCGGGCACGTTTGTATTCGCCACGGCCCTGCTGGCATGGCTGCACAGCCCCTACTGGCTGCTGTTCACCGGCTTCGTGGGCCTGAACCTGCTCCAGTCGGCGTTTACAAACTGGTGCCCGATGATGACTATCCTGAGAAAAATGGGCGTACCGGATAGCGCTGTGTAAGGGGGTTTGTGGCTGAAGACCCGATGCCATGCTGAGCTAAGCATCTTTCGAATAAGTCACAAAGCTTTCATGCAGCCGTAAAACATAAAAAGAGAAAGTGAGGTTTACCATGAAAAAGGCATTACACTTAATTCTGTTAGCGGCATTTGTCCTCGCGCCGCCGGCGACTGTAACCCGCGCCGCGGACGGGCCCCTGACCGACGTCACCAAGATCGTCGAAAAAGCCAACGTCGTCGCGTACTACCAGGGCGACGACGGCAAGGCCAGGGTGGAAATGACAATTATCGACAAACGCGGCCAGGAGCGAAACCGTCAGTTCAACATCCTCCGCAAAGATGTTAAAGACGGCGGAGACCAGAACTATTTCGTCTACTTCCTCAGACCCGCCGACGTCCGCAAAATGGTCTACATGGTGCACAAGCACGCGGCCCTGGACAAAGACGATGACCGCTGGCTCTACATGCCCGCCCTGTCGCTGGTCAAGCGTATCGCCGCAGGTGACAAGCGGACCAGTTTCGTCGGCTCGCATTTTCTCTATGAGGACGTCTCCGGCCGAAGCCTCGAAGCCGATAAGCACGAACTCATCGAAACCACCGACACCCGTTACATCGTCAAGAACACGCCCAAAAAGCCCGATCTGGTTGAGTTCTCATACTACACCGTAGCCATCGATCGCAAAACCTTCGTTCCCATGCTGATGGAGTTCTACGACAAAGACGGCGAGCTGTACCGGAGCATAGAATCCAAAGACGTCAAGGAAATCCAGGGCTTCCCCACGGTGGTAAAATCTATCGTAAAAGACCTCAAGTCCGGCGGCAGAACCGAAATGGAATTCAAGGACGTCGAATACGACATCGGAATCGGTGATATATTCCAGGAGCGGTACCTCCACAGACCTCCGCGGGAGGCTAGTCGATGACACGCTTGAAGTTTGCAGCAGCCGCGGGGGTTCTCGCCCTCGCGGCTTTGACAGCCGCGGCTCATGCGAAAGACGAGCCTAAAGAGCCTTCCTTCCTGGAGGACCTGAAAGACATCCCCATGGACATGACCGGCTTCTGGGAAGTCCGCAGCGGCTACCGCCTCCGGAACGACCCGTACGAGAAAGACATGTCCCTGATGGAAACCCGCGGCCAGATCAGTCTCGACTCCTATATGGACTGGGGCGACCTCAAGTTCAAGGGCGATATCATCGGCGACATGGTAACCGAAGAGGCCAGGTTCGACCTCCGCGAGGCCAACGCCTTCTTTCGCCCCGTGGACTTCATGGACGTAAAAGTCGGCCGCCAGATACTCACCTGGGGCACCGGCGACCTGGTCTTTATTAACGACCTGTTCCCGAAAGACTGGGTCTCCTTCTTCATCGGCCGCGACGTCGAGTACCTCAAGGCCCCTTCCGACGCCCTCAAAACCAGTTTCTTCACCGACGTTGCCAACGTGGATCTGGTTATTACGCCGCAGTTCGATCCGGACCGCTTCATTAGCGGCCGCCGCGTCAGCTATTACAATCAGATGCTCGGCAGACGGGCCGGCAACGACGCAATTGTTCACACCAACCGCCCCGACAGGTGGGGACGTGACAGCGAATTCGCCGCCAGGGTTTACAAGACCGTTAACAATTACGAACTGGCCGCCTACGGCTACTGGGGTTTCTGGAAAAGCCCCAACGGCCTGGCATTCAACAGAAGACAGGCGACCTTCCCCGACCTCAACGTCTACGGCGCCAGCATCCGAGGCGTAGTCGGCAAGGGTATCGGCAACGTCGAAGTCGGCTACTACGACAGCGAAGACGACCGCGGCGGAAACAGCCCCCTGGTCCGAAACTCCGAAATGCGATACCTCGTCGGCTACACGCAGGAAATCGGCAAAAATCTTACGATGGGCCTGCAGTACTACGTCGAGCACATGATGGACTACAGCGGCCACCGGCGATCCGGACCGCTGGGCCCCACCCGGGACAAATTCCGCCACATAACAACCGTCCGCCTTACCAAACTGCTCATGAACCAGACTCTTACGGTGGGCATTTTCGGCTACATCGGCCTGAGCGACCGAGACAGCTACCTGCGACCGAACATCCACTACAAAATAACCGACCAACTGGCATTCGAAACAGGCGCCAACATCTTCTTCGGCGACCACCCAGACACCTTCTTCGGACAGTTCCAAAACAACACCAATATCTACACCGCCATACGCTACAGCTTCTAAACCACAACCCCCCTGTCACAATGCCCGACTTGTCATCCTAGACGAATCACAGCTACCCATGTCACCTATAAAGAGCAAGAAGTCAAAAAACAATTTGGGCGCAACTTGCGGAGCGCGCCACGTAACATCTTATAATTAAAGCACTTA
>CAYOTO010000031.1:0-37732 GCA_964406945.1 uncultured Pirellulales bacterium
ATCGAAAAATACCTGCCCGACGGAGAAGCAATGGTCGTCTTCGGCAAAGACTTAACGCCGTAGAATCCCGATTTCGGTCAGCACCAGGCTGTCAGCGAGAATCGTCTTCAATTTCAGATTTGATCCGGTTGAGCAGGTTTATTGCTTCTATGGGGGTAAGATTGTTCACGTCGGTCGAGGCAAGTTTCTCGAGGACGGATTTATGCTTCTGCACGAAGAGTGAAGCCGTATCTTCCTGCGTGGTCTTGTGTTTGGTGAGCCTCTCGGAGGTAGCTTCCTTCTGGAATGTGGCTTCGAGTTCGTCCAGGATTTCGGCACTTCTTTTGACGATCGAGCCAGGCACACCGGCCAGTTTCGCAACGTGTATTCCGTAGCTCTTGTCGGTTCCGCCGGGTACGATCTTGTGCAGAAAGACCACTTCGTCCATCCATTCCCGCACGGCTACGTTGCAGTTCTTCACATTCTTGAACAGCTCGGCCAGTTCGGTCAGTTCGTGATAATGGGTGGCGAACAGTGTGCGGCATTTGACCTTCGTAGCGACGTGTTCGGAAATGGCCCACGCCAGCGACAGCCCGTCGTACGTACTGGTGCCCCGGCCCACCTCATCCAGAATCACCAGCGAGCGATTTGTGGCGTTGTTGATGATATTGGCGGTTTCGGTCATTTCCACCATGAACGTCGATTGGCCCCGAATCAGCTCGTCCGAAGCCCCGACGCGGGTGAATATGCGGTCAACCAGCCCTATTTCGGCTTCTTTGGCGGGTATGAACGAGCCGGCTTGGGCCATAAGAGTCAGCAGGGCGGTCTGGCGGATAAATGTGCTCTTGCCGCTCATGTTGGGACCGGTTATTACCATGATATCGCCCGCTTTGTTGCCCAGTTCGACATCATTCGGTACGAATTCAGGCCCCAGGGTCTCGGCCAGCACCGGGTGCTTGCCCTCGATGATGTTGAGTTCGCGGCCTTTCGTTATCTTTGGGCGGATATAATTGCGGCGTTTAGCCACAAATGCGAGCGAGGCAAGGCAGTCGCACTGTGCAACTGTTCGCGCCAGTGCCTGCAGACGCAGCACATACTGGGCGGTCTGGCGCCGAAGCTGCTCGAATAGCTGCTGTTCGAGTTCCAGCGCCTTCTCCTCGGCGCTGAGGGCCTTGGTTTCGAATTGCTTGAGAGCCTCGGTAATATAGCGTTCGGCGTTCTTGATTGTCTGTTTGCGGACATAATCGGCCGGTACCTGGTCGGCCGCATTGCGACTGACCTCGATGTAGTAACCGAATACCTTGTTGTAACCTATCTTGAGCTTTTCGATGCCCGTCTTGTCGATCTGCTCGGCCTGATACTGCCGCAGCCAGCTTTGCCCGTCGCGGGAAATCGACCTTAGCTGATCCAGCTCTTCAGAAAAGCCCGCCCTGATGACGCCGCCGTCGCGAAGGTGCGAGGGGCAATCCGGCTCGACCGCCGCTTCCAGCAAATCCGCCAGCTCGTCCATACTGTCCGCAGATTCGGAAAGCTCCGCGAGCAGTTCAGCGCTGCACTTGCTGAGCGATTCCCGCAGCAGCGGAACTCGCCGAAGTGTAGCGGCCAGAGCGAGCAAATCCCTCGGCCCGGCCCGATGAGTGCTCACGCGGGCGGCAATGCGCTCTGTGTCGAAAATGGCCGAGAGGTGCTCGCGAATCCCGGCCAGCTTAATGTCGAAATCTTTCAGTTCCTCCACCGCGTTCTGCCGCAGCTTGATTGCTTTGACCGAGGCCAGCGGCATGGTCAGCCAGGTTCTGAACATGCGGCCGCCCATCGGCGTGATTGTCTGGTCCAGGCATTCCAGCAGGGAGCCTTTGCGCGATTCGCCGCGGATCGTTCGCAGAATTTCGAGGCTTTGAAGCGAACTGGGGTCTATCTGGAGGTAATCACTGCGGCTGACCTTCTTTAACGACTGGATATGGCCCAACGAGGTCTTCTGCGTTTCGCCGAGGTACTCGAGTATGGCCCCGGCCGGCGGGACGAGGGATTCATCGCCGTCTGTGATGCCGAAGCCTTCGAGGGTGGCGGTTCCGAAATGTTTCAACAGCCGCTGTCGGGCCTGATAGGGATCAAAGTACCAATTAGGGCGTTCGGTTACTATAGCGGATGTCAGTTGCTGAATGCTCTTGACGAGCTTTTTGTTCTCAGCTTCGAAAAGCTCGCCGCGACGGTCGGGAACCAGGCATTCGGCCGGCGAAAGTCGCAGCAGCTCGTCAAGCAGCCGATCTTCCGGGATATGCTGTACGAAGAAATGGCCGGTTGAAATGTCTATCCAGCTTAAGGCGGCCGTCTGTTTGTTGTCCAGCCCGATTGCACATAGGAAATTGTCCTCCTTGGCCGTCAACAGCATATCGTCTGTTAGCGTACCGGGTGTAACTACGCGGACCACATCCCGTTTCACAACACCCTTGGCCGTCTTCGGATCCTCAACCTGCTCACAGACCGCCACACGGTAGCCGGCCTGGAGCATCTTCTTGAGATAGCTGTCGACTGCGTGGTAGGGAACGCCCGCAAGCGGAATCGGGTTTTCGCCCTTGCTGCGCGTGGTAAGGGTAAGCCCGAGGACTTTCGAGCAGATTTCGGCATCCTGGTAGAAAGTTTCGTAGAAATCACCCATGCGGAAGAAAAGAACGGCATCCGGGTATTTCTGCTTGAAACCGTGAAACTGCTTCATCGCAGGGGTTAGTTTTTCACTCTTTTTCGCCATAAACGGCGATTATACAGCAATTGCGCCGTTTAACAACAGGCCAGCGAGGTCTTTGAAGCGGTCGATGGCGTTTGTCTCAAGCATCCGGCACAGGATTTCCTGCTGACGCTCCGTGAAGCAGACGGGTGTGTTGTGCGAGAGACCGTTTACCGCCAGTTTTTCCAGAATCTGCTTTTGGAGGTTATCAATCCCGGTCCGCTCGGTCGCACTGATCCTGACGGGCCGGCTCAGCGGCTTCAGAAGGTCGGCGGCAACGAGCTTTGCGGGCAGATCAGATTTGTTGAGAACTGGCAGAATCTCCGCGTCGGAGGCAAATTGGGTATGTATGGCCTGCAACTGGTCAGACGGCCGGCTAGAATCCAGGACAACCAAGATGAGTTCCGCTTCCTCCAGCATCTTCCGGGAGGTGGACTGTGCTGCCGCATCCACTGATTTGCCTGACTGGGCAAGCCCGTCCAGGCCTGCTGTGTCGACCAGAGTGATTGAAAGCGGCTCTATTCGGCATTGCGCGGTAACATAGTCACGGGTGGTACCGCTTATATCCGTTACCATAGCGGCCTGACGACCGGAGAGCAGGTTCAATAACGTACTCTTGCCGCTGTTGGGCGGTCCGGTCAGTACCGCCGTACAGCCGTTGATTATGAGGCGTGCGGATTTGCTGTCGTTGAGAATCTGCTGAATCCGGCTTTTGACGCCGTCCAGGTTCTCGGTCTGCTCGATCGTCCGCCATTGGCCCGCGACCCGCGACAGACCGTCGGTTGCCTGCTGTTCCAGCAGCTTGACGCCCGAAAGCGTCCTCGCGCCGGGCACAGCGACAGCAGCTTCCAGTGCTATTGAGTTTTCGGGTTCGGTAATGGCCGAAAGCATGCACTCGGGTGTAATCACCCGGGCGCCGCGGTTCTGCAGCATCTCCATGACAGTTTCGATTATGAGCGGGTTACCGTGGCAGTGGATTGCGTAGAGATCGGTAGCTTCCCGGGCGATTGCGACCTGATCTAGGCTCAGGTCGTCTTCCTTCAAGACTCCGGCAAGAACGCGGCCCGGCTGCAGATCAAAACCCTCATTCGGGCCCGAAACAGGCCTGAAAATGCTTTCAACTAGTGCATGCGACGACCGGCCGCGGACCAGGATCGTTGATATGGCGGCGAGGCCCTTGCCGGTCATGACTGCTGCATCGACGCTCATTGTCAGCCAGTTTCAGCTCTCTGTTCGATGAAATGTCTGTACGCCAGGGCAATACCCTTTACGACGAGGTTCGGAACCCAGGAATCCACGAATTCGCAGTCGTCTCTTATGGTCTGGGTCGCGGCTCCGGTGATGACCGTCTGCGGCCATTTGCCGATTTCCTCGGCGTATCTGCGGATAACTTCCTGTATGGTCGAGACGGCGGCGTAATACAAGCCGCAGTTTATGGCCGATTCGGTATTTGTTCCGAAAGGCCCTTCAGGTTTTGTAACTTCGATTTCAGGAAGTTGTGCGGTGCTGTTGTGCAGCGCTCTGGCGCTCATTTCAAAGCCCGGACAGATTACCCCGCCCCGAAAAACGCCGTTGGCATCCACCAAATCGATCGTCAATGCCGTTCCGAAGTCGATTACTATCACCGCGTCTCCCACTACCTCGTGGGCCGCCGCGGCCGAAATAACCCTGTCGGTGCCCACTTTATCGGGGCTGTCGAGCCACACCGGCATTGGAAGAGGAATATCCTGGCCTACAACCAGCACCGTCTCGTCCAGTTTTTTCGCGGCTATCGTCCGGATTTCGTCGGTCCATTCGGACTTGACCGAGCTTACCACCAGCCGTCCGTCGCGTCTGCCTTCGGCCGAACTTTCCAGAACCGGAATTTGCTCCCAGGCCTTCTGGATACATTCGGTCAACTGATCCAATGAATCGCCCGGAATGGACTCGATGAATTTCTGTTCACCGTCAAGAAAGAGGCCGATGTTGACGTTCGTATTTCCAATGTCTATTGCTATGAGATTCATCATGATTTACTTGCCTTCAACTCTCTCTGTTGCGTAATCTCTCGCCAGAATAGCTCACTCAGTGTTCGAATGCCCTCTCCTGTTACGGCCGAGATTGCATGTATGTTGCAATTCAGACGGGTTTTTAACTCTTCCAGCAGTTGCCCCGAGGGGTCCAGGTCGATTTTGTTTGCCACGACTATTTCGGGTTTGGCCGCCAGTTCCGTGCTGTACTGCTCCAACTCGGATCGTATTTTGCGGTAGTTTTGAGCCGGATCCGAGCCGTCGGAGGGCATGATGTCGATTATGTGCGCTATCACGTTGGTTCTTTCGATGTGTCTGAGGAATTCGTAACCAAGGCCCGCACCGCTGTGGGCGCCCTCTATCAGGCCCGGGATGTCTGCGATCACGAATCTTCTGAAATCCGACAGGTCTACAATGCCCAGAACCGGTTCCAGTGTGGTGAATGGATAGCTGGCGATTTTGGGTTTTGCGGCCGAACAGCGAGAGATCAGAGTGCTCTTGCCCGCGTTGGGCATTCCCACCAGACCGATATCGGCGATCAGCTTAAGCTCGAGCCGGATGTTTCGTTCCTGGCCCTCTTTGCCCTGTTCTGCGCGCCTGGGCGTCTGATTCGTCGGGCCGGCGAATGCCTTGTTGCCCCTGCCTCCGCGTCCTCCGCGGCAGACTCGCACTTTCATGCCGACCTCATTGAGGTCTTTGAGAAGAAGGTCATAGTCCATGTCGTAAATCAGAGTTCCGGGGGGAACCCGTATGACCAGGTCTTTGCCGCTCAGGCCGGATTTGTTGCTGCCCTGACCATGTCTGCCGTTTTCGGCTTTCCAGTGGTGTGTTCCGGCAAAATCGAGCAGGGTGTCGAGGTTCTTTACCGCTTCGAAGTAAACATCGCCACCGCTTCCGCCGTCTCCTCCGTCGGGACCGCCCTTGGGGATGTACTTCTCCCGCCGGAAGCTCACGCATCCGTCGCCGCCTTTGCCGGCTTTAACATGTATTTTGGCCTGGTCTACGAACATCGCTGACAGTGAGTATAAAAAAAGGATGGCCGCGGACCATCCTTCTGTTGTGTTGCCTGTTGTAAGCCGAATTGTCAGGATACTACGTGCACCTTTCGACCCTGAAATTCAACTCTGCCGTCGGATTTGGCAAAAAGCGTATAGTCTTTGCCCATGCCGACATTGGTTCCCGGAAAGAACTTCGTTCCGCATTGTCTGATGATAATGGATCCGGCCTTTGCAGGCTGGCCGCCGTAGAGCTTGACGCCCCTGTACTGGGCATTGCTGTCTCTACCGTTTCGTGAAGAACCTTGTCCCTTTTTATGTGCCATAATCAACCACCCGAAGCTTTAGGAAATCGAATCTTTACTTCTTGCGAAACCTGAATTCTACTCCCGAGGCACATCCGTGTCCAGTAAAAAATGCCTGTTTTTCCGGTTTTGTTCCACCCTACCCCGGTCATACGGACCCGGATCAGGATGTGTTCACACGGATTGAAGAAGCTGCCCGGGGTCAACGCCGTCCATCCCGCTAAACAAAAGAAGCCCGATTCGGAATTTGCGGAACCGGGCTTGAATAGCGCAGGGAGAATGCTGATTACTACTGGGCCTGCAGGACGTCCTTAATGTCTTTTGCCTGAAGCGGTCCTATCGTCGCCAGTTTTATGTTGCCTTGCGGATCAATGAAGAAACTGGCGGGTATTGATTGCACAGCGTTGTAGGGCGCCGGCAGGCTGCCTTGGCCCAGCAGCACGGTATAATTTATTCTTTCGGTCTGGGCGAAGTTTTGGACTTTGCTGCGGTGCTCGGCCGGCGTCAAGTCCGCTCCACGCGCACTTTCGGCGCTCAGAGTCGATATTGCCAGAATCGCCAATTCATCTTTGGGAATGGTGTTTCTGGTTTCAATCAGGTGCGGAATTTCCATCTTGCAGGGTGGACACCAGGTTGCCCAGAACACCAGCAGAACGCTCTTGCCGCGGTAATCGCTGAGCTTGCGCGTATCTCCCTGCAAATCCGTCAGTTCGAAATTCGGAGCGGGTCTGCCGGCCCAGTTTTTGAACGTGGGCGCCCAGGTCGCAGCCGATTGCACCACTTCGCTGAGGCTCTTGCCCGATGTTTCGATCGGAATATTGGGAACGGGCGAGGGTACGTTAGGGGTGCTTATCTGTTCGCTGTTGGGATCCTGCGGCTCCGACGGATTTTCGGGCCTTTTCACCGCGGCCCAGATGATTAGAATGATGACGACTACAGCGGCGGCTCCTGCAGCCACCCAGACGGTTGTCTGCCTTTTTTCGTCAGCCATTTACCGAACCTCCCAGTCTAAGACTGAACATAATCCATTATTCAAATTCAACTATAACGCAGTGCTGCGTTCGCGGTAAAGCCTAAAATTGTCAAAAATTATGCGAGGCGGGGCTTTGCGGCGCAGCATGTGATGCATTACGACCTGCATCTCGCTTCGTTCAGTGGATGGGCGATTAGTGTATTTGTTGTTTACTCTGGCAGTCTCAACTCATAAAATCTGTTTTTCGGCTGCGGCGATTTTACGGCTGGAGCGGGGGGGGCGTTGTCAATCTGGTATTGGGTGGAATTACTAATCAAGGAGCTGATCAGATGAGCAAAAGCAGGATGGTTATCGGATTTCTGGTGTTTCTGGCTGTTATCCTGTCGAACGCCGTTGTCTTTGCAGACATCGAGCTTCCGGCAATCATAGGCGACAATATGGTGCTTCAGGCCGGTGAGCCGGTGGGGCTTTGGGGCTGGGCCGATCCCGGCGAGAAGGTGTCGGTGGATGTCAGTTGGCACACTATGACCTGGGCGGTAACCGCCGACGAGCAGGGCAAGTGGAAATTCAAAGTTACGGCCCCGGAAGCGGGCGGGCCTCATGAAATAACACTCAAGGGCAAGAACGAGGTCAAGGTCTCCAATATCCTGGCCGGTGAGGTTTGGGTCTGCTCGGGCCAGTCAAATATGCAGTGGCCGGTCAGTGCGGCCAACAACGCTCCGGAAGAGATAGCGGCGGCCGATTACCCGAAAATGCGGCTTTTCAGTGTGAAAAGAGAGGTTGCGGATGAGCCGCAGGCCGACTGTGAAGGACAATGGGTCGAATGCAGTCCTGAGACGGTTCCGAATTTCACTGCCGTGGGGTACTTTTTCGGCCGTGAGTTGCACAAGGAACTTAAGGTTCCGGTAGGGCTGATCCATACTTCGTGGGGCGGCACACCGGCTGAAGCCTGGACCAGCGAAGGTTTTTTGAAGTCGAATGATGAGTTTACCCCTATTCTGGAACGCTACAAGAATGCTGTCGACAACTGGGACAGCATTATGGCAGAGCATGAGCAGAAGGTGCAGGAATGGGAAAAGAAGGCGGCCGCGGCAAGGGCCGAGGGCAAGAAAGCTCCCGGCGGCAGGCCTCGCCGGCCTTACGGGCCCGGCCATCCGCACAGTCCTTCGGGGCTGTTTAACGCCATGATCGCCCCGATAATCCCGTACGGCATTCAAGGGGCTATCTGGTATCAGGGTGAGTCCAATGCGGGAAGGGCTTACCAGTATCGGGAACTCTTCCCGGCTATGATAAACAGTTGGCGGTCGCATTGGGCTCAAGGTGATTTTCCGTTTTTGTTCGTTCAGCTTGCGAACTTCATGCAGGCCGAGGATGAGCCGGGTGATAGTGCATGGGCGGAGCTGCGCGAGGCCCAGACGATGGCATTGAATCTGAAGAATACCGGTATGGCGGTGATAATTGACATCGGTGAAGCTGACGATATCCATCCGAGGAACAAGCAGGACGTCGGCAAACGCCTCGCTCTATGGGCTTTGAACAAGACTTACGGCAGAAATGTGGTATATTCCGGCCCGCTGTACAAGAGCATGGAAGTGGAAGGAAATAAGGTCATATTGCAATTCACCAATATCGACGGCGGTCTTGTGGCCAAGGGCGGCGAGCCGCTGAAGGGGTTTGCAATCGCCGGTGAGGATAAGAAATTCGTCTGGGCCGATGCCAGGATCGAAGACAACAAGGTGGTTGTCAGCAGCGAAAAAGTGTCCGAGCCGGTGGCTGTCCGCTATGCATGGGCCGACAACCCCGTCTGTAATCTGTACAACGAGGCCGGGCTTCCGGCATCGCCCTTCAGGACAGACCAGTGGCCGGGTGTAACGCAGGGCAAGAAATGATACGGCCAGGTCAGCCATTTGTAAAAATTTGGCAGCAGCCCTGACCAGGGCTGCTGCCTTTTTTTATGTTTTCCTCAGAAAATTGTTTGCGATTGGCCGGCGACGGGTCTAATCTGTTGGGTTTTGAGTTATTCCGTCCGTAATCTTTTTTGCATCGAGCATCCTTTATTATTTGCAGCCAGAGACTGCGAATAGGCGAGGCATTGCCATGGATATTATTACAGCTTCGGCTTCTGTTCACGGCGAGGGTTTGAATATAATTCTGCTGATCGGGATCGCCATCTTTGGCGGAACCGTCGGCGCGCGGTTGTTCCAGCGGCTGAATATACCCAGGATAGTCGGTTTTGTCGCAATAGGCATAGTCCTCGGACCGGTCTTGAGGATTATCGAGCAGCGGACCATTGCCGACCTGGAGCCTTTTAACATATTCGCGCTTGGCATCATCGGGTTTCTGATAGGCGGCGAACTCAGACGCGAGATATTCACCAGATTCGGGCGTCAGGTGATTCAGATCCTTCTTTTCGAAGGACTTGCGGCTTTCAGCATGGTTGGCACCCTGAGCTTTTTGGTCATGATAAGCTTTACGGGCGAGTGGAAGATTTCTCTCGCCACGGCGGTGGTATTCGGAGCCATTTGTGCGGCAACGGACCCGGCGTCGACGATGAGCGTCCTGTGGGAGTACAAAGCGCGAGGTCCGCTGACCTCGATGTTAACCGCGATAGTCGCCCTCGACGACGCTCTGGCTCTGACGTTGTACACCATCTGCGTGAGCATAGCGGGTGTAATCATGGGCGGTGGCGAGGTCGGATTTGCCAGTGCGATGCTGACGAGCGTTTTTGAGATCGTCGGTTCTGTTGTGGTGGGCCTGGTTGCCGGATTCGTTCTGAACTGGATACTCAAGCGCACCGACGAGCCCGAGCGCGTGCTGATTTTCTGCATAAGCGCGGCACTGCTGATTATAGGTGTGGCTCTGACGCACGAACTGGATGTCATCATAGCGACCATGACCCTGGGCGTGGTGCTGGTGAACGTCGGAACCAGGAAAGTCGTTGCCAGTTTCGAGCTGGTTCACAGGTTTGCGGCCCCGCTTTACGTGCTCTTCTTCGTGCTGGTGGGAGCCAGGCTGCGTATAGCCGATTTCAGCCTTCATGTTGTTCTGCTGGCTCTGGCCTACATTGTCGGCAGTGTAATCGGCAAGACCAGTGGAGCGTGGCTCGGCGCAAAGCGGTCCAGGTCGGTGCCGACCATTCGCAAGTACCTGGGGTTTTGTCTGTACCAGCAGGGGACGATTGCCATCGCTCTGCTTCTGATGGCCAGTTCCAGGTTCGAGGGCGATTTTCGGGACACCATGCTTTCGGTGATTGTTTCCGGTGTTTTCGTTTTTCAGTTGATCGGTCCGGTCTTCGTCAAAATCGGCTCAAAGAAAGCGGGTGAAGCCGGCATGAACATTACCGAAGAGGATCTGATGCGCACCTACAAGGTGGAGGACGTCATGGACAAAGACGTTCCGACGATTCGTGCGGGTATGCCTTTGTGCGAGGTGCTCAACGTATTCAGCAGCACAGATCGGTTCTATTATCCTGTCACCGGCGAAGGCGGCAAGCTCATAGGTGCTGTGACCATGGATGGTATTCGCAACACTTTTTCGACGCAGGAGTTGAATGACTGGCTCGTGGCTTTGGATATAGCGGAGCCGATTCTCGGCAGAGTGGAGCAGGCGATGCCGCTGGCTGATGCGTTGGAAAAAGCCAAACAGTTGGAAGCTGAGTATCTTCCGGTGGTATCTTCCAGTGCCGACGCCGAACACGTGGGGATTCTCAGTACGCGACTGGCCCACCGGAGACTGGCGGCGGACGTGCTGGCCAAGCAGAAAGAATGTGATATGATGTATCTGGCGACACAGGCTTAGGCGCACCCGGGCCTGGATACATGAAACGGCTGACTAAGGGCCGTTTGCAAAATTGTGGAGAGCGAGGGGGTAGAAACGTCCTGAAGAAGCACCGGACGTTTGTAAATGTTCAGCTTGAACTTACGCGCAATGCTGCAGCCGGTGTTGTGCTTTGCTGAACGTGACCGATTTGCTCCGAGGTTCGGTCTATTTCGAATAATCAGGGTCCATACGGGCCCGATGTTTTGTTTTGAGTTCTATGGAATGAAGGAAAGGCGGAAGTTTGATATGGAACTTGCCAATGTCTTGAGAAAAGACTGTATTGTTGCCGACGCAGACGTTCGCTCCAAGTCGGACGTCCTGTTAAAGATCGCGGAGGTGGCCAAACGTTGTCCGGTTCTGGAGAATGTTTCACGGGAAGAAATACTTACGGCTCTGCGTAACCGCGAGGAATTGGGTTCGACAGGATTCGGAGCGGGTATGGCTATTCCGCACTGTCGGCTCGAGAGCGTTAAGGAATTTGTGGTCGGTGTGATTACGGTTCCGGACGGAGTGGATTTTGAGGCGATGGATAAGAAAAAGGTTCGGCTGTTTGTCTTTATCATAGCTCCCAAGCCGCAGTCGAACAGACACATTCAACTGCTATCTACTATCTCAAGGAATCTCTCGGTTGCCGGGCGGGTGGATAAGATCATTTCTGCCGGAGATACCGACGGCATATACCGCAGCATACTCGGAACACCCGAAGTCGATGCCCACGAAGTCGAAACGGTCGACAGGGATCTATTCTACGTCGTGGTTGAAGACGATGAGAAGTTCCATCAGATACTGGAAATACTCGCCGGGCTCGCCAGCGATCGGATGACAGTGCTCGAATCACAGTCGGTGGGTTCGTACCTGGCGAAGATTCCTCTGTTTGCAGACATGTGGCGTGATGAGCCCAGCCGATTTGGCAAGATCATTCTGTGCATAGTAAACCACGGACTTACCAATGAAGCGATTCGACGCATCGAAGCGGTGGCCGGCGACCTGAACAAGTCGACCGGAATTATGCTGACGGTACAACCGGTTTATTACCATGCCGGATCGCTGCGAGTTGATTTTTAGAGTGAGTACCCTTTTATAGAAGAAACGAAGATTTATATGATTGCTTACGTATCTGATTTGCACATTTCTCCACTGGCGATTATCGGGTTTGCAACTGTCGCGGGCTTCTATTGCGGCAACTGGTTCAAGCGTTTGCGTTTGCCTTCGCTGGTGGGGTACATGGCTCTGGGCATAGTCCTCGGTCCCAGTGTTTTTGGACTGTTCGAAGAATCCAATCTCGACCACCTTTCGTTCATAACCCAGATGTCTCTGGGATTCGTTGCATTCAGCATAGGTTCTGAACTAAGCATTTCGTCCCTAAGACACCTGGGTATGGGAATCGTGTCTATTATTCTGGCCGAATCTTTGATTGCCTTCAGTGTTGTATGCGCTGCGGTGTATGCGTTCACGGGGGATTTTGTGCTGGCTCTGGTTTTCGGTTCGGTGGCGCCGGCCAGTGCTCCGGCAGGCACGGTTGCCGTGATACACGAGTACAGAGCCAAAGGCAGTCTCACCAAAGCGCTTTATGCGGTTGTGGGATTCGACGACGGACTGGCCATAATAATCTTCGGCTTCGCCGCCGCGGTCGCCAAGAGCCTGCTGGTAAGCGAGGGGACCGGCGAGGCAATAAGCATTCTGCCGGCGATGCTTGTGCCGCTTAAGGAAATAGGACTCAGCATAGTCACGGGAACCGTGATCGGATACGCTTTTTGCTGGATGGTTCGCAAAACGCAGAATTCGCGCGATATTTTTGTACTCACCTTCGGTGCTGTAATGCTGGCGACCGGAATAAGCGCAATGCTGCACCTTTCGCTCATTATGACGAACATGGTGATTGGCTTCATACTGGTCAATACACGCCGCGAGAGTCAGACTCACCGCGTCGTGGCTCCCTTGCATGAAGTCATGCCGCTGATATTCGTTCTGTTCTTTTCTCTGGCCGGGGCTCATTTAAATCTCGGTGCGCTGCCTTCGCTGGGTCTGACGGGTCTGGTCTATATTCTAGCCAGATCGGCCGGTCTGATCGGGGGTGCGTACGTGGGCGGTTCCATAGGAAGAGTTGACAAGAAGATCAAAAAGTATATCGGGATGGGGATTCTATCCCAGGCGGGCGTTGCGATCGGTCTGTCTCTGATTATTCAGCACGAATTCGGGTTGTTGGATGCCGAATACGGACTTCCGCATGCTGCAAAGATCGGCAGCGGAGTCCTTGCTACCGTGACCGCCACCTGTATTTTCTTTGAAATTATCGGGCCTATTCTGACGAAAGTCGCACTCACAAAGGCGGGTGAAATTCCCGAAGATGCCGCTTAAGACCTGTTGCCGGTCTCAAGGTGTTTTTTCGGAAGATACACAAAGACCGCTTAAAAGGGCTGCAATAGAGGTTATGAAACGGCTTGCCGCAAGCCGATAGAAGAAATACGGCGTCACAAGCTGAAAAGAAGATTTGGGTGGCCAATTGAGGCGATTTGGGTTCGCTAAGAATAGAAGGCTTGTCAATAACGAGCAGTTCAGGGCGGTTCTGTCGCATAATGTCTGTTGCCGCAGCGGTCTTCTGGGACTATACGCGGCCCCGAACGATTGTGGTTACTCTCGCCTCGGAATCTCGATCGGCAGGCACTGCGGCAATGCAGTGGTCCGCAACAGGCTGAAAAGGCTGGTTCGCGAGAGTTTCCGGCAGAACCAGGATCGAATTCCGGCAGGGTTTGATTATCTGGTTCTCGTCGCCCGCAGACGCGGCCGAAAAGGCGAAGACCTCAAGCGGGCGGTACGTTGTATATCGTTCGAAGAAGTGAGCAGCAGACTTCTGACGATGGTCCGTGAGGTAGTCAGGCGGCTCGAAATGTCCGGACGGCCGTGAAAGAGAGACGACCGCACGCCACCGGCAACGTTAAGCAAGTAGTGGAGTTTTTGTTTTGAGCGGCAAGGACAGGCTTATGGCTGTTGGGGAGGCGGCAAAAAAGGCTGGCGTTTCGCGTCAATCTCTGCAATATTATCTGATGGTCGGATTGTTGGAGCCAACTGAGGTTACGACAACCGGCCGAAGACTCTTTGACGACAAAAGCGTCGAAAGGATTAAGCTTATAAAGCGGCTTAATGACAGCGGTTATCCACTGCGGGCCATAAGAGAGCTGTTTATGGAAGGCCGAATGTGATGCGAAAGGGGATTTGAGTGAGTGATTATGAGACGACTCAGACAAGACGAAATCTGATCGTCGGAGTTTTCGTAATGGTCGCGCTGGCGGCGCTGGTGTGGCTTATCTTTAAATTTGGCGAACTGCCTTCGATGGTAAGCCAGATGGGGGCTTATAACGTGACGGTTCGCCTCCCGTCGGCGCCTGGAATTGAGAGAGACACTTCCGTCAAGTTCTGCGGCTATCAGATCGGGACCGTTACCCGAGTGCGTCGTCCCAGAGTGATGGAGAATCTCGAAACGGGTGAAGTGTACCACCAGGTGCCCGTTACTATCAGTGTAGACGATGCGTACAAAGAGATACCCGCAACTGTCGTGCCCACAGTAATGACTCGCGGGCTCGGCAGCAGCTTTATTGAACTGCGTGCGCCCGAATACGAACCGAATGCACCGCCGAAAGAGTTTCTCGAGGACGGAATCGAATTACAGGGTGTGTTGGGCGGCAGTGCGGATATTCTTCCGGAGCATATTCAGGACAAGCTGGAATCGGCCCTTGATGAATTCACCGTTCTGATGGCTAACGCAAACGAAGTGCTGGGAGACAAGGAAAACAAGGAAAACTTAAAGGCGAGTCTGGCCAATATTCGCCGGCTGACGTCCAAGGCTGATGAGGTTATAGAGAGAGCCAAGAAGTCTCTCGATACGGCCGAGAACGCCTTGAAGGAAATACAGGGGTTCGGTAGGGACGGACGGGCGACTTTGAAGAGCATCGAAGCCAGGGCCGAAGTGCTGGTTGACGCCCTGACTGAGGTGAGTGAAGAGCTCAGTGGGACCCTGGCCGAAACCAGGCAAATAATGGAGAAAATCAACAGCGGCAAGGGATCGGCGGGGCGATTCGTTAACGACGGCAAGCTTTATGAGAGCCTGCTCGAGAACGTCGACCAGTTGCAGTTGGTGCTCAAAGAGGTGGAAGAGTTCATCAGGCATTCCAAGAAAAAAGGCGTTCCACTTAAACTCAAATAACAACTGGTGGTGCGATAATGGTAGTTAAGCTCAGTGATATTGTCGAAAAGATGCAGATGCAGCCGCTAGATGGCGGGGTGTACCTGAACAGGACGACAGGCGAAACCGTGCTGTTAACTGAAGAGGAGATAATGGCGGCCGAATCCGACGATGATGTTGAGCAGGGGTTTTTTAAGCCCGAGCAACTGGAATTGGTGCGGCAAATCCTGGAGGATGAGGAAGAGGGCGGTAAGGATTTCGCAAGACTGCCCGACAAGAGGGAAATACATGAGTACAGATTCATGAGGGAGTTTATCCAAACGGTCGAAGACGAAAGGACGTACAGGATTCTGTCGTCGGCGATCACCGGCAGCGGTGCGTTTCGACGTTTCAAGGACTGTGCCGATGAATTCGACGTACTCGACGACTGGTATGAGTATCGCGACGAACGGTATAGAGAGATAGCAGCCGACTGGTGCGAAACAAATGAAATCGAATTCGTCGACGATACCGACAAGGCGAGCTAAGATGCACGGCAAGTACCTTTTCGGTGTTGACGGCTACAGGAAGCCGTAGCGGGCCTTAGACTTCGGTGCTGTCTTTAACCTGCTTTTGCCAGCGGTGGATTTTGCGCCTCAGTTTCTCTACGATTTCCTCATATCCGCCAGAGTAGAAAAGGTTTTTCGTTTCGGAAGGGTCTTTTCTGAGGTTGTACAGTTGTGATTTGTCCGCATTGCTGAGCACGAGTTTCCAGCCGTCGGGCGTAATTACCGTTCTGCTGCTTTCGTTCTTTACGCGTTTGATTTCTTCGGGGCCGGCCAGGTCCGTTCCACCTCTTTTGATCCTGATTGCTCCACTGTCGGGGTTCCACTGCATGAAAATGTCTTCCGGGGTGGTGGATTCTCCCTCCATCAGCGGGCGCAGGCTCTTGCCGGGAAGACCGCGGCGGGTTCGGCAATTCATCAGGTCGAGAAGCGTGGGGACCATATCGATCTGGCTCACACAATTGTCGACTCTGCGGCTCTCAATGCCGGGCACCCGCATCAGCCACGGGATTCTGACTGCTTCTTCATACATGACGGATTTCTCAACCAGGCGGTGAGCGCCCATCATGTCGCCGTGGTCGCTGGTATAGACTACAATTGTGTTGTCGGAGAGACCGAGTTCGTCGAGAGTGTCAAGTATCTTGCCCGCGCTGCGGTCGACCTGGGTTACGAGGCCCCAGTACCGTGCGATCAGGCCGCGTATATCCGTTTCTTCCGAGCCGTAATTGGCTATGCATGCTTCTCTTTTGACGCGACAGCGGAGAGGCTCATTCTCTTCGAGGGGATCGTCGAAATTGGCCGGAAGAGTGACCTTGTCCGGGTCATGTTCGTCGTCGAGAGGGCCAAAGAAGGGCATATGCGGTTCGAGAAAGTTGACGTAAAGGACGAAAGGATTATTGCGGTTGCGACGGAGAAAATCGCAGGCGTTCAGTTCGAGGAATTTGGGTTTGCAGTGTTCTATGGGACGGCGTGCGGCGAAGCCACGGCTGAACTTGTCGCCGCGGTCGGGCTTGTACCCTTTTTCGACGAGAAAATGGTGGTAGTCGCTGCGGCGGGAGCGGTCTTTGTCGGGCCCGTAGTGAGCGGAATAGCCGTCTTCCATGGATACCCATTCGTCGAATCCGTGCTGGGCGAAGATCTCATCGCCAAGGTGCCACTTGCCCATGTAGGCGGTGCTGTAATCCGGGTCGTTCAGCAGTTCGGGAAGTGTCGGTGTGGATTTGGCGAGTGGAATGTTGTTTTTGGTGCATCCGGTCTGATGCGGCCACAAACCAGTCATGACCGCCGCCCGATTCGGGGTACAAACCGGCTGCGTAACGTAGGCGCTTTCGAAGACAACGCTTTGAGCGGCGAGTTTATTGAGATTGGGCGTGTGGATCCTCTTGTTGCCGTAGGCGGCCATTGTGTCGGCGCGCTGCTCGTCGGTCCAGATAAACAGCAGGTTCGGTTTGCGGGTAGCTCGACGCTTGGCGGCAAAAGTCGGCGCTGTAGCTGAGGCTGCGGCTGTTTTCAAAAAATCACGTCTGTTCATTTTTATCGTCTCGGTTTGGGTCGAGTTTGGATTAGGATTTCGGTCTGGGCGGTTTGTAATTGGGATTGAGGCGAGGCATTTTGGCATTTACGGATTCCAGCCAGGCGACGAGCTTTGCATCGAGCTGCTTTACTTTCTCCGGCATTTTGCGGCTCAGATCCGTGGTTTCCGAAAGGTCCTCTTCCAGGTTGTAGAGTTCGTACGTGGGCCCCTCGTAGCGTTTGATAAGCTTGTACGGGCCGCAGCGGATGATGCTGTAAGGTACGACAGAACCCCTGTAGTGAGGAAAATGCCAGAAGATCGCATCCCGCTGAAGTTTGCGTTTGCCGTTTGATCGAAGGTGCGCTTCGAGTGAATCGCCGTCGATCGGTCGGTCTTTCGGCAGCGGTGCGCCCGCTATGTCGCAGATGGTAGGCAGGTAATCCACACTCGTAACGGGTTCATCGCTGACTGAGCCCGATTTTACTACGCCGGGCCAGCGGACAATCAACGGCTCGCGGATGCCGCCTTCGTAGGGGAATCCCTTGCCGGATCTCAGCGGGAAATTATTCGTGGGGCCGAGAAGACCTCCGTTGTCGCCGGTAAAGAATATGACGGTGTCGTCGGCGATATCAAGTTCGTCCAGAGTTTTCGTGACCCGCCCCACGCAGTCATCGACGCTCTCGATCATTGCGGCGTAAGTCGCGTTCTTCTGGTATCTGGAAGGTTTGTTCTTGTATTTTTCGACCAGCTCCTTTTTGGCCTGTATGGGAGTATGCACCGCGTAGTTGGCCAGATACAAGAAGAACGGTTTGTCTCTGTGGTCGGTTATGAACTTGACCGCCTCGTCGGCTTCGCGGTCGGTGAGGTATTCGCCTTCTTTTCGCGGCGGCAGGGTGGGGATGTCGCCCTGGCCCTTGCGGTAGTAGGGATCGAAGTAAGTGGGCGGCTGGCCGTAGTCGCAGCCTCCGATGTTGTAATCGAAGCCCTGTTTTTCGGGGTACCAGTCGTCGGCGCCCAGATGCCATTTGCCGATATGGCAGGATGTATAGCCGGCCGGTTCGAGCGCTTCGGCGATGGTGATTTCGTCCAGCTCCATCCAGAGTGCATTGGGCGGGCAGAGCAGTTTCTTCCTGGATCCGCCTACGTATTCGGTCGGGTTCTTTTTGTCTTGTGGGATCTTGCCGCCCTGGAAACGCGAGCGTATCCAGTCCGTGACTCCCAGTCTGGCCGGGTAGCGGCCGGTCATCACGGCCGCCCGCGTCGGCGAACAAACCGCACACGCGGCGTATGCATCGGTAAAGCGCATTCCCTGTGAGGCCAGTCTGTCGAGATTGGGGGTTTCGTAGTATTTGGAACCGTAGCAACCGAGGTCTACCCAGCCCAGATCGTCGATAAGGATCAGGATGACGTTTGGTTTCTTTCGTCTGTTCGAGGCGGGGGCGGCCTGGTCGGGCAGACTGAGTGCGGCCGCTGCGAGGCCTGCGCTCTTGAGGAAATTGCGTCTTGTTAAAGCTGTTTTGTTCATGCATTCTCCGGCATCATCATGGTTTCAGAGCTTATTCGACTTTCACTGCATTATAACAACTGTCTGGTTGATTTTGGGGGCCGATGCCGGAAAAACGAGCGGCTTATTGTCCGTCGAGATTGCACTTATGTAGTACTCGAAATCCGTATTCTGTATTGCATCGGCGGGTATCCGGGCCGAATAGACCGCTCGTGCGACGCGTTCGACCGGTATGCTTTTGAAGCTCCCTTTTCCCAGAGGCCGCCAGTTGAGAGAGGCTTCGCGGGTGCTCTTGAGTCCCGGAATAATAATCTTCAGGCTCAGCGATTCGCCTTTGTGGAGACTGGTGCGTACGGTGGGCACGATTATCTTTGCCGGACCGACGTAATGGTCAGCAGCAACCGCATCCGCCGGAAGCGGACGGCCCAGAAAGCCGGCCAGCTTTTCGCCGGGTTCGTACAGCAGGGTCGGGAAGATATGCTGCTGAAAGTTCACGACGTTGCCCAGCGAGCCGGTTGTGTTGATCGTCGCCAGAAGATAACGCTGAGTTTCCGTAACATCGGCGACGAGCTGTTTGCGGACAGGCAGGGCAAGTTCGAGTGCAAGGGCCTGCTGCTTTGCCGCACTCTTTTCGGCCTCGACCTTTTCCATGACATCGTTGAAAACCGCCCACGTGCAGTTTACCCTGCCCAGCGCCCGCAGATATTTGAAGTTGTTCAGCCAGTAATCGAAGCGTTCCAGATTCCCTCGGCCCATGATGAGCGGTCGAAGGGCGGCCAATTCATCGACGAAGGCGTATTCGGGTTTTACCTGTTCCCAGGGCCGGGGATCGGGTTTGATGCCGCCGGGGCCTTTGACCCAGGTGGCTGGTCGCGGCAGATTAGCCACCTGAGGCATGCCCACCATCGAAAGAGGGCCGCCGTCCATCTTCGTGAAAAGTTTGGCAATCTGCTGTGAGGCTTCGGGTCCGAATTGAGAACGTGCCCAGTCCGCGTAGAAGTCGTCCGCAGGCAGGTCGCGGGGCCTGGCGTCTGCACCAAGCGCGGGTAGATCAGAACTGTAATCCTTCCATGCCGGGCCGGCGCAGTTAATCTTTCTGGCAGCCGCCGGGCCTTTGACCACAATAGCGGCGATCGACGGAAACTCGATTATTTTCACAAAGTCGATGTCCACCATGTTGTCGGTTACTTCGATGTCTTCGAAGGTGTAATCCAGGGCCTTGTTTTGGCCGGCTTCCTGGAAGATGTCGAGACTGTCGATAACTCTCTTGCCTTCAAGCTCTACGCCGAAGACTCTTTCGTGGGCTTGTGTATAGTGTGGCTCACAGAATTTCAGGGTTACGTCGTACCGGCTGTCCGGCACTGCTATACGGTATGCCCGGACATCGTAGAGAACCGTCTGGTAGAGAGCGGGCTGTTCGGTTGCAGCGATCTCGTTATCGGGAAATCTTGCAGTTTTTCCGCCGATGCGGCCTTCGGCTCGTTTTGGCTCAATGGTCTGTGCGCCGCTGTTTAGCTGTGGATTCCAGGTGCTCTGATGCCAGGCGGCGTGGGCCAGCGCCGAGACATTCGGCCCCAGAATTCGCGTTCGCCAGTGAATACCAAGCAGCCCGTCGCAGCCGTATGAGAGGGCGTCAGCCGCGTCGCGACGCATCCTGCCAACCCATAACTGCGGAATAATCATTGCCGGGTCATCCTCAAGCCAGGGAATGGCCCATTTTGGACGGCCTTGAACATTGGCGAAGCCCGGTTCGACCGGCTCGAAACCGACATTCCGGTTGATACAGCTTACAGGCATTTCCTTCGGGAGGGTTTTGTCGAAAAGGGCGCGGTCGTTCGGCGGTCCGAGCACCCAGCCGCAGGTGGCCAGCGTGAACGGAGCATTTATTTCCTCAGCGGCCGATATAGCAGCCTCGAAGTCGTTCAAGGTCGCTTCGACCTGCTCGGGCTTCACATCGCTCCAGGTCCAGTTTTCGGGAGTCCAGAACCAGTAATAATCCAGCGGATAGGCCTTGCTTATACGTTCGAACATACCCCGGTAGACTTCTTTGACCACCGCGGGGTCTTGTGGGTCCGTGCCTTTGCTCTTGATGCGTTCCTTAACCGTGTCCGGGATGATCAGCGGTGTTTCCGTGCCCACACATGTTTTTATTCCGAGCGAGTGGGCGAATTCGAATGCATCGCCGAGCATGCGGCCGGTGCGGTTGAAAACTTGATTACGTTCTTCCAGGCTTTCCGGCCACGGCATCGCGCCTTCCATGACCTCGGGTCCATAGGCATCACTTTCGAACAGTTGGTCCGCGCCGAAGCAATAGTCGGAGGTCTTTGTTGCAGCGTAGCCCCAGTTGCCGCGGAGTGTATTCTGATAGCTCGAAGGTGAACTGAATTCGACTGTTCCGTCCGGTTCTACGTCTTCGGGCAATCCGATCCAGACCGTCGGCTCCGGACCTGCGTGACCCTGCGGATAGGTGTGCAGACCCAGAAAGTTCATGCGAAGCTTCGGCAACTGGGCCAGTATTGCCTTGTAGTCGTCGAGATTCCACCAGTCGGGACCCTCGGGAAAGTCGTGAAAGGGTTGTATGCCGCGGACGGCGAACAGCGGATTGCCCTTTTCGTGAATTTCCGGGAGCGCAAAAGGTATTTGTCTATCGGGGACGGTATCGCCATGCAGATAGAATCGCACCCCCATGTGTTCGGCAAATCTGTATGCGGCGTAGAGGGTCGCAACCTGATTTACGCCAACCACCAGGACACATCTTCTGTCGTCAAACCGGACTGTTCGAAGAATATACTGTTCGTCGGCAAGATTGTTGACGGCCTGGGCGATATCTGGATCGGCCTTTTTGAGCGGCTCCAGTACGAGGCGGTTGTTGTGAGCGACAATTATCAAGTTAACCGATTCGGGTGATTCATTAGTTTCGACAATTGGCAGTAGCCTGCCCGTGCGGAGATAGACATACCTGCGGATTTCTTTTGCACCGAGTTCTTCGGCCGATGAAGCTCCGGGCGGGACGACTATTGCAGTGGGTCCCGCCAGTGGGGCGGTTTTGGGGGCGAATTGACATCCCGCCAGGGCCGTTAGCGTCAGGAGTGTAAGGACGATGATTTGCCTGCCTGCCATGATTGCCTCCTTGAATAGACTTTTCTGATGCAGTTATCTTAATGGCCGAACGGAGCGTTGGCAATGCTTTTGACTTGTGTTCCCAGGCTCGATAGCATAGTGCAGACGTTTACTGCATTTGCTTTTCAGGAGAAAAATCTGATGAAGTTTGATCGGCGTGGATTTATAGGTGCCGGGATATTGGCCGCCGTTAACGGGCGGGCCGGCGCGAGCAGGACCGTGGATGTCGAGAGGCTGGATAAGGCGGCGGCAAGACCGGTGTTAAACCTGGATTCGGTTACTTCTCCGGTCAGGATCGAGTCCATAGAGCTGCTCAAGAGCGGGCGGTTCTACTTTGTCCGCACCCGCTCGAAGGACGGCGCCGAGGGCATCGCGGTTACCAACAGCCGGGCCGCATACCTTTATCCTATCCTGCAGCAAAGGGTGATTCCGTACTTTATCGGCAAGGATGCGAGGGATCTCGAAAGCCTCATCGACGGCGTCTATCTGTACAAGAGCAACTACAAGATGTCGAACCTTGCCCTGTGGTGCTGCGTGGCGTGGGTGGAATTCAGTATTCTCGACATGCTGGGCAGGATAGGAGGCAGAAGCATAGGCCGGTTGCTCGGCGGCGTGGTGCGCAAGAAAGTCCGGATGTATTACGCCAGCGGAAATCGGCACACAAGCCCGGCGCAGGAGGTGGACGTCCTTAAAGGCCTGATCGCCAGAAGCGGCACAAAGGCGGTCAAGTTCAAGGTGGGCGGTCGGATGCGCAACAACGCCGATTCGATTCCCGGCCGCAGCGAGGGCCTGATCAAGATTGTCCGCAAGGAACTCGGAGACGATGTGGCGATCTTCGCCGATTCGAACGGTTCTTATGACGCCGAAAAGGGCATAGAGATCGGCAGGCTGCTGGAGGATAACGGTATCGATATGTTCGAGGAGCCGTGCCCGTTCGACCATCTCGAGGAGACGAAGAAGGTTGCCGATGCGCTGTCGATACCGGTGGCCGGCGGTGAGCAGGAGCCGAGTCAGAGGCGTTTTCGGTGGATGATCGAGAACGGGGCGGTTCAAATCGTTCAGCCGGACCTGCACTACTACGGCGGCTACATCCGCACGACGCGGGTTGCGAGAATGGCGGCCGAGGCCGGTTGTACGGTTGTGCCCCACATGTCCGGAGGCGGTGTCGGATATGTGGATGTTTTGCACTTCTGCTCGTATACGCCCAACATCGGCCTCTTCCATGAGTATAAAGGGGGTATAGAGACCACCGGCAAATGGTACGAACCGCAGCTCAAGTTCGAAGACGGCGCGATTAATGTGCCCGAAGGACCGGGCTCTGGAATCAAGATTGACCCGGAATTAATGCGCAACGCCGTTGCTGTTTCGTAACCGTATAATCGCTTTTGCAAGCCGTCGCAGCTAAACTTTACGGGGAACTACATAAGGGTCGCGATAAGTGCCCGCGGCAAGCGCGTTGGCTGTTTTGGCTTTCTGGCCGACAAATGTTTCGGATGCCGGGTCAAATTCCAGGCGGGCGCCGAGCGTGGGCGGGGTCTTATCCAAATTAACTGCATTTGCAGCCAGGTGAGAGGCGAATCGCTCGTAAGACCGGGCCCAGTCCCTATCCGATTTTACCGTCCGGCCAAGCTCGTCCGGCGAGGCCTTCTTACCGGTTCTGTGGGAGATGTTTGCCATGTGAACCAGCGATGCGGAGAGGTGGCCTTCAAGTATATCGCTGTTGAGATCCGAAACTCTCCGAGATCGCACGGCATCGATGAAGTTGGCCCGCAGTTCCTTGTTGGTGGGCTCAAATTTCTTTATGAGCCTGCCGGACTTGTCAAACGCGGAGCTGTTCGCAAGATAGCCCCCCTCGCAGTGAACTATCACACCGATACGGACGCCCTGATAAGTGTCCATCGTCTTTCCAGCGTTTCTGTTCCACGCAGTTGTGAGGTACTTCCTGTCTTTGGGCAGGCCACGGACTTCGAAGATGAGCGGCGCCGGCTCGTAATCAAGCATCGTAATCATGGTATTCGGCGTTTGCCCGTCGTCTTCGTATGCGAATCGTCCTCCGATGCTGATAACGCTCTTCGGCAGGGTATCCCGTCCAAGGGTCAGGCGGCATGCATCCATATAGTGTATTCCCATATTGCCCAGGTCGCCGTCACCGGTGGTCCAGTCCCAGTGCCAGTCGTAATGGAGATACTTGCGCATTATCTTCCTGTCCGGCGCCGGACCCGCCCAGAGGTCGTAGTTAAGCGTTTCGGGCAGCGGCGGGGGACTGGACACTTTGCCTATGCTCGGTCGTGGTTTGTAGTTTATACCGTGAGCGTACAGGATTTTGCCCAAACTGCCCTTTCGGACGAACTCGACCGCTTCGGTTATGCCGCACCTGCGGCCGCGGTTGTCTTGATGAACCGGCGACGGGTCAGTTTGTTCATGGCTTTGCTCCGTTGAATTCGCAATTCAGGTGTTCATTTCAGATTACGTTCTGGTACGCCAGGAACAGCGCTCGGTAGTACTTCATAAGGCGTACCGGTTCGCTGCTCTCGGCTATTTCGGCGTTGCAGTAGCCTTTGTAATTGTTCAGCCGCAGCAGTTCGAACAGTCTGCGGTAGGGGTATTTCTCGTTGTACATGCTGTGCAGATGGATGTTGCCGATTCTGTCTTTGACGAGATTGAAGTTGGCGTCGAAACCGGGTGCTTCGATATCAGACATGTCGCAGTTCCAGTTTACGTACAGGTGCTTGCACCGGGCGTAGTCGAGAATCCTCCGCGTCACGGTTATCCTGTTCGTTCCCCGACCGTGGTTGGCCAGCCGAATCTCTACGCCGTGGTCGTTGGCGAAATCCGCACATTCGGCGGCGGCTTTGCCTATCTGTTCCAGCGTCTTCTCTTCCGGTACGCCCTTTACCGGGAACTGATTGGGGAACACCCGGATGCCTCTGGCGCCTATGTCGCGGGCTAGCAGTGTGTATTTTTTGGTGCCTTCGATGTTCTTTCGAAGAACCGCCGGGTCCGGATGATGATAGCTGAAGCCGCTTGCCAGACTGATTGCTTCGATGGGCGAGTCCTCGAAACGCTTTTTGACCTCGCTGCGCTGGGCTGCGCTTAGATCCACTTCCACTTTGTGGGCGTGGGTTGTTCGCAACTCGACGTGGAGGAACTTCGCCTCGGTGCAGTTCTTAATGATAGTCTCGACGTCCCAGTTGCGGGCGATGTTGTAAGTCATTATACCGATTTTCAGCGGTGGCTTTTTGTTGGCTTTAGATTCGGCGGCTCTCGCGGGCGGGGCGAGCAGTCCGGCCGAGACGGCGGCGGTGCCCGCAAGGAATTGACGACGGTTGCGTGAATTCATTTCGATTTCTCCTGCATTTACAATGATACCGTGAGTTAATCTTGCACATTATACCGCTTGGGGGCCTGTTTTGCGAGGTAATATCGCAATTGTGCTCCTGGCAGAGTATACTGTTAAAGGCTGACCATGCGAAACGGTCGCATTTGTCTGCCCCTGCAGCCGGAAGACGTGGCGGTGATCGAATTACAGTAGGGCTTCGACGGCGCGCAAAAAAAGCCCCCGGAGGCGGATGCGTGGTTATTCCTGCTCTATATAGGGTTATATGTTTGAAATACCAGCAAGCCGCTCTACAGGGGCGACACGACCTTATTAAGTTTTTCTCGTTCTATAATGCCAATCGGCCGAACGGGTTCCCGTGCTTGAGCGTTTTTCAACCGCACTTGTGTCCCACGAACAGGCCGTTTTAAGCGGGGCAAGATAGTCGAAGTACCATGCAATTGTTTATTCTGTCTACAGTCGCCGATTACCCAGCTTCGCGGTAGCGAGCATTTGCCTCGATGCGATCAAATTGTCTCGATTAAACCCGATAACACTGTTTTATCGCAGTGGAGAGACTCCGGGCCGGTCGAAATATTTTTTAAGCTTCTGCCGATTTTTTGCAGCAAGAGGCTCCGCTTAGTATAGAGACTATAAATAAGGACCTTCGCTGTCTTATGGTTGTGAGATGTAGCCGCAGGCTGAGAATACGGCGTCTGCAATTCCGGTTCTGAGCGGTCGAGTGGTTCCGGAATCATCGGGGTGGACACGATTTGCGAGGATTATTATCGCTATTTCTGTAGCCGGATCTACGACTATCGACGTTCCGGTGTAGCCGGAGTGGCAGAACGCCTGCGGCGGTGCGTACCGACCTTTGATCCATGAATAGCCGGAACTGAGATCGAATCCGCAGGCCCGGCCGTGGGATTGAGTTGTTGTCAGCAACTCTACCGCGCCGGAACTGAGAATCCTGCGCTCGTCGAGGATGCCGTCATTGAGCAGCATTCGACAGTAAATCGCCAGATCTTCGGCCGTGGAGAACAGGCCCGCATTGCCGGATATACCGCCGTTGAGTCGAGCAAGCGGATCATGCACCGTGCCTCGGAGCGGCTTGCCGCCGATGATCTCAGTAGCGGCAATTCGTCCGATCCGGGATGGCGGCGGATTGAAGCTTGTCCCATTCATGCCCAGCGGTTCGAAAATGTTGGTTCGGCTGAATTTGGCAATGTCCTGGCCCGTAACGATTTGGACTATTTCGGCGAGTGTGATGTAACCCAGGCAACTGTAGCGGAATTCCCGTCCCGGCTCGCTGACTGCGGTCAGTGAGCATATCTTTTCTATTACCTTATCCGGGCAGGGAGAGCCGTACCGGGATTTGAGCGTATTTGCATTTGTGTAAGCCGGCAGGCCGGAAGTGTGGGTCAAAAGGTGGACTATGCGGACGTCCTCTTTTCCATTCTGACCGAATTGTGGCAAATAGTCCGTAACGCGGTCGGACAGGTTTATCCTGCCCCGGTCGACCAGGATCAGCACCGAGGTTGCCGTGGCGATTGGTTTGGTCAACGAAGCCAGGTCGTATATAGTACCGGGCGTGGCCGGCTCAACAATCGGCTCGATTATTCGCGACCCGAAGGCCTTGTGATATACCGTTTCATCGTTCTGGGCCACCAAAACGACCGCTCCCGGGATGTTTCCATCTTCTATCTGGGTTTCGACGGTCCGCGAAATGCCCGTAAGCTCCGAAGGATCTATCCTGGCCGGCTTCTGGCAGCTTGTTGTCAGCAGGCACAGAAGCAGCGCAGTACAAATGACGACGGCCAGAGATTTTTTCGCTGATACACGCATGTTTATTGACCGCCGGTATTATAACAGCCCCGGGTGCGATTGGACAGAAATTGCCGCGGCGGATATAATTACAGGTTAGACTCAGATTAGGAGCATCAAATGAAACGAATCCTGTCTTCTTTACTGATCCTGGCCGGCTTGGCTGCAACGGCCTGCTCGGCGACTGTGAGAACCGGGCTGGACAATTTGGACCGCCATGAGGACCTTTTTCGGGGCAAACGTGTAGGCATCATTACCAACCACACGGCCCGCGACAGCAAAGGCCGGCATGTTATAGACATTTTTGTAGAAATGGAGGGGGTGCGAATTACCGCTCTTTTCGGCCCCGAACACGGTATTTACGGTCTGGCCGAGGCCGGCGAAAAGGTTGCCGGCGGGGTCGATCCCGTCCACGGAATACCCGTTCACAGCCTGTACGGCAAAACCCGCAAGCCGACCGCCGAGATGCTCGCCGAGGTGGACGTGCTCGTGTTCGACATTCAGGACATCGGGGCAAGGTTCTACACTTATATCTACACGATGGCGCTGGCGATGGAGGCCGCCGCCGAGAGCGGCAAGGAATTCGTTGTGCTCGACAGACCAAATCCCATCAATGGAAAAACGGTCGCCGGCCCCATCCTTGAATCCGGGTACGCGAGCTTCGTTGGCAAATACCCGATTCCGGTCCGGCACGGAATGACGGTTGCCGAGCTTGCGCGAATGTTCAACCACCGAGGCTGGCTGGTCGCGGATTCACGTGTCAATTTGCACGTCGTTTGCATGACCGGATGGAAAAGGAATATGTGGTTCGACCAGACTGGTCTGGAATTCATCAAGCCCTCGCCGAACATGCCGGATCTTGCGACCGCAACCGCATATCCGGGGCTGTGTCTGCTGGAAGGGACTAATGTTTCGGAAGGGCGGGGAACGGACAGGCCTTTTCTTCAATTCGGCGCGCCCTGGATCGACTCGGATGTGCTGGCAAAAAGGCTCAACGGACTTGGATTAGAAGGCGTGCTGTTCGAGAAGGCCGGCTTTGTTCCGACTTTTTCAAAGCACAAGGACAGACACTGCGAAGGGGCAAAGCTGATCATCACGAACAGAGACCGGTTTGCCCTGTTCTGTGCGGGCGTACTGATCGTCAACGAACTGTACAAACTTGACCGGAATGAATTCGAGTGGCGTATCGGGCACTTCGACAGGCTTTGCGGCACCTCAAGCATTCGCAAGGCAATCCTGGCAGGAGAGTCTTTGAACGGGCTGATCGAGCGGTGGTCCGCAGAGGCTAATCAATTCGCCAAAGACCGCGGCAAATACCTATTATACCGGGAGTGATCGGTCAGCCTTTTCCCTGATCGGACTGGATTTGCCTGATGGCCAGGGCTACGGGAGATGGGGGTTCTTCATTCGGCTCGGAGTGACTTTGGATGCGGTCTATTGCCTCATGCATTGCGAAACAGGCCTGTTCGTAGGTGCAATTGGTCTGTTGTGAGATCAGTCGGCAGCCGCGGTCGATCAGTTTCTTATTGCTGGGTGAGAGCCAGACCATCGCATTGCCGATAACGCGGTCCATGCGGACCATTGTCGCCGTGGAGACCGTATTGAGCACAAGTTTTATCGCCAGGTGGTGCCAGAGTTTGAGCGGGGAAGCAAGCAGTTGGCACGGGAATCCGAAGAGCGTTTCGGTGTGATCGACGGCTCTTAGGCCGCCGATAACGATGGCTGCGTTATGATCGAATTCGTGGAGATGGTCTTTCACAGGACGCTGGTTGCGGGGATCCGCCGTTTCTCCGGCGGCAATTGCAATAAGAGCGGAAGCCGGGCAGTCAGTTCGTGATGCATCCGGCTCATTTCCAATCAGGAACTTGTGAATTTCATCGTTGTTCAATGCCGGCGGGCTGTTCCTGAGATCCGCGGGCGCGTTGAGCCGTTCGTAGGTTTCGTCGGTCCATTCCAGACCGCGAGGCTCCCGCTGGAGCATATCGCGCCAGGCCCGGACGCTGGGCAGCCCGAAGTTTTTAACGAATGCCCACGACGCCGGCGAATCCGAATCATCGAACTTTCTGAAAGGCGGAACCATGAACGTCGGCGAGCGTTCCGTAGTATCCGTAAGCACATCCAGCATGAAATCGTCTGCTGCGTATGTTATCAGCCCGTGGCGGCGGTAGATCTGTTCTTCGAATTCGATCAATCGCATCATCGCAGCGACAGACGCCGGGGCGGCCAGTTGACTCAAAAGACAGGTGAAACGGTAATGATAGTGGGTCGTTCCGAGCTCGCGAATGCCTATGGCCACCGTGCCTGCGGGGCCCAGTTGTTTCTTAAGTATGTTCACCAGTGCGGTCTCGAGCGCCGTGCCGACAACCAGCAGCTCGGCCGTGGTAGCCTGCATCCTGGTTGAGCCGGCGACGGCCATGGGGCCGGTTGTCAGGTCCAGCTTCTTAATTCGCGGCTCTTCGATGACCCGGCGCGACCGCTCGACGTTTTCCGCGAGCTGCTTTGTAGGGTTATTGTAGACGAAGAACACATCGGCCCCGAACTCCAGACCCTGCCAGGCGGTCCCGATTACAAACGGTGTTTCGCCCCCCTCGGTAATTGCCACAACCAGATCGCCTTCGCTTACGCCCGCTTCGACGAGTTGATGCCTGCCGAAGCCGGGAAAGTCCTCGAACCCTTCGACCGACTTTATCAAAGCAAAATCTCCGCCCGCCATGACGCTGAGCACGTGATCAGAGAGGTCCGGCAGCTTGTCGAACGCTTTTGGGTGCTCGTCAACCAGTTCATACCAGAAGCGCCGCCATGCGGCTTCGAGGAGAATAGCCAGCCTGCCTGTTGCCCCACAGCCCGTGAAGAAGACCTTATTGCCGCTGCACAGGGTCTTCTCGAAAGCTTCTGTTAGCTGACAGAATACGGGTTCCGAAATGACTCTGCGAACCATTGGCGGTATCTCCGCGTCGACTGTCTGAAGCATCGAAATTGCGCTTCGCAGATTAGTTTTGGCCATCTGTGAGAGCAGATTCGTTTTGGGGTGGAACGACTCGGTAAGCAGGGTTCCGAGGCGAAATGCCTGCTCGTTTTGGAGAAACTGTCTTGCTTTTTCCTCTGGAGTTGCCATTCAGTTTGTGTTTCCTGACTCGGTTTGGACGAGAATCAATGCGTTTGCCACAGCTCTGGGAAAGGGATCCGAAGGGGAGTTCAACACCTTGCCCGCGAACCAGAAGGTGGACGAGCCGCCGCCGTCGAGGTTCATGGCATCGGTGCAGCCGAGTTCGAGCATGAGTTCGGCCATTTCCGGGTAGGTCATTCCGATGGAAAGCCCGGGTTGTCTGCCGTCGACCACGACCAGAAAATAGTGGCTTTCGTTAAAGCCTATCATTGTCCTGGGGTGCCGCGGCTGTGGAGGCTTCCATTTGCGAGCCTCGCCGTTCTTTACAAGTACAGGCCCTCCGGCAACGGCGGTCCGCACGTCGTGCAGGTCCGGAGTTGTGCTGGTGCGTATCGTAAGAATCGACCCGACAGAGAAATCCGACGTCTTCTCCAGCAGCGCCGGACCCACCGCCAGAATCATTTTGTCCCGGGGTATGCGGCTATTGCCTTTTTCCAGGACGCTTTCGATTCGGGCCGAGTACTCCATGCCCGCTCTGATCGGCAGCCAGGGACCGGATTCGGTGCGTTTGAGGACGAACTCACGGGCATTTGTGGTTCGGGTGGATTTGCCCATCGTCGGGGTGAACAGGACCGCGGAATTATCGGTCAGCGGCTCGTTTATTTTGAACTCTATCTTGACGCCGTTTGGTCCTGCAACCTGGAATCTGGGAAGGACTGTGCCTATGTGGGGGATGTTCGACTTGTCGACCCAGAAGCTCGTGCCTCTCGGGGTGCTCAGAAGTTCGCCGCGGGCAATCTGCAGCCCCAGCGGATCGCCCCGGTATGGGCCCAGCCGAATCCGGAAGAAATCCCCGTTTACGGCCAGCAGCGGTCTTCCGACGACCTCCGGCACGGCTCTGGCCTGAGTAGCAACGGTCGCCAGGTCGTATATGCGTCCCTTTGCAAGCGAAGATACGAACCGCAGGTCCGCACTGTTTCGCCTTATCCCGGCTATATGTATCGACCAGGGCTTATCAGCGATGGTGCGGTGAGAGTACTCGATTGCCGGATGAATCGACGCGGCCTGCAGGTCCGCTGTTGGCGACCCGCACGACAGCGAAACAATGCAAAAAAACAACAGAACCGCCCACACTAAGGGGCGCGAAACGTACTTTGGCCGTCGAATAGTGATCATTTACCGTCCTTCGAAAGGCTCTGGTTGCCTGATGAACCTGTTGTAGCATTTCGGACGGGTAAAGTAAAACTGTTATCCGGGCTGCTCGAACTGCTTCGCCGCTTTCAGAAGCTCTCTTTCGATGGGCTTTTCGCCCATCCAGTGCCCGGCGCTTTCGGCGAACACGAGTTTTGCGTCGGGGCAGACCTTCTGCAGCCGGTACGCGTTTTTGGGCGGGCAGATTACATCGTAACGGCCGTTGACTATTATGATCGGGATGCCCTCGAGCTTGTGGGCGTCTTTGAGCAGTTGCCCCTCTTCCAGGAAGCACTTCTTTGTTATGTAGTAGTTTTCTATTCGTGCGAAGGCGAATGAATCGACCTCGTCCAGTTTTTCATTGACGTCCTCGTCGGACATTTCAAGGCCGGCGACTTTGAATTCATACCACGCCCAGAGTTTGCTGTATTTCGCACTCTGCTCGGGGTCTTCACTTTCGATCAGTGAAAGCAGATATTCCGACAGCGGGCGTTGGTCGGGCTCCGGCAGGCTGTTTACGAACTTCTCGTACACTTCGGGAAAGTAATCTGCTATTGCCCCGTGGTAGAAGTGGTCTATCTCTTCCTGTGTGGCGGTGAAGACCCCCCTGAGGATCATGCCGCCGGTGTGCTCCGGATACGTCTGACCATAGGCCAGGGCAAGAGTGGTTCCCCAGGAGCCTCCGAACAGAATGATCTTGTCTAAATCCAGATGTTTTCGCAGCCGTTCTATGTCCTCCACCAGATTTTGTGTGTTGTTTTCTTTGATTTCGGCCGGGGGAGTCGATTTGCCCGCTCCACGCTGATCGTGCAGCACTATGCAGAACTTGTCCGGGTCGAAAAACCTTCGCATATATGGTGAACAGCCTGCACCGGGCCCGCCGTGGAGGACGAATACGGGCCGGCCGGTCGGTTTGCCGCACAATTCATAATAGATCGTGTGCAGATCGGAAACTTGCAGGAAATCGCTTTGGTAAGGTTCGATCTGGGGCCAGAGGCCGATTTCTTTATCCGAGGAATCAGTCGTTGAATTCATGTCCGCTACATTCCTTTCTTCAGTGCGTTCGAGTCTATCGGCAACATTGGGCGGCGATAGTGTCGATATTATCAGAATATCGACAGGTATCAAATTCGAATCTCACCCGGGGCGGCAAGCCCGATTGCCAATTGCCAGTGCTGCCTCATGCCTGTATAATCGGCATTCACCGGGGGCAACTGGAAAGACCTGCTTTACGGATATACTGGTTTGACGGGTTTTAATTTGCATGTTGCGGCAAGCGGCCCGCCAGCGTCGCCGGCGGGCGTTGATCTGGCGATTGTGGGCGTTGCGGTGGTTCTGCTGTTCGTAATCTCCTACGTGTTCGGACGCGAAGAGAAGAATACGAACGATTTCTTCCTCGGAGGCCGCCGTGTTCCCGCGGTGGTGGCCTGTCTGAGCTTTGTCGCGGCCGAGATCAGCGCTTTGACCATTGTGGGCTTTCCCGCCACTGCGTATGCGGAGAACTGGGCGTACTTGCAGTTTCTGATCGGCGGGGCGGCGGCCAGGATCATGGTCGCCTATCTGTTCATTCCCATCTTCTACAAATACGACTGTACCAGCATTTATGAGTTCTTGAGACATCGCTTCGGCCCCGAAACACAGTTGGCCGGTTCCGTCTTCTTCTTTCTCACCCGGCTCGTTGCATCGGGCATCCGTTTGTACGCGGCCTGTCTGGGTGTGGGGCTGATTATGGGCTGGACTCTGCTGCAGAGCCTGCTGCTGTTTTCTGTTGTGAGCATAATCTTCATTGCATTCGGCGGTGTCAAGGCCGTCGTATGGGCCGGCGCATATCAGGCCGTCATGTTCATCATCGCCGGCGTCGTACTGCTGGTCTACCTGTCGAGCCGCATCGAGGGAGGCTTCGCCCAGGCATGGGAAATTGCGGGACGGGAGGAACGACTCCAGACCTTCAGTTTCGCATTCGATGCCGGAAATTCGCAGACGTTTTGGGCCATGGCGGGTAATGCATTCTTTATCGGCCTCGCTTCGTTCGGCGCCGATCAGGAGATGATGCAGCGACTACTCACGGTGCGAACTCGCAAGAAAAGTCAGCGGACGCTGATTTCAACCATCATTACCGTAATTCCGATTACCTGTCTTTACCTGGCTATTGGCACACTCTTATTCGTTTTTTATAAGCAGAACCCGAATCTGCCCGGCCCGGAAAGGGCAAAAGAAGTCCTAAGTCATTTCGTCGCGCATTCGCTGCCGCAGGGCCTCAAAGGGCTGATGCTGGCGGCGATTGTTATGGCAAGCATTGATTCGCCGCTCAGTTCGCTTGCGTCCTCGTTTGTGACGGACATATACAGGCCATTGCTGAACAGGAATGCGAGCGAAAAACACTATCTGCTGGTGTCGCGCACGAGTGTGGTCATGTTCGGAGTCGTTCTGGCCGCGATTGCGCTGGCCTGTGATCCGATCAAGAACATCTTGTGGTTTGCATATCAGATGTTCTCCGTTACCGGCGGTGCGATACTGGGTGTGTTTTTGCTTGGCCTGCTTACCAAGCGGCGGGTGAATCGGGCCAATATCGCGGCAATGACAGCCGGAGCGTTTTTGTCACTTACACTTTTGCTTCTGGATGTTAATAAAGTAATACATTTTCCCTGGACGTGGCTGATCGTGGTTAGCACCGGCACAACTTTTGCCGTGGGATACATAGCCGGTATTATTGTGGACTTAACGATTGAAGACTGACTTATGAAGAATCTGCTTATTTGTATTTTCTTGTGCATTACAGTTACCGATGTCAATGGTGTTGACTTCTATGTTTCATCGAATGGCGATGATAATGCCGCGGGCAGCAGCCGGGAGCCATTTGCAAC
This sequence comes from uncultured Pirellulales bacterium, assembly GCA_964406945.1. Classification (GTDB taxonomy): domain Bacteria; phylum Planctomycetota; class Phycisphaerae; order Sedimentisphaerales; family Anaerobacaceae; genus UBA2266. The sequence goes on from CAYOTO010000031.1 coordinate 33,966, forward strand.
AATCGAGCGGGCGCGCGACGCCGTGCGGGCCGGTTTGAGTCGCACTTCTGAAGATATTGTCGTTCACTTGTACGGCGGCAACTATTATCTGAAAGAACCGATAGTCTTCGGATCTCGGGACGGCCATGCCGGGGTGCGGGTCCGTTATGTAGCGGTAAAGGGCGAGACTCCCGTTGTAAGCGGAGGTGTTCCGCTTGATTTGGACTGGAGGCCTTACAAGGACGGGATATTCCGTGCAAAGGTCGACGGGGACATAGAGCTGCCGGACCAACTTTTTGTCAACGGTGTGCTTCAGCGAATGGCGCGCTATCCGAATTACGATCCGCAAGCGAAGTTCTTCGGCGGCACCAGCAAAGAGGCCATCTCGCCGGGGCGGGTTAAGCAGTGGGCTGATCCGGTCGGCGGCTATATGCACGCGCTTCACTCAGCGATGTGGGGCAGTAAGCATTACAGGATTGCGGGAGTCGACGAAGAAGGCAAAATACGATTTCAGGGCGGCTGGCAGGAGAATCGCGGCGGGGGCTGGGATAAGTATTACAGAGGCGGCTACCATCGCAACTATCTGTTCGTAGAGAACATCTTCGAGGAACTGGATGCGGAAGGCGAATGGTATTACAACGCCGAGTCACGCCGGCTGTACCTGAGACCCGCTGCCGGAGTAGATCTCGAAGGCGCCGAAGTGATTGCAGCCGGGCTGAAAGAGCTTTTCGTCGTAAAAGGCAGCCGCGAGAAACCGGTCAGGGGCTTATCGTTTGATGGAATCACTTTTCGCCATACCAGGCGGGTGTTCATGGAGCCGTACGAACGGCTGCTTCGCGGAGACTGGTCTATAGCCCGGCTCGCAGCGGTTCGATTCTCGGGATGTGAAGATTGCTCGATGCGAAACTGTTCGTTAGAGGACCTCGGCGGCAACGGCGTCTTCATAAGCGGCTACAACAGACGGGTGGATGTAATCGGCAGCAGATTCACGAGGCTCGGCGAGAGCGGAGTGTGCCTGGTCGGCGATTTGAAAGCGGTCAGAAGCCCGGCGATTTCGTACGAAAACACGGTTCCGCAGGACAAAATCGACCTGGTCCCGGGACCGAACACGCCGGACTACCCCGGCCGATGCAAGGTGCACAACAATCTGATGCACAGGTTCGGATTGGTGGGCAAGCAGGTGGCGGGCGTCTTCATCTCCATGGCTCAGGAGATCACAGTGAGCCACAACACGATATACCAGTGCCCGAGAGCGGCGATCTGTATTAACGACGGCTGCTGGGGAGGCCACGTAATAGAGTACAACGACGCCTTCAACACGGTTCGCGAGAGCGGCGACCACGGCCCCTTTAACAGTTGGGGGCGGGATCGCTGGTGGAAAACCTCATACAACGGCGGTCGGGGAATCGAGGAATTCGCAAAGGAACGCAGTCGTCTGGACAACTGGAAAGTGACTCACATCCGACATAACAGGTTCAGCCATCCCGGCGGACATTCCTGGGGCATCGACCTGGACGACGGCTCCTCGAATTATCACGTGTACGGCAATCTGTGTCTGGGCATGGGCGTAAAACTGCGGGAAGGGTTCTACAGGCGGGTCGAGAACAACATTATCGTGAACGGCTTCTGCGGTTTTCATATCTGGATGCCGGATTCGCAAGACGTTATCGTGCGAAACATATTCGTCAGCGACAAACCCTATCAGTTCATCAGAGCCAATCCCGCTTATGCAAATAAGTTCGACTACAACCTGTTCTATAATGAGAAGGGCCGGCCGCGGATAACGGGCGTCGGCAAGTCCATGACTTTGACACAATGGCGTAAACGCGGATTTGACGAGCACTCTGTATTTGCAGAGCCCGGCTTTGTCGATCCTGAGAACGGCGATTACAGGGTCAAAGCGGATTCTCCGGCGCTGAAACTGGGATTCGAGAATTTCCCAATGGACAGATTTGGTGTCCTTAAGGCCGAGTTTCAGTCCGAGGCGGCCCGGGAAACCAGGGCGTTCAAGCCCGCGGCGACGGTCCGGTCCGGCCAAAGCCCGAGAAGTTCGCGAAAAGAAACCTGGCTCGGCGCAACGGTAAGGAACCTGATCGGCGAAGCTGAGAAATCCGCCGCAGGGCTCGGCGCCGAGACCGGTGTGCTGATTCTGGCGGCGCCTTCGGCATCGAGGGCCGCTCAAGCCGGTTTCGAGGCAGGCGACGTAATTCTTGCAATCGACGGTGAAAAGACCCACTGCTTCGATGATCTGAAACGACTGACAGATGCGAAAAATGGCGGCAAAGCCAGGGTAACGGTTCACCGGGCCGTGGAGACCGAAATCGTAGTCGTCCTGGGGCCTTAATCCATACTTCTTCTTGTTCTGAATAAGTATGCCGGAGGATTCATACATCGCATGGGCCTGGCGAAGGACAACGAGGGTGCGACAAACGCCGGCGAAGGCGTTAGCTTCGAGGTGGCTCGGCCGCCGAGATAGGAGGCATTTGCTTATTGGATTTCAGGGAGGTGTTATGACTTGCAAGAAGAAAACAGTCCGGACTGTGTTGCTGGCAGTAATGTCTTTCAGCGTCTGTGCATCAGGCGTGGATACCCCGAGGATTGACAGTGTCGAAATGATCAAGCCCAGTCCCTTTGCCAATGATCCGGCGGTTATCTGGTATGACGATTTTGACGGGGCGGCTAAACGCTATACGGAGACGCAGGGGCCTGTCGACAGAACCGAGTCCTTCGATGAATCGGGCGGATCGATGCTCAGTTTCTATGAAAAAGGATCCCGGGGCAAGGGCAATCGCAAGGTGTTCTTCGGTGACAGTCCGACAGGTACAGTGGTAAACAGGAACCGGACCTACGATGAAATCTACTGGCGCGTCTACGTAAAACATCAGCGCGGCTGGACCGGCGGCGGACCGGCCAAACTGTCGCGGGCGACCAGCATTGTTTCCGGAAACTGGGCACAGGCCATGATAGCACACGTCTGGAGCAGCGGCGAGACGCTTACGCTCGATCCGGCCGGCGGCGTTCGAGGCAACGAGGTCATAACCCGCAAATACAACGATTTCGAGCGGCTCAGGTGGCTCGGAAACAAGCCGACCGCTGACTTTCAAATCAGCAGTACCGAAGAATCCGGGCGATGGGTGTGTGTGGAGGCCGGGGCCAAGCTCAATACGCCCGGCAAAAAAGACGGAGTTAATCAGTTGTGGATCGACGGCCGGTTGGAGGCCGAGCGGCGAAATCTCGACTGGCGGGGAACCTACACGGCGCACGGCATAAACGCGGTGTTTCTGGAAACTTACTGGAACAAAGGCTCGCCGGTCGATCAGAAACGCTGGATTGATAATTTCGTCATCAGCACAAAACCCATCGGTCCTGTGGTAAGTCCGACCAGGCCTCTACTCACAAGAACGCCGCCACTGGGCGGGGGCAAAGAAAGGATCTGGCAGGTGGAGGTTGCCGCTGACGGACAGGGCGATGACATTGTCTGGAAATCCGGATTGATATCCGATTTTCGGCAGGTAAGAGTAGACCGAAAATCCGGGCGATTCACCGGTTCCAGAGCCGGCGAAAGTGAACTAGCCGGCGGCACGCTTCATTTTGTTCGTATTCGCGAGCAAAACTCGGAGGGCCAATGGCGCCCGTGGAGCGGCTGGCATCAACCGTTCAAGACCTCTGTAACGCCGTGACATAAAAAATGCCCGCTCTTTTTTATGAGCGGGCATTTGATTGATTCTTATTAAAGGTTTTTCAGTAGACCTATTCGGTCTTGTAGGGTTTGCACTCGATCTCGAAGG
>CAYOTO010000032.1:0-35423 GCA_964406945.1 uncultured Pirellulales bacterium
GACTAGTCCAGGTACAGTTCGATATGCCGGCAGATTCCGGGCCAGAACGTCAGTATGCAGATGGCAATGAACCTGCGATTCATAACGTACTCCAGCAATACCCGTCTGTTGGCCACCGAGCGAAGTACCGTGCCCTGTTAAAGCTTCACGATCAGATGCCCCGCGGATCTATTTCGTTACTGTAAGCTCGATCGGCGCCTCTTCGGCCCGGATCTCGGGATTGTAGTACTCATAAGCGGCCGACTTGGTGGTTTTGGCCTTGAGCGGATATTTCGCCAGAAGCTGGTATTCTACCGTCACGGGACTGCCCTTCTCGACCTCACGCAGGTAGACGATGATCTGCCGACCGGTTGTGGAGTATTTTTCGACCACGCCCGTCTCGACCAGAGCATTTAGTCTATCCGGGATCAGAGTAAATCCGGGAGGCAGACCCAGATCGACAATGACCATCTTGGCCTTGCCGGGCCGATTGTTCTCTACAGTCGCCTTAACGCCGATGATATCAGAAGCCGACAATTCGGTCCGGTCGTACTCCACGTCAATACTCATGGGCTCTTGCCTTGCGACATCAAGCCCCTTGTAAGGCATGTAGTACCGCCCCACAACCTGATACAGCAAGGCGCCCTCGCCGGCAAACGCCAGTTCCACCTCATGGGCGCCCTTTCCCGTGCGATCCTTCAGATCGACCAGTTGCAGCACGTCACTGTTACTGTCGTCGACCCGCAGCGTGGCAATCTTGTCTTGGTTTATCTTAACGTCGATAGTGGCGTCGGCTTTGGCGGTGGCGCCGCGCTCGGCCATAAGCATCGCCTTCAACGCCTGGATAGTCGCCTGCGTCGACTGCCACGTACCATACGCATCCTTCTTCTTAACAAGATAGGTCACCGCCTTGCTCACGGTCCCCAACTCACGTTCGCACTGTATAAAGGCCTGAACGGCAAGCCCTGTAATCTCGATGGCTGCCGTTTCGCCGGTCCCGTGCGTCGGGGTCTCGCTTGTCGCGGGCCAGTAGACCATGCCATCCTGCTCGACCTTCTTGTCCAGCAGCGTCTGCAGCACGTCGAGCGTAGTCTTATCCTCGGCATCCACCGCCGCCAGTGCGTTGGCAGTCAGGGCAATCGTGTAGTTATCCTTCATATCGTCCAGGTGGGCCTTCAAATATGCCGTACCCTTTGCAACCTCCGGACCTGCATATCCGGTCGACGCCAGAGCCCACGTAATATAGGCGGTATTGCGGAAGACATCATCGGTGAATTTATTTATGGCGCCCTCGCGAATTCCGCCCTGCGAAGGCTTGTAGGAGCCGTCGTTTTCCTGGCATTTTGCCAGCCAGTTCTGCGTGCGGCTTATGACCGCCGGATCGACGTCGTAAACCTTGCTCATGTCGTAAAATTCCATCAGCCCGTAGGCCGTCAGAATGCGATGGGCCGGAGCCTTGCCGAACCATTCGAATCCTCCGCCGTCGACCTCGAACGAAAGCAGCCGCTGATAACCGCTGTTGATGAATCCTTCAGCCTTCATCTGCAACTCCGGCGTAATCTTGCCCGCGCTCTTCATGTAGTCCAGAACCAGCACATTCGGATAGGTAACCGAGGATGTCTGCTCGAAACACCCGAACGGCATCCGCAGCATCTTGTCCAGCCCTTCGACTACCTGCGAAAGCACGCCCGGATACACTTTCACGAATATCTTGCTCGCACCGTCGATCGCGTTTTCAGGAATGGTAATCGTGTGCCGAATAGCACCTTTGAGTCTGCCGCTCTCGCTTATCAGGAACTCCTTGCCGTCCGGGGCGATCTCGACGGTCCGCGCCACCGCATCGCTCTTTTTAGTTCCGCGAGCAGTTACGGTAAACTTCTGAAATCCGATCTTCTTGGCGACAATGCCGAAGTAAACCGCACGCACTTCGCCAGGCCCGAGAGTAACGGTTTTCACCGGCAAGTCCTTCAACTCGAACCAGTCTTCCTTCGTAACTTCGAGCCGAATCGTCTGATCGGTCTTCAAATAGTTGTATATCGCCACCGGCACATGCACCTCGTCGTTCTGAGTCAGCGAGACCGGAAAATCTATATCCACGAAAAAGTCCTGGAACACGCGGAGTCCGGCCGTGGTGGAACCCAACTGCCCGACCGCCGAAGAGGCCATACACGTCAGCCTCCACGTCGTAATCGAATCGGCCAGTCTCACATTCAGCGTGGCCCGGCCTCTGCCGTCGGTTATGACCGCCGGATTGAAGTACAGCGTCTCGGGAAAATACCGGCGTATACGAACCGGTTCGGCGGCGGCTTTACCTCCGCCACCGCCACCTCCGCCTCCCGCATCGGCCGCCATAGCCCGGGGTGCTGCGCCTTCGGCCATCTCCATTTTCATCATCGGCTCGGCTGCCACAGCATCGAATACAACATTGGCCCGGCGGAATCGGCCGTCCATTCCCCCCCTGTTCACGCCGGCCGGCACGGAGGCGTCATCCGCCGTATCCCACTGCCGATCAATGCCGGCGCTTTTTACAACGAAGCCGTGGAAATTCTGGCAGTTTTCACACCATTGACCGACCATCTTAATCTCGCCGCCCCACGGGTCGACCGCGTCGGCACGCTGTATGTAGCCTTCCTCCACAAGATAATCTATGGAGGGCGCCTCCTTGAATCGCTTTGACAGAATCCCCTTGTGCTTTTTCGCGAATTCAGCCATGGCTTTGGCCAGTTTCTGATAGGTCGGCATCAACTTCTGAGCCATCTTAGCTTCGAGAGCCTGCTGCTTGTTGTCCCGCTCGTAAGTATTAACATGAAGCGTATAATCGCCGACTCCTTTTGCCGAGGCCAGCAGAACCTTTGCCGCACTGTCCCTCCTTGCCTCGAGCCTCGGCATCGGCTGGATCGGTGTAATGCACTGATCGATCTCGTATCCGTGAATCTCGTACCGGGGCGTCGCAATCTCCTTCTCCAGGTAGAAATACACTTTCTCCAGTCCCGGCTGCATCTGCTGCAATGCAAACACCGCCTCATCAACCACGATTACCCCCAGTGCCGATGCAACGCCCTTGCCGCGTTTGTTCGTCACCTTGAATTTCAACTGTGCTTCGGCGCCCGGAAGATAAGTCTCGCTGTCGCCGCTTATCTCGATTCCAAGTTCATCCGCCGGATCGACCAGCACCACCCGCCTGTCGCGAACGATCACGCCGTTGCCGCCGATCAGGTAGGCATTTACCTGCACCGTCCCGCTCAAACTAGCATCTAGTCCTAACGTGTCCGAAGCCTTCCCGTCTTTCAGCTCCAGCGTTCGGGTCAGATACGTCTGCCTGTCCTTAATGACATCAACATAGACAGTTCCGCTCCGGCGTGTGGATATAACTGAAATAGCAGCCTTATCGCCAACCTTATACAGACTCTTGTTGGTCCGCACCAGAACCGCCTCGTCGCCTTTCTTTTCCTTTAGCTTTAACTGAATTCTGGCCCGGCCTTTCTGGCCCTTCTCATCCTTGGCGTTCAGAACCAGCATCGAGGCCTGCTCGGGCGTTAGAGTGATCTCCGCAAATCCGCCCTGATCCGTATTGACCGAACCCTCGAAGTCCTTATTCTCCAGACTCCAGTCCACATCGCATGATGCAGGCGTCGAGTCCGCATAGGTTGTTACGATATAGACCCTGTTCTCCAGTCCCGGAACCAGCTCGCCGCTCTCCGGGACGGCTGCTATGACGATGGGCGAAGCAGTAACACTCACATTCTTTACGATCGTCTCCTTGTGATCGGCCGTATCCGTCACCGAGATCTCGAACTTAGCCGAGGCTTTTCCAGCCTCCAGAGGCTGACCCACAAAATGGTCCGGCAGTTTCACCTCGAACTTATAATGACCTCCATCATCGGTCTTTCCCTCGATAACCTTGAAATCCTGATAGGCAACATCGAATTTGGAACACTTGATCTGTACTTTACCTCCCGCAACCGGCTTGCCGAAAAAGTAGTCCACCTGCAGCTCGCCATTGACAGTCTCCCCCGGCTGATAGTAACTGCGGTCGCTCTCGAAGTTCACCTTGAATTTGGGAAGCACGTACCGCTCTACCGTAACCGTCTTTTCCTCTTTCGCCCCGGCCACAATCGCGCGTACCTTGTAGGTGCCCATGTTAAGCTCGTTCGCCAGAACAAAATCCACGCTCGCAATCCCGAACTCATCTGTTTTGCCGGGCTTCTTGAAGACCTTATTGCCCTTGGCGTCCTCGACTTCGAAAAGAACGTCGGCATTGTCAAGCGCGTTCATCGACGGCTGACTCAGTGTGAGAGAACGAATATGGATTGTCTGGCCGGGCTGATAGAGGGGCTTGTCTGTCGTCAGCAGAGTTTTCAAAGCACTGCGAATCCTTATATTCTGCTCGATTTTGTCGGTGCTTTGCTCGGTCGTTACGACTACGCGCAGTTTCGCGTCCTTGACCTCTTCGGCCGGCATGTCCAGCTTCGCCGCGACCTCGCCGTTCTCATCAGACCTGGCGGTGTACTTGGCCAGGATTTCTTCACCCTGTACAAGCTCCACCTCCACATTAGCTCCGGCGACAGGGGCACCGGCCGCACGGTCTCGAACCATTACCCGTATCACAGGCCTGGTCCCGGCCAGAAACTCCCGCTGGCCCAGAACCGTTGTCTCGAGCATCTCCCCCGCGAAAAGCAGACTCCGCTGTCGCCACTGCTGCTCGGCCCCGAACCGGTAGCGAACGTAATAATTAGACGGATCTTCTTTATTCACCTGCGCATAAAGTACAACCTTCAGCGTCCGGCCCCGATGCCTGCGGCTGACCTTCGCAAGCAGCTTGCCGTCGAGATCGTACAATTCAGCCTCAAGAATTCCGCTCTTACCCGACGGCGGGGTGAACTCCAACTCGACCGCATCATCCGTTACCTTCGTAAGCGAAACGTCCGAACCCGCCTGCGACGCTCTTGCCGAACTGCCGGACCCGGAACCAAACTGCAGAAGAACCCCCGCCCCGACAACGGCCGCCAACGCTATCAATGTCATCTTACCGCGCATCGCTCTGTTCCTTTCGATATTGTAAGTTAACGCCAACTCCGGGCAGCCAGACTAATGCCCGTCTGTTACTTGAGACAATAAAACAGCTCGAAAGTTGACATGTATCCCCGGTTTTTGCAGTACTTTGATGCTGCATATATATAACTTTACGCCCCCAAAGGGTTTACGAAAAGTAAAATGTATGTAAAACCCGCGCAAAACTACCGCATTGCAATCCGCTCGACCACCTGCTAATCTGGCGCTGCCGTTGCGGTACGGCCTGCCGGACAGGAGTATCTGCCGGGCACATGTAATAACAGTGAACAGAAGGAGAAACAAATGAGTCAGCGAACACTTATCATCACTCTCGCATGCACCGCAATAACAGCTTCAGGAGCACTGATGGCGTACGCACAGAGCAAGAGAATAACCGAAGAGTACCGTTCCAAGTATATAGAAGAGTTCGACCGCATAGGCCTTAACACCAATGCCGTGGAAACGCTCAGCCATTCATCTTATATCAGCCGCAATCCAGGTTGCAATAGTTCTGAACTGCCTCGGCTGCTCACAATCACGCAACCCCGTCCAGTTGGATCGCATGTCCGAAGCAAAATTCACGGCCTTACCCGGCGTCCGCGCCTGGGGCGGGGCTGTAGATCCCGACTTCCAGAAAGACCTCGTAGAATCAATGCACCAGCAGCCCGAACCCGGCCCTCCTGTCAGGCCCGACGGCTCACGAGGCTACAGCGCGCTGGCCCTTTCCGGCGGCGGAGCGAACGGCGCGTTCGGCGCGGGCTTTCTCTGCGGCTGGTCCGACGCCGGAACCCGTCCGCAATTCAAGATCGTAACCGGAATAAGCACCGGCGCACTTATTGCCCCGGCCGCATTTCTAGGCTCCGATTACGATAACCAGCTCCGAGAAGTCTATACGCAGACCTCCTCTAAACAGATATACAAGCCCAGAAATCCCGTTTCTCTGCTCTGGAGCGAATCGTTCACGGATTCGGCGCCTCTGTACGAACTGATCGAAAGGCACGTTGATCGCAGAATACTCGACGGCGTCGCAGCCGAATACCGAAAGGGACGCCGTTTGTACATCGGGACAACGCACCTCGACGCCGGTCGGTTTGTGATTTGGAATATGGGCAAAATCGCCGACAGCGGCCATCCCGATTCGCTGGAAATTTTCCGTAAGGTCATGCTGGCGTCGGCCTCCATACCCGCCGTTTTTCCGCCGGTGTACTTTAATGTCGAAGTTGGCGGCAACGAATTCGACGAGATGCACGTCGACGGCGGCACCATTACACAGGTATTCTTCTACGGCTTCACTCTCGACCTTGCGGCCGCCAGGCGCCAAACGCAAAGAGCTTACGATCCCAATACCCCGGCCAGACTGTACATCATACGGAACAGCAAACTCGCCCCCACGCCAGAACAGGTCCAGCGAAAGTTACCCTCGATAATAAAGCGATCGCTGAACACCCTTACAAGAATGAATTCCTATGGGGACCTCTACAGAATATATCTGGTCACCCAGCGCGACAACATAGGTTTTTACTATGCCGACATCCCGGCCGATTACATTTCGAGGGCCACCGAAGCATTCGATATTGTAGAAATGAACCGCCTTTTTCGGTTCGGCTATGAGACGGGCCGCTCGGACTACGACTGGCACAGAATGCCGCCGGGATTCGACCCCCAAACCGCCGAAATGATCGTACGCCCCGGGCAAACAGATCTCTCACATGAAGCGGAGGAGCCCATACAATGAGAATGTTCGTTCAAATTTCCACGTGGTTGACCCTGGCGGTCCTGTCGATGAGCGCAAGCTGCACCCCCACAGAAACTAATGTCAATATAATCTCGCCGGGGCCAATAAAACTGCAAACCTACGACTGGCAACAGGATCCGGTCCGTATCGCATGGCCGCAAGCAGATCGTGAGCAACTCGCCGGTTCGGTGCGGCAGCAAGTCGACCGGAACCTCACCGCCAAAGGATACGAGAAACAAACCGGCGCCGCCGACTTCCAGGTTGCCGCAGCGCTCGAACTGCAGGACCGGCCCACCAAAGGTCTGCCGGGCTCACGCTACGACTGGCCCAGCGGAGTGTTCATTTTTGACTACGAGCAGTACTATCGCAAGCCTCTGGAACTGACCCTGGAACTGACCGAATCGGCCGAAAACAAAATCATTTACCGCTCGACCACCGTCACAGTCATCGACACAAACCCCACATTCGACCGGACCGAGCCCGATGTCGATAACCTGGTAAACGAATCTCTAGAAGAGCTGCCCCCCAGCACCGCAAACTAGACCGACTACGGCCCCCGAACAATTCGGCACCGTTGGACCATGATATTCTCCAGCGCGCTTTTGCGCTTTTTAATCCCTGATTCACAGTTTTTCATTGCCACCCGCGGTCTGCCCCGCATAACATCGGCCCCTGCTGATGAACTCGAACCAAGGCATTCTGATCTACGTTAAGCTGATTCTCACCGCTCTGTTCTGGGGCGGCACCTTCGTGGCCGGTCGAAAAGTAGCCGAAGAAGTGCCGCCAGCATCCAGTGCATTCCTGCGATTTGCAATTGCCTCGGTATTTCTGCTGGCCCTGACCCACAGACTCGAACGCCGCTTCCCCCGACCGGACCGAATCCATCTGCTCGGCCTGCTGATCCTCGGCCTGACCGGCGTCTCCGGCTACAACATATTCTTTTTCAAAGGCCTCACCATTATCCAGGCCTCGCGCGCGGCGCTGATTATAGCCACTTGCCCGATCTTCATAACAATCGCCTCGGCCGCCTTCTTTGGTGAAAGACTCTCACCTGTAAGGCTTCTGGGCATCGTTATCTCCATAACCGGCGCTATGGTCGTAATCTCCCGGGGCAGCGCGACCGCGCTACTCTCCGGCGGACTCGGTCTCGGCGAGCTGTACATATTCGGCTGCGTGCTCTGCTGGACGGCATACTCAATCGTCGGCAAGCCCATGATGGTCCGCCTCTCGCCGCTGACGCTGGTGGCCTATTCCTCGGTCATAGGCACGCTGGGCCTGCTGCCGCCGGCACTGGCCGAAAGCCTTCATCACAACTTCACCGACTACTCCGCTACCAGCTACATCGCCATAGCCTACCTGGGTATATGCGGAACCGTCATCGGCTTCACATGGTTCTACCAGGCGGTAAGAGAAATAGGCCCCACCAGAGCAGGCCTGTTCATAAACTTCGTCCCCGTCTGGGCCATAATCCTGGCGGCATTACTACTCAACGAAAAAATCACCCTATCCCTGATCGCCGGAACAATACTCGTAATTACAGGCGTCTACCTTACAAACAAAAAACAACCCACCCGCTCTGCCGGCAAAGAACAATAGCGCCATCAAGCCTTCGTGGTATTCAAGTCAAGCAAAGGCGTGTAAACGCGCCGGATAAAGCACATGCACCTCTCCTGTACTATCGTTATACTGTTTGTTCAGAAACGCCCGATTTGGAGGTAAATTGCAGCCGGACTTAAAAAACGTCGGCCGCCACAATGATGCTCCGGGCCCGGAAAATATAGCAAAAATTCTCGATCTAACGCGTTACGGCCCGGCAGCACGCAAATAGAAGCACAGTGAAACAGTTACGGAGACATCTGATATGAAATCGACAACGCTCACGACTGCAATTCTGGCAGGAATAATCTGTATACCCGCCTTCTGCGCCCGGGAACTGCCCGAAGGACCGGGCCTGGCCGCGAAGTATCCAGGCGACGAGGGAATAGAAAACGACCCGGCCGTCCTGTTTGTAGACGATTTCGAAACAGGTACGCCCGCCGAAATCGGCGCCCGGTGGGGTCAGATCTACAAAGAAGAAAACATCGACCTGACCGGCGAAATCCACGCCGACTCACCCGGCGAGAAATCCCTGCGAATAACCGACAACGGCCACCTCTTCACCCACACCAGGGGCGTAGATACCCTGTTCGCCCGTTTCTACGTTCGGTTCCACGAAAAGACCGGCTACATTCACCACTTCGTCCATATCGTCGCCGACCGCACCCCCACGCCCTGGCCAAAAGGCGGCGCCGGCGAAACCCCGCCCGGCGACGCCAAATTCTCAACCGGTATCGAGCCGACCGGCCGCTGGGGCAAATACCCCCCGCCCGGCGTCTGGAACTTCTACACTTACTGGCACGAGATGGAAACCAAATGGGGCTCCGTCTACAACGGCAAACAAGAGCCAATCGAACCGGGTCGCTGGTACTGCGTCGAAGTTATGCTGAAAGCCAACTCCTCACCCGAAAAATCCGACGGCGAGCAGGCCTTCTGGGTCGACGGACAGCTTTACGGCCGATTCACCGGCTTCAACTGGCGAACCACCGATAAACTCAAGATCAACTCCTTCTGGCTGCTCTACTACAACACCGATCAGCCCGCCCGCCACAACAAAGACCCGCACCCCGAATCCCGCGTCATGCAGGTCTGGTTCGACGATATAATCTGTGCAACGAAATACATAGGCCCGGTCACCGGCAAACCCAGAAAAGGCAAGAAGAAGGCCCGCCCCTCCAAAAGCGCCCTGCTCACGAAGAACCTGCTCATCGCCGAACCGACCGGGACCGCGTTCTCCTGCGACTTCGACTCCAGCTCGTCGAATTTCAAGGGAGGCGAACTGACCGATGGCGCCTATCGCTTCGGTCCCGAAGGAGTCTCGATCTGGGATACATTCTCTATTGGCGTCACCGAAGCGACGACCATTCGCTTCAGGCTGAAAGCCCTCCAGGACACCCCAGACGCCCAGGTCCTTATCTGGTCCGATGAGCTCAAAGACAACTGCCGCTACAAGCTCGGCTCACTGACGAAAGACGTTTGGCGAACCGTGGAATTCCGCGCAATCGAAGCCCGCATCGGCTGGGATATGAAAGGCAAGAGCCTCGAAGGCCGGACCCTGGACAACTTCAAAATCTCCATTGAGGGCCCCGATCCGGCCTCCATCCTCATCGACGACTTCCAGATACTCGAATAAGAGCTTGTCCGGACGTGGATTCAGCGTGAACTTCACCGTATCCAGATCGACCTTGCCGAGCACGGCCGTACAAGCCGTAAGTACAAATGCAATCACGACCGGCCGCATAAGCCACGCCCTTCAGCAGCCGCACCGCCTCACCAGGACGCCGGCCAAATAGTCAATAAATCAAAAGCAAATAATCAATCACGCCAGTCCCTCTCACGCCATCCGTGATAAGTCCTGACCGTATATGAGAACTTCCGAACACTTCGGGGCCCAAGACTCAGCGTAAACTTCACCGTATCCAGATCCACCTTCTCGAACTCATCGAAGTCCCCCTCCCGCTTCAAATCCCAGTACTGAGTCCCGAAGTTTCTCTGAATCTCAATCTTCGCCGGAACCGCCCGCGTATTCGTAACCTCCACCTCGAATCTTCGAACCTCGTCCCAGCCGACAATATCTTTGCTCGAATTATAGCGGTAATTGTCCGTCTCGAAGTTCATCAGCGTCGGCTCGACCACCACATCCGAAACCGCCCCGATATTCAGCTCCACATCCTCGTCCACCGGAATATACTTGAACGAAGACTGTCCCGTATACGCCAGCTGGCCCGCATCCCCGGCATCCTTGTAAACCTTCAGAACCCCGCCCGGTATCGGCGTATCGCCAAGATTGTGCTCTTCGTCATTCTTGAAGCTGAGAAATCGAACCACCGACCGACCATACCGCTCCTGTTCATGTTTGTATAGATTGACAACCGGAACCTCGGCCGCATCGAAACTCTCGAGCCGCTTCGACCAGCCATTCGCGACCGTCTCCGTGCCCTCGATCGTATACAGGAAATACTCGCTGAGCCCCTCCTTCATGACCTGCTTTGCTCTTTCCATTCGCCGCCCGGATGTCCTTAAAGACAGTTCTTCTATTTCTCGTTTAGCCTTCTTCATTGGAGCCGCCGCAGCCATGCGCTCAGCAGGTCCGACGCCCGGCCTGCCGTACGGATGCTGCCTCTGGGCCAGTTGGCGTATCTGGTCCAGAATATGAACCTTGCCCACAATCAGCCGAACCTGGGCGTTCTCATAGTCCTCACCGCTGTTGTTGCTCACCCGAACGTAGCCCTGCAGCCGCATGGTCTTCTCGTCCGCGCTGAGCGTGCCCATATAGAACGCGCGCCACGACAGACCGCTCGTCAAATAAGAAATCTCGACCGGAACCTGCCCTTCGACCTCACTGACAACATTCCACAGCCCCAGATTTCTCACCCTGGGTGGATAAGTAAGATTCGCTATATCAATCTCGCCGGCATGAGCCTTCGGCAGCATCTGCAGACTCGTCGGATCGATCAGCGTATTGGCCCACGAAAATTGGAGCCTGTTCGCCCCCTCCTGCATCGTAAGCGAGCGCCCCTCACGAACCAGCGTCATATCCGCCGAGTTATAAATAGTAAGCTGAACCGCGTCCCGACTGGGCAAAGTAACCAGATCCACCTTCCCCAGAGCCGTCCCGCATATCACAAACGCTATTAGAATAAACCGTCGCATATCAAGTCCCCTTCAGAAAACGAAGGCAGTTAAACCAGGCCGCCAGGCCGATGTTCAATCTCAACATTCAATCCGATCACTTGCGCCAGTCCGACTGACGAACACCATGATAGGTCCTCACCGTGTACCCGAACTTCTTCGCAGACCTCGGCTCCAGTTCCACGGTGTACTTGACCGTATCCAGATCGATCTTCTCGAACTCGCCTAAGTCGCCGTCGCTGACCAGATCCCAGTACTGCGTCCCGTAATTACGCTGTATCTCCACCTTCACCGATACCGGACGCGTATTCTTGACCTCCACTTCGAACTTTTTAAGCTCATCCCAGCCGACAATATTGCCGTGCGAGTCGAAACGATAGTTCTGCGTCGCGAAGTTCATCAATGTTGGCTCTACAACGACGTCCGAAACCGCACCGATATTCAATTCTACATCTTCATCCACCGGTATATACTTAAATGAAGACTGTCCCGTATACGCCAGATGCCCCGCGTGCCCCGCATCTTTGTAAACCTTTAACACCCCGCCCGGAATCGGAGTCTGACCCAGCTTGTGCTCTGTATCATTCTTGAAATTAAGAAACCGCACGACCTTCCCGCCGTACCGCTCCTGTTCGTACTTGTACAGATTAACGACCGGGACGGCCGCAACGTCAAAGCTCTTGAGCCGCTTCGACCAGCCGTTTGCCACCGTTTCCTTGCCCTCGATGGTGTAGAGAAAGTACTCACTCAGTCCCTCCTTTACAATCTTCTTCGCACGAGCAAGAGACGAACGAGCCCTGTGCCTGCTATCGACACCCCGCATGACCGATTCGGCCGATTCTTCAACCGGTCGCGGCCCGCTGACCGGCCCCACTCCCGGCCTGCCGTACGGATGCTGCCTCTGGGCCAGTTGGCGTATCTGGTCCAGAATATGAACCTTGCCCACAATCAGCCGAACCTGGGCGTTCTCATAGTCCTCACCGCTGTTGTTGCTCACCCGAACGTAGCCCTGCAGCCGCATGGTCTTCTCGTCCGCGCTGAGCGTGCCCATATAGAACGCGCGCCACGACAGACCGCTCGTCAAATAAGAAATCTCGACCGGAACCTGCCCTTCGACCTCACTGACAACATTCCACAGCCCCAGATTTCTCACCCTGGGTGGATAAGTAAGATTCGCTATATCAATCTCGCCGGCATGAGCCTTCGGCAGCATCTGCAGACTCGTCGGATCGATCAGCGTATTGGCCCACGAAAATTGGAGCCTGTTCGCCCCCTCCTGCATCGTAAGCGAGCGCCCCTCACGAACCAGCGTCATATCCGCCGAGTTATAAATAGTAAGCTGAACCGCGTCCCGACTGGGCAAAGTAACCAGATCCACCTTCCCCAGAGCCGTCCCGCATATCACAAACGCTATTAGAATAAACCGTCGCATATCAAGTCCCCTTCAAAAGCGAAGGCAGTTAAAACAGCCCGCCAGGCCGATATTCAATTCTCACGGCCTCACATTCTGCCGATGGTAGTGCATCTTCAAAGTCTTCACGGCAGCCCCGTCCGCGCCCCGTGCGGGCAGTTCGACCGTAAACTTCAGCGTAAATGCATCGGTCTTCTCGTACTCCATGTTGCACGACTCCATCTCCCACATCCCTGGAATGTGTTGAATCATAGTCAGTTCCGCAGCCGTATCCTTGAAGTTCTCTATCTTGGCCTCGATAATCTCATCCGTGTCGAACAGAACGACATTGCCGCTGTTATTCCTGCGAATATTGATCCGCACGTCCCGCATCTTGCGCTGAGTTACCACAATATCCCTGCTGTCGCCGATGTACAACTCGGTTTCCTCGTCCACCGGCACCATGCCCGTAACGTCCTCACCTAGAAATATCGTGCTGCCGTGCCCATCCTCCTGGTAGATTCTGGCTTTGCCGCCCCACAGAGCAAAATCCCCCAGCCCGCTCTGGTCATTGTTCACGACACGGTAGCTCACCGGAATGCCGACGTTCTTATTTTCCAGCTTCTCCGGATCCCATTCCTGCTTGGCCGAATCGAACTTCCAGACCTTTGTAATCGGCACCTGCTCGGCCTTTAAAAACAGCATTCGCTTGGTTTCCTCGTGGTCTATTCCCTGCTGAAACGCCTCGCCGTAATCCAGCAGCACCTTCGCCTGCTCAAAATCCTCGCCCGAAAAATTCCGCAACACCAGATAGCTCCGCAGATCGACATTCGTTTCCTCCTTGTTCGCAATTGCCTTGTACGTAACAAGCCTGTCGATGTTGCTCAGCAGGTAACTTATCCGCACCGTCTCGGCGTAGTCGCCGTCGCTGGCTATCTCCCAGACAAGCGCCGCTTCGTTCGGCGGATAGCTCACATTCAAAAGGGTGACGTTGTCCGGGTGGTCCAGCACCGCCAGACGTATCGAATCGGAGTCGATGCTCACCGCCTTCCACGAAAAATCCACCTTGTTGATTCCCTTCTGAAGCGTCAGCACCCGCTCTTCCTCGATCAACGTCGCGGCCGGGTTGTCCAACCGGATAACCGTCGCAGCCCGCTCAGGCAGGGCAACCAGCTTTATCCGCCCCTGCGAAACACCGCAAACAGCAAGCCCCGCAACAACCGTCGCCAGCAAAACTCTCTTAGCACTCATAACCAAATCTCCTAATCTATCGCAAACAGCTACTGGTTCTTCGTCTACACTAATCGGCCGATAAAGCCGGATTGACAACCCTGCCCATGAACAAAAAAACCGGACCCGACATTCAATCTCTTAGCGTTCACTTCGTACTCTCCTGTTCCCGAATTCCGTGATAGGTCCTGGCCTTATACCCGAAAGTCTTCTTACTGCGCGCCTGCACATTCACATTGAACCGCGCATTTGTCGCATCGTGTTTCTCGTACTCGACCGCATCCCCGGCCTCCGATGCCGGGTGAACCAGGTCCAGATGCCAGTACGCGGTACCGAATCCCCGCGTAATCTCCACCTCAACGGGCAAAGTCCTCGTATTTGTAACCTGCATGCGCCAGACGCGAACCTCATCCCAGCCGTTCACGTTGCCCTTATCGTCGAACCGGTAATTCTCAGTCTCGAAGTCCATCAACTCCGGCTCGACCTTCACCAGCCTCGCAACCCCCAGATTCAACTCGGCCTCCTCATCCACCGGAATGTACTTCACATCCGCACCACCCACATAGCTGAGGCGCCCCTGCTCATCCGCCTGGGCGAATACCTTCACATTGCCGTTGGGAATCGGCGTTTGTCCCAGGTTGTGATCCTCGTCATTTGTAAATTTCACAAACCGACGCGTCTGCCTGCCCCATCGCCCCTCATCATATTTGTATAGACTTACCACGTTCACGTCCTCGGCCGAGAACGACTCCAGCCGCTTAGACCACGTGTTCTCGATAGTCTCGGTGCCCTCGATAGTGTAGAGGTAGTATTCGCTGAGGCCCTCCTTCTCCACAGTCTTCATCCTGGCCACGCCGTACCCGCCGCCGCCATACCCGCCGAAGCCGCCTCCACCAAGGTATCCCTCAAACTGTTTGTTCCACTTGTCCGCGTTTTGCGCATGGAAACCCGTCGAGAGCCCATCACCGTCGAACTCTCCAAGCCCGCGCACGCCCGCCTGTCTGCCGTAGGCGTACCGCCGCTTCGCCAGTTCCGCAACCGGGTCCTGCAGGTTAACCTCGCCCACAATCAGTCTCGTCCCGGCGTTCTCATAATCCTCCCCGCTGTTATTAGCCACCCGCACATAGCCTTTCAATTCCATGCGGCTCTCATCCGCATTCAGCGTTCCCATATAGAACGCCCGCCACGACAGACCGCTGGTAAAATAGGTAATCTCAAACGGAAACTGCCCCTCCACGTCAGACCGGATGAGCCATCTCGCTATATCCTTAAGTCTCGCCGGATAAACAAGCTGTTGCACCTCTATCGCCCCGGGATTCTCCAGCGGCTCCAAATGCAGACTCGTCGGATCGATCAGCGTATCGGCCCACATGAACTGCAGCCAGTTCCAGCCCCGCTTTAGCGTAAGATTGCGCCTTTCACGCACCAGTGTAAGGTCCGCCGAATTGTAAATCGTAAGCTGCACGTCATCGCGTCTCGGCAGAACAACCAGTTCTATGGCGCTGGCCGGGGCAAACGGCGGCTTATCATCGATCAGTGCAGATTTCTCGCTCAATTTCTTACCCATTCCGCTCGCCAACATGAGACTTTGCGAACCTGCTCCATTCTCGACCCGCGAATTCAGACGGCTGGCCGCCACATCATTAGTTTTAACTTCTACTCTACCCGCAATCGCCGGTTGCTCCGCTTCTGCAACAGTCCCCCCTGGCGCCGCACCCTCTTTATAGGAATACGTACCCAATGCTCTATGCTCATCCCCTAATCCGCTCATTCGCTTGCGCAGACCTTCCTCACCGACATCGCCTTCAGTGAGAGATTTGGCATCATACTCAGCCGAGGCATACGAGTCGGTGCTCTCGGCAGGTTTCTCAAGCATCGGTATATCCTCAGGCCGCCTGTTCCACCGCAGGCTCGCATCGTCCCGCTCCAGCGTCGTCTTCCCGCGCTTCGTTTCCAGTGCAAATCCATCACTCTGCGGCTTTGGATCAGCGAAGTTGGCCCAGATAAGAAGCCCCGCGCCTGCGACCACAACCGCGGCAGCGGCAAATCCAACCCATCTCAGCTTGTAAAACCAGGACTTCTGGGGTATATGCGAAGGTTTGGTCCCGATCAGCGTCCGCTGCAGAAGCTCCTCGGGAACAGCGATATCATCACGCACCAGCTCCAAAGCCGAGAACCTCTTCGCCAGCCGTTCCAGAGCCGCCCGGCATTGCTCGCAGCCGTCCAGGTGAGTAACTACTCGAGCCGCCTTTTCTTTGTCGGCCAGACCGAACTGATGCTCGATAAGTTCTTGTTGTGTAAGATGTTGCGTCATTCGACCACCCCGCTTACATCGGGCAGTTTGTCAGCTAAAGTCCGTAGCGCACGGTACATGTGCCTCTTTACCGAGCCTACCGAGCAATCCAGTACCTGCGCCACTTCTGCGTATGTGAGCCCCTGGTAATAAGCCAGAATCAGCGTCGCTTTCTGCTGCTTTGCCAGTTGATCTACAGCCGCCCGTACTTTCTCCATGTTCTCGGCGTCGATAGCCCTTTTCGCCGGTTCATCGCAGTCGGCTTCGACCACCGCGGCCCCACCGCAACAGCCATCACCATCGCAGCAGCCGCCGTCCAGAGATACTGTCGCCCTCCTGGCTTGCTTGCGATAACCATCTATGACCAGACGATTTGCAATCGTAAACATCCAGCTTTTGAAGCTCCTTCCACGAAACGTATGGGCCTTCTCATGGACCCGCCGGAACGTTTCCTGGAACAAATCCTCTGCCTGTTCTCGATTGCCTGTCATTTTGATCAGATATCCAAGCAAACCATCCCCGTACCGGCGCACAATGCTCTCAAACGCCGCCGTTTCGCCCCTCAAGTGGGCCTCGATCAAGCTCTTATCAGATACTTCTGCCAAAGCCGATTACTCCATACGCCTGTCCAGACGTACGCCCGCCGCCTGCGGTTGACACAAATTGTAATTTCCCACTATCAAAGCTTCTTGTGGCCGAACTTTTGCATTTGCACCACCCACGACCTGATTGTAAAGTGGCGACTCTGAATTAGCACGGATTAACTCTCTGACGCCCGAAAAACCCCGAAACCGCCTCCAAAACAGCCCTCAGTCGCATGCTGCCACCATTTTGAACTTTGCATTTTAATATTTCGATTTAATTCGCCGTGTACCCGCTCATAACAATCGCAATCACCCTGGCCGCCCTGGTAACCCTTCTGCACTGCAAAGTCAGGCTGGGTCGGGCAATGCTGGCGGCCGCGGTTTTGTTGGCCCTGCTGCTGACCGCCACCCCCGCCGAACTCTACGGCGCCCTCCGTACAGAATGGCTGCAGAAGCCACTTCAGCACCGGACACCGGTTATGTTCATCACCCTTACCGCTCTGATCACACTCGTAAATATTCTCGGTTTGGCAATGAAACAGACCGGCGTAGCCGCTCGCCTGCCCAAAGCACTGATGGGCCTGTTCCGTAGCCGCCGACTTGCCCTGTGCGCAATACCCATGATGATGGGAATGCTGCCCACACCGGGCGGAATAATGCTCTCGGCGCCTATGGTTCGGGATCTGGGCGATCACCTCGGCGTCAAACGCGACCGCCAGGCCGCCATAAACTTCCTCTTCCGCCACCAGTGGGAAACGATCTGGCCTCTCTTCCCGGCCGTACCGCTGGTCCAGGGCATGCTGGGAGTCTCGGCTCTGGCACTGATAACCCACAATCTAGCCATAATGCTCACCGGCACAATCGCCGGAGCCGTCTTCCTGCTGCTGCGGGCAATGCCCCAAAAAGCCCCCAGAACGCAATCTCACGACAGCTTTTGGCGCAATCTTCGTCGCTTCGTACACGCTTTCTGGCCGATCGCACTGGTTGCTGTACTCTACGCCGCCCTTGACCTGACGCCCGCTCTGGGCCTGCTGGTCGCTGTAGTCGCATTTCTCGCTCTGCATAGAACCGGCGTCCGCGAGTCTCTGGCCATTTTCAGGAGGGGCTTTGAGCCGGATTTCATCCTGCTTATCCTGGGGGCACTGTCTTTTAAAGTCATACTCGAAGCATCCGGAGCCGTCCCCTCAGTGGTCGACTTTCTTGATGCCATGCACGTACCGCCGAACGCACTCATCTTTATACTGCCGTTCCTGATCGCCTTCCTCACAGGCGTAACCACCGGCACAATCGCAATCTCATTCCCGCTGATAATCCCTTTCATTGGCACCGGCCCGCAGGCCAACCTGCACCTGGAGGTTCTCGCCTTTTCGGGCGTTATCTGCGGCCTGCTGCTCACACCGGTACACCTCTGCCTTACCCTCTCCGCGGGCTATTTCGAGACCTCTCTGACAAAAATTATCCTGCAACTGCTGACGCCGACACTGGCAATAGCCGCAGTAGCTGTGGCCATTGCAGCCGTCTTCGCCTGATTCGGCCCTGCCTGCCGATGCGTAAGGAGCAAAAGGCCCGATGCCCCAAGCTTGCTCCAGAGCCGAGGCAGATGCCTGGGCGGTTGACCCACAAATTCCGTGGAAGAGCCTTTTTTCCTCTGGCCCCGCCCGTCTGGGCCGTCGATAATGCAACCGCTAAAGGTACAATAGCTGAGCCTTCGCTACTGCCCGAATAAGAGATTAGCTGACAATGGCCGAGAGACTCGATAAAGACTCCGACACAAAAACACCGCAGCCCCCATGCCGCTTTTCCGTCATCATTCCAGCCCTGAACGAAGCCGAGCACATAAACACTACGATTAGCCACATCCCCACCGCAGGCCCCGGCCGTGTGGAAATCATCGTGGTCGACGCCGACCCGGCCAAATCCACCATCAAAGCCGTCCGCAAACCCGCTGTCAGGTGCATTACCGCCCCGAAAGGCCGCGGAACCCAGCTTAACGCCGGCGCCGCCGTCGCCAGGGGCGATATTCTCCTCTTCCTTCACGCCGACACCAAATTGCCCGCCAATGCACTCGACAGTATCGCTCAGGTCTTTACAGACGGCCGCTATGTAGCAGGAGCTTTCGATCTCGGCGTCGACACGAAAAACGAAAAGATCCAGCGAATGGCTTACTGGGCCTGCCGCCGCTCCCGCCGAACCAGAATCCCCTACGGCGACCAGGCCATTTTTATCAAGAAAGACTACTTCGAACGACTTGGCAGGTTCCGCGACTTTCCCATCATGGAGGACGTCGATCTGATGCGGCGCATAAAAAAACGCGAAGACCCCATCTTCATCATCGACGACCCCGTCCTAACCTCCCCTCGACGATGGCAAAAGCAGGGCGTAAAATACTCGATTGTCAAAAACAGTATCCTCTTAACTCTCTACTACATGGGCCTGAGCCCGCGAATAATAGCAAAACTTTACGGAAAACCCGCTTCACACCGCAAAAATAACGAAAATCAGTGACCATTCGACACCTGATGTCGTAGCCATATTGTAAATGGCAAGTTTTTACGGACTACAGAAATGAACGACAGGTTCGCCAATAAAATCAAAGCCGTTGATCCGGACTGCCTCGCTTTTGACGATCTGCGTACTTTGCAGGTCAACCTTGGCAACAGGTGCAACCAGAAATGCAGCCACTGCCACGTAAAAGCACACCCGAACGGCAGCAAGATCATGACCAGGTCTGTCATGGGCAAGATCATCGAGTTTCTAAAGTCGCATCCAAACCTGACTGTGGACATCACGGGCGGCTGCCCCGAACTGAACCCCGATTTTGGATTCTTCATCGAATCTGTCCATCCTCTGGCTGCCGAAATCACGATTCGCACCAATCTCACCGTGCTCCTCGAACCCGGACTCGGATGGGTCGCCCCCTGGTACGCCGACCACAAAGTCGCACTCATAGCGTCTCTTCCGTGTTATACCGCTGATAACGTAGACCACCAGCGCGGCCGCGGTGTGTTCCAGCAAAGCATCGACGCCCTGCGACTGCTCAATAAGCTCGGCTACGCAACCGCCCCGGACCTCACTATCGATCTGGTTTACAACCCCGCCGCCGACAACCTTCCGCCGGATCAAAGCCGGCTGGAGTCCGACTACAAAAGCCACCTGCTCGATGAGTACGGCATCCGCTTCAACAGACTTTACGCCCTTGCCAACGCCCCGATAGGCAGGTTTCGCGACCTGCTCGAGACCAACGGACGACTCAACGACTACATCCAGCTCCTGATCGACAGCTTCAACCCGGTCGCCGTCGATGCTGTGATGTGCCGCTCGCTCGTCAGCGTCGACTACCGCGGCCTGCTGTACAACTGCGACTTTAACCAGGCGCTTGACCTGCCGATAATAGATACCGATGGTCGACCCGCAACGATAGACCACCTGGAAAAAATCATCGCGGGCGACTTGACAATAGTAACCGACGACCACTGCTTCTGCTGCACCGCCGGCGCAGGCTCCAGTTGCACCGGCGCACTGACAAAGCAGGCTTGAACGGATTGATGGGGGTTTCGATGGACGCGATACAAAGACCATCGCCTGAACCAGAAAACAAAGAAAGCCGGTGCGTACTGGTATTCGTAAAATACCCCGAACCCGGCCGGGTCAAAACCCGTCTGGCCGCACACACCGGGCCTAAAGCCGCCGCCGAACTCTACAAGAGCTTCATACTGGAGACGCTCTCCATTGTCGAAAACCTTAACGCCGACATTCGGATATGTTACACACCCGCTGATGCGGGCAAAAGGCTTACGCGCTGGCTGGGCGCCCACCGCAGGTACATCGCCCAGAGCGGTTCCGATCTGGGCCACAGAATGAAAAACGCATTCGACGCAGCCTTCGACGAAGGCTTCACCGATATAATCGTAATCGGTTCCGACAGCCCCGACCTGCCCGCCGACTATCTGAATCAGGCATTCAGCTTATTGCAGGCCGACCGCATCGTCCTGGGTCCAAGCAGCGACGGCGGCTACTATCTTCTCGGCTTCAACGAACGCAACTACCTTCCGGCCGTTTTCGATCTCGAGCACTGGAGCACCGACGACGTATGCAGCCGGACTGTCGAAATCATAGAAAAGCACAAAAAGCCTGTTAACCTGCTCCCCATTTGGCACGACATTGATACCCCGGCCGACCTCGAGGCCCTGAAAAGAAGAAACGCAAAAACCCTCGAACAACACTTGAATACTTCGTTTATAGTTGGCGCACATGAACGCGCCGGAGGATAGCACTATGGTAACAAAGATAAGAATATCCTACGTAACAAACGATCTTGCGATGAAAGGGCTAACTCCTCACATTGGCAGTCCCCGATACGCCGCAACCGGCAGCACGGCCTGGAAAAAAGTCGCAAATACCGGTTCGGCCCTGTGGCTCGATACCGGCGATATTGACGCGGCCAAACGCAACTGGCACACGGAATTCGCCGCGTTAACAACAAATAACAGCCTGCTCAAGAAGGAAGTCACCAAGGGAATATATGATTCGCTCATCAGAGAAAGCGCCGCCAAGTTGCGACATGCCGAGCCGGGAATCGGACACCGACACCTGATGCAGGAACTTGCTTTCATCCTCAACGCCCGTCATGCTCTGAAGCTGATCGATCTTTTCGACGCCCACGTAAGTGTCGAGCTGCACACGGATTTCGGTGATGACGCAGACAGATCGGTCGAATACGCCCAGAGATACTTCGCCGTCTGCCCGGAACGATTCTATATCAAGATCCCCCTCACTCCCGCGGGCCTTGTCGCAGCCGCAAGACTTCACCGACTCGATGTCCCTGTAAACCTGACTCTCGGCTTCTCCGCCAGGCAAAATTACCTGGCCGCCCGGTTCGCACAGCCCGAATTCGTCAATGTCTTCCTCGGACGGCTCAATTCCTTCGTAGCCGACAACCAGCTCGGTTCCGGTCTTTACGTGGGCGAAAAAGCAACTCTCGCGACCCAGCGGCGAATACTAAAGCTCAGAGAAAGCGGCAAAACCCGCTCGCATTTGATCGCCGCAAGCTTGAGGCAGGCCGACCAGATTGCCTCACTTGCAGGCGTCGACGTGCTGACGATGCCGCCGAAAGTCGCCGAAGGCTATAAAGCCGCTCCAGCATATAACCTCGAGTCACAGGTTCAGAATGACCCTGCGGTCGAACTTGCTCCAGGCATCGATCCTGATGACGTGAATCTGTCTTCTCTGTGGGAAATACCCCCCGCTTTCGAGTCCGCCGTTGACGAAATTATGGAACTTGACCCGCGCACTCTGGATCCGAGTGATATGCGAATTCACTTCGAAACAGCCGGTTTTGGCGACCTTTTCCCGCGGTGGACAGCCGATGATTTCCAGACTATTGCCGCCGACGGCAAAATACCCGTTTACGAGAAATGGAAAACCGCCCTTGCCGAAAAGCAGATAGGCCTCGACGCTTTGATGAACACCAGCGCGTTTTACGCCTTCGATACGGACCAGAAAACCCTCGACAGGCATATACAGAAGCTCATACGACCGGATCAGTACCAGCCATAGAGACATTGATTGATGTACGACTACGATATAATAGTTGTTGGGGCAGGCGCCGGCGGACTCGTATCATGCAAACTCGCGGTGGGTATGGGAAAAAGAACAGCCGTGGTGGAAGAAGATAAGATCGGCGGCAATTGTACATGGTACGGCTGCATACCCAGCAAAGCCCTAATTAAGTCCGCAGCCGTCGCCCACAAGCTCAACAGCTTACACAAGTTCGGACTGGAATCGTCCGACCAGATCAATCTCCGAACCAATAATGTGATGCAGCACGTTCGCAACGTAATCAACGCGACAGCCTGCGGCCACCCGCCCGAGTCGCTTGAGCAGCAGGGTATCGACTTTTTCCGGGGCGCGGCCCGTTTCTTAAACAACCATACAATAGACATCGCCGAGAGAACCCTCACCGCGGATAAGTTCGTAATCACAACCGGCTCCCGAGCGCTGATTCCCCCGATCAAAGGCATCGAAAAAGTCCTTTATTTTACCAACCGAACAACCTTCGATATTGAGCAGCTTCCGGAATCACTGCTGGTCCTGGGCGGTGGCCCTATCGGAATCGAACTCGGAGCGGCAATGACTCGACTGGGGGTGAAAGTAACTCTCGTCGAACAGGCGGACACAGTCCTCGCACGCGATGACCAGGAACTGGTTGCCAAACTTGTGGAGCACCTGGAAGCCGAAGGTCTCGAACTGCTTACGAATATGAAAGCGGTAGAGGTCTTCTCTGGTCCCGGGGGAATAACCGCTCACCTGGAAAGCGGCTCACAGACCAGAACAATAGAAACCGAAGCGGTCCTCGTCTCGACAGGCAGGATCCCCAACATAGACGACTTGAATCTCGAAAAAGCATCCGTCGAATACGGCAAGACGGGCATTGTCGTCGATAAACACCTGCGCACAACAGCCAAAAACATTTACGCCTGCGGAGACGTCGTGCCGCCCTACCTGTTCAGCCATATAGCCGAATACGAAGCTGTTATCGCCGTAACAAATGCGTGCATGCCCGTTCAGATTCAAAAAACCGACTACTCGAATGTCGTCTGGACCACTTTCACCGATCCGGAACTGGCTCACGCCGGGCTGACCGAAGAACAAGCCCGACAAAAACACGGCGACCGAATAAGAATTTATCGCTGGCAATACAAGGACATCGACCGGGCGAAAACCGAGGTCGCAACCGACGGACTGGCAAAGATCATAACCGACCGTAAGGGTCGCATACTTGGAGCACATGTGCTCGGCCAGAACGCCTCCGAAGTCATGCACGAGGTCCAATTCGCAAAATCACTGGGCTTTAAGTTCCAGAAGATTGCCTCTGTGATTCACTCCTATCCCTCGTTTTCCGATGTCGTACGACAGCCCGCCAAGAAATGCCGCGTCGACTTACTACTTGACAACCCCATCGTTAAACTCCTCAGAAAATAGCAACATGGGACAACACAACCGACTTACACGGATAAAGGAAAAGTTAAACATCAGAATAGTAGTTCTCGCGGCCGTTCTGTTTACCCTGGCTTTATTCTTTGCGGTTCCCTCTGTAAGAAATAGAGTCTCCTCCGTAATTGTAATAATTCTCGAGTGGACTCAATCACTCGGCGCGTGGGCGCCGCTGGTGGTCATCGCTCTATACGTAGTCGCATGTATCTTTATGATACCGGGCTCGCCGCTTACAATCGGAGCCGGATTTGTTTTCGAAATCCTGTTCGGAGTTATAATCGTCTCCATCGCCAGCACCATCGGAGCCTGTGCGGCCTTTCTGGTGGGAAGGACCGTTGCTCGCGGCTGGGTCGAAGAGAAAATCGTAAGCAACCCTAAAGTCGCCGCCCTTGACGAAGCCGTAGGCAAACAGGGGCTTAAGATCGTTTTTCTCGCACGACTGAGCCCCGTCATACCCTTTGCGGCGCTTAACTACGGCTTCAGCGTCACCAAAGTGAAACTCTGGCAGTATGCACTGGCCTCCTGGGTCGGCATGATCCCGGGCACCCTTCTGTACGTTTACATCGGCGCGGGCCTCCGCTCTCTGAGCGAAGTCGCCGCCGGAGAAGTCGAAACCGGCCTGACCGGAAGAATATTCTTCTGGTTCGGAATGGTCGCAACCGTTGCAGTAACTATTTTCCTTACGATGCTTGCACGCAATACACTTCGCAATATCGTCCCCGCCGCCTCCGAAGGCAGCACCGATTCGCCCGACTGACAGGGCTTTTTTTTGTCTCCGCTCCAGCTAAACGTCGCCCCGTCCTATGCCGATGTCGCATCTGTGGCGATAAGCGACAAAAAAATGTGCTGATCGGCCGCGCCGTTACTCGAATCGGGGGGCGAATATGGAAAACCTGCATGTATTGTCTGAAAGCTCCGAGCCGTTCCAGGACCGCTCTGAAGCCGGTGAACTGCTGGCCGATGCTCTCCGACAGTACTGCGGCGCCGATGCGGTCGCAGTCGCAATACCCCGCGGAGGAATTATAATAGCCAATGAAATCGCCAACCGTCTCGATATGGAACTCGACATTTTGCTGGCCCATAAACTGGGCGCCCCGGCCAATCCCGAACTGGCAATCGGCGCCATCTGCGAAAACGGTACAATCTTCATCAACGAGCAGATAACAAGTTTCGCCCACGTAGCAAACCAGTATATCGAAGAGGAAAAACAGCGTCAGAAGCGCCGTTTTAAACAGCAATCGGAGCTTTATCGCCGACATCTGCCCAGGACCGATCTTACCGGCAGAATCGCGATAATAACCGATGACGGCGTCGCCACCGGAGCGACCGTTCAGGCCTCTCTCTGGGCCGCCAGACGTGAAAATCCTTACAAGCTCATCCTCGCACTCCCGGTCGGCCCGCCCGATACGGTGGAGCGGCTCGCCCGCGATGCCGACGAAACGATCTGCCTCCGCACACCGCCGGACTTCGGCGCACTCAGCAAATTCTATCTCAGTTTCCCGCAGGTCGAGGATGAGACCGTAATCGACATACTTCAGCAGCACCAGCAGAGGAGGCATGTCAGAAGATGAACTCCCGGAAACTACATCAGGCATTTCAACTCGCACAACTCGTGCCTCCGATATATGTCGCGACAAGCGATGCATCCGGCATGTCGCATATTGCAGCAGCGGGTAAAGTCCGCGCCGAAGGCGAAAATCGCCTGACCATCACCGAATGGTTCTGCCCGACGACTGTTGCCAACCTCAGTAAAAACCCGAAAGTTTGCCTGGTAGTATATAATCAGGCCTACGATCGCGGTTTTCAACTCATCGGCGAGGTTCAGAATATGCAGGACGTAAGTATAATGAACGGATACTCTTCGCAGCACACTTTTGAACCGCCCCTGCCGCAGGTTGAGAGAAAGCTGACAATACTTATCGGCAAGGTGTTCGACTTCGGACTGGGACCCCACAGCGATGTCGAAACACCACAGATGCAAGAGGTCACGTAACAGATATGAGTCCTAATGAAACTGAAATCGCGATTCCCGTTTCGGATAAAACCTCAATCAACGCCGATCTGGCCGCTGTGCCGAACTCAGAAGCCGTCGTCCTCTTCGTGCACGGCTCGGGCTCGAGCCGCTTTAGTCCCAGGAACAAATTCGTCGCCGAGGTGCTCCAGAAGCTCGAACTTTCAACCGTCATGATCGACCTGCTTACCGAGGAAGAAGAGGCCCTCGACATACAGACTCGCAAGCTCCGCTTCGACATAGACCTGCTTACGCAGAGAGTCATTGCATGCACCGACTATCTGAGCCGAAATGAAAACACCAGGCATCTGCAAATCGGGTACTTCGGATCCAGCACCGGCGCCTCGGCTGCTCTGATTGCCGCCGCGGACCTGAAAGACCGGGTCGGAGCCGTAGTCTCCCGAGGCGGAAGGCCCGATCTGGCAGGCCACAGGCTGTCTGAAATCACCGCTCCGACGCTGCTGATAGTCGGCGGCGAAGACCACCTCGTACTCGATATAAACAGACGGGCCTACGAGAGAATGAACGCCGAGAAAGAGCTTTTCGTAGTCGCCAACGCTACGCATCTGTTTGAGGAACCAGGCGCATTATCCCAGGTCGCCAAAGCCGCCGCCCGCTGGTTCGTCAAACACCTTTACACAGCCGAAAAACAAAAGGAGATTCTGGCACATGCGGATTGAAGCCTGTAAATTCGGATCGATGACGGTGAACGGAACAGAATACACCAACGACCTCATCATTCTGCCCGACAGGGTCCGCGCGGACTGGTGGAGAAAATCAGGGCACCGTCTCGAAACCGAAGATCTTGCCGAGGTCTTCGACGCCAGACCCGAAGTAATCGTTATAGGCAACGGAATGTCGGAGATGATGACGGTTCCTCACTCCACTATTAAAGCACTCAAGGAAGAGGATATCGAAGTGATAATCAAAGACACAGGCCGGGCCTGGAAGTTCTACAACGGCAAGATCGAGACCGGCCGCAAAACAGCAGGAGCATTTCACCTTACATGTTAAACGATAGAGACATAAACTCGCCCCTGGAAAAACGCACAGACGCTCGAACACGCGCCGTGATTGCCCACGGAACCGGCGCCTCGCACCTGCCCGAATATCCGGTACCAAAATGCACGCAACAATAAGACATAACAGCAACAACGGATTAAGTTCCCCCGCACCGGGTGACTCCAGGCTACAACCTCTGCGCAAAATGCAGCCGCGCCCTGACTGCAAATCGGAACCTCCGCCTATATGCATGCACTCAATAGCCACCCTGGTCCCGTCTGTCAGCCGGAACCAATCGGCCGTCCTCGATTTGATGCTCGAACGGCTCGACCCGCCGCGGAAAATCCGCCGCTATCTAAAAAGCCTCTACAACCGCAGTGAAATCACTAAGCGTCATTCCATCCTCGATGATTTCGAGGCCTTCCATTTTTCCGACCCGACTCCATCAACTGCGGTTCGAAACCGGATATTCGCCGACACCGCACGCGAAATCAGCCTCCAACTGACGCGCGACTGCGTGCATTCGACCCCAGCCTTCGAACCCCGGGATATTACACACATAATCACGGTTTCCTGCACAGGTTCCCACAATCCCGGCCCCGAATGTCACGTGATAGAAAAGCTGAACCTGAATCCGGACATCCAGCGATTCAACATCGGCTTCATGGGCTGCCACGCGGCGTTTCCCGCAATGAGACTGGCCCATCACATCTGCGCCTCCGATCCGGCCGCCGTCGTCCTGATCCTGTGCATCGAACTTTGCACTCTCCACGCCCAGATTACGCACGATCCGAATACACTGCGGGCAAACGCGATTTTCGCAGACGGAGCCGCCGCCGCAATCGTCTCATCCGCCCAGACCGCCCCCGACCGCCCCGCTCTGGAACTTAACCACTTCGCCTCGTCTCTGATACCCGGAACGGCCGATGAAATGACCTGGACAATAGGCGACACCGGCTTCGACATGAAGCTCTCGGCCAAACTGCCCGACATACTCGCCCGGAATCTCGAAAAGGCGATTGCCCCTGTATTCGCCGCCAACCTGCTGTCAGTCGCCGACATCGACCATTGGGCAGTTCATCCCGCCAGCCGCGCTGTCCTCGACAAAGTTGAAAGATCGCTCAGGCTCCAGAACCGCCTTACCGAATCCCGCTCAGTACTCAGCCGTTGCGGCAACATGGCAAGCCCCACTATCCTGTTCATACTGCAGGAGATACTTCACAAACCTGCTCCAGGCCTGCGACCGATGGTCTTCGCGATGGCATTCGGTCCCGGATTAACCGTCGAATCGGCCATAATGACCAAAATACCCGTTCAAAAAGACTTCAAAACCGACCCCGCACTTGTCAAGACCGGTACAAAACATTTTAATACCCCAGATAACCGGATTCTGACTGAAACATCATCAAGAGAACATTAGTCGCACGCGTTGCTGAGCACGAGGACCGCTTTCTTCCGCCCACAAGGCGCGAAAAACTGCTCTCTGCAGAAAGACATGTGATCGGAACTATGAAGAACAAATTCACTCTGAGCACCCGCGATTACATCCGGGAACCCGCCGGCAAACGGCATTTGAACGAACAGCTCTTCACAGTCGTCGCACCGAAGTACGACCTTATCAACCGTTTGCTTTCTTTCGGTCGAGACCGCGCATGGAAGGACCATCTGGTAAGAAGCCTGCCTCAATGCAAATCACCCCGATGCCTGGACCTGGCGTCCGGAACAGGCGACATTGCCTTTAGAGTTGCAGAACGCTTCGGCCGGGCCGAGGTAACCGGCATCGACATCACCGCCGCGATGATAGAACTTGCCCGCAAGGCGAATTGTTTTGAGAACGTGCACTTCGTCCGCGCCGATATCTGTGACACCGAACTGCCGGACAATTCTGTCGATATTGTCACCGGAGGCTACGCCCTGCGAAACGCCCCCGATCTCGACGCCGCCCTGACCGAGATCCACCGTATCATGAAGCCGGGCGCGACAGCCGCCTTTCTGGACTTTTCCAAACCGTCCGGCAAAATTCTTCAAAAGACCGAATCATTCATGCTGAGCGCCTGGGGCGGCTTCTGGGGAATCATCTTTCACCGTAATCCGAAAGTTTACACATACATAGCAGAATCGCTCGCCCGTTTTCCTGACACAATCGAACTGCGAAAGATCATGGAGGACCATGGCTTCACACATATCCAGTCGAAAAAGCACTTCCTCTTCTTCGCCGAGACAATCACCTGCCGCAAGGCCTGAACCCTCTTTAGCTGCGCGGGCAAAAGAGTCGAATCCTTCCTATAAGTTTCGCCCGGTCCATATACCTCCTCCAGGCCCTGAACAACACCCTGGAAATCAAATCCACTGCATCCGGCAGAACCGCGACATCCTTGAAATCCACCTGCTATATCCACATCTGTCAATACGCACCTGGCCCCGAACAGGCGATTTCCGGCTTTGGACTCCACAGCCGGTTGCTGTCCGGATTTTCTGTTATTGAGATTTCGCTTGGCCGACCGCAGGTGTTTGCCCCTATACTGCGTCTAAAGCCCACAGTCGCAATACGTCGAAAATACACCATTATGAACGATAACTTCCTAAAAGGAGATAGGACTATGAGACGCCTGACAATACTCATAATGCTTTTTACCATCCTGAAATCCCTTCCGGCGTTCGCGGTCGAAGACGCCAACCGCCCGCCCGACCCCAATGAACTCACCACGGTCTCGGAGTACCTCCGCTACGCCGCCCATAACAGTGCGGCCCTTAGAAGCAGCTTTCTGAACTTCAGAGCCGCGGTCAACGAAGTGCCCCAGGCCGAAGCTTTACCCGACCCCCGATTCACTTACGGCTACTTCATAGACGAAGTCGAAACCCGCATAGGCCCCCAGAGGCAGAAAATGTCGATAAGCCAGACTTTCCCCTGGTTCGGCACAATCGAAGCCCGCGTAGACGCCGCATCCGCCGCCGCGGACGCCGCCTATGAGGACTATCAGCAGCGAAAGCTGAAACTCTTTTTCGAAGTAAAAGACGCCTTTTACGAGTACGCCTATCTGCACCACGCAATAGATCTCACAAAACAGAATCTGGAACTCCTCGAGCATTTCGAAGAAGTCGCCCGAACGAAATATATCGCCGCAACCACCACCCATCCTGACGTGATACGGGCACAGATCAACCTGATAAGCCTGGAAGACAGGCTCCAGAGCCTTCTGCAACTCAAGGACCCCATCACCGCCCGCTTGAATGCCGCCTTGAACCGCCCCGCCGAGCTTTCACTTCCGCGCCCGCAAACCGCCCCCTTCGAACCGCGGTCTCTGGCCAGAGACGCCGTGGTGGCCGAGATGATCGCAAAGAACCCACAGCTTACCTCCCTTGAATATCGCCGTCTGGCCGCCAGAGCACGCGTCGAACTGGCAAAGAAACGCTTTTACCCCGACATCGGTGTAGGCCTGGAGTGGGCCCAGGTCGGCACTTTCAAGAGCGTAAAAGATCCCCTGGTGGCCATGGTATCTATGAATCTGCCAATATGGACCGACAGCTACAAAGCCGCAGAAAACCAGGCCAGAGCCAATATGAAGAGCATTTCGGCCCGAAGAGTCCAGGCCACAAACGACCTGGTCGCCCGGCTCGAGCAGGCCCTGTACGAATTCCAGGACAGCAGACGCCAGGCCGACCTCTATGCGAATGCCCTCACGCCCAAGGCCGAGGAAATGCTGGAAGCCTCCGAAGTGGCATACAGAGCCGGAGAAATCGACTTTTTGAGCCTGATAGACGCCCAGAGGCGACTCCTGCAATTCGAGCTGTCCTACTTCCGTTCCGTGACCGATTATCGCATCGCCCTTGCCGAAATCCAGATGCTTGTCGGCGATGATCTGTCCGAACAGCTTACCGAACAAGAGCAGATGTAAATCCTTATTCGACAAGCCTTTACTTCAAAAGCCGCTTCACACCGGCAACGAAACGCTGCTCTCGGGTGCTCGAAACGAACTCGCATTGCACTCAAACATTCTAAAGCCGTAAATCCCGCTCTGACAATATTTTACGGTTGACAGAGTGCCGCCGCGGCTTTAATTCTGTATAAAGTGAAAAAATTCCGCTGGCTTATCGCTAGAACATGCGTCATATAAATACAGTATATCCCTACGTAAATACTATGAATTCTGAAATAAAGCGTTTTTTGAGCATGTTTGAGGATACCCGGATATGAAACCGGCAAGTAAGAGAGCATTGCTGATAGGCCGAATCGTGGCCGCGATTATAGTGGTAGCCATGGCGTTCCTTGCGGGTTACGCCGTTAGAAAATTTTTGGCGCCTGCTTCACCTGCTGCCGCACAAGCTGCCGGAGCCGACCAGAAAGACCAGAAATGGACCTGCTCCATGCACCCTGAAATCGTCGCAGATGCACCCGGAAAATGCCCCAAGTGCGGCATGGATCTGATCCCTATGAGTGCTATGGACGACGCCGGAACAGATTCGACCCGGATCACAGTAAGCGAGACCGCCGCCCGGCTGATGGAAGTGCAGACCACGCCGGTTCAGCGCAAACATGTAACCAATGAAATCAGGATGGTCGGCAAAATCGACTACGACGAAACGCTGGTCGAATACATCACCTCATGGGTTCCCGGGCGTATAGACGAACTATATGTGGACTACACCGGCATCACCGTCAACGAGGGCGACCACATGGTCTATCTCTACAGCCCCCAACTGCTCAGCACCCAGGCAGAACTGCTCCAGGCCGTCAAAGCGGTGGACAAAATGGACCC
Organism: uncultured Pirellulales bacterium; assembly: GCA_964406945.1. Lineage (GTDB taxonomy): Bacteria > Planctomycetota > Phycisphaerae > Sedimentisphaerales > Anaerobacaceae > UBA2266. The sequence goes on from CAYOTO010000032.1 coordinate 31,755, forward strand.
CCAGAGTTCGGACCTCGTAAAGAGATCTATTCGCGCCACACTGGAGGCCGCCCGCGAGAAGATGCGACTGCTCGGCCTCACCGAAAAACAGATCAACGACATCGAAGAATCCGGCGAACTCGTTGACCACCTTACCATTTACGCCCCCAGCGGCGGAATAGTCATCGAGAAAAATGCATCGGAAGGCATGTACGTCGACACCGGAACCCGACTCTTCACGATCGCCGACCTTTCCCGCCTCTGGGTCAAGCTCGACGCGTACGAGTCGGATATGATGTGGATTCGCTACGGCCAGAAGGTCGAATTCACCACCGAAGCCTATCCCGGCGAAGCCTTCGAAGGTACTATCTCGTTCATCGATCCGGTACTTAACGACAAAACCAGAACGGTCAAACTCCGGGCAAACGTCTCAAACCCTGACGGCCGGCTAAAGCCCGACATGTTCGTCCGCGCAGTTGTCCGCTCGAAAATGGCTTCCAAAGGCAGGGTCATGGCGCCCAGCCTCCGGGGCAAATACATCTGCCCGATGCATCCCGACGTTGTGAAGGACTCCCCCGGGGACTGCGATATATGCAACATGGACCTGGTTACCGCCGAGTCTATGGGCTACAACATCGTCGAAGCCAACGAACCACCGCTGGTAATACCCGCCTCGGCCCCGCTGGTCACCGGAAAAAGGGCTTTCGTATACATCCGCGTACCCGCCGAAAAACCAACCTTTGAAGGACGCCGAATCACCCTCGGCCCGCGAGCCGGCGATTATTACATCGTCAAGGAGGGCCTCGAAGAAGGCGAAATCGTTGTCACCAACGGCAACTTTAAAATCGACTCCGAACTTCAACTCCGCGCAAAACCGTCAATGATGAGCGCCGAACAACCGCCGCAGCGGCATGCCGCACCCCACGAACAGAAAATCTGCCCCGTGATGGGCTTCGAGATCGACAAAAGTGTTTTCACCGAGTACAAAGGCAAAAAAGTCTACTTCTGTTGCCCATCCTGCATAGAAGAGTTTGAAAAAGACCCCGAGAAATACCTGGACAAACTGCCGCAGTTTCAAACACAATCGGATAGTCATTCGCATGATCTGAACGAAGCGATAACCGAACACTAATAGAAGCAAGTGATAATTGCAGTTTACTTTCAAAAAAGGAGAAAAAGATGAAGAAGTTAAAGAGCCATCTGTTAACGTTAAGCATCGCAGTCGCACTAGTTACCGCCGCCGGGCTCATGGTGGGAGGCTGCAAAGGCAGTGACGATGAAACACCCGCCGAGACTCAGGACTCAGACGAAGGCCACGACCACAGCATGGACATGCAGAACATGCAGGACCAGGCCGAGTCGATGGCCGCGGACATGAAAGACAAGGCCGAGGAAGCCGCAGAGTCCATTCAGCAGACAACCTGCCCGGTTATGGGCAATGAAATCGACAAGAGCATCTTCGTCGAATACAAAGGCCAGAAGGTCTACTTCTGCTGCCCGCCCTGCAAGGAGAAGTTCCAGGCCAACCCGGAAGCTTACCTCGTTAAACTGCCGCACATCAAAGATACGACACAGCAATAAACAGCGGCGTTCGCACCTGAACATGTGTCATGGCTGATTCAGACCGTGAGAATTGCGGTTGCGCATAATTAATGCCCTTTTATAAAGTTTGCCTTAGTCTCAAATGAGCGATTCTATCGACAAAAAACGATCTCCCGTTAACGCCCTCATCGGATTCTGCCTTCGAAATCGCCTCGTTGTCGCCCTGCTGGTGCTTCTAATCGTCGGCTGGGGCCTGGCCGTGGCGCCGTTCGACTGGAGCCTCGGCCCCCTTCCCAGAAGCCCCATCCCGGTCGACGCCATCCCGGATCTCGGTGAGAACCAGCAGATCGTCTTCACTGAATGGTCCGGACGCTCGCCGCAGGACGTTGAAGACCAGATCACCTATCCGCTCACAGTCTCGCTCCTGGGCGTACCGTCGGTAAAGACAATCCGAAGTTACTCCTTCTTCGGTTTCTCCACTATCTACGTGATCTTCGAGGAAGACGTCGACTTTTACTGGTCCAGAAGCCGCGTCCTCGAAAAACTTAACTCCCTGCCCCGGGGAACACTCCCCGACCAGGTCGCGCCGGCACTGGGCCCCGATGCAACCGCACTCGGACAGATATTCTGGTATACCCTGGAAGGACGTGACAAAGAAGGCAATCCCGCCGGAGGCTGGGATCTGGACGAACTCCGCTCTATTCAGGATTGGTACGTTCGGTACGCACTGATGGGCGCAAAAGGTATTGCCGAGGTCGCCTCCGTCGGCGGCTACGTCAAGGAATACCAGATAGACGTCGACCCCGACGCCATGCGAGCGCACGGCGTCAAACTCACCGACGTATTCAACGCCGTCAAAATGTCGAACCTCGACGTCGGGGCAAGAAACATCGAGATCAACAAGGTCGAATACATCATCCGCGGCCTCGGATTCATCGAGAACCTCGAAGACATCCGCTCGACCGTCGTGGCCGTAAACGATAACGTGCCCGTATACATCAAGGACATAGCTCACGTAACCACCGGCCCCGCGCTGCGGCGCGGCGCCCTCGACAAGGGCGGCGCACAGGCCGTCGGCGGCGTCGCCGTCGTCCGCTACGGGTACAATCCCCTGGAAGCAATAAAGAACGTAAAAGCCAAAATCGAGGAAATCTCGCCCGGTCTCCCTACCAAGACTCTTGACGACGGAACCGTCTCCAAAGTAACCGTCGTCCCGTTCTATGACCGCACCGGCCTCATATACGAAACACTCGGCACGCTCGAATCGGCGCTGACCCAGGAAATTCTCGTCACTATTATCGTCGTCATCATACTCGTTTTGAACCTCAGAAGCTCGCTGCTTATCAGCGCGCTGCTGCCCCTGGCCGTCCTGATGACCTTCATCGCAATGAAACTCTTCGGCGTCGACGCCAACATTGTCGCTCTCTCCGGAATCGCAATCGCAATCGGCACAATGGTGGATATGGGTATCGTCGTCTGCGAAAACATCCTCAAACACCTCTCCGACGCGGACGAATCCTCCGACAAGCTCCACACCATCTACGTAGCCGCCACAGAAGTCGGCTCCGCAGTACTCACCGCCGTCTCGACAACCATCGTCAGCTTCCTGCCCGTTTTCACAATGACAGGCGCAGAAGGCAAGCTCTTCAAACCCCTGGCCTTCACAAAAACATTCGCCCTCATCGCATCCGTAATCGTCGCCCTCGCCATTATCCCGCCCGCCGCCTACATGATATTCGGCAAAAAAAGCCTCTCACAAAGAAAGAACAACAAAAAACACTCTCTCTGGCCACTGTTGCTCAACATGCTCGCCGTAGCCGCCGTCGTGGTCATCCTCACCACCGACTGGCTGCCCCTCGGAGCAGGCCGAAGCTTCATCCTAAACCTCCTCTTCGTTGTCCTGCTCATCGGCTCGCTCCTGCTGTTCTTCCGCCTCTTCCAAAAAGTCTATCCGACCATTCTGGCCTGGTGCCTGGAACACAAATTCGCCTTCCTCTCCATACCGCTGGCGGTGGTCATTGCGGGCGTCATAATATGGTCCGGGCTGGGCAAGGAATTCATGCCCGCACTCGACGAAGGCTCGTTCCTCTACATGCCCACCACCATGCCCCACGCATCCATCGGCGAAGCCCTTGACGTCCTGTCCAA
>CAYOTO010000032.1:35523-37367 GCA_964406945.1 uncultured Pirellulales bacterium
ACCGTATCGCCAGTGGCGCGACCACATCCAGTCCCCCGACGACATCTGGCGGGAAATCATAAAAGCCGGCAAAATCCCCGGCACAACCAGCGCGCCCAAACTCCAGCCCATCGAAACCCGCCTTGTAATGCTTCAATCCGGTATGCGGGCGCCCATGGGCATGAAAATCAAAGGCCCCGATCTCGAAACTATCGAGGAAGTCGGCCTGAAGATGGAAGAAATCCTCAAAGCCGTGCCCGAGGTTCAACCCTCGGCCGTCTTCGCAGACCGAATCGTGGGCAAGCCCTACATCGAAATCGACATCGACCGAAACGCCATCGCCCGCTACGGAATACACGTCAAACAGGTCCAGGACGTAATCGAGGTGGCCATCGGAGGCCGCCGTCTGACCACAACAGTCGAAGGCCGCGAACGCTACCCGGTGCGGGTACGCTACATGCGCGAACTCCGCGACGATCTCGAAGAACTCGGCACAATACTCGTCCCGGCCGCAGACGGTGCTCAGATACCCCTGGTCCAGCTCGCCGACATAAAGTACGTCCGCGGCCCGCAGGCTATCAAAAGCGAAGACACCTTCCTCGTCGGCTACGTCCTGTTCGACCGCAAGCCCCGGTACGCCGAGGTCGACGTAGTCGAAGCCGCCCAGAAGATGATCCGGGACCACATCGATTCCGGTGACCTGGTCCTGCCCGAAGGCGTCTCGTACACCTTCGCCGGAAACTATCAAAACCAGATCCGCGCACAGAAAACCCTCTCGGTCGTAGTCCCGCTGGCCCTGTTCATCATCTTCATGATCCTGTACTTCCAGTTCAAACGCGTCTCGACATCGGTCCTGGTCTTCACCGGCATCATCGTCGCCTGGGCCGGCGGTTTTATCATGATCTGGCTCTACGGCCAACCCTGGTTTCTGGACTTCTCGATCTTCGGCGAGAATATGCGAGACCTCTTCGGCGTCCACACCATAAACCTCTCGGTCGCAATCTGGGTGGGCTTTCTCGCCCTGTTCGGCATCGCCTCCGACGACGGCGTAGTGATGTGCACCTATCTCGAACAGTCCTTCGCGGCCAAAACGCCGACCAACAAACAGGAAGTCCGGGACGCCGTAATCGCCGCCGGAACCCGCCGCGTACGCCCGTGCCTCATGACCACCGCCACGACGATACTTGCCCTGATCCCCATCCTGACCTCCACCGGCCGAGGCTCCGACATCATGATCCCGATGGCAATCCCCGCATTCGGCGGAATGACAATCGAAATACTCACAATGCTCGTAGTCCCGACACTCTACTCGGCCCTCCAAGAACACAAAAAACACCCCATCCAACCCGACACCGAACTCACCCAGACCACTGACACAAGACCCGAGTAGCCCAAAACACTCTTCGAAGTTAAGCTCCGGACCAACCACAAAATGAAAATTGATTACGGAGTGACATCCTTTTGCAAAGCAAAGGGATGCTCGGCCGTCCTGCTTGACTACAAACCACCCCTCCAACCAAGCCCGGCGCTTTTTAATTTTTGGCTCAACTGCAAATAAGTTGGTACAACAAGAGTAGTCTTAGCCTCTAAATTCTTGCTATACAAGCCCTTGCCGTTACTCGTTCAGCCCCCACGGTTCGGGGCTTGTTTTTCGCCGTAGTCCGCTTTCACCGCTCTCACCTGCGAGCCCGCAAGGGTCCCGGAGCGGCCAAAGAAAGACGCAGGTGAAAAACACTCGCCGGATTCGCAGGAGCCCTCTTCACCAACTTTTCTGCAGTTGTTCCTAATTTTTCCTTTTTACTTTTTATCTGCCTCGTAAGAATAATCTGTGGGCCGATTGCGGGTAAACCATTACGTAACATGTT
>CAYOTO010000033.1:0-36697 GCA_964406945.1 uncultured Pirellulales bacterium
AATTCTCTGAAATCATCAACTGTCTTCACGTCACAACTCCAAATAGCCTACTTAAAACGCCCGCCGCACTCATTAACCCCCGCACGTGCGTAAGTTCTTTTTACTTTTTGCTTCCTACTTTTCACTTTCCATCTTCACGGCCACAACCTCTCGTTCGCCCGCCACTATTTCGAAATACCGCTTCGTCTTATAGTTCATCATGCCCGCAACGATATTCGTCGGCAACATCTGGACTGCGTTGTTGTAATCCAGCACCGCCGCATTATACGCCCGCCTGGCCGCCGATATCTGCTCTTCCAACTCCGTCAGCGTCCGCTGCAGATGGAGAAAATTCTCGCTCGCTTTCAGATCCGGATAATTCTCCACCGCCAGCATCACCTGATTCAGCGCCTCGGTCACCCGGGCATCCATCTCCACCTGCTCTTCGCTGCTCAGGCCCTGCATCGCCCTTGCCCGCATCTCTGTAATACGCTCGAGCAAATCCCGCTCGTGCTTCATGTACCCCTTAACCGTCGAGACAAGCTGCGGAACCAGATCGAACCGCTTCTTCAGCATTACGTCAATGGTCGAAAAGACGCTCTCGACGCGGTTTTTCTTCGCGATCAGCCCGTTGTAGATGATCACGAACACCACCAGCGGAACGACCAGAACAACCAGAACTATCCACCACATAATCGGCACTCCAAAAACGCACCACCTGCACCAGAAACAACGCCCCCCACCGCATTTTCTTCATTTTTATCACGAAAAACCCCACCCCGCCACCGAAAAAGCAGTTTTGTCGTACTCCGTCACCTCCCCGCATTCTGTCATATTGAGCGCAGCGAAATATCCGGCCCCCGCATAAGATCTCCAGCCCGGACTAATGCCTTATGCCATAAGTTCAGAAAAATACTTTTTTAGACATTTGGTCATTAACATATTGTGATTTGTTTAGAATTTGGGGATTGTGATTTGGTGCGTCTGCAAACAAGGGACCGACACCTCGCCGGCGCTACTCGCAATCTAAGCCATCCAATCCCGGCGTCTCTTCAGGTCGCCACTGAGTATGCGCTTTGCGATCATGGCATTTTCGCGGATCTGAAAGTCGAACATGCCCACGCACGCGAAATCCGCACCGTTTTCGAACGCGTATCGCAGCCCCTGGCTCGGGTGAATCGCCCCGGCGGCGAGCACCTTGAACGCAATCCACGGCCGCTTCACGCCGCGCATGAACTCGATCGTCCGCTCCGGATCGATGGACCATATGTTGTCGTGATCCAGCAGACTGCCGCTGTCGACGTTGAAATCCACGCGCTTTGCCTTCGGCGTCGCCGACCAATAGTCCCCGTGGTGCAGCGTCTTCATGTAAAAGTCCGGCTGAATCTGCGCATTCTCCACCGCGATCGGCACCTCGATTGAATGAGCCCCGATCCCCGCGGGCAATCTCTGCGACCTGATATAATCCACCGCCTCGCCCAGCAAATCCACACGCCCGGCCTTTACGAAGCTGTCGCCCACGCCGCCCTGCACGTACGCGGCCGCCGCCCCGGCGTCAACTGCGTGCTTGATATTCGTCTTGATGTCGTCCGATCTGGGATGCACCTGCGCGATCCACTGAATCGTGCCCCCGCGCTCCTTCCAGTATCTCGCGATGTTGCCGGGTCCGCCCGAGAGAATCGTATTGATCCCGCACTCCTCGCAAAGCTCCAGCGTGTCCATTATCCGCTCCGGCGTATGGTACGCCTTGAAAAGCTCCCTCAGATAGCCGAGATCGCGACTATGCGACCACCCGCTGAACTGATTGCCCCCGATTATCAGCCTGCTGACCTTCAAATCGCCAATCCGCCCCATCGGCAACCCGCTCGCCGAACCATTCGCATTAGCCATATTATGCTCCTCTGCTTTCACCTGTTGTTCCAAATGCAGCCGGTCCGGGCTATGAGCCTGACCTGCCACAGCAACCTGGACCCATCAGAGCAATAATGCATTTTCCATTGCCCTTTGTCAACCATCCCGCTATACTGCCAATTGAGTAAGGCGTAAAACAGGCGGCCGGCCGTTCCAGCCGGAAAAGTGGTCACCGGGCGTTGCAAATTTCTTTGTAAGTGAGGAAACAGCTATGGATACAAAAGACATGTCCAGAAGAACAGTCCTGACCTCCACGGCGGCGGCAGCGGGCCTGACGGTGGCCGGATGCTCGTCCAAGCCCCAACCCGGCGTCCAGAAGCCGCAAATCAAATTCGATAACGCCCACTTCTACGACGCCGACGGCAATTTCAACAAAGAAGCCGCAAAGGACGCATGCATCGCCCTGATGAACTACCACGGCTATCCTGTTTTCGACGGCATGAAAGACCAGCTCATCGTCTCCGACTACGGCGCCGGCCAATACGCCGACATCGGCGTCGCCGCATTCTTCTTCGTAAACAACACCGAACACCGCTACATGATGCTCGACATCTACCTGCTGCCCGGCCAGATGCTGCCCGAGCACTACCACGTCGCCACCGAACAGAACCCGGCAAAACTCGAAGGCTGGGTCACCCGCCACGGCCTGGCGTACATCTACACCGCCGGCGAACCCACCGCTGACATCAAGGCAAAAATTCCTCAGCGACACCTCAACGGCACCGCCACCGTTATGCACGAGACACCGCTGGCGCCCGGAAATTTCGTCGGCATAAAACAGCCCGAAGAAAGGCACTGGCAATACGCCGGCGCCGAAGGAGCAATAGTCACCGAAATAGCCACCGTCCACGACGGCAACGGAATCCGCCACACCGACGAAACACTCGTCTTCGCATAAGATTTGCTAGACTCTCAGCGGCTGTTGTAATCGCGATGTTGCAGATATCCGGGAGAACCGCAGTGCTCGGCTGCGGATTTACAAACATCACATTGTAGACGCCGCACACACCCGTGCGCCGAAGGGCAGTCAGGCCGAATCAGTTGCCGCAGAGCCGCACTATGGCCTTGCCCATACCTTCGCCTATCAGGTAATAGGTTTCGGCGTTCGTGTTCCAGTGGTAGGCCTGTCCCGAGGGCGACTGCTCTTTCGGCCGGAAGAAATCCTTCGTCCCGACAAAGGCGACATTGCCCTCGAACTCGTCCCGTTCGGCGACCGCCGCCTGGGCCCGCATCAGCGAAAGCGCCCGCGGATGCTTCTCCTTATGCCCGCTCATGCCGGTCTCGGCAATTACAAAAGGCAGGTCCTTCACGCCCAGATCCCTGCGAATGTCCCGGATAAAATTCGCCATATTCTCCTCGTACGCATCGTTGAACGCCTGATTGATCCGGTCGTTCCAGCCCTGATGCCACCCGAACCCCGCCAGATCGTACTCGTCTTTGTCATAACGGCCCAGAACATCCCGCACATGCTGCAGTAATTCCTTGTAATACGGTCCCACCTCTCCTCCGCTGCTTGGGGGCCGAAAATCCACCGCCAGGCTCTTGCCGCCCCACGCAACCTTGATCAGAAGCACCTGCCTGCCGTACTCATCTCCAACAACATCGCCGAACCCCAGCTCAGGCCCTATCCGATCTTCATTGCCGCCGTAGCCCGGCCCCAGCGGCCCTACCTTTCCCATATACCATATCATGACGTCGCCGCGTTCGACCCAGTTGCCCTTCGCATCCACAAGGTGTCCGTACTGCTCGGGCCTTTTCTCCACCAGCCACTCGAGCGTTCCCTTGCCCTCGTTTCGCCTCGGGTCGGCCTTGACGATCCCCGCCCCGACCATATTCGACTGTCCCGCCAGCACAAAAACCTTCATCGGCTCAGCGGCCCGCAGCACCGCCTCCGCAAACCGCCGTCCCAAATCAATGTATCCTTCACTGTCGTAATGCCACTTATCCGAATGTCCGTACCCGTCCGTACTCGAAACAAGAGAGGCCCTTCCGTCCTTCAAAACAAAATCCGCCTGGGCCTGTCGCACGATCTCGCCGTAATCCCACACCTTTCCGTCATCGTCCTGGCCCGAATCGGATATCCGCCCTACGGCCACCGGGATCTTGCCCCCGCCGAGTTCGTCGCGAATAAGCCCCATCAGCCGCCTCAAATTCTCCTCGTACGCCTTCGCAATCTCCGGGTTTTGCGCATCGCTCTCGCCCTGCATCCAGACAATACCGGCCGGAACCAGCGTATCCGGTTCACCGTAGGCGTCTATGTCCGTGACCGCTTTGGCGTTGGCGACCGCAGCCCGAAAATGGTCGTACTGGTTAACCCCGTTGCCCCGCTTGAAATCCGGCTCCCAGCACCCGAAATCCCGCGCTGCATCCGCATGGATACTCGTCCCACCCCGCGAATACTTGATAATCGCAATGTTGGCATCGGGGTGAATTTCCTTCATCCGCCTGCCGAACGTCAGTTCCACACCGAACCTGTTCGAATACTTATTCTTACCGCCGTCGGATTTGAAGCCCGTCCCGTGCCCCGGCCGCAAGATCGACCAGATCCCCCTGCCGTCCACCTCGCCCCCGTCCGGCGCGGTATTACCGTGAAATATCATCACACCCTCGGCCGGCCCGCGCAACTGCTCAGGCAACTGCTTCACGTACCCAAAGCCGTCCATGTTCGACTGTCCGCCCAGATAATACAGCTTGTAAGTCTTGGCCCCGGCAGCGCCACCGCCAAAAGCACAAACAGCCGCAAAAATGAGAACAAACGCCCTGACCTTCGAAAAGCCCATAAAATACCTCCTGTAGCAAATGGCCCACAAAAACCTCCCCGCCGCGTCATTATAGCTACACAATCAAGACCTCCCACGCAACCACAAAATCAATCGCTTGTCCAGCCACGCAATGCGATTGTGGAGATATTTTGGCAAAGGCTGAACCACCCGATGCAAGCCGAGCAACGCGAAGCATCCGGCCTCCAAAAGAGACTTCCAAGCCACCTGTATGTTTTGTCCGCCTGCTCTTTGTCTCATTCTTGAACGCCGTCTCGGAGCCGCCCCGCCTGGTACACCCCACGGCAATCCGGGCAACCGCATCGGGTAGGAGGCGGGATTTCTCCCGCCGTCCTCCCACACCACCGGGCATACGGTTCCGTACCACGGCGGTTCATGTAGTACTTTGCAGACGTTGCCATCGTCTGCGGGTAGGAATTGTCTGTCCTTGCCGTGGACCTTGATGCACCACTCTCAGCCCCTGGCGGATTCCGTCCGCTACCTGCTGAGGCGGTAACAGGCATTTCAACCTGTTTGGCTGCATCTGCTGAATCCATCGAAATTTCAGGTTCCTTCCCAGTTCTGCATGTTCGGGCCTTCAGTCCGGTCGATGGACCTACTATGCCCTCTGCTGACTTCTATCTACCCATCCCGCCGCCTTTCAACGACGGTAGCCCTTGGCAGATAGACAGACCTCCCCGGGTAATGCACACCTACCTTCACGCTTATGCCCGCCGCATTAAGACCTAACCTGAATCTGTCCGCTATGTTGCGGGCCGCTACTTCTTCAACGCCTTCACGCTTCGATCCACCTTTTCCATGGTTTCATCGAGTTCATCCTTGTAGCCTTTGAACCGCTGCTGAGGCTTTTCTATCTGAAGCTGCGTCTCCGGCAAAGTCCCGTTAGGATCGTCTATTACATACGGCGTTATAAGCACCAGCATCTCGTTGTTCGACTCCTGAATCTCGTGATGCTTGAACAACTCGCCGGCCCCCGGGAGATCCCCCAGCAGCGGAATTTTGCGTTCGATGTGGCTGTCCTGCTGGAACAGAATTCCGCCCAGCATAAGGGTCTGACCGTCCTCGATAATCATGTTGGTCGTGGTATCCATCTCGGTACGAACCGGCTGCTGATTGATCAGGTCCGAAGTCAGTTGCGAGATAATCACGTTAATTATCATATCGACGTTGTTCTCAGGCGTAATACTCGGCCGCACACGCAGCGTCATACCAACACGCTCGAACTCGAAACTGGTCGTAGCCAGACCCGTGTTGCCGGACACCGAAGTATCGGTCTGGAAAGCGATCTTGTTACCCTTGAAGAAGGTGGCTTCTTCATTGTCCTTGGTCCACAGCGTTTGCTGATTCAGTATCTTGGCGTTGGTATGCTTGGTCAAGAAGTCCAGCATCGCCGTAACTTCAGCCATCGCACTGAACGTCAGCGAGCCACGCGTTGTCAAAAGCTCCAACTGATTGGCAATCGTCGCCGAATTCTCATTCAGCGATCCGAAAGCACCGGCGTTCGAAGCGACCTGCAACCCCAACGACGTCATCCGCTCATGATCGACCTCGATAATGACCGCCTTGACCATTACCTGCTTGCCGGGAACATCCAACTGATCTATCAGCGTCTTTATCTCCGGCAGAAACTCCGGCGGACACAGCACCATGATCGATTTGGTTCTGGCCTCGGGCACGAATCTGATCTTGCCAATCACATTGCTGATCGGCATCTCTTCGTCGATCCGGCTGCGGGCACCGGACTGCGACCACCACGGCCGCCACTCGGCCGTATTGGTATTCTGATTCGTTGCGGTGCTGCTCGTGGAGTCCTCCATCGAATAGTCGCTCAGGCCCCGCGCCTGCAATTGAACGCTGGCCGTTGTGCCTGCCTCGTTGAACATCGCGTTCAACCGCTGGCTCAGGTCCTCGGGATCCGCGTATTTCAGCGTAATAACCGTCGGAATCTCAGCCATCTCCTGCCGGTCGAGTTCGCGAACCAGTTCTTCTATGACGTCATAAGCCTCCGGAATCTTGCTGATTACGATGATCTTCTTCGTACCCGGAACCTCTCGGAAAGTCAACTGACCGTAAAGGGCGCCCACGATCCTCTCTGTGTTCCCGGTCGTTCCGAACAGGCCCATCAAAAACGGATTGCGGCTGCTGCTTCCGCCGCTGCGGGTTGCGCCTTCACTGCTGAACAGACTGTTAAGCAGTTCGGCCATCTGCACCGGATCGGAATTATGAAGCTCGATGATCCTGGGCTTGACGTCCTCGACGTTCAGCGGAGAATCCCATTTATTAATCTGGTCGAGTATCTCAGGCATCCGCTCCGGGGATGTAATAACGGTGACTTCCTTGAGCGACACGTACGCGATCACCTTCAAAACATCACTCTGGCTCCCGCCGCCTCCGCCTCCGCCTCTGAACCTATCCCAAGGCGAGTAGCCTCTGGACCTGCTGCTGGAGGACGAATCGATAATATCGCTGTACATCTCCTCGATCTTCTCTTTGATGGTATCCGGATCGGCATACTGCAGCTTGACTCTTTCGGTAAGCAAATTTCCGGGCGGCACATCCACTTCTTGAATCATCTTCTTGGCCACGTCACGAAGATCCTTATTGCCGAAAAGCAGAACCGAACCGCTGCCGGACAAAGGCTCGACCATGATACTTGGCAGAAAATCAATTCCCGGCATATCCCTGAAGCCGTCTTCGATGGCATCTTCGATTTCCCTCGGGTCGGCGTACTTGAGCTTAACCACTTCGTATTCGCCTGCAACCGGCTCCTGCCTGTCCAGTTTTTCGATCCAGTTGCGAATCAGCTTCATATCCTCGGCCGAAGCCCGGGCGATAATCCACTTGCGCCTCGGCTCTGGAATCAGCACTATAGGGCCTCGCGAGGTGCCGACAACCACCGATGAACCCGAACCGGAACTCGATGACGACCTGGAGTTGCTCGATGAGGACTGCCTGTTTCTGTCCCGCCTGTCGTATCGGCTGCTATAGCCCTCGCTTTCACCAACCAGAATCTTCAACATCTGGACCATCTCCAGGGGATCACCGACACCGACGTTGAATATCTCGGTCACGGTCTGTTCGGCCTCCGGCACATCAAATTGGGCGATAATCATCTCGATTCGCATCAGGCTCTTAACCGTATCGATAACCAGCAGTGTCCTGGCCATCTCATCGGCGCTGACGAATCCGTGCTCGCCGATCAAAGGCTGAACGATCTGCGCCATTTCGCTGGGGCTGAAACTCTTCAACTGGAAGAACTTCTGAACCACCTGGTCCTTGTTCTCGATGGTGGCCAACGGCTGCGTAGGCGGTATCGTCGGAACCTGACCGAGTTTCGCATCGGCAATTGGTTTCAGATAAATCGCATCGTCCGTATGCTCGGCCACAATGCCCTTCAGACGAAGCGCACCATAGATATGTTCCAGGGCCTTGTTCCTGGGAAGCCTCTCGGACGCGTAGATAGTCACCTTTTGCCCCATCGACTCGTCCGTGGGAATAATGACCTTGCCCGTCCAGGCGCTGAGCTTCTCGATGATATTCTTCATCTCCACGTTTCGCAGGTTCAGCAGTTCCATCGGCTCCGGAGGCTCGTTCACATCTGCCGGTTCGTTGGGATCATTCGGATCGGCCGAATCGTCTGCGTCGACCGCCCCGTCATTCGGATCATCCGCGTCCTCGGGCTCGTTCGGCTCCCCGTTCGGATTGATTAGAAATTCATTGGCGTCGACCGGGGCGTTCGGTTCGCCGGCGTCTTCGGCCTCGTTGGCGTTTGCCGGTTGGTTTGGATCGGCAACAGTTTCGTCTTGTTCACTGGCCTGCTTTGGCTCTCCGCCCGCATTGGGACTCGCGGGAAGGTCGAAACCCACCTTCCAGACAATCAAAACTGCTGCAATACCGACCGCCAACCATATTAATGTTCTCTGACGTTCCAATTGATTCACCTCTTTTCACCGATGTTCACACGCTTGCCCGGGACGATTACGGCATGTTTACTTCCGGGCTGCCGCCCTCCTGCCGCCGCATCGCCTCGAGACGCTGCTTGAGCATTTGATTTCTCTGCTCTGCTTGCCGACGCTTGAACCGAGCCTGCCGGGCCGTCGTCTGTCGACGGGCCGAGCTGAGCCTCTGGCGAAGAGTGGACCTGAACTGCTCGCGCTGCTCGTCGCTCATCGAAGCCCATTCCTGCCGCTTGGCCTGCTTTTCTTCTTCACTCAAGGGAGCCGCGACCTGCATGGGACTGCCAGCCGTTCTTGACTGACGGGCCGATCGCGGGATTACCGCCTCGGAAACCGCACCTTCGACTGTCTTTTCCTCCAGTATGGGCTCATGGTCCGAACCCGCCGGAAGCAGAAAACCAACAAAGACAACTATCAGCAGGCCCACGCCCGCCGAAATTGCGACTATCAATCCACGCCGTTCCATTTGTTCACCTCTTAACCTGATATCAACCGTCGCCCGTCCTGGTGGCGTACGGCCGCTGCCAATTCCACCGGAACCCGTCCCGTCCCCTGGACCCTGCCCGGCATTACTCAATTCAATTCTATTCTACTGCTGGTTCGGGCGGTGCATCGCCGTCATCCTGCATCTGCTGCATCTGGCGACGCCGCTCCTCAAAGCGCGCCCGCATCTGCTCCCTCATCGCCTCACGCTCTTCGTCGGTCATGTTCTCGATGCGCTCGCGGACTTCCTCGATGTACTGCTGCCGCTGCTCATCGGTCATATTCTCCATCTTCGCCCGGTCCTCGTCGGTCAGCATTACACGGCCCGTACGACCGCCCCGGCCGCCGAAGCCGCCGCGTCTGCGACCGCCGAACTCGTCGTCTTCACCGCGAGTACCGCCCCTGAAATTGGCCATACGCTCACGCATCCGATCGCGAAACTCCGCTCGCTCCTGCTCGCTCATATTCTCCCACTGAGCCCGCATCTGCGAAGGATCCGTCTCCATTCCCGGCATCGCCGCACCGGTCCGGCGCAGCCCGTCGTCACGCGTAAAATCCCGTCTGGCCTGTGGCTCCGCCGGCGTTTTCTCCTGCATCGGCCCGGCGATTTCCTGCTTAGGCTCATCGGGAGTCTGCACATCGGAAGTGCGAGCCTTCCTGATAGCCAGTCCCAGCCCGAGCGATCCCAGAAGAATCGCACCGGCTACCGCCCCTGTCATAGCAGTACTTAACTGTTTCATCTCATTGTCCTCGAATAAAGTTCCTTAACCTATCTTCCACGCCCGCGGAAACCACCGCGTCCGCCGAAATCACCGCCTCGGCCGCGAAATCCACCCGGACGCCGACCGCCGAACCGCTCGCGCATACGCTCGCGAAATTCGTCGCGCTCACGCTCGCTCATATTGTCCCATCTGGCCCTCATATCACCACGACCGCGGAATCCGCCCCGGTCGCCCGGCCCGAATCCGCCCGTGCTCGGACCCTCGCTGCTGACGTCTACACGCTCGGCCCCGCCGTTATTGTTGCTGCCGCCATTGTCGGCCCCGCGGCCGCGATCGCCGCCCTGCCTGCTCCTTCCGCCTCTTCCGCCTCTGTCACCGTCGCCTCCGCCGGCCGCCAGAATCGGAGCGAAAGTCTTCCTGTTGCCTTCCCATTCGATCACAACACGGGTCGGCTCGATCGAAACTATCTTCGCATCACCTACGTTTTGCCCCTCCTTGTACCACTTGTTGCCGATCAGAATCTCATCACCGAATATCCCGTCCACCGTGTCAACCGGATGGCGTTTGGGTTCCGGAGGAGCAAACAGATTCCTGTCCTTGAGGTCTTTCGCCACTTCCTTGCTCTTTTCGATACGCGCCTTCGTATCGGCCTCATTCGGCTCGTTGTGCTTTATCGCCGCCAGCACAATAGCCTCGGCCTGAGCCGATTCGGAGTAATAGCTCGTAATCTTCACGAGAATCAGCACCCCGAAGCCCACCGCCGCCGTCAGCAGAATCAAAGAAACCAACTCGCGTCTCTGTTCTATAAAATCCTTAACCATCGTCCTGACCCCTACTTCACAAACGTAGAAACCGTCATATCAAAATCGACTTCCTGCCGCTTCTTGGCATCGACCCGCAGCCGCAATTCCTCGACCGCCACAAAATACGGATTCTCCTTCAATGCCGCCAGCAGATCCATCACCTGACTGAACCTGCACCGCGCACTGAACTTGATATTCAGCGGCCGATACCCGTCCTTCATCTTGCCGGGCTTCATTATCTCCAGCGGCTTGTTCTTGATACCCAGCCGCTTCAACTGCTCGTTCAGCTTGTCCCGGAACAAAAATTCCTGCACGCCCTGTTCCTCGGGCATCTCGAATACCGGAACAACATTCAACAGCCCCGCACGCTTACGCGGATCGACTTTGATATCCGAGAGTTTGCTCTCAATACCGGCCTTTTTCGCCCTGAAAGCCTGCCACCGCTCATTCCCCTCGGAGACAGCGAAAAATCCGAGTATCAGCACAACACCCACGGCCCCGAACTTGATCGTCCGCTTATCCCTTTCTGTAATCTTCAGTTTCAATGCCATAGCTTATTCCCGTATCCGTCAGTCGCTGAACCCCCTGTACTCCAGACCGACCGTAAATTTAACCTTGTTGCCCTTCTGCTGGGGCGCCGTGCTCTGAATCTTGACATTCTTGAACATGTTCTTTTCCAGCAAGCTCTTCTGAAACTGATAAATCTGGTCCGCATTCGAGGCCTCGCCCTGAACCGTCACTACCTGCCCCCTCTTGTAGGTGAGTGCATCCAGACGCATTCCCCGCGGTCCGCTTTCGTTTATTTCATCTATCAGCTCCAGCAGATCCGGCCTCAGCCGGGCAACCCGTTTGAGCATCTGGACCCGCTCGCGCATCTGGTCAACGCTGACATCAGTCGTCGCCGCCGCCATCCGGGCCTCCATCGCCTCGGGCGTCTTCATGTCCACGATATAAGTGGTCGCCATAAGCGCAACGCCCATGATCGCCGCCAGAACCGCCGCAAGCACAGGCGAATTCAACAGGGTCCGCCGCTCCTTCTTCACCTGCGGAGCATACACCCCCGAGAAGAGATTCAGGGCGTCACCCTTCTTATCCAGCACCGTCAGCGACAGCCCGATCGCGACCCGATACGCGTAAAAGTCCTCGTTCGTCAGTTTCGCATCCACATTGCCGGTCGACGCCGACGGTAACGCCTCGGCCGCATCCAGCCCGCCTTCTTTGAGCCGTGATACCGCATATTTCAGCAAATCACCCCCGTCGCTTAAAACATAAAGGCGAGCTGACGAATCGGCCCCGCAGCCGAACATCTCCATCACGCTGCGCATATCCTGTGCGAACCGTTCGCCGCTAAGCGTTTCCTCGTCGTCTGCGGCCAGATCGGCCAGTCCCGTGTCGACCACGACGGAATCGCAAAGCCGTCCGTTTTCGACCAGACAAACCTGAGCCCCGCCGGCCGCCATATTCACCACAACCGCGCGTCCAGGGCCTCCGCCGAACAGAGACAGCCAGACCCTCACCACCGCTTCGCTGTCCAGCAATATTCTCTCCGGTCGTATGTCCCTTACTTCGTCGGCGAACCCGCGCAGCAGCTCGCTCCTGGCCGCGGCCAGGGTAATGGGAACCTGTCCCTCGGCCGCCGGGCCTTTTCGCCACGCCAGTTCCATCTGATCCGCCGGAAGCGGCAGCTTGCTCTCGGCCTGGATTTGAACCATCGCCTTGGTCTCCGCCTCGCTAACCGACGGAACCGACAGACGATAGAAACCCACCCCCGACGCGTCGAATCCGATATACAGCTTGCGATCCTCCTGCTCCGTGTCCTCCGAAATCTCGATCCCGCACTCCGATGCAAAAGAACGCCACTCGGCGCCCTGCTCGCTCGTCCGGGCCCACAGGACCTCGAAACGCCCGGCTTCCTTCTCGCGAAGTTCAACCGCACGCAGCCGGCCGTCGGCCCTGACCATCGCAACCGCACTTCGACTGATTTTGTCTGCACCACTGTCGCTCATCAGTTATCAGTCCCCTGGTACCAGTAAAGTATCTCCGGTTCTGACGAACTCCGGTCTATCACCGCCTCCGTCAAAAGTCTCGATCCGTCGACCTGGCCGCGTTCAGCCGTCGCAAGAACGTAAACCGTAAAAACATCCGAACTCACCGTAAGCGAATTCGAAATGCTGTCGTAAACTTCCTGACTTATTACCTCATCCTCGACGAGCTGCTCCGGACTCTCCAGCCCCTCGCTTATCCCGTCGCGATAGTTTATTATCTCCAGCGCGATCGTCTCGGCCTCATTGGGATAATCCTCGGCCAGCAGCGCCGTAAGCACGTACTCCGAAGCGGTGTTCACGTTAATAGCGCCCTGCCCGCCTTCGTCCGAAGACCCGCCGTCGTCGCCCTGACCGTTATCGTCATTATCGGAATTATCGCCCCCCTGATTATTATTGTTCCCTTGGTTGCCGGCAGAATTATTCCCCGAATTGTTTTGCGAATTGCCGCCTCCCCCGGTCCCGCTGTTTCTGGAGTTATTTCCAGGTCCCTGATTGGTGTTGCCGCCGGGACCGTTGTTCGAATTCGGACCTCCGTCCCCGCCGTTATTCGAGCCGCCGTTCGAGTTATCGCCCCCTGATCCGCCCTGGTCGTCATCCTGGCCGCCTCCGCCGCCGTTGCCGCCGCCCTGATTGCCGCCGGTTCCCGAATAACAAGTCAGGTATGCTATCCAGCCCAGATCCAGTTCGCCGTCGGCGTCGTCCATCGGCGGACTGGCGTCGCCGTCCCGCTCGTTGTAGTCGAGCTGGCCGTTGAAGTTAGTGTCCTCACCGTAGAGCAACTCTCGTGTAACACCCTTGACGAGCAGCAATTCCCTTATCGAGCGAAATTCCCCGTCCCGCGGCAGGTAGGGATACTCCAGTGTCCCGTAATATCCGGCCTCTGCCCCGCCCTCGGTCGGCATGTCGTCGCTGTCGCGCCAGTCGATTATCGCGTTCGCGATATCCTCCTGCATGTAAGGCAGTTCCATCAATTGATAAAACGTGGCCGTATTGACGTTCAGCTTGCTCGACTCGTCGACTATCCGGACCGTAAAACGGCATCGCTGCAGCGGCATGTCCACAAGCTCCTGCTCGTTGGTCGCCCACAGGTCGGTCATGCTGTCGTTCTCGGTGGTCTCCTTATCCTCGTTGAGTATCGCCACCGCCTTCTCCAGCCCTGCCCGGCCGGCCCACTTGCAGCGCAACTGTTCGACGCGGAAGGTCGTTACCTTCGTATCAAGTCGGCTGCTGCGCCCCATCGTTGCCACGATCGCGCCCAGCACGACCACCAGCCACAACACCGCGACCAGAACCAAACCCTTCTTATGTCGAACGTACCTGCTCATAAAAACAACCGCCGAAGATCGACGAATCTGAATTCTTCTATCTTTTTCCTTTTGCCTTTTTGCTTTTTACTTCACTCAAACGAGCTTCCGCCCATATCCGGAACTCCGGTCTCGTCTTCACCGGCCCCGACTTCCGCGGCGTAGTTCATCATGAAACTTTCCACTATCGGCAGGCCGCCGCCCTGGCCGACCGATCCTATCAACGTAACCTCAACCAGTTCCGGCAGCGTTTCCATCTCCTCCGGCCATTCCATTGCCCATTCCTCGCCGTCGAAGTACCGGACGGTAAAAGCGTCTACATTCTCGGCGATAACCGCCAGAATACCCGCAGGTTCCGACTCTTCGTCCGGATTGGGCCATTTGCGCCGCATCATGGCTTTGCTGCCGTCTTCTCTGGTCTGAAGGTAATACTCTACTTCATAAACTTCGCCTTCCGGCTGATTTGCACGGGCCTTCGTCCGGCTGACCGTGTAGAACACTATGGAACTGGTGGGCGCATCATCGCTCTCGGTAACAGTTCCGATGAAAACGGAATCTTCATTATCACCGTATCTGAAAAGATTAAGCATATCCCGACGGAGCAGATCGGTCGCATACCGGACCTCCTGAGTTCGTTCGAGCGTATCCTCGATTGCCGCATTGCTCCGGGTTATCGCCCTCAGAGCCGCCAGGGATGTCAGCGCAATAAACGAGCCTATGGTCGAAGCGACCATTATCTCAGCCAACGTAAATCCACCATATCTCCTGCTCATGCTCAATTTCCACCCCCACCACCACCGGTGGTGCTTTCCTCTTGCTCATACGGATTGGTGCCGTTGAGCATCGTATCCACGACGAGGGTACGGGGTTTTCCGCCTTCGACCCAGGTCATGGTCAAACTCACCAGATAAAGCCCGTCTATCTCCTGATAAGTAGCCACGACATTCCAGGCGAATCCCGGCTGGTAGTCCTCGATTACGCCCTGCATCCGGCCCATCTCGATGAAGTCGTCAATGCCTACATAGTCTATGATAGCCAGTTGCCTGTCCGCCAGCAGAACCGCACGCTCGTAGTTTCTGTTATTCCTGGTGTTCGATATGCACTGCGTTCCTATTGCGACCATGGTCAGAACCGCACCCGAGAGAATAGTGCTGGCCGCCAGCGCCTCTGCCAGCGTAAAACCTTTCATTCTGTTGTTCATGGTCGTTCTCATCTTGATTCCGTGTCCAGATCTATTACACGCGATTCCACGGCTTCGGCCTGGCCCACATGCGCCGTGGCCCTGCCGTTGAACGCGGTTATGTTCACTGTAAAGTGAATCGTTCCGTCGCCAATCTGAACTATGGCCTCGTCAGCCGTACCGTCGGGCCGGAAGGTTATCTTCTGTGTCGTACTGTCCGATTGCTCTTCGGTCATGCTCCCAGAGGTTGTCGTTTCCTCGGCTTCCACGCCGCCGATACGCAAATCCTCGACGTACACTCCGTTGTCCAGTTCCACCGGTTTAGAATAATAATCGCGCACCACTATGGCGGTGGACTCTTCGGTCTCTTCGTTCCACTGCATCGAACTGAGCCAGAAACCGCCGTTTTCGATATCCAGTTCAATACTGAACGGAACCTGCTGTTCTATTGCGAGTATCCGCCCGTACTTAGCCATCAGGACGAGTTGCTTAGCCGCCTTTTCCACTACGGTGCGTCTGTAAGAATCCCTGTAGGATATCGCGCCCACCGAGCCGATTATCGCAATCAGCATCACAACGGCCAGAAGTTCCACCAGGGTAAACCCCCGCCGCCTGATTTCCTTGCCGCTATGTAACGATAATTTCGCCATAACAAGGCATCAGCCAAGGCCGATTCCGCAACTTTGCACTTCCAACTTTGAACTTTTAACTACTCGTTGTATATATCCTCGGCATCCCCTTCGCCGCCTTCTTCGCCGTCGGAGCCGAGGCAGATAAGATCGTATGAACCGGGATTGACTTCGCCCTCGGCCACGTAAACGAACGGATTACCCCAGGGGTCTTCCAACTGACTGGTCTTGATATAAGGTCCGGACCAAACACCCTCTTCCTCCAGGGCCGCCGGACACATCAGAAGCGCTTCCAGGCCCTCCGACTCATCAGGATACCTGCCGCAGTGAAGGGCGAAACGCTCCAGTGCGTCCTCGACCAGCGCCATTCTGGGTCTGGCCAGATCCTTCTTCGCTCTGCCCAGCGAACTGAAAACCTTCGGTGCTACGAACGCGCCGAGCATCGAGATAATTATGATGACCACCAGCAGTTCGACGAGGGTGAATCCCTTTCTTTCCTTACGTCTGCGCTTCATTTTCTTAGGCTCCCTTCAATAACTTAGCGTCAACAGCTCTACATTGTCACTGAATGTCGTTCCGAAATTACTTTGTTGTATTTTGATTTTTTATCTACAACATTCCGCCGCCCAGCGACATGGACACGATCGGAAGCAGTGTCGCCACCACGATGAAGCCGATGATAAGGGCCAGCACCAGTATCAGCATCGCCGGGAATATCGACATGAATCTGTTTATGGCCGCGTCCGCTTCCGTGTCGAAAGTTTCAGCCGCATTCAACAGCATCTCATCGAGCTTTCCCGTCTCTTCACCGATAGATGTAATCTGAACCAGCAGAGGCGGAAAGTAGCCGGATTCGGCCAGTGGCTCGGCCAGGGACGCGCCCTTTTTCACCTTCTCGGCCACTTCGTCTATGGCCCCTCCAAGCAGTTCGTTGCCCAGTGTATCGCGCACCACGGCCAGCGCCTCGAGAATCGTAACGCCGCCCTTGGTCAGAGCACCCAGAGTTCTCGCGAACCGCCCCACGGCTATGGTCCGAAGCACAGAACCCAGAATTGGAATCTTCAGCTTGAAGCTGTCCCATTTGAGCTTGCCTTCGCCGTTTTTCCACTTGATGAAATAGACTATCGCCGCAACTGTTCCGACTATCGCCGCCCAGCCGACTACGCTGGTAAACAGGTTCTGAAAGAACGCGCTGACGGCCATCAGGATTCGCGTCGGCAGCGGCAGCAGCGCCACACCGCCCGCTATGGTATCGAGAATTTTTGGCAGGATTACCGTAACGATGAGAATCACCGAAGCCATGCCCAGACACAGCACGAAGATCGGATAGGCCGATGCGTTCTTCAAACTTGTCTTTATCTTTTCGTCCCGGCTCAGAATCCCCGCAAGCTGCTCGGTGGTCTGCTCGAGTATACCGCCGGTCTCACCAACCCGAATCATGGACAGATATAGCGGACTGAAAACGTCCGGATGCTTGCTCATCGCTTCGGACAGCGACGAACCGCCGTTGACGGATTCGACAAGATCCCCCAGCAGCTCTTTCATGGCCTTTTTGTGCTGCTGCTGACCAAGCAGTTCCAGGGCGTTGAACAATGGCAGACCCGCCCTCAATGCGGTGCTCAGTTGCGTGGTCATCGCCATGATATCGCGATGGCTCACATGACCGCCGCCGATCTTCAACAACTTCGATAAATCGACCGCACCCTCGGAATCGCCGCCCTTTTCGGCCGCGTGCGCTCCATCGACGATGTGAACGACGAAATGGCCTTTATCGGCCAGAAGCGTTACGGCGCTCTTGCGGTCGGCGGCCTCGATCGTACCATCGACGTGCCCGCCGCCTTTGTCAACCGCCTTGTATGTGAAATGACCCAAAATCCGACCTCTGAAAGACAAAAGCCCAACCGCAAAGTCGGGCATGATACTCACAACGATATGTGAAAGCCGCCTGCATCCCGCCCATTAATACTGACGAATCACACCAACCTCCGAACAACTTATCGAACTGATTTGTCCCGGATACTTGGAAGCATCCGGGAGAACCGGTCCGTCATTGATTCTTTATTCTTGACTTTTCATTGCTCATTCTTCTTCTATTGTCTTGGCCACCCTGAACAGTTCTTCCGGCGTAGTCTCTCCGGCAACCACCTTGGCGATACCCGCCTGCATCATGCTTATGTGATCATCCGGAGCCGCCCGAAGCAGCGCCTCGGTCGTCGGCTTCTCGGCTATGACCTCGCGCATCTTCGGCGTAATCCTCAGCAGCTCGAACACGCCCATTCGGCCCGAATACCCGGTCTGGTTGCATTCATGGCAGCCCCTGCCGTGATAGAATTGAACGTCGGGCTTAAGCGTCTTGGCCGCGCCGTTGAGGTTTCGCAGCAGGTTAGCGTCCGGCGTGTAAGGCTCCTTGCAGTTCGGGCAGATTTTTCGCAGCAGTCGCTGGGCCATTATGCCCTCTATTGAACTGGCCAGCAAGAAGGCCTCGACGCCCATATCTATGAGTCGGGTGATGGCGCCGGGGGCGTCGTTGGTATGCAGCGTCGAAAAGACCAGGTGGCCGGTAAGGGCGGCCCGGATTGAGATATCCGCCGTCTCGCGGTCGCGAATTTCGCCGACCATGACGATGTCCGGGTCGTGGCGAAGTATGTGGCGAAGGCCGGTTGCGAAAGTAAGGCCTCGCTTGGGATTAATGGGCATCTGGTTGATGCCGCTGAGCTGGTATTCCACCGGGTCTTCGACCGTGATCATCTTGACCGTAGGCGTATAAATTTTATTAAGCGAGGCGTACAGCGTGGTGGTTTTTCCGCAGCCGGTGGGCCCGGTTACCAGCACGATGCCGTGAGTCCTTTTGAGGCACCTGGTGAAGCCCTCGAGCACGACTTTGTCCATTCCCAGTTCTTCCAGGGCGATCAGCGCGGCTGTTCGGTCCAGAAGACGCATGGCCACCGACTCGCCGAAGACCGTAGGAACCGTGGAAACACGGATGTCTATAGTTCCGTTCGGACCGTTGAACTCGATATGGCCGTCCTGAGGAACGAACCGCTCGGCGATATTCATGTTGCCCATGATTTTGATTCGCGATGTTATGGCCGCCTGAAGCCGTTTCGAGGACGGCGACTGCTCGACCAGAATGCCGTCGATACGATACTTGATTTTTACTTCGTGCTCGAACGGCTCGATGTGGATATCGCTGGCTCTGGCTTCGATGGCCTCGAGTATGATGAGATTGACCAGGTTTACCAGAGACGGCTCGCGGGCCAGTTCGTGCAGCTTGGCCGGCGAGAATTCGCCGCTTTCAAGTTCTTCTTCGGCCTCGGAGCGGGTCTCGGCCGGGGCGAGATTATCGAGCATTCGGGCCACATTGGAGCCGTAGAACTTCAGAATCGCACTTTCCAACTCCTGGGGGTCGGCGTAATGGCGACGGACGGACAGGCCTGTGACCAGCCGCAGATCCTCCATCACCTGGGGCTGGAAGGGATCGGTCATGGCGACCGAAAGTGTGCCGTTGCGGCGGCCCAGGGGCAGTATATTGTATTTACTGACCAGTTCGGCGGGAACCATTGAGATGATATCGCCGCCTACGGAGATGTCCGTTAGAGATACCCTTCGAATGCCCACCTGCATCGCAAGTGCTTCATTCAACTGGGCTTGCGTGATGTAGCCAAGTTCGATGAGAAGCTCGCCAAGCCGGACTTTGCGGACCTTCTGCTCCTCCAGAGCGAACTCGAGGTTCGCCGCGTCGATGTAGCCCTTTTCGCAGAGCAACCGACCCAACTTCTTTCTTGTAGTGCTGATCGTCTCCAAATCCTACCCTCGCAGCATACCTGAAACGGGTCTTCCCCGTCAAACTATAGAAACCTTAAGTATATAACATTACAGTACTTATGTCAAGGTTTGAGCGGTCCGCAACGGCCATCGGCCACCTGTTTGGACCCACGTTTTTTCACGTTGCTCAATAAGACGCTCTCGGACCGGTCTTTGTGTCATAAAAACACGCTTTCCAAAGAAAAATCCCGCATTCTCGGCCCCATTTGCGGCTAGGTTAACTGCCTCCAATATACACAATTGGGGCAAACCGGGAAAGAATATTTCCTTGTTCACAACGCCAGTGGTATTAACGGCGGCGATGGTAACGAAAAAGGCCGCGGGCATTCGACAAAAGACCCGATATTTGAGATCGAGTGCGGAGTACGGGGTGCGGTTTTCTGTTAGATCGGAGCGAAACAAATGGGATGGGCTGACATCGGATGATTTGTTTGGTGGTGGCGAGATTCCAGATCAGGCCCGGAATGAGGGCAGCGCTGCGGTTGCGTTTGTGACCGTTTGGAGATTAGCGATGCCGTTGCAAAGATCGCGGCGGACCTGGCCGGATGAAGGAACTTCGGCAGTCCCTTGCGGTCCGGGGGTGTTAAAGCCAACATGATAGCTTGGGTCGTGCGTTTGAGTGCAGAAAGATGATGTCGGCTTGCGGTACAGCAGTAGAGGAAGGATAGCCCGGTAAATAGTCTGATTTGGCGGGCGGCCTTGGAGGCGTTTTTTTCTTGGCGCTTGGTCTTTCAATCGTAAGATTTTTGTGTTGGGAAGTTGGCGGGCTATACAGAGGGGAAGTGATGAGTTGCCTGCAGGGCTCGGCGGCCGAAGGCGGAACGGACAGCCGTCGGCCGCGGGCGGCATTTATACAAGCTACAGCCGGTCGGCGTGTGGCGGTGTTTGTCAATCGGTTATCAGGGATCCTTCATGAAACACAGTGCGGTCAGTACCTCGGGCAGGATTAAAAGTATCGTTAAACGTGTGGCATTTGCCGTGCCTTTTGTTCGCAGGTTTTATCTGGGGTGGAAGCTGCGGCGTAATCTGCGGCAGGCGGAGGATTTGCACAGCGTGCTGTCGAGCAACGGGCATGCACTGGATCATTGTCTGAGCCGCGGGCAGCGGCCCGATGCAGCCATGGTGACGCAAACCGAATCGGCGTTTCGGATGATGCGGCGGCTCGGTGTGCCCGTGAACAGTATGGATATGTGGGCGGCGGGGCTGCTGTCGGTGACCCGTTTCAGGCTGCAGGAGAATTATCGCAGGAGCGTCGAGTCCGAAGCCGGCGGGACAAAGGGCTCGGAGGATGCGTCGGTCTGTGGCGGGTCGGCGGAGCTTGATTCAGTCATTCGATCGAGGCGAAGCGTTCGCAGGTGGAAAGACGCCGATGTAGGCGACGAACGGTTGCGGACGATTGTCTCGGCGGCGAGTTGGGCGCCGTGCTCGTGCAACCGTCAGTCGTGGCGGGTTCTTTGCGTGCGAAACGAAGGCGACAAGGAGTTTCTGCGACAATTCTACACGGCAGGTCACAACCATTTCTGGGCGAAAGCTCCGGTTGTCCTGGTTGTCCTGATGAATCCGTCGCTCTACAGCGAAGCGGACATGCACTACACGTACCTCGATGCGGGGGCGTTTATTCAGAATCTTCTTCTGGCGGCTCACGCCGAAGGGCTTGGGGCCTGCTGGGTGGGCTTTACGGCGTGGGACGTTTTCGACAATTTGCGAGTTACGGCGGAGGCTCGGGATGCGTTCTACACGCGATTCGATTGTTCCGGGCAGGGCGTTCCGGTCAGCCTTATCGGCTTAGGCGAGCCTTTGATTGTGCCAAAAGCTCCGCCCAGACGGCGACCCGATGAGATTCTGTTCGGTGCATCCAAAGATGGTTGTGGAGAATAGTTGAGGCGTTCGCGCGAGTTGCGTTAGGCTTCAGGGGAGGCGGATTCTACAAAGCGACCCGGGCGCGTAAGACCGGGGCACAGTGTTTGGTCTGCGCGCAAGAGAATGCCGCCCCGTTTACAGGTGAGGCGGCATTTTTCTTACACGACAGAAGCGTTTTTCAGCGGATTGATGAGAGGGCTTTTTTGGCCCTGTTTTTGGTGCCGTTGTTTTCCGATTTTTCGACGACCATTTTCAAAACTTCGCGGCGTTTGTCTTTGGAAACGCCGTTTATGTTTCCGCCGGCGACCTGGACTATGGCCGAGCAGGCTTCTTCGACGAGGGTATTGTCTTCGGCGAAGGAGGTCAGCAGCTCCAATGAGCTTTTACTCGGGATGTCGCCGAGGGTGGCGATTGCCTGGCGTTTTTCCTGGGCCCTCTGGATGTGAGCGAGCAGGTCCTCGATCTCGGCGACCTTCTTCTCGGGTGTGAGGTTTTTGGTCGTTCTTATGTACTGCAGGTAACCGCGGAGGCCAAGAACTTTGTGCTGCAATTTTTCGGCCGAGCTGGCAAGTTCGAGAAGGATTGCAGCGGCTTCGGCGTCGTCGGGCCAGTTGTTAGGCCAGGTCGACAGGGTGCGTACGGCTTCGTCCTGAATCTTGGCGTTATCACTTTCGGCGGCGGATTTTACGGTCGCAAGGGCTTTCGGGCCGCCGATGATGGCGGATGCACGTAGGCCCATGATGCGCAGCTCGGGGTCCGAACTGCGGTTGAGGGGCTGCAGGTACGGGATGCACTCTCGGCCGTGTTCGCCGCAAATTGTCATAAGCGCCTTTGCGGCCGTTGCACGTTCGGTGGAATTGTCGGTGTTGACGATGAGGTCTACGAGATCCGCAGTCTGTCGGCTGGTGCCGATTATCGCTATTGTTTTGATGGCTTCGGCGCGGGTCTCGATGTCGTCGCTTTCCAGGCTTGCGACAACGTGGGGCAGAGCGTCGGCGATCTGTCTCTGACCGGCGATTTCGATAAGGATGCGACGCAGGTCGCCTTGGGCCTTCTGCAGACGGGCGAGCAGTTCGGCGTCCATTTTCCGGCCCGGGATTCTGATGAGAGTTTCGGTCGCAGCATCGCTTATTTGAGTGTCGTCCGAAGAAGCGGCGTCGAGCAAGACCGGTGTGCAGGAGACGTCGCCCAGGCGGATGAGGACGTTAATCGCGGTGATACGAAGATCCTTTTGATCACTCGCGGCGGCCTTGCGAACGGTCGGCAACACGTGCAAATCGTCGCGGTCGGAGATGGCCAGGAGCAGGAGCGGACGACGTGCCGGGGTGAGTTTGGCCAGTTCGGCGGCGAGTCTTTCGGTTACGTCTGTTCCGGGAAGTTCGCGGGCGGTGCGCAGACCGATGCCGAGTCTGCCTTTGTCGTCGGATTCCAGCTGCTCGATCAGCAGGGGCAGACCTTCGAAGCCGCGGGCCAGAATCGCGCCGCGGATGGCTTCGAGGTGTCGCTGATCGGCGACGTCTGCACGGCGGACGGTGTCGTAGAGCTTGATTGCCGCGTCCTTATCGCCCGCTTCGAGGTATCCTTCGGCGGCGAGTATGCAGCCCTGTGCGACGGCAGAGCGAACGTCGTCCGGTGCGTCGCCGAGGGCAGCGGTGAGGGCGCTTGCGGCTTTTTGCCCGCCAAGGTGGCCGAGGGCTACAGCGGCGGCAGATGCTACGGCGGCATTGTCAGCGTCGAGCTTCTTAATCAGGGCGTCGGTTGCTTTGGCGTCGCGGCGGACTGCGATGGAGTTTATGACTCCGACCAGCAATCGGCCGTCGACCTTATCGAGGGCGTCGCGGAGGGCGCCGTCGGCGGCAGGACCGGGGATAGCCTCGAGGGTTATTCTGGCCCAGGACTGGAGTTCCCAGTCGGTGAGCAACGGCGCTACGGCCGGAACGCATTTTTCCGAGCCGTAGATTGCCAGGCGTTTGCAGGTGATGGCCTTATCGGCTTTGGGTGCGTCGGATTTCAGGACGGCGATGAGTTCGCGTTCTTTTTCGCCGGCGGACTGGTTGTCGGCCGTGCATACGGTGGATGCGGCGGCCACGATCAGCAGTGCACACCACACGAAATGTTTTTGTCCGGTTATCATGATTGTCCTCGTAGATTGTGATTGTTTTCGGAAAACTGCGTTAGATTCGCCATGGTTCGCGCAAGGCCTCGGACCGGAAGCGGTTAGCCTGCTCGTCGCCGATGAATTCGTTTTTCTTCGGGTCGTAGCGGACTTTGCGGTCGAGGAAGAGTGCAATGTTGGCTGCATGACAGGTGATGTGCGACCAGCATGCGGCTTCGGCGTGGGCGCGGGTAAGTGCGCGGGTTTTGACGCAGTCGAGGAAGTTTCGCACGTGAAAGTCGGCGGGGTAGCCGGGGATTGGGGTTCCTCTGCGGAGCAGTAGAGACTGTGAGCTTGCGCCGAATTCGGCATTGTCGCCGGTTTCGACCCAGCCGGTCCGGCCTTCGAAGCGTACCGGGCAGGAGCCCAGACCCAGCCAGCCGTCGTTTCGCATGACGAGTTTGACGCCGTTGGCGTAGCGGGCGTGGAGTTGGCCGTCGACCGGCTCGTATTCGATGGGTGCCGTACCGTCGGCGTCGTTGGCCATCTGGCACAGATCGACGCAGTGCGAGCCCCATTCGAGGCATCCGCCGCCGGTGAGTCCGCCGCCTTTTTCGAAGTGGAAGGCGTTCATGAGTTTTCGGTTGTACGGTCGCCAGGCGGCAGGTCCCAGGTACATATCCCAATCGACCTGCTCGCGCGGCGGCTGGTCTTCGGCTGGAAACCAGCCGCT
The DNA here is from genome assembly GCA_964406945.1 of uncultured Pirellulales bacterium. Classification (GTDB taxonomy): domain Bacteria; phylum Planctomycetota; class Phycisphaerae; order Sedimentisphaerales; family Anaerobacaceae; genus UBA2266. The sequence continues at coordinate 24,306 of CAYOTO010000033.1, forward strand.
CATTTTCGTGCCAAGGCCGCCGGGGTGCGCGTGGATGGTCTCGAGCGGGCCGAGCTTGCCGGTTCGGGCCAGTTCGATTGCGTATGCAAAGTTGGGGAGGCTGCGGCGCTGTGTTCCGGCCTGGAAGACGCGGCCGGTGCGGCGGAAGACGTCGGCGAGTTGGAAGCTCTGGGCGATGTTCTTGGTGCAGGGTTTTTCGCAGTAGACGTCTTTGCCGGCTTTGGCGGCCATTGTGGCGGCGGTTGCATGCCAGTTGGGGCCGGTCGCGATGAGGACGGCGTCGATGTCGGGCCGGGCGAGGAGGTCTCGCATGTCTATGTATGTGTCGCAGTCCTTGTTGCCGTAGACGGCGTCGACCTGCTTTTTGGCGCGCTGGCGGTTATCGCCGCGCACGTCGCAGACTGCGACGCAGTTGAGGTCGGGCTCTCTGAGGAAGCAGCCGAGGTCGTAGCGGCCCCGGTTGCCGATTCCGATGGCTCCGAGGGTGATTCTCTCGCTGGGGGCGACGGCGCCGCTTTTTCCCAGGGCCGAAGCCGGGATGATTTGCGGTGTAGCCAGGCATGCGCCTGCCTGCAATGCGGTCTTGAGAAACCGCCGGCGGTTGGTGGGTTTGTTCTGTTTGGACATGTTTGACCTCCTGATGAACAAGATTCTGCAATGCGCGACCGTACGACCGGGTTGAGTGGGCTTGTGCTCGTTTGGGGCGTCGGCCGTGCTTTTCTTCGGTAGTGGGAGTATAGCCGGTAACGTGGGCGTTTGCAAAGTGAATCTGCGGAGTGTGCAGAGTGGTCCGTATTGACTTGGAGAATCCGTTTCAGCGGACGGCCGGGGCGGGGATGTAGAACGTTCCGGGGCCCAGGTGTGTGGGATAGGGTGTAGAGGTTTTGCAGTCCATGATTGCACGCATTGCGACGGTGTTGTCCGAAAGTGTGCGTTCTACATGGCCGTCGGTGTATGCGGCGGTGAGCTGTACCCGGGGCGGGTTGTCGGTGCTAGGCTGTTTTGCGGACCAGAAGGCGGATGTGAGCAGAGTTTCTTCCTGGGCAACCTGGCGCTGGTTGTTCATGCCGAGTGCTGTGCGGGCCTGGCGACGGACCTTTGTGAGTGCCGGCAGGAGAATGGCCATCAGCAGCGAAATTATTGAGATGGTCACGAGCAGCTCTATAAGTGTAAACGCCGGGCGCTGCCCCTTGTCCAGCCGTTTGTAGTGCCGACCGCTGATGAGCTGCACTCCAATTTCAAACTGTGTTCTTTTCTATACAATCCGGCTCAAGTCAGTCGTACATTATAGCGTACCGCGGCGGCAGTAAGAATTCCAGTTCAAAAACCGACATTTTTTTGCGGAACGGTCAGCGTCCGCCGCCGCCCGTGGAATCAACTTCTATTGAACGGGGTTCAGAAACACCGGTCGCGCCCTTGTCGTCGACAGCCACGGCGGTAATGTCGTGGCTTCCCGTGCTGACGGCCTCCCACTCTGCTGTCCAGCCGTCGGAGGGATTCCCGTCCGTCGCTATCAATGTACCGTCTATATAGAATTCCACGGCGACAACCTGCCCGTCAGGATCCGCGGCTTCCGCGCTAATCGAGACCGTTTCGTACTTGAGAAAGCACGCACGAGTTGAAGGCGATTCTATTGCCACTGTGGGTGGGGCATTGTACGTCTTGGCGTCGCCGAGCCAGTTTAGGGCGAGTACGGCGAGGTCGCGCATGTTGACTATGCCGTCGGTGTTGAGGTCGGCACTGCAGGTATGGGGCGCTTCCGCTTCGTTCATGCTGGCGTACGGGGTTCCGCCGTAGGCTCCGATGTTGATTCTGCCGCCGTTGGGCTGGGGCTCGACGGAGAAGTCGTCGTCCGGGTCGCCGGCGTCGACGGCGGGGCTGGTTACGTTGTCGAGAACCCAGACATCATGTTCGGACCAGTAGCGTCCTCGCTTGCTCTTGAGATGGAAATCGTAAAAGGCGGGATCGGCAAAGAGGGGATCCGGGCTCACGCCGGGTATTGAGCCCGAGGAGTATATGCTCTGGATTTCATCCGCGGAAAGCACCCGGTTGTACAGGCGGAGGTCGTCAAGCTTGCCGGTAAGCATATCCCGCAGATTATCTGAGCCACAATAGTCCCAAACGGCTCCAATCGTCAGCGGCTGGGCGTCGTTCATAATAGACGACACGGACATGGCCTCGGTTCTGTCCGGCAAACCGTCGATGTATATCGTGCCTACGCCGTTGTTAAAAGTTACCGCCACATGGTGCCACTGATGTAGTCCGACCTGGCTGGAACTGACGAGGTCATCATAGGTATTGCTGGATGCAAATGCGCGGAACCATAGTTTTTTATCATCCGCGTGGACTGCCAGCGCGTACGCACGGGAATTGCCTGGAGAGTCCGGCTGGTCGGGACATGAAGCAAATTTATAGACACCGGCATCTGTCTGTCCTTGATTGAAGAGCCAGAAGGCCAATGTCATGGCGTTTCGAGGCGTCAGGTCATCGGAGTCGGGGATTTCGACATAATCGCCTGTTGCACTATAGTCCAGGGCTGAGCCGATGTAACCGGTGGTCCAGGTTGCGCCGTGTATTGTGCCGTGGTTGTTTCCGACGGAGTCGAAGGCAACCGTGCCGGATTCTGAGTCGAATTTCCAGTGCGACACGAGGCCGGGTTCGGCTGCGGACTGCTCGCGCTGGACCCAGCTATGCTCGGCGATGCAGTCGAAGAGGTCGCCCTGTGCGTTTTCGTGGAGAATGCAATTGCGAATGGTTGGAGCGGAGTTCTCGTATGCGGCGATTCCGAAGTCGTTGTTTGCGATGGTAAGGTTTAGCAGTGTGGGGCTGCTGGCGTTATTGCAGGTAACGGCGTTTTTGGAGTTGGTGAGTACGACGTTTCGCAGGACCGAGTCGGGGCCTTCGCCCGAGTGGAAGGTAACGCCGTCGGCCGAGCCGCCCGATATCATGGCGGCATCAGCGGCGCTGTGGACGGTTACGGCTTTGCCGAGGAAGTCGACGGGTTCGAAGTAATTGCCCGGCCAAAGCAGAATCGTATCGCCGTTGTTTGCGGCGGCGATTGCGGCGGCAATGGTTTTGAGGGCGGTTTCGGCGGAGAGACCGTCGTTTGCGTTGTCGCCGTTTTGTTCATCGACATGCCAGATTGCAGGCTCGGCCGGCGGTATATACATATCCTGAATTTCCTGCTCGGTCAGTGCGCGGCTGTATATGCGAAGATCGTCGAAGATTCCGTCCGTGTGATAGCGCGGCAAACCGACGTTTGTAGTTGCCCTTCCAACATTAACACGGTCATCATCATAACTTCCGACGAAATCTATGGGGTCGGAGCTACAGGTTCGCGTGGCGTCCAGTTCTCCGTTCACATACAACGATTGAACCGTACCGCTACGAAGAACAACAACATGGTACCATTTGTTAGGCAGAAGCGCTGTAGTTCCAACAAGATTTTCGTCCGGGTTACTCAGCGTAGTCATATTAAACGAGAGACGGCCATTGCCTTGTTCGCGAACGATGTTATAACCTAATTCGCGGCTGGGATCACTACTGCCTGCAGCGTTAAGGTCGACAAGCACTTCCTGGGCTTCGCCAAGCGGTCGTCTGGGTTTTATCCAGAATGCGACACAGAAATCGTTCCGGGGCAGCCACACGGGCTCGTTGTCGGGCAGGGCCACATAATCGTCGACGCCGTCGAGGTCTATTGCGCCGTCGAGCATACCGGAAGTCCATTGCGCGCCGTAGACAGTGCCATGATAACCGCCGACCGAGTCGGCTGCGACCGATCCCTGCCCCTCGTCGAATTGCCAGTGGGCGAGAAGCCCCTGACTGCCTTGAAGGTAAAGCTGCTGGATTTCCTGCTGACTCAACGCCCCGTTATAGAGACGGACATCATCAAAAATGCCGTCCGTATATTGTTGCGGAATGCCATCGGCCGTGTAGCGACCGATGTGAACATTGTCGTCATCGTAATCTCCATTGAAGTCTATTGCCGCACCATCGCACAACCGACTGGCATCCAACTCACCGTTTATGTACAGGGACTGGATTTGGCCCTGCCTGACGGCAACGACATGGTACCACGTGTTGGCGTACAAGGTGGTATTGCTGTCCAGGTCGTCATCTGTATCGCCGGTGGTCATGTAGAACTGAAGCTTTCCATTTGTGGTGCTGTGACGACCTAGGGCATAGCCGAGTTCGTAGCTCGGTCGACTGCTGTTGGCGAAATTCATGTCGATAAGCACCTCATCTGCGATTCCCGGAGGACGTCTCAGTTTAACCCACAAGGAAATGCAGAAGTCGTTCCGGGGCAGCCAGACGGGGGAGTTGTCGGGCAGGGCTACGTAGTCGTCGACGCCGTCGAGATCCAATGCTCCGTTTATTATTCCGTCGGTCCATTGTCCACCCTGCACAAGGCCGTGTCTGTCGTCTATGGAATCGAAAGCAATTGTTCCGCCCTGCTCATCCATAGCCCAGTGGCCAATCAGTTCACCTCCGGTCTGGCCGCTTCCTTCCTGGTAGAGCTGTTGGGCTTCCGAAGCGGTTATTGCGCGAGTAAAGAAATCGCTTGCATCGGGCTATCCACGGCCAGAGGCCGTGGCTTTCCCGCCCGATTCATGGCTTCGCCACCGCGATTTCAACAGCACTGTACAGGCAGAGCCAAACGACTCTGACCACGTGCAGAGCACGTGGGTTTTCACGATGCACTAAAGAGCTTGACTTCGTCTATCATTCCATTGAGGTAGTAGCCGGTAGTATTACGCACGAGAGCGCCGAATGAGCCCATCTCGGCGTAGTTTGCGACGGCGGGTATGCCCCAGGCACCGGAACAGTTGTTGTTCGTATGTGGAAATGCATGATCTTCCATGCCGTCCACATACATCCTCACGTTTGATGGACTCTGGGAAAAGACAATATGGTACCAGCGACCGGAATCCATGGGCCGAGTTCCAACGAAGCTGCACATGTAGCTGGAGCTTGATTTGCGAACGCTGAATATCAGTTGGTCCGAGCTGGAAAAGACCGTCTGGAGGTAGTAGTCGCCTCCGGAGTTGTTTGCGTAGGCGAACATGGTTTCCTGGACTCCGGTTCGATGTCTGTAGACCCAGAGCGAGATGGTCATCTCGGGGCCCACATTGTCGAGCGAGTTTTGAGGCAGGAGGACATAATCGTTGCCATCGAAATACAGTGCGGAACCGAGTTTCCCAGGGACATAATTAGCACCGTAGATCGATCCGTGCCTGTTTCCGACCGCATCAACAGCTATCGAGCCGCCGTTCTCATCGAATTGCCAGTGTGAGATCAGATCAGGCACATAAGCTTCCGTTACTGTGGCGGTGCAGAAGGTCAGTATTGATACGGTTGTTGTCAGTAGAATTCCCCTCGCTCTGGTCACTGTTTTCTCCTTGGATCGGTCGTATGTTTCTATGGTTCTTGCGTAATTAATTTCTGGAGCCATGTAGGTTGTGATTTGTTCAGTCGCAGAGTTGTTCGGGAGTTGCGAGGCGGCGGCGAGAAGATTCGGGCGACGCCGTCGTGGTCCGCAATATAGGAGAAGACCAACTCGCCGAGGTATTGGGGTGTTTTGCGGGCGTTGACGAAGCGGACCTTTTCAATTACGTCTTTTTCGAGGTCGACAGTGTGGACAAGGCGCACTTCGTCGGGGCAGAGCAGCTTGATTTCGACCTTCCCAGGGTTGTCTGTGGATTCTGTCTCGAACCGTATTGCTCTCTCTGCGGCGTCGCGCCGGATTGTGTCGATTGTGTGCAGGCCCATCCAAGGTCTGGACAGCCCTTCGAAGAAGGCTCCGGGCTTATACCGGGCCATTGCAGAGCCCACTGAGTCGTATTCGACGGCCTCGGATCCCGTATCGAGGTACTTGAGGCGCCCCTGAACCTTGACTTGCAACCACGGGTAGTTCTTCACGTAGGCGGCGCAGGTAAACGGGATCCTGCCCCGGGCCTCAATGGATCTGTCATGTATTCGGCCCTTGATTGTGAAGTGCGTCCAGCCGCGCCGGTGCATGTCGTCGCGCACGTCCTGCAGCACGGTGCTCTGCGGCCAGTCGTACTGAAAGAAAAGTTCTTCGAGCACGTTTCTGTGACGGTCGATGCGCCATATCGTGTGTCTCCGGGCGGCCATCCTTCTGCATATCACCAGGAGGCCGTCGCCGGTGCGTGTGCAGCGTTCGGCGAAACCCGCGGCCCCTTCTACACTCGTGATGAAGTCACTCATACGCCGCTCGTCCGTGGGCAATCTCATTACCGCCAGATCGGGGTTGTAGTAGTGGTGATTCGCAATTGTGACGGTTCGTCCGTCGTGGTAGTAGGCGCCAAACTGGTTCTGGAGATAAAGGCAGGTGGATTCGCCCTTTTCGTCCAGGGACAAATGTCTCGTCATCACGGGTCCATCGGACCCGGCGGGGTAGAAGTGCCATCTCTCCACGTTAGTATTGTCCTGCGCTGCCGGTATTGAAACGGAGACCGGGGCCGGTTCGACGTGCTCGGGCGCAGAAGCGGGGCCCGTATTGAGGGCAGTCGATCCAGCGGCGACGGCTACTACGCCGGCGGCGGATAAGACGGCTGACTTTGCGGTGACGGCAGCGGAAAGGTTAGCCAGTGCTCCGGCCTTGAGTGTATCGGCAGACAGCGAGACTTCCGCGGCAGCGGTCCTGCTCGAGGCAGTGATTTTGCCGAACAGCACCAGAGCCATCAGCAGGCTGCCCTTGTCCAGGCCGTATCCGGTCAGTCTTCTGGAAAGAGCTCTCTTGGCGCGGCAGAAGAGCGACCTTGCTCCGAGTTCTGATATACCCATTACTTCGGCGATTTGGGAATACTGCATCCGGCGGTAGCATCGCATGACCAGGACATCGCGGTGTCGATCTTCGAGTTGCTTCATGCATCGCAGGACGATGTCTTTGAGTTCTTCGCTGACCATCGCGGCCACGGCGTGGTCGCCATCTTCGGTGCACGCCGGACTTTCCAGGACCGACTCCAGGCTGCGACCCCTTCTGGACTGCCGCCTGCGGTGGTCGCGGAGTTTGTTGTATGCGATGCCGCAGAGCCAGTTCCAGAACCGCTCGGCTTTCCTGAGCTTGTGAAAGACCCTGAACATTTCTACGATAGTCTCCTGTGTTATGTCGTCTGCTTCGTCATGGTGCAAAGTCATGCGGAATACATATTCGTGAAGGCGCGGTCTGACCTGCTCGGCGAGGCGATTCTGACAGTCTCTATCGCCGTTGCGAGCCCTCTCGATAATCTCTACCTGGTCGGGGCATTCACTCATTCGTCTGTATATTAAGTGTAGCCTGGGAACAATCCGTGCCGCGCATAGTGAGTATTTTAGCATATTTCTCACTTTTTTTCGCCTGCAATGGCGACAAGGGACTCGCTTTTTGCCGATTTAGGGCCGGTAGCAGCTTGCGGCATTCGAGAGATGTGGAAGATCATGCTGGGAATTTCTGATGCCAGGCGTCGATCGAGACGGTGGTTAGAATTGCCTCCTGAGGCTCAGATGATCCGTATTTTGAGGGATTGGGGGCTGGTGATTGTGAATTGTTTTTCGGCGGTGAGGGTTATGGCTCGGTCTTTTACCTGCATTTCGAGGGGAATGGTTTTGGGTCCTATTTGAGCGGAGACGGTGGTCGGTCGGTGGGATTTTGCGAGTTGGAGGGTGATGGTCTCGAGGTCGAGGACGCCCCATCGCAAGTGAATTTCGGCTTCAAGATTATTGTCGGTTCGTTTCTGGGTGAAGGAGCCCCAGCCTTTTGCGGTGGTGAAGGCGGATTTGAAATTGCCCGGGTTTAATCTCGGCTTGAACTCTATGCGGCGTTTGGGGCCGTGGTGCTGGAAGCCGGAGGCGGCGATGAAGGCGCCGTAGCTGGCCATGGAGCGGGCGTAATGGTCGGAGCATTCTATTTCGTTGTAGGGGTTTCGCAGGGCGGCGTCGTAGCGGTCATGGATTGCGCGGGCTACGGCGAGGCCCTGCTGGAGGAGGCCTTCGGCTATCATGTGGGAGGCGGCCTGCCATTCGAAGCCGGTCATGCATTCGTTAAAATACATATACTGCCAGTGTTTTTTGAAGCCGGGGTTCTGGCCCCCTCGGGGCCACGTGCACATGAGCAGTCCGGCGTCACCGGCTGCGGCGTACCATCGGCCTCGTTCGAAGATTTCGCGGAACGGGCCGACGTCGGGCACGAAGTTGTACTTGTAAAGGGCGTCGAGGGCTTTTCGCTGCTTTTGGGGGTCGAATAGATGACCGAGGCCCACCTGATGCGCCCAGCTCTGACCGTAGATCTGGTCGATGTAGCAGCCTTCGCCGGTTCCGATAGCGTTTTTGTGCCTGGGGTCTTCGATCTGGATAAAGTATTCGCCGTTCCAGGTCTGGATGATTGTTTCGGCCCCGCGGTCGGCTATTGTCTTGCATTGTTTCGCAAATTCCCAGTCGTCCATCTCTCTTGCCATTTGCTCGCAGGCTCGCAGGGCCGCCAGATATAATGACGCAAGAAAGGAGATTTTGCCGAACCAGGCGGCGTCGAGTGTGTTTGCCTGGGCGCCTTCTACCATGCCGTCGGCGTTGGCGTCGGCGGCAATCATGTACTGCATGGCCTTTTTTACGTTGGGCCATATTCGGCGGAGGAATGCGTCGTCTTTTGACATGCGGTGTTCGCGGTAGACGCCGAGGATTCGGCCGCACTGGCCGTCGTGGGCGGGCTGGTTGCTGCCGGTGAGGCCGGCGCGCATGCCGATGCCCCCGTCGGGGTGCATTGCGAGACCGAAGTCGACGCGTTCGCGTATGTCGCGTTCTATTTCCGGGAAGAGCCGGCCGGGGGCCTGGGCGTATTGCCAGACGTGGGTGCAGGTACCGGCGCAGCAGCCGATTCCCTCCCATGCCCAGATGCGGCCGCTCTCGAAGCGGTAGCAGGTTGTGGTCGCGAGGACCGCGGTGTTGGCCATGGTGCGGTCGAGGAACCAGAACGGCAGTGTCGAATCGTACCAGGTTTCGACCCAGGTACGGGTATCGCCTGCGAGGCGGTCAAAGTTTTTCTGAATGTATCGAGCAACGTCCAGGGCTGAGGCGAATTTGGTTGCATAGTAGTGACCTACTAGGCGATTGGCGCAGCCGCGGGAATAGAAGTTCGGAAAATGCCAGGACACTACGAAAGTTGTCGTATTCGATCTGCCGGGGGCGAGTTCGAGGCGTCGGGCGATCCGGCCGGTCAGTTCGTCAGTGAGACCGGCTCGGGAACTCGCAGGTTCGGCGCTGTCATCGCGATCGGCAGTGGCTGTATGGTGGCCGGGTTCGAGCAGGGAAAGTGCCATGGTTCCGAAATCCCGCTGTTCGGAGAGTTCGGCGTTTATGTCCGGTTTGTCGGTGAAGACGATGTGGTCGACTCCGATGTTGCCCCAGCCACCGGCGACGGCGTCCACGATCTGGAGGACGGCGGAGCGGCCCTGAAACTTGCGAACGTCGAAGATGCCGCGCTCCATGCGGTTGTTATTCTTGCCGGTGCAGCTTGCAACGACTTCGCCGTCCACGATCAGATTCATACAGGTTTTTGCTTTGTGTGCGCCGCCGCCGATGAGAAAAGTTATATACTTTCGAAGGATTTCGAACGGTTCGCTGGTGAGTGTGCCGGTCCGGTTGTCTTTTTCGCCGACGCTGTTGCCGCCGGCGGTGGCGTGAGAGTTGACAACGCGGTCGCCTTTGCCGGCTACGTCGCCCTGGTACGCGGGGATGTCCTTCATAAGGATGGGACCTTTTCCGAACGATTCGCCTTCGGCGGTCCATTTTTCATACGTGTCGGTCTCGAAGTCTTCGTGGAGGATGTCTGGCCGGGCGACGGTATCTGTCTGTTCGGCGGGTACGGCGTCGCAGCAGAGTGTGCATATATTCCGATCTTCGATGATTCTGTTGCGGCGCCGGCCTCTGACTTTTGCGGCGGTGTCGATGCATATCGGATTCTGGAGGTGGCCGGTGATTTCGAGGGACAAGGGTTCGGGGCCCGTGTTTTTGACGGTGTACTGCATAATCGTGGCGGGCAGGGATGAATCATCGGTGTTGAGGGGGATAAACGGCGAGAAGGCTTCGAGTTCGACCGAGACAGGAAGACTTTGATCGTGGTATGAGATAACGGCGCGCGGGTATTCGCCGCGGAATGTAATGTCTTCGAAGCCGTCGCTGTTGAATGGGATTTCTCTGTTGTCGATACGGAGGCTGAAGCCCTGGTCGAATCGTGGTTTGGGTTGGGCCGGTTCGATATAGTTTGCACCGTTTCGGGTTGGCACGGCCTGGCCTTTATAACTGACAGTACGGGGGTTGATTCCCTCCTGGTCGCGGTTGAAGATATCCCAGAGCCAGAGTCTGCCGTCGCCGCCGAGGTAAAGTGTGCCCGCGAACAGTCCGCCGACCGGCATGCCGACGTGTGCAAGTGCGGAAGGATCGGAATAGATCTGTTTTTGGCCTCGCTCGGTTAGTGAACGCAGCCAGTCGGGATTGAGTTTCTTATCGGTCGGTATGAGCTTCAAGTACTGGTTGGTGTTTTCGAAGGGACCGGCCATGATGGGTGTTCGTCTGTGGAGAAGGACGCCCGCGCCGAATGCGGCGGATTTCATGAAAGAGCGACGGGATATTTCCGGTTTTTCGGGCCTATTCTTGGACATGTCATTCTCCTGAACAACAGCGGAATTCGGGTCTAATGTTGCCTGACCAACATTGATCGCATAAATCTGCGACAAAACAGAAACTGTAGCATACAGACACTCGATTCAGCCCGAGTGTAAAAAATGAATGCAGGACACTGACCGAGCCCAGGCGGAAGATTCTATTTGACGCACGGATGCCTGGCTTCGCTCAGTATGACACTTGATGCTCTTGCCACAGAATCTGCTTATACTTTTGTACATATGTTAGCATAACGGGGCTTGTGGTATCAAGCATGATGCGTATCATATGTTCTACGCACCAACATTTGTAGAATGCTGAGCTGATCAGAGCTGACAGTGCTTTTCGGATCCCGGATACTTCGCTCCGGCAAGAATGTCAGTTAACGGTTGGCTGAACAACATGAGAGTTGGTGCTTTTGATTAAGCTCAATAAAGGAGACAGTAAATGGCAGCAGGTTACATTGAATTGGATTTGGGGCAGTCGCATCGGCTTGTTAATCACGGACCGGTGGTGCTGATTTCTACTAGGAATGCCGATGGAAGCTATGATATCGCGCCTGTGGCGTGGAATTGTCCGGCAAGTAAGGAACCGCCGAAACTGCTGGTCGTCGTGGGGCGCAGGCACCGCACGCGGGAGAATATCGAGAGGACGGGCGAGTTCATTGCGGCTGTTCCGCATAGCTCGCAGCAGTCGCTTGTGATGGATGCGGGGAGCGTTTCGGGCAGAGAAGTCGATAAGTTCGATGAGTTCAATATCGATGCGTTCGTTGGAGGGAAGGTGGATGCGCTTATTCCGCGCGGGTGCGTGGGCTTTCTCGAGTGCGAGGTCGAGGGCGAATTGGAGGGTCCGAAGGCTGACGCAATTCTGGGCCGGGTGGTTCGATCGGCCGCGGCTTCGGATGCTTTCGACACCAGGCTGCTGGTGGAGACCCAGGCGGGACAGACGCTTCACCACCTCGGGGACAAGATCTTCGCGGTTCCGGCGGCAAAGATTCTTTCCTGATTGTGAGCGTCTGATGCCCGGTTCGAGGCTGAGCCGTGACAGCAAGCGGGCCGTCCGGTCTGGAAGTCGAAGCGTTGCATACGGCGTTTGTTTGCGTTATTGTCCGGTTGTTTTGCAGCGCCTTGTTTCAGGGCCTGGGTTTATCAGGCGGCTATTCAGGGGTGTGCTATGATTTCAAGACATCTTTTTATTCGCCCGGTGTGGCTGTCGGTTTTCGTTGCAGGTCTTCTAATGCCTTTTGGAGATGTTTTTCAGATGAGGTCATTTCTTTTTGTGATGGTTATGAGCGTAGCCGGAATTTGTTGCGGCGTTGAGAAAATCGGAAACGACTGCGTTCGCGTGAGTTATGACGGTGCGGAGGAGGTCATTCGGCTGATGGAAGCGGATGGGCGTGACTTTGCGAGGCTTGGATTCGAGGGGGAAGTTGCGGGGGTTGAGAGGATTCGGTGGAAAGATAAGCGGGTCGGGGTTTGTGATGCGCTGGAGGTTAAGCTGGCAGGTGGAGAGCGGGCCTGGGTTGTTGTTCCGCAGAATTCGGCTTTTGTGCTGGTCCAGATGGAGATGGTTAATGCCGATGACAGTACCACGACTATAAACAGAGTGCGGCCTTTCAAATTGACTTATGACTTCGGGTACAAGGCGGAGGACCTGAAGGCGCTGGGGACCGCGGGACTGACGGCTGTCGACGGGCACAATGGCAGCTATACGTTTCTTGCGGTGGCCAAGCCTAA
>CAYOTO010000034.1:0-36693 GCA_964406945.1 uncultured Pirellulales bacterium
GCGATACTGAAAAATTTTTCTATTTCATGCTTGACTGCCTATAGCTGGTCTTTCTCTTATTCTCGATCAATTCACGCAGTTCCCGCAGTTCGCTTTCATTCAACTGACCGTCGCGCACCAGATGCTGCATTACGGCCGCCGCGTCTCCGGCGAAGACCCGTTGAACGAATTGCCTCACCGAGGCCGCCCCCGCCTGTGCTCGATTCTGCTTCGGTCGATACACATAACTGCGTCCCGCCCTGCGGTGCGTAACCCATTGGCCCGCTTCCAGTTTCTGCAAGACGCTCAGCACGGTCGTATAGGCCAGGCGTCTGCCCTTAAGGCGTTCACGCACGTCATGGACCGTCCCCTCCCGGAGTTCCCAAAGTATGTCCAGCACAACCCGCTGCAGTCGCCCAAGATCATTCAGTGACTTGTTTGCCATAAGAACACTCAACCATACGCATCCGACCTAGCCCGGCCCTATACAGGTTAAAAGCCGCCCCGAACTTCTTACTATACTACACAGTACTACGCTCCGTAGTACATGGCAAACAAAAAATGTTTTTATGCAAAAAAAGTTGGCAGTCGGGTGGCATCGCTATGAGTGGATATATTTTAAAGGGCTCGTGAAGTGCAGGGCTATGCCGGGGGCGGTTGGTGGTGATTGGGTTTTCTCGGGACGGTCGACTCTGACTATCGTGGCGCGGGCTGACAGCGTTCCGCCGGTTTCCAGCAGGCCTGTTTTCGGCGGGATTTGGACTGTTACGCGGATGTCCTGACCCGACTTCAGAGGTTCGGCGCAGGAATTCAGGTACAGGCCTGAGGTGCTTACGTTAGCCGATCTGGCTTTAATCGGGGTTTGACGGGCATCTGAGCGGATTGAGACGTCGTAATGGAGGGCGAGCCTCCTATAAGCCCGCCGGTCGGTATGAGGATTGTTTTGCGTCCCTGCAGCCACTTGTCGCCCCTTCCTTTGGGGTTCATCGCTTTGTCCGGTTATAGGACTTGCAAGCCGTGTGCCAGCAGGCGGGATCGCTTTTTGCCTATTTTAACTTCTGTAACCGCCTGGGAATGAAGAGTTTAGGCGCTGTGCGGGTTTAGTCCCGTAAAAAGGGTAGGCGCGGGGCAGAGAGTCTGTTTACAATCGGCAACGCTTCTGATGCTTTTCGTACACTATGAACGGTATTGGGGGCGCGGGCACTGAGCCGGGATGGGATGTGTGCAAGCCTCGTGCTCAATATGCGGCTTTTTCGGGTCGATAGCATTGACAGCGTTGTTTTTTTTCAACATGATGAGTTGTTTTTGATAGACATCGGGGTTCCGGCGGTGGGTCGTAACGATGCCGCACAAAGACCTGCAGGAGGCGGGAAATCGACTGAAACGCGTCTGGCGGAGGCTGAGCGTCTGGCCGCGGTGGGCAGGCAGGTATCGAAGGTCGCCCACGAGCTGAACGATCCGCTGGACGGTGTGCTACGGTATGTGAACCTCTCTATCAGGATGTTGGACGAGGGGCGACCGGAGAAGGGGCGGGAATATCTGGAGAGGTGCCGCGAGGCTCTGGGGCGAATGGCGACGATTGCGGGGCAGTTGCTGGATTATTCGCGACGTAGCCACACGCGAGCGGAGTTTGCTACGGTGGAGAAGTTGATGGAGGAGGCGCTGCGTACGGTTGAAATGAAGGTAAGCCCCCCTGCCGTGCAGATTGTCAGAGAGTACGGCGGCGGTTTGCCGAAGATTCGGAGCGGAAGCCTTTATCAGGTGTTCTGCAATATCATCAAGAATGCGTTTGATGCGATGGACGGCGAGGGGGAGCTTGTTCTTCGCACGAGCTGCAGCGGCGGGGAGATAGCGGCGGAGTTTTTCGATACGGGGTGCGGACTGCCGGACGGGGCCGGCCAGTCGATATTCGAGCCGTTCTTTACCACGAAGGACGACCAGGGCGGAACGGGCCTGGGCCTGGCTATATGCCGGGACATAGTGGAAGCTTACGGCGGGCGAATCGAGGCAAAGAACAGAAAGAGCAAGGGGAGCTTGTTCAGGGTGTGTTTAAAATTGGAAGGAAACGTCGGCCTGGTAGAAGACGAAAGGCCGGTCAGCGGTTAGCAGTGACGGGATTCGCTAATGATTGAAAAGAGCGTGCTGGTTGTCGACGACGATAAGATTATTGCGGATTCGCTGTGCGAGTTTCTGTCCGCGGAGGGCTATGCGGCCGAATCGGCCGGGACAATGAAGGAGGCGATCACGCGGCTGGAGCGGGAGGGGTACTGTCTGGTGCTGGCGGATATCAACCTGCCGGACGGCAGCGGGTTCGAGCTGCTGAAGGTGACTAAGGAGAGATTTCCACAGACTGTGGTGGTCATGATTACCGGTTACGGGACCATCGAGGGTGCGGTGCGGGCGATCAAGGAGGGTGCATTCGACTATCTGACCAAGCCGATTGTGGACGATGAGCTGCGGCTGGCGGTCGAGCGGGCGGTGCAGCAGCAGTCGCTGATGAGCGAGAACGAGATGCTCAAGCACCAGTTGGAAGAGAAGTACAGTCTGGAGAATATCGTCAGCCACAATTATAAGATGGCGAAGATTTTCGAACTGGTGGAGGCGGTTGCGGACAGCGATACGACCATTCTGATGGCGGGACCTTCGGGGACGGGCAAGAGCATGCTGGCCAGGGCGATTCATCATCGCTCCGGACGGCGGGGCCGGCCGTTCGTGGAGGTAAGCTGCGGGGCATTGCCCGAGACGCTGCTGGAGAGCGAGTTGTTCGGGCACGCCAAGGGGGCGTTTACGGGGGCGGTTTCGGACAAGCAAGGCAAATTCCTGGCCGCGGACGGCGGGACAATCTTTCTGGACGAGATTTCGAATGCGTCCATGGCGCTTCAGGCGAAGCTGCTGCGGGTGCTGGAGGAGCGGCAATTCGAGGCGGTGGGCAGCAACAGGACGATTTCGGTGGATACGCGGATTGTGCTGGCCTCGAACCGGGACCTGACTACGGAGGTCAGGGAGGGACGGTTTCGGGAGGATTTGTATTACCGGATCAATGTGGTGACTATCGAGCTGCCGCCGCTGCGGGAGCGGGTGGGGGACGTGAGATTGCTGGCGAAGCATTTTCTGGGGATTTACAGTTCGCGTCACAAACGGGATAAGGTTGGGATTACTGATGAGGCGATGGAGTATCTGGAGCGGTACGGGTGGCCGGGTAACGTGCGGGAGTTGGAGAATGTGATGGAGCGGGCGGTGCTTTTGAGCAAGGGCAAGTTCGTCGAGCCGGGGGATTTGCCGGATGCGGTGCGGGCCGAACGGGAGGTGGATGACCGGGAGTATCGGCCGATGAGTTTGAAGCAGGCCAGGGCAGAGCCGGAGAAGCGGCTGATACGGCAGGCACTGGAGGCGAACAACTGGAACCGCCAGGCCACGGCGAAGACGCTGGAGATCAACCGAACCACACTTTATAAGAAGATGAAAAAGTACGGGCTGGATAAAGAAGCGAAGCGTTTGGGCCTGGCCTGAGGGGGATTGAGAACGGTTGTGGAGGGGCCGGCGGCGTATTGTTCTTTCTGCAGTTTCGGCACGGTGCAGCCGCAGGTCTTGCTGATGTTGGTGATCTTCAAGGGGGCGTTGCCGGTATTGGTGAATACAAACTCGCAGGTGTGGTTTGTGCCCTGGCCCAGTTCACCGAGGTCGAGCAGCGTCTTTTCGAAAGAAATCTCGGGGTATTTGGTGCTGGGTACTTGATCCTCGACGCTGGACGGCTGGGTGGTGGCCGGTGTCGAATTCGTAGATGACTGCATTTGTGGGGCTGACCCCGTCGTGTACGACGGGGTTAAATCGTCCGCATCTGCCCTTGGCAGAATTGAGACTTGGGCGTTAGCTGTCGTCTTTGGCGACTGCGATTCATTGCAGCCAGTCATTAAGATCGCGGTGGTCGCCACGATTAATGTGGCAATCAGGAATCTTGCTGTGAGGTATGACAATTTCTCTTTCTTCATAGTATTATCCGGACTGAATGTCAATGGGCGGATAGTTCCGGCAAAGTTTACCAGTGCGACAGGGCTGAACAGGTGGCGGTAGGGTACGTTTGCGGGTAGTCAAAATCGGCGACTTATCCGTCTTTCATGGCCATGCGCCATATATATTCTGCACCACGCAAAACCCTGTCATAGCTGTTTTTACCATTCATCGAAGCTGGTCGGAGCCACAGATCATTGATCGCAAACCGTTCGTAGCGAAATATTTCACAAGCTCCGAGGTATTCTGAAGCTCTCCTTCCTGAATTGGTTTCCCATCAATGTCAAATGCCGTGGCCATGTACTTATCTGTGCCTGTAACACTGAGCACGTGACACAAGCCATTGCGATCAACGAAGATACTAGACTCATGAGCAAAGGGCTTCTTTTCCGCATGATATTCTGCTTGCCACAATTCTCGACCGTCAGTGGCATACCTCAACACTACCAGTTGCGAGTGATGGATTGCGTCTTTAAGATCGCTTGGAGGGTACCCATGACCCTTTGCATCAGGCCCGCGGTCGGATAAGACGTATACGCTCCGCTTGTCGGTAGCCAGTTGCAACGGAAATATGACGTTGTCCTTACCAACAGAATGGAGTGCGGTCCATTCTGGGTCGCCATTAGCGGCATATCTGATGATGGCCATAGAAGCTAGCTGGTCGTTTCCAACGCAGTAACCTGCAACATAACAGCCACCTGCGCCATCAGCGGTTACAATATCTGCAATGGCAACTCTTGGAGTCACCGTTGCCGGGGGCCAAGTCTGAGCCCATGCGAATAGGCCTTCGGGCGTGAATTTGACGAGGCTGAACCGGCGGTTGCTCAAGCTGTAACCTAGAATATAGGAGTACCCCGCTTGGTTAAGTGATATATCCGTTATCAAGCGTTCCTCCTTTTTGACCTTGATTGTCTGCCATGACCACGATAAGCGCCCTGAACGATCATAACTCGCAATCATCAGCCCTGACTCGTGAGTTGACGTACCTTGACATTCAGACGCGCCATGGATTAACTCAGATTCCTGGCCTGTTGTTTCAACAGTGCCCGCTAGCACGAGATCTCCTTCGGCATCAATACCGAAACCAATAGGGCTTAACTGCCAACCGACATGGCTACGGCAATGCCTTTGCCAGACGATATCTCCTGAACTGGAGTATTTGACGATTACACACTTAGATTCCTCGCTGCGTCGTGAGACAACTCCTAGGACGACAACATTGCCGTCGCAATCCGGAGCCACGGCTGTAACTACGGCTTTTCCCGTGCCTCGGGGAAACTGGCGTTCCCATGCTAGTTGCCCTTCGATAGTGTACTTGGCCAGTTGGACCGTGTGCTCGCGTTTGTGCTTCTGAGAGAGCAAAAAGTACGTTTGCCCATCTGGCGCAATCGCCACGTGCTTGGGTTTGAGAGAAACTGCCTCACTCGTTTCTAACTGGGCTCCACAGACTATTAGGATCATAGCTAGCAAGAGGCTGTTGTTAAGGTCTGTCCGGTCAGCAGCTGGGACGCACATAGTAAGAACCTCCTGAACAAGGCATGGAATACTACCTCATACCGTTAATCGTACATTCTCCAACTTACCTACTCGAGCGATTCGGTTCCTGCAATAAGTTGATGCGCATTTGGTTGCATTGAGATTCCTTTGCCCTGGCATCTGCCTCAAAGCGTTGCCTAGCAGCATACGCATCAGCCATTATGTTTCGCACTCTTAGCCATTCGCGTGATACAAAAGAGCGATATTGTTGTGCAATTCGTGGATTGATTGCCATTCTATCGTATGTATTTACGTCATATTGATAATTGATATAGTCGCGATGTGCCTCATGCCTTTTTACCCACAGGTCTAATGCGTCCGCGTAGCATTGTGCTATATGTGGACATGTTGCCATACTCCTGACCCGAATATCTGTGATTTTCCTTCTAAGTTCATCCCAAGCACGGTTAATTTTAGCAACATGCGCTTCTTCGTGCCTTTTTGGGGTGCTTCCGAGCCAAAGGGGAGGGGACACTCGGCGGTAGCGTGGTCTTCCACTCCTTCCACGCCCGTCAGGTACGCGGGCCGACGAATAGTATTTGATGTCGTATTCACAGCTACATGTAGTCATTACAACGCTTTTGCATCCGCCAAATCCCTGAACTGATGCTACGCCGGTGGTTGCGTTCCAATACGGCGTTGTGCTTCCATAGAGAAACCAACCAGCGGGAGGGGCGGCCCGGTCATACGGCCAAGGAGTAACTGTTCTATTTCGCTGTGTACAAGGGCCGCAAACTGCCGATCCCGCGTTCAGACGCATGATAATATCGGGAATAACAAAGGATGTGCCATTTGGATCAGAATGCTGCGCCGGATCACTTCCAGCATACTCCATTAAATTAAGCCCGTCGACGTAATCTTTGGGGTCCTGGGTCAGCCATCTTCCTATGTGGTAGTCGTAGTAGCGGTTCCTGTTGTATTGGAGCTTGAGATTGGCGCTATCGAGGATGTCTACTCTTCGGCCTGTGAAGAGGTATGGGTTGTCGTAGTCGGAGAGGTTGTCGGCGTCTTCGGTGAAGTCGGCGTCGAGGATGTGGGGCCGGCCGTAGGCGTCGTATTCGCAGCGTTCGAGGACGGTTCCGGCGAAGTTGACCAGTGCGACCGGGCTGAACAGGTGGTCGTGGACGTAGTATTTGCGGGTATTCACATCGACGATGGTTGCGATGACTTCGTCTATGTAGTTGCCGTAGAGGAAGCGGTCTTTGAGGGTATCGGAGCTGTCGTATTCTTCGAGGACCTGCCATTTGTTGCTGTAGTAATAGCGGCGGGTATTGGATGAGTCGATGTGGTCTTTCTTCTCTATGCGACGTCCGAGGGCGTCCCCGATCAGGTCGGGACAGGCTGCGCTGTATTCGACCACCGCATCATCGTTGGAATCAACTATTTTCACTATCCGGTTCTCGTAGTCGTAAGAGTATTCTTCCCAATTGCAACGGTACTGTATAATACAGGACGGTGCGGGTGGTGGGTAGGGAAAATCGGAAAATTTTTCGACAAGTGTCGTATTCGCCCACGTGGTGGCGTAGGAGGTTGTCTGCACGTTTGGCAAACTGTAGACGGGGTGGGAGTCAATTGGGTCAGTTGCTCTGCGGGCGTTTTGTGGCCTGCTGATGTTATACGGCGCGACGAGTGGTCGGGCGGGGAAAATAATGTTTGGCTCTTCCACAGAATTTGTGGGTCAACCGGCCAGGCATCTGCCTCGGCTCTGGAGGAAAGTAATGTTTCTTTGTCAAATTAGAGTCAGATAACCCGCTGGTCTGCCTATTTGAGGGTGATGGCTTTCGGGTTGATGAGGGTGATGTTCTTTTCTTTGCCGTTGGCGGTGATTTTGTGTCGGCCGAGGTAGGCTCGGAGTTTGCATCTGCCGGTGCTATCGGCTTTGGCTTTGTGGTTTGTCCACCACTGGTCGTAGACGAGCTCGCGGTATGCTTTTGCGGCCGGGGTTGGGGTCCAGTCGCGTTTGTACAGTGACGACGGCGGGATCCAGTTGGCTCCCTCCCAGAAGCCCCACATGAGGATGCCGTCCACTGCGGGGTGAGCAAAGCAGATTCGGTAGTAGCGAACGAGGTTGCGGGCTTTTGCTTTTTCCTGTTCGGGGGTGAGTTCGACGCTGCGTTTGCCGTAGAATGAGGATCGCTGGCCGGGCATGTTGAATTCGGTGATGCGGATGGGCAGGTCGAAGCGGGCGAGTTTGTCCAGCGCGTTCTGCAGGGCCCGGGGGTCGAAGGATTCGCCGTGGAGGTGGCCCTGGACGCCAATGCCGCCGAGCGGGACGCCCTGGTCGAGGAATGTTCGGATCTGTTCGATGTAGCCTTCGAGGCGGTTGCCGGTGAGGATGTCGTAGTCGTTCAAAAAGAGTGTGGCGCCGGGGTCGGCCTGTTTGACCCAGAGGGCCATGTCTTTTGTGATGCCGGGACCGAGGCGGTCGGCGTAGTAGTTGGCGTGGAGCATTTCGTTGTTGAGGTCGTATTCGGCGAAGCGGCCTTCATAGCGGGAGCCGATGTCGAGTGCCCGGGCTTTGAGCTTTTTGCGCAGGGCGCTGTCGTCGAGTTCCTTCAACCAGGGCTGGACGCGGTTGGGCACGCCCCAGAAGATGCAGTGGCCGCGGAGGGGGATGTCGTTGGCCTCGGTCCATTCGAGGATGGCGTCCACGGTGGAATAGTTGACGCGGCCGGGGCGATATTCCATCGAGTGCCATTTGAGGGCGTTTTCGGTGACGGCGGCGTTGAAGTTTTCGAGAAATACTTCCCTGTACTTTTCACGGTCCCGCTCGTTCATGCGGCCGCCGAAGGCCGATGACGAGATCGCCGCGCCGAACCAGAAGTGATGGCGAAGCTGGGTGACTTCCACAGTTGCTCCGGGTTTTGTCTTAATGGTAAGTTCGGCAGTGCGGTGTTGACGGATAGCATCGTCCAGAGAGTCGGCACGCACGATGTTGGGAAAGATGACAACTGCGGCTATGAATGTTATAAGACCGGCTGAAGCATTCTGTTGTAAACCAAATCCAAGTCGTCTCTTTTTCATTTTTTCTTCACTTCCTTTTTTTGGCTCTTCGAAGTAATCTGTGGGTCCGAATTGTGCGAAATTGACTCGGCAAAACAGCCTGGGACCCCAGATGCACAAATTTCCCCCCTCACGCCCCAAATTTGAGCATCCGCCCAAACTGTTTTGCCGAGAACAGGCCCAATTCAAATCGATCCGGAGAACCGACGGCATTGCCGTTGTCATATCTGTTTTCTTTGCAGCGTGTTACGTGATTTCTCGCCCGCAATTTGCCCACAGATTCTGCTGAGGAGGTCTTCTTTATCTTCCTCTCTTCTGTTTCCAGCCAGGCATGTACAGCCTGCCAAGGGTCTTTCTTGCGGCCCAAGGGAATTAGCTCGGAGTGGGCTTCTTTCAGCTCGCAGAAGAATCCAAACATATGGTTACTGGTTGGGTTCTCAGGACGGATGTCTCGCCGCATACGACGCACTTGTTTTTCTTTGTCCCTAATTCGCATTCTCACTTACCCTTCGTATCCAATTGATCGTCAACGAGTTGATCACTGAATTTACAGCAAGCATTATAATCACACACATCTCATAAGCAAGCGAAGTCTTGAGCACAAGCTGGACACCCCTGGCTAGGAATTGAGAGTCGGAAACATGAGCCTCAATCGGAGTTGAGTTGCTGAATTCACGTGATTTGAAGAAATTGGGCGTGTATAATGCTGGAGATAATTCTAATTGGAGGTATTTTCGTATGGCTGTTAATCGATTGTTTGTTTTGGGCGTTGTATTGTGTTTTGCGGCGATGGGCGTATGCGGCGAGGCCGGCAGCGGTTGGAAGGCCGATCCGAAACTGGTGGCTGGCAGTCGGCCCGGTCGCAATTACGATGAGTCGAAGGTGCCGGATTATGAGTTGCCGGATCCGCTGGTAATGTGTGACGGGCGGAAGGTTACGAGTGCGAAGATGTGGCGGCAAGAGAGGCGGCCGGAAGTGCTGGAGCTGTTTCGCGAGCATATGTACGGCCGGGCGCCGGTGGGCCGACCGGAGGGGATGAAGTTCGAGGTTTTCGACGTGGATAAGAAGGCGCTGGGCGGCAAGGCGACGCGCAAGCAGGTGGAGGTGAATTTCACCGGTAAGAAGGACGGGTCGTCGATGGATATTCTGATGTATCTGCCTAACGGGCGCAAGGGGGCGGCGAGGATTTTCGTGCTGCTGAATTTTCAAGGCAATCACACTATCTGCGACGATCCGGCGATTCGGATTACTGACAGTTGGATGCGGGCCGGGCGAGAGGGTGTTAAGGATAACCGGGCGACCCAGGAGGCCAGGGGCGCGGCGGCCAAGCGTTTTCCGCTGAATGCGATACTCGATCGTGGATTCGGCCTGGCGACTGTTTACTACGGCGATATCGATCCGGACTTTCACGACGAATGGAAGAACGGGGTTCACGCGGAGTTCGACCCCCCTGCCGGGCGCGAAGGCGATTCGTGGGGATCGATATGTGCGTGGGCGTGGGGGCTGAGCCGGGCGATGGATTACTTCGAGACGGATGCGGACGTGGACACCGGGCACGTGGCGGTGCTTGGACATTCGCGGCTGGGTAAGACTTCGCTCTGGGCCGGTGCTCAGGACGAGCGGTTTGCTCTGGTTATATCCAACGACAGCGGATGCGGGGGTGCGGCACTGAGTCGCCGGGCCTATGGCGAGACGGTCAAGCGGATTAACACGAGCTTTCCGCACTGGTTCTGTGACAATTTCAAGAAGTACAATGACAATGAAGGCGAGTTGCCGATGGATCAGCATATGCTGATTGCACTGATGGCGCCTCGGCCCGTGTATGTCGCCAGTGCGGATCAGGACCTGTGGGCCGATCCCCGGGGTGAATTCCTGGCGGCCAGAAATGCGTGTTGCGTGTACAAACTCCTGGGGCTGGACGGCCTTAAGTCGCCGGAAATGCCGCCTCTGGACAGCCCCGTGCAGAAGGGCTTGATAGGCTACCACGTCCGCAGCGGCGGCCACAACCTGTCCGAATACGACTGGCAGCGTTACATGGATTTCGCCGAAAAGCACTGGAAATAGAACGTCATAATCGACTGGAACACAGGTGTAACGCCGGGAGCACGACGGCATGAACAAAGCGGCGTCGAAGTTGTCGGCTTTATTTGATGTGGCCGACCGGATCCGGATTGGAATGAGAACCGGTGCGGCTAGGGCGTGTGTTTTTGCCGGTCTGCATCTTTCCACAAAAACTTTATCAGCAAGTTACTGACCAATGCCGCCGCCGCTGCATAGAGGATCGCGCCGGTCCAAAGATAAAGTGAATTTATCATGAAATTCCCAGCCGTGCTCTGTGGGGAGTGCACGGTGAGGAAGTCGTCTATAAAAGGAAACCTCGCCACAATAGCCTTGCCTGTCCGCCACGCCGTCAGATAGATCGGCATCGCGGTCAGAGGATTCGTTACCCAGCACACGGCCAGGCCGACTGGAAGGTTTACACGGAAGTAAATGGCGCCCAGGCAGGTCAGAAGCATCTGGAAAGGTATCGTCGGGGTCAATGCGATGAACAGTCCCAGCGATACTCCCCCTGCGAAAGAATGTCGGTTGATATGCCACAAGTCTCTGGCGAGCAGGTGCCGGCCGAAGACGCTGTAAACGAAGTGGTTTTTGATCTGTTCCCTGCTCGGAAGCCATTTGGCAAAAAAACTTCGCATTCGTGTGCTTATTTTTTGTCGGTTGGATTCTGTCATCGGACCCTGGTCTCTGATCAATATATGCCGAGCGAACAACGCTTGCTTTTGGGGCCGAGTATACGGATTGCAGCTAAAATCGCAACAGCCTGATTGCGGCTGCCGCGGCATTTTGAATCACATAGCTGCCGTGCGGCCCGTGTTCGGGCGAAAAGTAATACCAGCCGAGTGAACATATGCGCCCGCGGAAACGAATACTCCGTATTCGAACGGCTTGTAGGACAAACGTATGGCTTACAAACGCATCAGGGGAATTCCGGGCCTATTGTGGGTGCCCGAACAGGGTGGGCCCAAGAAACATCCCTGCAAAGACTGCTTTAGCTGCCAGTGGTGCAGCGACACACGCTGCACAGCCTGCAAACGCGAAAAAAAGTGCAGGAACACGGGTAATCAAGCCCGGGCAAAGCACCCGCGTCGCAAAAGTAAAAAATGACGACCGGGGACCGGTTCTCACACCGTCCATTCTTCAGTATACTGCAAACATCCGGTCTACCCCTTTCCAAGCCCGAGCCGGTTTAATACTGGACTTCGCCGGCAATATCTGGCAGAATGTCCGGCGGTATTCTGGCGGGGGGATATTGTTCTGGACGTTTGAGCGAAAGGCTTTCCATGAATGAAAAGAAACTGTTGGCTCTGGTGCTGAGGCTGGCCGGTCTGGGGATGCTCGGGGCGTTAGTGTTTGTTTTCTGTCCATTCGGGTGGATGCAGGCGATTCACGAATGGATCGGGATGGGGCAGCTAGAGTACTCGCCTTTGATCAGCTATCTGACGCGGACGTTGGCGGCTCTTTATGCGATCATCGGGTCGGTGTTTCTGGTGGCCTCGACGGATTTGAAGCGGTATCGGCCTTTGATCAAGCTGCTCGGATTGATTGCGATTTTCGGCGGCGTCGGGGTGACTGTGTTCGACTGGGTGCTCGAGCTGCCGATGTTCTGGACACTTTTGGAGGGACCTTTAACGGCACTGATGGGAGCGGCGCTGCTGCTGCTTTCGGGCAAAAAGGGGACGCGATAAAAAGTGCAGCCACAGAACGCGCAGTAAACCAGATTATAGCAATCGCAAGCGCGAGATCTGCCCTGATATCTTGGTGTGCATAGCGGCAGCCGTCTTGTACGATATGATGCTTGCGTTGCGACTGGGTGTTTGACAGAGGTGGCTTCGGGAAAGTGTGATTCGGCTGGAATAAACTTCGTTAGGTTGCGGGCTCGGCCTGCTTTTTGAAAGGAGTTTGTGATGGGTGGATTGAATCGGCGCGAGTTTGTCAGTGCGGCTTTTGCGGGCCCCGGACCAGATTCCGGCGGTCCAATAGTCTTTGTGGTGGTTGAAAGGGTTTCTCTGATGAGGCATGTTGTTTGTTCGGTATTGGTATTGTGTGTTCTGGGTGGTGTTTGTTGCGGGGCGGATTGGCCACAGTTTCGGGGTATAAACAGGGACGGCAAGAGTCCGGAGACGGGCTTGATGAAGAAGTGGCTGCAGGGAGGACCCGAGCTTTTGTGGGCGGTTGACAGCCTGGGCGACGGTTGGTCTTCGGCGGCGATTGCAAAGGGCCTTGTCTATATAACGGGAAAGATCGATAAGGAAGGGCATATATTCTGCTTCGACCTCGACGGCAAACTGAAATGGAAGGTTTCTTACGGGCCTGAGTGGGTCAAGTCCTATCCGGGATCGCGGACAACGCCGACTGTGGATGACGGAAGGCTTTATGTTTTCAGCGGAATGGGGGTCGCGTCCTGTCATAATGCCGCCACGGGCAGGCTGTTATGGGAGCGGGATGTGTTCAGTGAGTTCGACGGGGTGTATCCGCGATGGGGCATGAGTGAGTGCCTGCTGGTGGATAAGGGCAAGGTCTTCTGCGCACCCGGCGGGATCAGTGCCAGCGTGGTTGCTCTGGATAAGCTTACGGGTGAGATTATATGGGCGTGTGAAGACGTGAACGAGCCGAGCACGTATTCCAATCCGATAGCGTTCGATCATGCGGGCGTGCGGATGGTTGTTTACATGCTGCGGGACTCGGTGGTGGGTATAAACTCACGGACAGGTGAACTGCTCTGGCGCCATTGTTACGATGAGTATCACATAGACAGGAATCGGTGGGTTAATGCGAATCCGCCTTTGTATCACGAAGGGTGTGTTTATACTACGAGCGGTTACGACAACGGCGGGGCCATGGTGCAGTTGACGGATGACCCGCATAAGATCAGACGCAAGTGGGTGGATAAGGTTTTGGACGTTCACCACGGCGGGACGGTGCTCGTGGACGGGTATATTTACGGCTCGAATTACAAGAGTTATACCAAGGGCGATTGGGCGTGCCTTCAGTGGGATACGGGCAAGGTGATGTACGACGATAAGTGGCAGGGGAATAAGGGGTCGCTGATCTATGCGGATGGGATGCTCTACTGTTACGATGAGAACACAGGGCACGTGGCGCTTGTGCCGGCGGATCCGGAAGAATTTGAACCGGCCAGTTCGTTCGAGATCGCCAGGAAAGGCAAGGGACGCTACTGGGCGCATCCTTCGATATCCGATGGGCGCCTATACATCAGGCACGGAGAGTATTTGATGTGTTATGGGATTGAGGATTGACAGTCCAAAGCCACAGTTGAAGACCCAAAGTGTTGGCTGCTGCGAAGGAACAAAGCCGAGCGGGCGCATTGCTCGGCGCTTGTCTCCGTAGAAAACTCTGGACGGCGGCGGGGTTTTTCGTTTTGATCCATGCAAAAGATCTTCTGAATTGTTGAAAGGATTTGATATGAATGGGGCCGGTCCTGATGTTGCACCATTGATGGTGCTTGTATTGATTCTAGTTTATGCCGTATTTTTCATCGGCCTGCTGGTTCTGAACATCGTTATCTGGTGGAAAGTGTTCAAGAAGACCGGTTACGGGGGAGCACTGGGATTGCTGATGCTGGTGCCGATCGCGAATATTGTGATGCTTTTTGTACTTGCGTTCGGCGACTGGCCCGTGTTGCGCGAACTGAGGGCGCTGAAGCAACAACAGCAGGCACATGGCTGAGAACTGTTTGGCAGATAACCGGCTTGCGAACGAGAGCATATTGAAGCTTTTTTTGTTCTGGATTGTGCGGCAGGTCGTACGGCCTGAGTTACCTGCTGGCGAGGCTTGTTTTGTATCTAAGCAGATATCCGACGCTCGCCGGATAATCGGGATCGAGGCCCGGTTGCCGGCGGCTGCCGATCAGCGCGATCAACGTCTACTGGGAGCCGGGGGTTTGACTTCATAAATGGCCTCCGCGGTTTTGCCGGTGAGGTCATCCGTAAAGACTCTTACGCGGATTTCGTGGCGTCCGGGTTTGGTCAGCGTGATTGGTTTGTCGTATGCGACTGAGGAGGCATTCGGTTCGGATCCGTCCAGCGTGTAGCGCAGAATCGCATCGGGGCTGGGTGCGTCCAGAGATATCTTTACAGGCGGCTCGTACCGGTCCTGCTCGTCGGGCTTTGCCGGGTTTGTGCTGAAGACAGCCAGTCCGGGCGCCGCAGGCTGGAGCCATTGACAGGTCGCGTCGGCCCAGGGGCCCGCTCTGTATATTATGCCGGCATAGAAACGCTCAAAGAAATCCATCTTTGTGACCATGACCTGTTGCCACGATTCGCCGTCGCCCGAGACAAAGGCCGCAACGCGTCCGCTTCTTGAAACCAGCCGAAAATGATCGGGCCGGTTGGGCTCGGACCACTGGTACTGCGCCGCGGCAGAGGATTGCTCCCTTGCTTTGACAACCGCCTGAATGCGGCCCTGGAACGATCCTATCGCGATGCGGCGGGAAAAATCATCGAGGCTGTTTGATAGCGCGAGGGACAGGTCGGCGCCCGCGCTGACGTCCGACATCCGACAGACCACGTCGGCGCTTTTCGAGACGGGTTTTACCAAAAAGGCGCCTTCAAGCGGGCCAACCCCGGGTTCGATACGCTGTTTGCCTAATGTGAAAGTCTCATCGACGCAGTTGATGTCGGGTATGTGTTCGGCGGTGCCGATTGTGGTTAGTCCCCAGCCTTCGGGCAATGAGCTTTGCGCATTGTCAACCAGCAGTTTGATGCGTTTGCTTGCGTATCCGCCGGTACCGTCGGAGAATATCAAATGCAGTTTGTAGATGCTTTGAGCATCGCTGGCGCCGATTCGGGCAATGAAGCGATTTTCCCGAATTTGGCCGATTTCGCCCGGTCGGCGGTAAATGGACACGGGAAAACCTTCCGGGTCGCGGGATTTAAGGTCTATCGCCACCTTCTGTCCCGGACGGCAGTGTACGGCGTCGGCGGCCAGCTCGAGGTCCACTTGGGGTCGGCGGTTGACGTTTACCGGCAACTGTTTAAGTCCGAGGGCGTCGTACTTGCGTCGTATATCGGGAGGCAGAGAAGCTTTCGGGAAGTAATCGTCGGCCTCGTTTTCATCCGGCCAGTAGAAATTGACAAACGCCGGGTTTCCCGGTAGTTCGTGTTTGTTGTAGGAAGTGAAGATGACGGGGATGCGGCCTTTGGGCAGTTGCGGATTGTGCCTGACCCTAATGAGGTATCTGCCCGGGGCTTCTTCGACGATGGACACATTGTCATGGTTCGGGTAAACGGGTCGGCATTCAAAGGTGAGCGGTTCGTCCTGCAGGTCGTAGCTCCTGTTGAGGTCTATCTGTGCAACGAGCGTTTCCCCCTCACCGCCCCACAGGCGCACGTTGGTAAGGGATATACATTTTATTCTTTGGGCAAGCTTCGTGCGGTCGGTGATGAAGCCGCCGTCTTCTTCGATTACGAAGTTCTTCATTTCGAGAACGGTCACCGGCGGAGCGTATTCTAGTTCGGCGGCCATTTTCAGCATGCTTGCCAGATGGCACTTTTCGTCGTAGCCGTGATAGTAGGCGTTGGCCGGACAGTAATGGGCGTGTCGCGGATCGCCGTCGGAGCTGTAGGCGGGACGATGTCGCAGTTCATGCTCGAACGGCAGTTCACGGCCTTCGGAGTCGACGTAAGGCAGGGCCGCTTTGAAGATTGTCAGCAGGGCAATTGCATAGGCGCCGTGCTTTTTCAAGAGGTTCTTGGTGCTTCGGGGCATGCGGGCGCCGGCGAGCATCATTTTATAGAGAGCGTGGACCTCGCTTCCGGACTGGCCTACAGATTGATAAGAGTGTGCGAACAGGCCGTCGTACATATCCGTGACGGCGTCCTGTTCGGTATCCCTGTAGGAGGCATGGGCCGGGGTGGCTCGGATGCAATTGGCGAAGAAGAAGTGGCGTTCGGTGTTGAGATTGTTGAACATGTCGTCAACGATTGCGCGGCCGCGGTCGGCGTACGACTGGCTCGTAAAGTTGACGCCAAGCTTCAAAAGCGTCTCGACGTCGCGGGCGGTTCGCATTTTGCCGGCGTCTATGAATTGATTCTGCGGGCGTCGCAGGCGGGTATGGTGGTAGTCTAGACTCATGTAGCAGTCGTCCCAGAAGCCGGCAGCCGACGAATTTCCCAGCGGCTCGAACACAATCGCCGCAGCGCCTTTTTTGAGGCCCATTTTAGGGTACTTGCGCCCCCCTGCCGGAGGCGGACGGAAGGTGCCCTTGAAATTCGGCTTCTCTATGGTTACGGGATCGGGATCGACGGCCCAGAGCTTCCACGCAAGCTCGCCATGGTACGGGCTCTTTATGGTTCGAGGCGCATCCGGCGGAAGCGGCATCAGCTTCTGCAGGACTGCGAGCTGACGCTGCCTCGCCTCGGTATCTTCTTCGGTTGCCGCACCAGGCGGAACAACAAGCACCGCAAGCACAAGAATAACAATAGCTCTTTTCCGGAAATCTTTCATTTTAGCGGCAAACATACACATAGCCATTTATTTGAGACTATGTTGATTCTCGCTTCAATGTAAAATCAAGAAAAAGGTGCATTAGCAGTATCGGCCAGTGCTTTCAGATCAGACTTTTGGCTAAGCGGCCCAGGCTGAACGCCCTTCCGGAACATCCTTCAGCGAATCACGCAAAAAAGAGCCTGCCGAAAGGTTTGTGAAAACGGAAGGAGAGACAATGCAGCAAACAACCGTCCAAGTGGAAAGAAATTACTCATCGGCGTGCGTTAAAAACCGGGGAATTAGCTTGTTTTGGGGCCTCTTTGGAGATGTAGCTCCCGTGTCGGTAACTAGAGGCCTTGCAATGGAGACGCTGATTGTGGTATTGTTGAGGGCATTGTGTTGTAGTTCAGATTACTGTACTAAATGACAGTGTCGCGTCCGGGGTTATGTGTTATGACGTTAAATGCCAAATTCCGGGTTGAGAAGCTGGTGTGCCTGTGTGCGGCTCTGATTTTGATTTGTGGGGTCGCGGGGATGGAAGGCTCGCAGGATGGCAGACAAGTTGCGAATCGGGATAGTGTTCTTGCGCCGCATCCTGTGGCGATTCTGTTGCGGGATGAGGGAGTGTGGCGTCATTTGGAGTTGGGAGATGAGCAGATTGCGGCGGTTGGGGCGGCCGTGGATGCAGTGGATCAGCGATTATGGCGGTTGCGGGATCCGGTGGATGAGAAGCGGGCCGAAAAGGTCGGGGAGCTGGTGACGCAGTTGGAGGCTGCGGTGGCGCGCGTTTTGTCGCCGCGGCAGTGGCGGCGCCTGGAGCAGCTTGTGCTGCAGGCGGAGGGGATTGAGGGCATTCTGCGGGAGGACCGTGCCAGGCAATTACGGCTGCGTAAGCGGCAGGTGCGGCGCATTGCGGACCGGCTGGCTAAGATGGAGACGGCGCTCGAGGCTCTTGGAGCCGGGCGCACGGATTCGGCAGAATCAGTGATGCGGTCGCAGCAACTGCGAGAGGCGGCGGAGCGGGATGTGCTCCATATACTGGATGATTATCAGCGGCAGATTTTGAGGCGGATGGTGGGGCCGATGTATGATCTGTCGCGGGTGCGGCGGCGGGCGTGTCGGGCGCCGGAGTTGACCAATGTAACGCGGTGGTTCAATTCTGACCCCCTGACGCTTAAGTCTCTACAGGGACAGGTGGTAATCTTGCATTTCTATTGCTACGGGTGCATCAATTGCGTGCGAAACCTGCCGCACTACAACTCCTGGGCGGATCGCTTTGAGGGGCGGGGAGTGCAGGTTGTGGGGATTCATCGGCCGGAGACTAAGGCCGAATATGACCTCGAGCGAGTGAAGGCGAAGATCAAAGAACAGGGGATTACGTACCCGGTGGCCGTGGATAATGAGAGCACGAACTGGGATGCGTGGGCGAATCATACGTGGCCCAGCGTCTACCTGATCGATAAGCAGGGATTCGTGCGCTATTGGTGGTACGGGGAACTGAACTGGCAGGGCATCCAGGGCGAGCGGTGGTTTCGCCAACACATAGAGGAAATAACGCGAGAATAGCAAAAGGCAGAAATCACTCAAATACCCTCAATTCTTGCTGTTCGCATTCCAAAAATCGTCGCTTGTGGTCTTGGAATCGCCTGATCTTCCGGGGTGGTCTACCTCGCTGCCGGGCAACCTCTATCCAAAGCGCCAACACCACCCAGGTGCTTTTCTATTATTTGTCGGAGTTTAGCGGCGTCGATCGGCTTTGTGAGATATTCGTTACATCCGACATCCAAGCACTTGTGCTCATCGCCCGGCATGGCGGAGGCCGTGAGTGCTATGATCGGAATGGCAACTCCCTCCTTGCGCATTGTTCTTGTGGCATCGTAGCCGTTCATGTTGGGCATCTGTATGTCCATAAAGACCAGATCAAATGCGTTCTCGCGAGCGTACCGAAGAGCTTCTTCGCCGTCGTTGGCGATGGTTACGTCCAAACCCAGGCGTTCCAGAAGCTTGCGAATCAGTATCTGATTGGTCGGAACATCCTCGGCGACAAGAACATTTCCCGATATCGCGGCGACAGGCTCAGCCTTGAGATTATCGGCACTAATCGTCGTATCGCGCTGAGGCGCCGATAGATCGCTGCCTTTTTGCAAAGGCAACAGTATGGAAAAGGTACTGCCTTTTCCCTGCTCGCTGGATAGCAGGAGTCTGCCCCCCATGAGTTGGGCCAGTTGTCGAGTGATCGTCAGGCCAAGCCCCGTGCCTCCGTACTTGCGGGTCATGCTGCCGTCAGCTTGAGAAAAGGTCTCAAAGATTTTTTCTTGCTGAGATGACGGAATGCCTATGCCTGTGTCTTCTACGTCAAAACGAATGCAATCGTCTTTGTCGCCCCTTTCTGTGGAGACGGAAAGTCGAACATGACCGTGGTCGGTAAACTTGATTGAGTTGCTGACAAGGTTCATTAAGCATTGACGCAGACGCGTTTGATCCGTCACAATTGTAGAGGGTACTTTTGCGTCGTTACTTATTTCGAAGGCAAGACCCTTTTCCTGTGCTTTTTGAGCCATGAGATTCTTGATAAATGTAAGCAGTTCGTCCACGGACGTGTTCGCCATCTCGATTTCAATCTTATTCGCCTCTATCTTGGACAGGTCCAGAATATCGTTTACAAGCTCCAACAACTGCTTGCCGGCATTACTTATCATTGAGATGTGTTCTTTCTGCTCAGGCTCCAGTTGTTCCGATTCCAGCATCTCGGCAAAACCCATGATTGCGTTCATCGGCGTGCGTATCTCATGACTCATGTTGGCAAGGAATTCGCTCTTGGCTTTATTGGCAACATCAGCCTCTTTCTTTGCGCGCCTCAATGATTGCTCAATTTGCTTCGTTTTGCTTATATCCCTGACTGTGGCTTGAAGAATTTGCTTGCCGTCCATATCAACCCGCGTAAGCAGGACAGTGGCGGGAAATTCCCTGCCCTTGAGTGTCATATGCTGCCATTCGAAAAAGTTCGAGCCTTTTCGCATGGCTTGCTCGATCATCTTCTTCGCCTTTTCGGAGGATAGTTGTCCATCCGGCTGGTACTCAGGCGAAACGTCCCACGGTCCTTTGCTTGTGAACTCTGATTCATCCTTTGCTCCAAACAACGACAAGGTCGCGGGATTGGCCGAAGTGAACATCAACGATGGTGGAGCAAGCATCATGATCGCATCTTGTGAAGATTCGTAGAGCGTCCTGTATTTGCCGTCGCTCCGTCGCATTGCTTCGGTTGCTTCCAATCTCTCAATAGCCCTACCCAGTGTCTCCGCATAACCGTCAATGAGGTTCTGCTCAAACTTCTCTATAAAGGGAAGGTCTTCGTTGTAGCCGACCACTAACCTGCCTCGTATTTCCTTCTGCACACAAATCTCGGCGGTGATAGTCTTGTCTGCGTTCCAATTCTCATCTTCCCCAGCATTACAGTAAGTCTCTTCGTCTATCTCTACCAGTGCCAGAGTCTTGTCCGGGAACTGCATGCTGGCCGGTACAATGTCGTTCACCAGTTCAGAGAGAACTTCCTCAAGATCATTGGTCTTCTGCAAAAGCTTTTGCAGCCTGTACAATCCGTCAAGTTCTTTCTGCCTTTCTCTTAAAGCAGTGTACTGTACACGGAGGTTATTTGTCAACTGACGCACGACGAAGTAGATTGCACCTACAAAAAGGCACAACCCGGAAATCAGTACGATGGATTCCTTCGCCGTGCGGGCAAGTGCAGCAGCATGGGCATCTTTTTCAGGAACTGCAACTGTGTCAAGCGCGATCACTTCGCCGACGGGCCGATGAAAACCGGCAACACTGCCATACCTATCGACTAAAGAACGAGGGGCATCCGCAGGAGTTCCGTGGCAACGCAGGCAACTTTCCTTGGCCCTTCTTGCACTAAAACACGCAACATAGTTCGTGCCTTCGATGTCAATACGCCCGGACCATTTGTTGACCTGCGGATTTTCGTTAAAGTACTCGATCATGGCCAGCTCTTCAGGTCCTGCCTGATTGGCTGGATTTCTGGGGTTGTCAGACGAGAACTTGATAATGTAATCGGGGAACTCCTTGCGGACCTTATCAAAGACGCTGCGAGCAACAAAGGATGTAGACATGACCTCTGGTATGAACTCGTCCTCCGCGACATGTTTCTCAGCGAATGGCCGCACGGACTCAGAGACATAACTCCTGATAGCAAGGTCAAATTCCAAAGCCATTCTGGCTTGGGCAGATAGCAATTCGTCAAGCTGACTTGTATTCGTTGACCAGTTCAAATACCCAATGTCCAGTGAAAGCAGAATGAGGAATATGCTCGCTACAATAAGGAACTTGATCTCAGTTCTTCTGTATATCGACCGCTTACGCATCTTAAACTCTCACCTGTTATGTATATAAGGTTGTACGCGTTCGAGCAAAATCAAGCGTGCAATACGCATGTCTCGTGTTCTGGGGGGCCAGTCCAACCGTACGCCCCCTTTGTTGGTGCCGAGATATTCGTGCATTATCTACAAAACATTCCAGTTCGGAGAAGAAGTCTCTACAAAGACTACTGAATGTCCGAGCACTTCGTCCCTATTCTTTGAGTGGCTTCGGCCATACAGGCTTATACTGTTTCCATGAAATGGACCAGGCGACAGAGGTCTCATAATTACCGCCCTGTACCAACAGCAGAGTATATCTGCCGTCACTACGAGTAATTTGCTGCATGAAGACAAGGATTTAGCTGGGCGATGGGATGAAGATTATCAGACGGCAGGATGACTTCTGGTTGGACAGTCATGAACGGCGAATTGAACCTTCTCCAACAGTGAATCCTCCCGCCGAACAAGCAGGGTCCGCCAATGTGATTCCCATCATCCTCATGCTTCAGTCAAAGACGACACAATGTGACGCACGGTCAGTGCGTGGCATTTAAAAGGGGCTGAGCCGTCTGAGGTGATTTTCCCTCGTCTATAAGCAGTACTAAGTTGACCGCTGATTTGACTTTCAGCTTCTGGAACAAATTATAGCGATGAAAGTCTACGGTCTTTCTCTCGATTCCCAGTTCAGCAGCGATCTTGGAACTGGACATACCTTGCGCCACCAGCTCCATAACTTCGTGCTCGCGATTCGTAAGTCTTTGAAGGCTGTTCCGAAAATCATCCACCCGCTGTTGGTCAGCCCTTTGCCGGGCATCAAATCGCAAGGCTCGCTGGACCGTGTTTAGAAGCTGCTGCTGATTGAAAGGTTTCTCGATAAAGTCGAAAACCCCGTCTTTTATCGCCTTCACGGCCATAGGAACGTCAGCATAAGCTGTAATCATGATGACCGGCAGCTTAATGCCTCTTCTCGCAAGTTCCTTCAGAACATGCAGTCCGTCCATTTCTGGAAGCCGCCAATCCAAAATCAGACACCCCGGCCGCTCAGGATCGTACTCTTCAAAAAACCGCCTTGCCCTCTCATAGCCAACAGCTTTGAGACCGACGGTTTCGACCAGCATGCTAATAGACTCTCGGACGGCTTCATCGTCGTCCACGACAAATACAACCTGTTCGTTCTCCCTTATCATATCTGCAACCGCCTCCTAATCACACGATGATTCATTCGCAGGCCGGCTCACTGGGAAGTCTTTCGGTTTCCTCAAGCAGAGCGGCCGCTTTTTCATGGCCCGGATCTATCTTGAGTATGTTTTCCAATACCAATCGCGCATCATCGCAGCGCTCAATGTTGACGTACAGTGCCGCGAGTGCATACGCCACCGACACGTCTTCTTTGTGGCGATGATAGTAACTTGCCAGATGTGCGATTGCGGCTTCATAGGAGTGCGTTTCGCACGACAATCTAAACAGACCCAGCAATGAAACCACGTCATCCGGTTCAATCCTGAGACATCTGGCATACCACGTAAAAGCGCCGTCGTAATTGCCGCGCGCCTGATCTATCAGAGCAATCCCCATACAAGCCGGGGCACAATTTGGATCCATCCTTAGGGCTTCATAAAATGCCGCCTGAGCCTCCTCGAATTCACCCTGCTGCATTGCCACGCTACCGAGCCCTACAAACGGTTCAGACTCCGTCGGCTGCTGGATTCTCGCCATTTGGTAGCACCGTTGTGCTTCGACGAGCATATCAGACTCAAAATAACGGTCTGCCAACTGCAAGTAGGCCGCATGGCTTGCCTTATTTATTGCGTCAAAATTCCCGGGTCCACCCACTTCAACCACTCCAAATTGATTGCAAATTCTTAGCTTTCGGTCCTCAGTCCTATACCGCACCCACATTCACAGAAACCGGCCGACACCTGGATCCTGATACGTATATAAATTATCGACCAATTCTCTCACTGGCCCAACAGGCCTATTGCTTGGTATGGGCGAGTAATTTACTTGTAACCGGCCTGGGCCTCCGGACAAACTGGTGATTTTCCGCTCATCCCCAGGAATGGTCGTACGCGAGCTTATTTAGCGCGGATGTGGACTCTTGCTCAGAAATCCAACGACGTAATTCCTTCTTGAATTGCTATCTTCGTAAGGTCGGCCGTACCGCTTATTCCCAACTTCTCCATAAGCGAACGACGCCTGGCGTCGACGGTTTTGACGCTCAAGCCCAGTAAAGCAGCCGCTTCCTTGCTGGTCTTGTTTTCGGACAGAAGCTGCATAAGTTCGAGTTCCTTGTCGGTTAGTTTATGAAGCCTGCCTGCGGAAGATGTTTCCGCATTTTGGGCCACATGCTTCACCAGCGTCGAAGCCACCGGAGGAGACAAGTACGTTTGACCGCTCATAATTACACGAATTGCTCCCAGCAGTTCATCGCCGGCGCTGTCTTTGAGCAAATAACCCGACGCCCCGGCCGCAAGCATCCGGGTTACAAAGGCACTGCTGCCGTGTGCCGATAACCCCAGGACACGTGTATTGGGGAAAACCTCCAAAATGCGCTGCGTTGCCAGGATGCCGTTCATGTCCGGCATTGTCACATCCATGACCACCACATCCGGGCGAAGTTCAGCGACGCGTTCAATTGCCGTCCTGCCGCCATCGGCCTCGCCAACCACTTTCAAATCATCATCTGCTGAAAGGAGCAGGCGAAGTCCTTCCCGGACGACCGTGTGATCGTCGACAAGCAGTATTCTGCAGTTCATGATCGGTTCTCCATTGTAAAATGTGCATTATCTTTTCAGCAAAATGCACTGAATCTTCACAACGTGTGTTTCATGATTGTCTTTTCACATACGACCTCTTGCGGCTTGAATTGTCGTCACATTTGTTCAACGGCAATGTGAATTTAAACGTCGCTCCGCCGTCGGCATTGGACTCGGCCCAGATTTTGCCGTGATGCGATTCGACAATGCTCCGACTTAGTGATAACCCGATACCCAGCCCTTCGGCTTTGGTCGTATAGAATGAGTCAAATACCCTATGAACGCAATCGTCGGACAAACCCTTGCCGTTGTCGCTTACAGCCACCTCGACAACTCCGTCCCTGTCCATCGAGGTCTTCATAGTCAGCCGCGGATTCTGCGTCTCGACTTCGGTCATGGCCTGGATCGCATTCCGGACCAGATTCATCACGACTTCCTCGATCTCGATGTGGCTGGCGAAAAGCGTAGGAATATCCGGATCGAAAGTCTTGACTATTTTTACATCGCCGTCCCGTATTTCCGAGGAAAGCATTTCAAGCACATCTTCGATCAAGCTGTTGATCGATATGGTAGAATAACTTGGAGCTTGCCTCTTGCTTAATCCGCGGATTCGCTTTATCGTCTCATTTGCGCGTCCGGCCTGTAATGTTATCTTCTCGAGAACATCCTCAATTGCGCCGAGATCGGCATCGCCGCGCTTCAACAGAAGCCGATATCCGGATGCGAACGACTGAATCGCGCAAAGCGGTTGACTTATCTCGTGCACAATTCCGGTGGTCATCTCTCCCAGTGTATTGATTCGCCAGACATGGGCCATTTCCACCTGGTGCTGTTTCAGTCTTTTCTGCGCGGCTCGACGCGCGGTTATATCCAGAATCATGGCAAGGGCGCCTTCGTAAGAGCCATCCGGAGCAAAGACCGGGTAAGTGTTGACTATCGCCCACAAATCCGATCCGTCCTTCCGTCGGAAGCAAAAGTCATGCTGTTTGGAAATGCCCTTCATTCTTTCAGCGATGTTCTCGATTGCCTGACTGCGGCTCTCGCCGTCCATGAAATCGAACAGAGACCTTCCGATCAATTCGTTCGGGTCACTGTAACCAAGCATCTCGGCCAGTTTCTTGTTGGCGTACGTTGTAACAGCCCGGGCGTCTATTACCCATATCCCCTCCATCGCCGTCTCGACTATCCTTCGATACTTTTCTTCGCTCTTTTGCAGGGCCAATTGTGCCAGTCTCTGGTCTGTAACGTCGCGACTCTCGGCCACCAGGTACGCCGGAGAACCTCGCTCATCCCAAACCGGCGTCAGTGAGAAGTCGAAGTAGTGTGTTGACCCGTCGGTCGCCAAATGGGTGACCATCCGCCGCACGGCGTGCTGCCGGGCCGTTCCTGCAATAACTCCGCGAAGCCATTGTTGCAGCTTTTCGCTGTGGCTCCACCACGGTGTCTGCCAGAACGGCTTGCCGACCACGTCGTCTTCGGTCGCCTCAATAAAGGCCAGTGCGTTTCGGTTTGCCGCCATAAGGGTTCCGTCAAGAGCCACAACCCCGGCGAATTGATAGGCCTGGTTGAAAACACTGTGGAATTTGACTTCGCTTTCGCGAAGTGATTGCTCGGCCCTGGCC
Source organism: uncultured Pirellulales bacterium (assembly GCA_964406945.1). Classification (GTDB taxonomy): domain Bacteria; phylum Planctomycetota; class Phycisphaerae; order Sedimentisphaerales; family Anaerobacaceae; genus UBA2266. The sequence continues at coordinate 25,789 of CAYOTO010000034.1, forward strand.
CGCGCTTCTACCTCCGCTTTGAGAGATTGGTTTGCTTTAAGCAGTTCACATGTTCGTTCTGCGACAAGCTGCTCCAGTTCCTCCACCTGCAGCCTCAGACAGGCTCGAGAGGCGCGGTTGACCTGCCGCAGCAATTGCTCCGGATCGCCTCCTTTTTCGACATAGGCGAAGGCTCCGGCGTTCAATGCGGCCTTGGCCGTCTCGTAGGAACCGTAGCCGGTATGTATGACAAGCCGTGTGCGGCTGGTGTATTCGGCCATGCGATCGAGCACTTCTTCATCAACGAGGTCGGGCAGTCTCAAATCCAGCACGGCTACGCCGAAATCCCCATCTTCAAGGTGATTCAGGGCCTCTGACGCTTGGCGGCAGCCGACCACTTCATAGCCTTCGTCGGCGAGAATGTCCGTTAGCGTATGAAGCTGCGAGGCGTCATCCTCGATTACCAGAACACGTGATTCCGGTTCTGTCTTTAAAATCCCATCCATTTGTAAGCATTCCTTTGGCAAACATTGGCAACACTTGCTATTGCTCCAGAGGCGGCTTGCGAATGTGTTCGGATGCCCGCTGGCCGCCGATACGCTCCAGAAGCGTCAAAACCTGATCTATGTCCAGCGGCTTGCGAATCACGGTATAGACGTTTCTTCGCACCGCCTCTTTGGCAATCCTCTCGCACTCGCTGTCCATATCCGCTATCAAGATTGCAATAGTCTTCGGAGTAATCTGCTTGATTGCAAGGTACAGATCCAGACCGTTCATGGCCGACAGTTTGGCATCGAGAAAGATCAGATCGAACCTGATCTGCTCGACCAGCTCCAGCGCATCATGGGCGGATTTGGCGATTCTTACGCGATAACCTTCGTTCTTGAGGTTCTGCTCCAATACGGTGGCCGTCTTGTCATCGTCCTCCACGACAAGAATCGCCGTATCTCTCATGCCGTTAACGAGGTCCACGACCTTCTCGATATCCAGGGGCTTGGTGAGAAAGGCCAGTGCTCCGTCATCCAGCGCGGCTTCCTTCAGCGCCTCGACGCTGTAAGCACTCATCAATATCACACGAACGCCTTCCTGATGGCGTCTAATCCGGCGAAACGCCTCCACACCGCCCATGCCGGGCATCCGCACATCCATAAGAACCGTCCGAAAACCATTCTTCCGGCACAATTCAACGGCCTGCTCTCCCGTCGAAGCCGTGGCGACATCGTAGCCCTCATCGGTGAGGATGTCGGCGAGGGTCCGCCGCATATTTACTTCGTCATCTACGACCAGTATTCTCTCGGCCGCTTTCGCACTCGCTGCGCTTTCCATGGTTCGTCCTTTCGCTCAATCCGCTTTCATCCCGATTGCCTAACGGCAATCTTACACAAAAAGCCGCGCCCCTGGTCGCATGCTCGGCATGAATTGTCCCGCCGTGAGCTCCCACAATCTGTTTGCAAATGGTAAGACCAAGGCCGGTGCCGGTTGTTCGGGTGGTTACCAGAGGTTCGAACAACGTCTCTCTAACTTCCTCGGCAAAGCCGCATCCGGTATCGCTCAATACGATCACAGCATGCTCTGCTTCATACCGGGCGCGTACTGAAAACACGCCCCGGCCCTGCATGGCCTCTGCAGCATTGACCCAGAGATTATGCAGCACCTGTCGGAGTTGGGTCGGATCGCCGTAGACCATAAAGGGTTCCGGATCAAGTAATAGCTCCATATGCACGCCGTCTTTTTCAGGTGCGGTTTGGGCATATTGCCGGCATAGTCGTCCAAAATCAACATCCTGTTTGACCGGTTTCTTGTCGCGCGCAATCTCCATAAGGTTGCTAATAATCAGGTCGGCGCGACAGACCTCGTCCTCGATAATCCCCAGGTACTGACTTACTTTCGGCTCTGTGTCTTTAAGCCGTCGCTTCAAGTAGTAAGCGGCGTTCCGCACCGAACCGAGGGGGTTTCGCAGGTCGTGGGCGATACTCGCCGAGACCTGGCCTATGGCCGCCAGCCGCGTCGTTCTGACCAGTTCCTCCCCGACGCGAGCCAACTCGGCTTCCACAACTTCTTTCTCCAGCCGCTGTTGCTCGATGAATCGCGCCTGAGCGTGGCGGGCTTGCTGCTCGGCCTGTTTAGCGCCCGTAATATCCAGGCCGTAAATGTTGACAAAACCCGATTCGACCACGGGGGCAAGAGTCAGGGAATAGATGCGGCCACACAAGCCGGTCTCTATCTGCAAGGGTTTCCCACTTCCAAACGCCGTCTGCAAATGTTCAAACCACTGGCCTCGAAGCTTCTGGCCCCGCTCGCATTCCCACAAATCCAGAACAGCTTCACCGGCTCGATTAGAATATAACACAGTTCCATCATCGCCGATGCGCAACACGGGATTCGGATTCTGTTCGGGAAATTCAGCCAGCAACGCGACCTGTTCTCTCGACTTATTCCATTCGGTTATATCCCGCAAAATCGAGCGGCTGCGGACAATATTTCCCTGATCGTCCATGACTGCAGAGATGTCAAGGCTTATGTCCATGGTCTGACCGTTCTTCTTCTTAAGCTTTAAATGGACATCATGGACTTCTTTTTGTTCCATGAAAGACGAAAGCACACTCGCCGCTTTTTCCCGGCAATCCGGATGGTATAGCCTTAACACCGATTTACCAATAATTTCGTCTTTGGAATAACCGGTTACCCTGGCTACTGTTCGGTTGCACTCCAGCACCGTGGCCGACTGCGGGTCGACCGACAGGAACATTAGCGGTGAATTTTCATAAAAATCCTTGTAGAAACCGGCGGAGAGACCGGTGATTCCCCCTTGTCTTCCAGGTTGCCCAGGCTTGTGCATGCCAACCTGCATATAGAGGCTCCAAATACCATCTACTGGTAAGACGCAGCTCCGGCAAAAAGACCGGGTTCCGCGCATATCTTATTGCAAAATCTGCGCCACACGTAGAAGCTGTCCCCCCCGGATAGTATCAACACAGCCGTCTTTCGTAAATCTCTTTTAATGTTGCGCCGTGTTACATCTATTGTCAACGAAAATGTTAAATCCGGGATCTTGCTGCTGCCGGTATACCTCGAATTGATGATCTGGGCCGACAAATTGACGTACACGCGCTGCGGCATACCTGCGGCACACAGTTGGCCAGATCGGGGCGACTCCGCAGGTTGCAAGCCGGGTGATGCGGCATGGTTCGCTGGATATGACCCTGCAACACTATACACACCTTGGCCTGGTGGATACGAGCCAAGCCGTTGAGAAGATGCCGGATTTCGATCCGAGCAGTTCAAACGCCAACAGTCAGAGAAAGACCGGGACCGACGGCGGCGGCATATGTCAAGGGGTGCCCAAATGGGTGCCGAGGGGTGCCCAAATAGGTGCCGAAAACCAGTCTTTGGCTGGCAATGGTTGTCTTGCGTTTTCCCACGCCAATCACCCCATAGTGACAGAGGGCATTCGCAAGTGGTTGATATTTCAGGAGTTGGCAACGATTTTCCTCGAAATGGTAAATGCCCGGGACTGGAGTCGAACCAGCACGACCCGAAGGTCACTAGCCCCTCAAGCTAGCGCGTCTGCCTATTCCGCCACCCGGGCTTCGGAAAGCAAAGCTCAGATTATGGTGTATCGGCCTTTTTCTGTCAACGGGCAATTGTCAAAATCGCAAAAAACAGCCAGATAATGCGGTTCCGGTGCGGTCAGACGCCCTTTCGGCCGTTCCAGAGCAGCAGTTGCAGGCGGTGGGAGAACGTCAGATTCGTCTGTTTGCACAGTTCAGCCACCATGGGAGCCTTCTCGAAGAACTCACGACGGGTGGCCGCCTGGGGCATCAGCAGTATCCGATTGGGGTTTACGTGCTTGATTTCGTCGATAGTGGCCTGAATTTCGTCCAGATCCTCCGGTGCCTCGACGACGAACTTGAGCTGATAGGGGTAACTGTCTATGAGTTTGCGAATTATCGCCAGGTCGAGTTTAGAATCGTTGTGTACGGCGGCGGATTCGGCATCGGACGGGATTGAATTGCTGAGTTTCGGGCTGATGCTGATGAGGTCGCACTTTACGGTGGGCATGTAGGCTATACCGGCGGTTTCTATGGTAATTCGGTAGTGGCGCTGCTTAAGGGCGGCGGTCAGTTCCGGCAGGTGCGGGTTGATGGAAGGTTCTCCGCCGGTTATGACTATATTCTTACACGGTGTTTTTTCGATTTCTTGGAGTATATCGCCAACGCCAAGATGCGTACCCGACTGGTCGGACCAGGCATACTTGGTATCGCACCATCTGCAGCGCAGCGGGCAGCCCGAGAGCCGGATGAAGATTGACGGGCGGCCCAGGTTAAAACCTTCGCCCTGCAGCGAGTAAAAGATTTCGTTTATCTGCATTTTCTTGGATTGTCCCCCATAGCTCTTTACGGCCGGCACGGGAGCCGGGAAGCCTTCAACCGCCTGCGTACTGCAGTGGGTCTTCGAGATTCGCCTCGGCGAAGCCTTTGAGCCTGAGCCTGCAGGAATCGCAGTGTCCGCAGCTTCTCCCGTATTCATCGGGATCATAGCAGCTATGGGTTAGCGAATAGTCCACATTCAGTTCTGTACCGGTGGTAATGATCTGTGCCTTGGTCATACTTATAATGGGCGTGTGAATAGTGAAGGCCCCCCCGCCTTCGACGGCCGCCGCGGTGGCGAGGTTGGCGGTCTTCTCGAATGCGGCGATGAATTCGGGTCGGCAGTCCGGATAGCCGCTGTAATCCGTCGCGTTGACTCCGATGAATATGTCGAAAGCACCGAGGACTTCGGACCAGGCCAGGGCATAGCTTAGAAATATCGTATTGCGGGCGGGCACGTATGTAACGGGTATGCGCGATTCATCGCTCGGCCGGGCTCTGTCCTTGGGTACGGAGATTTCATGGTCGGTAAGGGCCGAGGCGCCGAAGGCGGCCAGATCTATGCCGATTATGCGGTGTTCGGCGACGGGCATTGCCCGTGCAACTCTCCGGGCGGCCTGGAGTTCGCACTTGTGCCGCTGGCCGTAGCGAAAACTCATCGCGTAACACTCAAAGCCCCGGTTTCGAGCAATCGCCAGGGTCGTAGCCGAATCAAGACCGCCGCTCAGCAGCACCACCGCTTTGTTCGTTGTCATGCTTACACCTCCATACAACTGTGCCCCCCCCCGCCAGCGAGGAAGTATAACCGAAAGCGACTCAGGCCTGAAGATTTATTTGCCCGCGTATATGCCCGCTCCGAGCCGCATGTGGGGCTACAAATAACGAAAAAACCTTGAGTAAGTCCGGCACGCCCGGTATACTACAGTCCGCATTCACAACTTATGGTTATGTCATTACATGGGTGAGCACGTGCAACTGGAATTGTTCGACAACCCGCGCCCGCAGCGCGATTATACTATAAAGATCAATTGTCCGGAGTTTACCAGTGTGTGTCCAAAGACGGGCCAACCTGATTTCGGCGAGATAATAATTGAGTACTGCCCGGAAGCCAGGTGCATCGAATTGAAGAGCCTGAAGTTCTATATGCAGAGCTACCGGAATAAGGGCATCTTTTACGAGACACTGACGAACGACATCCTCGATGACTTGAGCGGCGCGTGCGAGCCCCGGTGGATGAAGATTACCAGCCGCTTTACGCCCAGAGGAGGCATTACGACCGAGGTATGTGCCGAGTACAGCGCGAAATAACCCCGACTTGTAAATAGATGGACCGGTTTTAGACGAGGTGAGAAGATGTCCATAACTTTTCACTGCGAACATTGCGGGAAAAAAATCGAGGCACGGGACGGTTCCGGAGGCAAGTGGGGTAAATGCCCGGCCTGCCACAACAAGGTATACATTCCTGACCTTGACGGTGAAGAGTTGAAACTGGCCCCGGTTGACGAAGACGAAATCGAGCGTCAGGAGAAACTCAAGGCCGAAACGCGACAGATTACGCAGGATATCCTCGAAGAGCGGGCGGTTCCCGACGATGCCGCCGGGCCGGCCGGTGAAGCTGCTGTGCCTCGCGAAGATCTCAGCGACAAAGAGCTTACTGGGAAAATATTGCGTTATCTGCATCAGATGGCCGATGGCGACCTGCAGGGCGCCAACCGCACAGCCGCGGTCGTAAAGGTCTACGGCTCGCAGGCCCTAAAGATACTGGACCGCATCGCCGTCAGCGATATGCCCGACCCGAAGCTGAACAATGTACCGCCGCACGTTCTGTCGGGTTTCATGCGTACGCTTCGGTCGCAAATCGAATAGCGAGCTTGTACCGAGTGGGGCAGTTGGAGGGGTTTTCGGACCTCTGGAAGTCAATCCGCGGGGGACGGTTCATCTCATTTGAAGATTCTATCTCAGGATATCAGCACAGCCAGGCCAGATTTGAACGCGCCGGCCGCGATTTTTTCGGCCCCAACCGATCAGCCATGGCCGGTCTACACCTCGTGTTTGTACAGCACAAACTTTATCCTATACTTTACGTAGGAGCATGCATAAACAGGTGACGGAGCACCCGGGTACTTTTTGGAAGGGCAGCTCATGATGAGTAACGACATTACAGTCGCTCACGTCACCCATGAAACCATCGGCAAAATCGGGGGAATCGGAGCGGTTCTTGACGGTTTCTTTACTTCTCAAACATATCTGAACTCGGTTGACCGGTCCATCATAATAGGCCCTATGTTCACGACCGAGGGCAGCGTTCTTGACCGACTCGGGCCGGACGGAGAGGTCCTCTACTCGTCGGTAGACGGGTTTATCAACCTCGGATACGCGTCAGCCTTCCGGAAGATCGAGAACATGTACAACGCCGGGATAGTCTACGGCAGGCGTACATTCGTCGATCCGGAAACCGGGATAAAGAGTTCGCCCGAGGTGCTGCTGGTCGATGTCAGACATATCGACAGGGGCATGATGGACGAATTCAAGCGGCGTCTGTTCGAGGAATTCGGAATCCAGAGCCATCTTTACGAGAACCTGTGGGAGTTCGAGCAATATGTGCGGATCGCGCCGGTTGCAATAGAGGCGCTCAAGGCGCTCGGTGCGGCCAGGGATTCCACGGTTGTCGTCTCGCACGAGTTTATGGGAATGCCGACCGCCCTGGCGGCGATTATGGATCCGACGACGGATTTTCGCACAATCTTCTACGCGCATGAGGTCGCGACCATGCGACGGATTGTGGAACAGAACCAGGGCCACGATACAATGTATTACAACGCAATTCGCCGGGCCCGCCAAGAGGGACTGTACGTTACGGACGTCTTCGGAGACCAGAGTTCGTACTTTAAGCACTGCCTTGTCGAAGCCTCGAAATACTGCGATCACATATATGCGGTCGGTGATTTGGTGGTCGATGAGATGCGTTTTTTAGCTCCGGAGTTCGCATCGGCGGATATTAACATCGTTTACAATGGCCTGCCGGCTTATCACATAGAGTTAGAGGATAAGCTGGCCTCGAAGGCCAGATTGCAGCAGTATTGCCGGAATCTGCTCGGCTACAAGCCGGATTACGTGTTTACGCACGTAACAAGACTGGTCAGGAGTAAGGGCCTATGGCGGGATTTACGGGTGCTGGAGAATCTCGACCGCGAATTTACCGCTACCGGCAAGACGGGTGTTCTCTATCTGCTCTCGACCGAAGTATCGCGTCGTCGCAGTTGTGATGTTTTCGAAATGGAGAGCAAATACGGCTGGCCCGTCGCTCATCGCGAGGGCTGGCCCGACATGAGCGATGGTGAGGCTGGTTTCTATACTGCGATTCAAACATTCAATGCCCGCAGCCGGGCAATCAAGGTAGTATTCGTCAATCAGTTCGGCTTTACGAGGAAGGCCTGCGGCAACAGGATGCCCGAGGATATGGAGTTCATGGACATTCGCAAAGGCTGCGATGTCGAATTCGGGCAGAGCATTTACGAGCCGTTCGGGATATCGCACCTGGAGCCTCTTACGTTCGGCGGAATATGCGTCTTGAGCAGTGTGTGCGGGTGTTCGGGGTTCTTGAGGGATGTGATAGAGCGGGATCCGGAGCTGAAAAACGAGCTTGCGGTTCTGACGGACAGGGGCTTCGCCAACTTCATCATAGCCGACTATACAGATCTGGGAGACCGGCGGTACGACGATATCGAAGACATGCTGCAGATCGGACGGGGTGTTCGGGACCAGATTGAAGAAACGCAGGGAGAGAATGTGGCGCGCCGAATTCTGGCCGCGCTGCCACAGAGCAACGAGGACGTCGAGAGACTGATTCGCACCGGTTACAGGCTCGCCAAGGACATGAGCTGGGATGCGGTGGTGGACCGTTATCTTCTCAACGGCCTGCGAAAGGCGCCGCCGAGGCTAAGTGTCCTCTGAGCAATGCCCCAAAAACCATCGAACGGATAACACGGAAGCTCGCACCATTTCGCAGCTCGCACGTAGAAATAGTTCCGGCGGCCTTTGCGATACTGATAATGCCTATGCCAATATTGACTAAGAGCCGGGCAGAGAAGAGTCTGGGGTGGTCTTCTCTGCCCGCTGATCCACTCACACACCATTGACGCCGTCGGGACAAACCGCTATTATTCGGTCATGTCCGGCGGCAAAAAACCCGTTATTGGCATCGTGGGCGGCATTGGCTCGGGAAAAAGCACTGTGGCGTCGCAGTTCGCAAAACTCGGATGCGCGGTAATCGATGCGGACGCCCTGGCCCGGGAAGCAATGGAAAAGGAAGCCATTGCGGCAGAGATTATTAAGATATTCGGGCCTCAAATCGCCGATGAGAGCGGCAAAATCGATCGAAGTCGGTTGGCGAAAACGGCTTTTAGCGATGCTGAGAAGCTCAAAAAGCTCAATTCCATCATTCACCCACTTGTATTGACCAGAATGGAGCAATTGCTGGGCCAATACCAGGGCGATCAGCACGTACGCGCAATTGTCCTGGATGTGCCCCTGCTGGTGGAAGTTGGGTGGCATGAACGCTGCGACAGACTGGTTTTTGTCGACGCCGACGAGAAATTGCGGGCACAGAGGGCCAAAAACAAAGGATTATTGGAAGAAAATGAAATTAAAATGCGAGAAAAATTTCAGATTTGTCTGGACAAGAAGAAAACCCTCGCCGATAATGTCATAGACAACAATTCAGACTCATCGGCACTTTTGCGACAAGTCGCTGAGATTCTTTCTTACATTTTGAATAATAGTTAGGCGGGGTTCTTAACGAGTAACTCGGATTGTTGATCGTCTTTTCCCGGCGTTTGCTGTATTTCCTTGTTGGGTCGTGTGGAATCCCGCTGAGAGTCCAAAGCAGAGAGGGTAGCAAACTTTCAGTCTTACTGCCCGTCCTGCACCCGGTATTATCCCCGTGTATTTGCCGTGTGGCAGGTGCTACAGCGGAGTTACGTAATTATCGAAGGAGTAATCATGGCTAAAGCCGCGGCAAAAAGTGCAAAAGGCACGGCTAAAAAGCGCAAAAAGAAGAAGAAAAAGGCCGCTATCAAGACAGAGACAAAGACGGAGGAAGAGACGGCCCAGGGCCAAGCCGCTGCCGCGGGCGAGGGCACTGAAGACGACTTGTCCGAGTCCACGCACCAGAAGTACGAACGGATAAAAAAGGGCAATCTTTACCTTGCCGACCTTCAGAAACTGACCGTGGCGGAACTGCACGAGATAGCGAAAGCCGAAGGTATTACCGAATACAGCGCGCTGAAGAAGCAGGATCTGATATTCCGTATCCTCAAGGAAAGAATTCGCCAGAACGGACTTATGTACGGCGAAGGCGTACTGGAGGTACTGCCGGACGGTTACGGCTTTTTGCGGAATCCCAGCTATAATTACCTGTCCTCATCGGACGACATTTATGTGTCGCCGTCACAGATAAGGCGATTCGGACTGCGTACCGGAAATACGGTTTCAGGTCAGATCAGGCCGCCGAAGGACTCCGAGAAGTACTTCGCACTGCTTCGTGTCGAGGCGATAAACTTCGAAAACCCCGATCTGTTGGCCGATAAGGTTGTTTTCAGCGACCTGACCCCCCTTCATCCGGAGGAGCGTTTCGTTCTCGAGACTACGGCCGACGAGATGAGCATGCGGATTATAGATCTTGTGACCCCCGTGGGCAAGGGCCAGAGAGGTCTGATTGTTGCGCCGCCGAGAACCGGCAAAACGGTTCTTCTGGCGAAGATGGCCAATGCCATCAGCACCAATCACGAAGACGTAAAGCTTATCGTGTTGCTTATCGATGAGCGGCCAGAAGAAGTGACCGAAATGGAGCGCAAGACATCCGAGGACGTCGAGGTTATCAGTTCGACCTTCGACGAACCTGCGGCAAGGCACTGCCAGGTAGCCGAGATTGTGATCGAAAAGGCCAAAAGAATGGTCGAGTACGGCCACGATACAGTGATTCTGCTGGACTCGATTACGCGTCTGGCGCGAGCTTATAACAGTGAAATGCCCCATTCGGGCCGAATTCTCACCGGTGGTGTCGACGCCAGCGCGATGCAGATGCCGAAGAAATTCTTCGGTGCGGCCAGAAACGTCGAGCACGGCGGCTCGCTGAGTATCTTCGCGACCGCACTGATCGATACTGGCTCGAAAATGGATGAGGTTATTTTCGAGGAATTCAAAGCAACCGGCAACATGGAACTGCACCTGGACCGCCGTCTGGTGGATCGCAGGACGTGGCCGGCTATCGACATCAGCCGCAGCGGAACGCGTAAAGAGGAACTGCTGCTGGATCCGCGAGAGCTGCAACTGGTCCACAGGCTTCGCCGGGTGTTGAGCGATCTGAATCCCGTCGAGGCGGTGGAGCTGCTCAAGAGCAGGCTTGCGAAAACCCATACGAACGGCGAGTTCCTGATGACTATGAATATGGATTAGGATCGGCTGCACGCCTGTTTGGAACGTGTGCTTGCGGCTCTGGGCCCAGGGCAATCGCATGAAAAGAAAATTGAGAAATCTTCAAAGATGTTAAAATAGG
>CAYOTO010000035.1:0-35863 GCA_964406945.1 uncultured Pirellulales bacterium
TAACTTAATTGCGTAAAGGGTCGGCTCGACAATGTGAAGATTGTTCAGCAGCGGTTCGGTGTACTTGATATCGCCGTACTCGGCCTCGCCGAAGTGATGCTGTTTGCCGACATGATTATTCCAGTCAACTCCCTCGGTAAGAAAACCGTACGGGCCGTGATGATGCCTGGCAATAGCCCGCAAAATTGTCAGACCATCCTTCAGATATGCATCATTTTTCGTATCGTCGTATGCTTCGAGGTACGCCAGCGACGCCTCGGCATTTTCCCACAGGTAGGCCGTATCCCAGCTTTCCTCCATCCAGAGCAGGCCCCTGGTCTGCACGCCGTTTCGATTCTCGGTCATTTTGAACCGATCCAAGCCTCCAAGGCACTTCTTGTAGGCAAAATCGCTGACAGCCTTGTCATCCAGCACGGCAGCGGCCTGTCGGAGTACTCGGAAAGCGACCGCGTAAGAGACGCATTCGTGGTGATCGTACGTATCGTGATTGATGCTGCCGAAAATACCGCCCGCATCCATGAAAAGATCGACCTTCTCGCGGACATCCCGGCGGTAGTCAGCCATGCCACGCTCGGTCAAAGCGGTGTTGAGCTGAATTATGAACAGACCGTCGGCACTAGCTTCGAAAAGAATATCATTGTGGCCGTATGAATTCTTGGGATACGCTCTTCCGTCGGGAAAACTGCGACGCGGATACCAGCCGTTAGGCGCCATTTCCAGATTCTCAGCGATCCATTTGGCGTTCTTGATAGCGGCTTGCTGCATCCTGCTCTTTCTCGGGCCGTCCTCGAGAATGTCGGCGAAAACCAGCAGTTGGTATGCGATCCTGGCCATCGAGCCGGCGCAGAACCAGTTATTCTTGTGCTGATATGTCAGGCAGAATTTGTCGGTTGTGGTTTCCCGGTAGCCGGTTATAAAGCCCGTCTCCCAGTCTATAAAGCCATCTTCGAGAACGTGATCGATCAGCTTCAGGGCCTTCGCGGCGGTCTCTTGGTCATTCATGTGTTTGGCGAACGCGTAAATCTCGTAGGCTCCGCCTGCAGCGTTTGCAGCCCAGCCGGGGCCTTCGAGATTGCCGAAATCGTGCCAGCCCATGATATTACCATGCTGGTCAACAAAGCTCGACTTGCAGGCGAGGTTCCCCTTATAGGGAACCAGCGTCTTTTCCACCGCGAACCGTACCGAATCCTTCGCCGAATCGATAATCGTATAATCGGGATTCGGCGGCACATGAAACGAAGTTTCAACCTCTTCCAGCAGTACATAGTCGAGACCGAACATATACTGCTTCAGCGCCTTTTCATTGGCCCCGACGATCTCGACCGTCAGATTGTGGTTGCCCTTCTCCAGCCTGCGAATCTTGAAATCGATTGCCCCGGTTGGCACTACCTGCGGGTTATAGAGGTCCACAGGCCCGCCGAGTTTCTTGCCGTCCAGGTAGAGTTGCACGATTCCATAGTCGCGGGCCTTGGTCAGGTTCATCTTTATGCGATACGAGCCGGTTTTTTCGACAGGAAGGGCAAGTTCCAACTTATCACCGGGTTTGGCCTGTGTCCACCAGAGATGCGACTCGCGGCTCCAGTCTGTGCCGAAATTCGTTAGATTCTGCTCGGCGGCGTTTCCTCCGGTTTTCGAGAGGACCTTCATCTTCTCGCCCTCGATTGCGCCCTTGACTTTCATAACCTTGATGGGCGTCCAGTAGCCCGTGCGCTCACTGACCGGCGCCGGATCGTATGGATCGTCCTGCCCGGCTCCCTGGTACCAGTACGCGGTGGCGGCGTAGAGCGTGGGTTTGCTGTTGGGGTAATATTTTTCTATGGCCGCCTCGAAAGACTCTTGAAACGGCATATTGTCGCTGATATGCCAGCGATTCACTGAGACATGGCCGCGGTTGCCCATACTGATGGTCTGGTTGTGATAGCAGTTCTCGAAAAGCTCCGGATTGCACCATGCGTAGCCGAAATAGTCTTCCGAACCGGTTCCGAAAGTAGACGGAAACTTTTCACCGTCTATGTAGATCTTCTCATCACCTTCACCCCACCATCCGCCCCGCGGATTCCAGACATGCAGCATAACTCCGCAGTATCTGCCGCGCCCATCGGTCTTAAGCATGGTCCAGTCTATCGCCCGTCGTGCGTCGTCCTCCGGCAGAAAGGCGTCCCGATGCCACTTGGCGTGAAAGCGGCCAAGGGTTTGGATCGGTTTGGTAACCGGAGCGTGTGTAATTGAAAAGTGCACGCTGCGGGACTCATCTCCATCGTTTGTGAGCTTAATAACCGCCCCGTCTCTGAATGGCATGTACCAGTAGCAGTAGTACCCGTCCTCGGTCATGCCAAGGGGCAGAGATTTATAATAATTTTCACCGGCCGCGGTGCCGAAAAAATCGCCAAGCGGCGCCCACACCGCCGGTTTCGAGTCGCCGTCCCAGTGCATGCTGATGGTAATCTCTCGCAGCACGTTTACATCTTCCGGCGACTCGGGCAGATCTAAACGGACCTTGATCGCCGTTATGGCCCGGGTCCCTTCAAGTTCAAGCACCGTCCGGCTGGTATCGCCGGGAATTTCCACCGATTTGCTTACCGTCTGTTGACCCTCTCGCTCGCCGGCCGGGTCGCTGCCGCAATTCATCAAAGTATGATTCGCGACAGCCAGCGCCTGGCTCTCAGCCTTGGAAAGTTTGGTGCTGAACGTCGGTAGAACGGTTCCTTTCGGGTAGGTCGTATACGTAAAATGGTAATATCGCCCCCAATTCTTATCAGCTACGATTTTGCAGGACTTCTGAAAGGGTATGGGCACATAGCAATTTTGTCCCCGGGCGGCCATATGAACAAGCGCCTCGCCCGTGAATGGAGCATTCTGACGATTGAAATACCCGATGAACGGCAGATCCACCACCGGATCCTCGGAACCGTCCAGGTACATCTGGACATGGCCTTTTTCCGCCAGCGCCGACCATATCCGCCAGATAACACCGGGCCCCTCCATCTCCGCCAAAACCTGTGTCTGGCCTTCTGTTCGAATGAATCCATCGCCGTCTCCATTGGCCGACCAGCCCACATACTTGCCGCTCGATGCGTCATATACGCTTCGGCGGTCGTAGCTGGAAAACTGCTGGCACTTCTCTCCCTCCGGCGGCAGGACAGCCAGATGTTCGAGGTCCGTAAGCCTGCCGATAAGGTCCGTGTACGTGAGCTTTTCCGCGGCGACAGCCAAATCGGTGTTAAAAGCACAAGTCAGAACTAAGCCACAAACTAACAGCCCGATCTTCTTCATCCTGTGGACCCCTTCTACAGATTCCAGCTTGTCTCTTGAGGCATTCGCAGCTTCGAAACGCCGCCTCCGATTGCGATCCATGCGGGTATTCTAATAAAAAGAGCCCGTCGCCGCCAATGCGTTTTTTGCTCAAAAGCAAACCGCAAATGCGCCGACGGGCCTTCTTTTGTCTGTGCCCGCGACCCTGCCGCCTGAGCTGCTCACTGCGGCAGGAACTTGTTTAGCGTTTGTGTTTTACTGACGATCTCCGCCTTGCCTGTTCGGCCTGTCGCCTCGTTCTCTCTCCGGGCGATCCCCGCCTTCTCTTGCCGGTCGATCACCGCGGCGACCCATGAACATGCCTCTGCGGCCGCGACGCTGCTGCAGCGAAATATAATCGCCGAGTGCCTCTGCCGTTTTGGTTGCTTTTTCTTCGGCGGCCATCTTCTGGATTGCCGTGAGTCGTTCGATCTCAGCGGCGCGGGCCTCTTCCGGAGGCCTGCGGCCCTGCAGCTTAGCCAGTTCCACTTCAATCGCATCGAGCGCGGCTGACCGTGTACGCCGGGCCTGAGTGAACTTCTCTCTGAGCTTGGTCCTTTCTTCTTCGGACATACCCTGGAAGCTGCTCCTGTCGAAATCCACTGCCTTGATCGACTCCTTCAGCCTGGCAACCTGCTGTTCGATCTTCTCCACGGATTCGAGTTGCGCTTCAGGATTCATGAATCGCCCGCGTCCGGAGGCAAAACGCTCACGCATACGGGCTCTGAACTGCTCTCGCTCCTCTTCGGACATGTTTTGCCATCTTTCCCGCATGTTCTGGCGAGTTTCGGCGCTTATGGCCCTGCCTGTTTCTCTGGCGGGTCTGGCCTCTCTTTCGCCGAGTGCCGACAGAGTAACCGCACAGATCACCGCGATCACGGCTAGAACAACAATATTACGCTTCATAAATCTGTCCTCCAATAACTGTGAACCGTCGGTTTACTGGCCTTCATTATGTAAATGGCCACATTTGGCGTTATGAAGCCGGACCCAATGTAAAGACGCTGAGCAATATAGTACTTATTGCGGCAATTTCAAAACAGGTCGGGGGCGGCCAACAACAGCTCAAAAGAAAAAGAGCCGACCTAACCCAGGCCGGCTCTTGAAAACATCTCATTAGGTGATTCAGACTCAGGCTTTTCTTCTGCGAATCAGCGTTAACCCGCCCAACCCCAGCAGGGCCAGAGTCGCGGGTTCGGGTATGCCATTTGCAATGATGTTGTCGATCGCCAATTCCTGGCCCCCAACGCTGAATGTCGAAACTGGTCCGACCACAAATACGGCTCCGGCACCGCCTGCGTCGACTACTACGAACACATTCGTTCCACCGATCACCATATTGTCCACATCAACAAAGTCCTGGAAATTCTGAAAATCTCCATTGATATTCAGGTTCAGATTGCCGCCCAAATCGCCGTACTGCAGCCCGATTCCGTTCAGGGGTATACCAAAGCTGAGGTCAATGTTTGCATTTTCAAGCAGCAATTCGTTACCGGCTCCGCCGGCATGCTTGTTGTCGCCGACTGTAACCGTGCCGCTTGCTGTGCCGCTCGGCAGGAGATTAAATTTCTTAACGGTTGCCGACATACCGCCTGATGTGAACGTCTGCCCGACGGAGAAGCTACTGCCCAGGAGCATATCTTCGACGTCTACGGTAACTGCTCCGGCTGGTGCGACCGCGCAGACCAAAACTCCTGCTACAACAGCAATTGCGAGATTACGCATTTGAATCTCCTCCTTAATAACTGTGCATTAAACCATGCAATACATAGTCCTTTTTCATCACATAACTAGTGTTTGTATCATTCTGAACGGTTTTGCGGCATTTGTCAAGTCGGATTTTGCGTTTTTTGTATTAATTTTATTGGACCCGTCGCTTTTGAGGCAAAAAAGTAAAGTCCTGGCGGCTATCCTTGCCCAGCTTAACACCTTCCAGACTCGATTTGGCTCCTTTTTGAGCCTTTAATCATCCCTGAGCCTATAAAGCTGCAGCGACTTGCTTGAGAAAACCGGCGATGTTCGAAATAATCTTCTGTCTATCGCCGAGGTCTTCCTCGATCATCGAGACCAGTTTCGAACCGATAATTACCCCGTCTGCCCCGGCTGCCGCAACAGAAGCGGCGTGCTCCGGCTTGCTGATGCCGAATCCAACGCAGACCGGCACGTCCGTAAGGGCCTTTATTTGCCCAATAAGATGTTCGACTTGGTCGGATAATTCCGCCCGGCTTCCGGTTACGCCAAGAACAGAAACGGTGTAGACAAAGCCGGTGGTTTTCGAAAGAATAACCTTCATGCGATCCGGCTTCGTATTCGGCGTTACCATAAATACCGTATCGAGCCCGGCCTTTTGTGCCGGAATCGCTATTTCATCCGCGTCGTCTATGCTCAGGTCCGCCACAAGTACGCTGTTGACCCCTGCGGCGTGAAAGTCAGCGAAAAACTTATCCCTGCCGTACTGGTAAATGAGATTGTAATACATCAGCAGCCCGATCGGCACATCCTTGTATTTCTTGATCTCGCGGATGAATTCCAGGGCGGTGCGGACGTTGACGCCGCTCTCGAGGGCGCGTATATCGGCCTTCTGAATCGTGGGCCCGTCGGCAATAGGATCTGAAAACGGTATCCCGAGTTCCAGAACATCCGCACCGGCATCAAGAGCCGCTTTAACTATTTCCATACTCGTACCGAGATCGGGATCACCTATCACGAAAAACGGTATTAAAGCGGTTTTGCCCTGTGATTTCAGCTCGCTGAAAACTTCTTTATATTTCTTCATAACCCTTTTGTCCTGCAAGGTTTAGATTGCCGGTAGCATTAGCTATTTTAGCGGCCTGCGGCTTTCCACAATGCCTACGTCTTTATCACCCCGCCCGCTCAAGTTGGCAACAGCCACAGTTTCGGGGCTCAATTTGCCCTTCTGTTTCACAAGCCACGCAAGAGCATGCGAGCTTTCCAGAGCCGGCATAATGCCTTCCTTCTTTGTGAGCAGTTCGAATGCATCAAGCACGTCGTCGTCTTCGGCGGCCAAGTACTCGACTCGCCCGGTATCCTTCAAAAAGCAGTGTTCGGGCCCAACCGCCGGGTAATCAAGACCCGCGCTTACCGATTCGGTCTCACAGACCTGCCCTTGGTCGTCTTGGAGCAAATACGCCTTTGCGCCATGCAGGACTCCGACCCGGCCGGCGACCAGAGTAGCGGCGTGCTTGCCCTCGTTGAGACTGCTGCCGCCGGCTTCAACGCCAACAATCCTTACGTCTTTGTCATCTACAAAGCCGCTGAAAATGCCAATTGCGT
Organism: uncultured Pirellulales bacterium; assembly: GCA_964406945.1. Taxonomy (GTDB): domain Bacteria; phylum Planctomycetota; class Phycisphaerae; order Sedimentisphaerales; family Anaerobacaceae; genus UBA2266. Next base: position 6,586 of record CAYOTO010000035.1, read on the forward strand.
TGCTTCCGCCGCCGACACAGGCTACGACTACATCCGGAAGTCTGCCGATGCGACCCAGACACTGTTGTCTGGCTTCGGCGCCAATGCAGCTTTGAAAATGTTTAACGATGGTAGGGTAAGGATGGGGTCCACAGGCCGATCCGAACAGATAAAAGGTGTCGGTTACATTTGCCGTCCAGTAGCGAAGAGCGTCGTTTATGGCGTCTTTAAGCGTTCCCGTACCCCCCTCTACACCCACAACTTCGGCTCCGTGAAGTCTCATCTTGTGCACGTTCACGCTTTGGCGCTCGATATCCGTAACGCCCATGAATATCTTCGTTTCCATGCCCAGAAGAGCTCCGATCATGGCTGTTGCAAGCCCATGTTGTCCGGCTCCGGTCTCGGCAATGAGTTTTGTCTTGCCCATGTACTTCGCCAACAGGCCCTGGCCCAGCGTGTTGTTGACCTTGTGGGCACCGCCGTGCAGGCAGTCCTCGCGTTTGAGATACACCTGGAATCCCAGGTGTTCACTCAGTCGTTTAGCATGATACAGCGGACTAGGCCTTCCGGCAAAATCCCTGGACAAATCAGCCAGTTCAGCCTTGAAGGGTTCGTCTACAGAGAATCGGTAGAATGCTTCTTCCAGTTCTTCTAGCACGGGTATGAGAACCTCGGGCACGTAAAATCCGCCAAAATCCCCGAATCTGCCCTTATATTTCATAATTTGATCTATCCTCGAAAGTGTTTGATGCTTTCAAATAATTGCTCCATCTTCTTGTGATCTTTGCGGCCGGGCTCGGCTTCGATTCCACTGCAGACATCAATGCCGTAGACGCCCAGTTTCGCAGCCTCGGCAGCGTTGTCGGGATTAACCCCTCCGGCGAGGAAAACGCGTTTGCCGATATGTCCGATTATGTTCCAGTCAAAAGTAAAACCGGTTCCTCCGTAACTGTCGGGATGGAATGCATCCAGGAGAATGGCATCGGTGAAAAACTTCTCGGCCTCGGTCAGGTGGCTTTTGTCTTTGACCCGGATCGCCTTCATCGTTTTGACATTAATGTTCTTGAAAGAATCACAGAAAGCCGCGTCTTCATCCCCGTGAAGCTGAATCCAATCCAGTTGGCAGTGGTCGACTGTATCCCGGATTGTGTCCACATCGGCATTTACAAATATACCTGCAATTTCAGCAAACGCAGGCAGGCGGTCGATGACCTCGGTTGCCCGCTCTTTCGTTAGATATCGCGGGCTGCCCGGGTAAAAGTTGAACCCCAGCAGGTCCGCGCCCATTTCGAGGGCCGCGATTGAGTCTTCATAATTTGTCAGGCCGCAAATCTTCACCTTCACTATCTGCATGTTCTCCAAGCCCCACAGACTGCTAAATGCGGTTTGAAACTTCTATAAGCTTGTCCAACGCCTTTAAAGCTCTGCCGCTGTCGACGGACTCTTTTGCCAGAGCCAAGCCGGAATCGAAGTCCTCGGCCTCTTTGCCGGCTATGATCGCCGCTGCGGCATTCAAGAGCACTATATCGGCGCGGGGTCCGGTCTCTTCCCCGCTCAAAACCGCCCTGAGAGTGTTTGCGCTGTCCTGCGGGTCTTTGACCGTAAGTTCATCAAGACGCGGAGGAGCAATACCCAGATCCGCCGGCGGCAGCACCTTTTCACAGAGTGTTCCATTTTTCAATTCAATAATTCGTGTGGTTGTTAGTGTGCTTATCTCGTCAAGCCCGTCGCTGTGAACCACCATTGCATATTCGGTGCCCAGCAGGTTCAAGGCCTGAGCCATTGTTTCGGCCAGGCCCTCATCCGCCACTCCCAGCACCTGAGATTTAACGGCGGCCGGGTTCGCCAGAGGCCCCAACTGGTTGAAAACCGTGCGAAAACCCAGTACTTTGCGTACGGGTTGGACATGCTTCATTGCCGGGTGAAACATTGGAGCGAACATAAAGCCGATGCCCGCCTCTGCTATGCATGCTTCGACTCCCCGGGCCGTCAGATCGACCTTTACTCCCAGAGCCTCCAGGACGTCGGCCGAACCGCATTTGCTTGTTATGCCTCGATTGCCGTGTTTAGCCACGCATACGCCGGTGCCAGCGGCTACCAGCGCCGAGGCCGTGGAAACATTGCATGTCTTGACGGTTCCGCCCCCGGTGCCGCAGGTATCGACAAGATTTTCAACGCCCGGATCTACTTTCACGGCGTGGGAACGCAGTGAACCGGCCAGGCCGGCAAGTTCCGAGGCTGTAGCGCCCTTTATTCGCATAGCTGTGAGGAAGGCCGCAATTTGCGCCTCAGGAACACCGCCTTCGAAGACCGTATCCAGCAGGGCCGAAGCCTGCTCTTGTGAAAGGTCTTCTCCGGCCAGCAGCGGCTCGATGTAGGGGGTAATTGTTGTCATACACGGCTCCCTGCTTTTTGTCTGTGCTCGGCGGCTATTGCGAGTGCATTCTCGATTATCTTTCCGCCGGCCGGCGTCAATATGCTTTCGGGATGAAACTGCACGCCATGAATCGGCAGTTCCCTGTGTGCAACCCCCATGTTCACACCTTCGAATTCCGCAGTCTTCTCCAGGCAATCGGGTATTTCCAATGCACAGAGACTGTGATACCGACCTGCCTGGAGGGGATTTTCGACGTCTCTGAATACGCCTGTTCCGGTGTGATTTACCCGGGACGGCTTGCCGTGCATGCATTCGGGGGCATGTCCGACCTTGCCGCCGAAATACTGAACAACAGCTTGATGCCCCAGGCAGACGGCGAAGATAGGAAGTTTGTCCTTGAAGTAGTCAATCGCCTCGAGCGTAATCCCGGCCGTATCCGGCGTTCCGGGTCCTGGACTTATTACCAGAAGATCAGGACCGAACTGCTCGGCGGCGTTTTTGAGATCATCCAACGCCGTATCGGCCCGGTAAATCCTGGCCTCACAGCTTCTCTTGCAGAAATCATCGACCAGGTTGTATGTAAACGAATCGAAGTTGTCGATGAACAGCACTTTTCTGTGTGTATCTTCCATAGTTCAGCCCTTTTCTGTAGCTACTTGCCGCGAATGGCCCGCAGACAGGAGCCGGCCTTGTGTTCGGTTTCCTCGAATTCCGTTTTCGGGACGCTGTCGTAGACGATCCCTGCGCCCACGCGAATGTAAGCGGTGTGATCGCGAACCTGCAACGACCTTATTGTAATACAACTGTCGAACTGGCCGTCCACGGTCAGATACATTACCGCCCCGCCGTAGTAGCCGCGTTTTGTCTTCTCCAACTGCCTGATAAGCTTCATGGCTTCAATCTTGGGAGCGCCGGTAAGTGTGCCCATGTTCATGGTCGCCAGATAAGCACTCAATGCGTCAAGATTGGGCGCGAGCGTGCCCTTGACGTTGCTGACCAGATGTTGAACGGATTCGTATTTCTCGGCTGTAAGGAGTTCGGTAACGACCCTGGAGCCGGGTTCGGCCACCCTGGCGATGTCGTTCCGCGCCAGATCGACCAGCATTATATGCTCGGCCAGTTCCTTGCGGTCGAGTTTGAGTTCGGCCTCGTACCGAAAATCCGTATCCGGATCGATATCGCCGTCTATCCTGCCCCTCGGTTTGGTTCCCGCGATGGGCCGTATTTCGACTTTTCTTTCCGAGGTGCCGCTGACGCGAAGATTCAATTCCGGCGACGACCCCATCAGAGTCGTTGTTGGCGTGCTGATGTAGAACATATAAGGCGAAGGATTCAGTTCGCGGAGCCGTTTATAGACATCCAGCGGTTCGCTGGCGCACGGCTCGGTTATAGTCCGGCTGAGCACGACCTGAAAGATGTCACCGTCCAGAATGTGCTGCTTGGCTTTGCGGACTATCTCTTCGTAATCATCCTGTTCGGTGTCCGTGCCCGGCGGTGGCAACTCGCCTTCGCACTGAGAGCCGGTGGGCGGGTCGAAACGGGCCATGTTGAAATAGTAGTCAAAAGCGCCCTGGGCGTCGGCTATGGCCCGGTCGCGGTCGTCGTCGGTTACTATACAGTTGACAATCACGTAACCAGCCGACTTCTCGTGGTCCATCAGGAAGATGTTGTCGGCGAAGTAGAGTTCGTAATCGGGGTTCTCGAGCAGGTCATCGGTGCTGGCGGGCAGCTTTTCGAACTGATCGATGAAATCATAACTGAGGGCCCCGAGCAGTCCGCAGGTTATCCTGAAAGGCTTGCTGGCCAGCTTGAATGCGAAGGCCACCGCACGCAGTACATCCATCTGGTTTGTGCTTCGCAGACGGGTCTGTTCGTCTACAAACCCCCGGTCCTGCTTGATTGTGCCGGTAACCGCCTCCGGAGTGAAATCAACGGTCCGGCAGAATTCGAAGCGTTCTCTGGCCGTTGTTGACAGGTAGTCTATTATCCGCTTTCCCGTACTGCTGAGGGCCTTTATGGTGAAGTCGGCGCCCTTGCCGGTGAGGTAGAGAGCCGGTCTGCCGGTTCCGAAACTCAGTGCTCTGGTCCCGGCCAGATATTCCCTCGATTCGAACAGGCAGCAGTTCTCGGCCCGGCCGTAGTCGCTGATCCTCGAAAAGAAGTTCACTGGGTCGTCAAACCTGATCTCCTTGACAATCGGCACAATACTGCCCGCTGCGGCGTTTTGAATTATGCGTCTGTAGTCTTCCATAATGGGGTCTTTTTATCTCAATTCGGGGTTTTTGGCCATAAAAAAAGCAGCCTGCTGTAATCCAACAGGCTGCTCCGTAGTCTAAGTAATCGGTTTTTTTCTACAGCAAACGACCGCTCGCCCGTCGGATTTATCCGTTGGGCCACCACCAGTTGAGCGTGTTTTTGCGGTTGATCTGCTTCATATGAGCATTATTACAATCAAAATCGGCCGTTATGTCAAGCATAATTCGACAGTTTTCCCAAAAAATCAGATTGTCGTCTTTGTCCCGCAGCGCCGCGGCTACGCACTTCTGCGGTGTCGGAGTCGGTCCAGAGCTACTGCAATGATGATTATCGCGCCGGTGATGATCTCCTGAACCCAGTTATCCAGACCCATTTGTGTACAACCGGAAGCTATGACGGTCATTATCAGGGCGCCGACTATGGTCCCGAGAATGGATCCTTCGCCTCCGGAAAGGCTGCCTCCGCCGATAACTACCGCGGCGATAACGTCCAGTTCCAGCCCGACAGCAACAGTGGGATCTCCTACGGTCAGACGTGAAAACTGCATAAGGCCCGCCAGACCCGCGAACATGCCGCCAAGAGTAAATACCAGCACCTTCGTCTTTTCGACCGCTACTCCGCACAGGCGGGCCGTCAGCTCGTTTGAGCCGATGGCGAATGTATGCCTTCCCAGTCGAGTGTACCGCAAAAGCAGCGACATAAGCACCGCAAGCAGGATCAGCAGCCACACGCCGGGAGGCAGCAGCATCCACGACTCGTCTCTCGGAACTGTCGCCAGCAGATCGTCCAGCCAACGGAGTTTTTCGGGATCCACGTCGATCTTCTGGTTCTCGCCCAGGCCCTTTGCCGCACCACGAATCAGGAGCATCATTCCAAGCGTTACTATGAACGGAACGACTTTCAACAGAGTTATCAGAAGGCCGTTCATCAATCCGCAAAACGCACCGGCCGCGACGCCGCCTATCGCCCCGGCCAGGGGCGAAAAACCCGCATCCTGCAGAAGTTTGGCCGTAACTACCGTGCTGAAAGCCACGAGCGAGCCGACCGACAGGTCTATGCCCCCGCTTATGATAATCAGCGTCATGCCGAGCGCCGCCATGCCCACGATGGTAGTGTGACGCGCAATCGTCTCGAGGTTCCTGGAGGTCGTGAAACTGTCCGGGGCTATCATGGCGAAAAAGCCGTATACCACCAGTAGCGCCAGCACCGGACCAAAGGTGTTCAGCATTCTCCCCCAGTCGATTCTCCCTTTCTGGACCGAAAGATCAGTCATACATTCATCTCCTGTCCGGTTGCTTCGAGCATGAGCGCATGCTCGTCTACATCTTCAATGTTGTGCGTGGGGCCGAGCCTGCCGCGGCACATGACCGCTATCCGGTCGCAAACGCCCATCAGTTCCGGCAGGTAGCTGCTGACCAGGAGGACCGCTTTGGGCGGTTTGCCCGAGATTTCAGGGCCGGCCGCCAGTTCGTCTATGATTTTGTATATCAGCGCCTTTGCGGCCACGTCGATGCCGCGAGTCGGTTCGTCCAGCAGCAGGACGTCGACATCATGCTGCAGCAACCGGGCCATCGCCACCTTCTGCTGATTGCCGCCCGAGAGTGAAACCACCGGGTCTTTCGAGCTTTTGCATCTTATCGCCAGGTCTTTTATCCAGCGGTTCGTGGCCTTCTCCTGTCGCTGAGGAATAACTGTTCCAAGGGGTCCGAATCCCTTGAGTTTTGAGAGCGTAACGTTGTCCGCTATGCTCAACGATACCGCCAGTCCCTCTTCCTTGCGGTCCTCGCTGAGCAGTCCGGCGCCCTGGCTCCAGCGGGTATGCGGGCAAGCCGGCCCCGAATAGACGCCCAGTTTTATTTCGCCGCTGCGCACCGGGTCCAGTCCGAACAAAGCCCGCAGCAGTTCCGTTCGCCCGGCCCCGACCAGGCCTGCAATTCCGAACACTTCACCCCGCCTCAACTTCAGAGAAGCCGACTGCGGCTTAGCGGCCCCGGCGAGGTTCTTCAGTTCGAGAATAACCTCGCCCGGTTTACGGGGCGAACGGGGATAAAGGTCTTTTACCTCGCGGCCGACCATCATTGATATGATTTTATCCGTGCTGGTCGTAGCGACCTCTCCGCTTCCGACGACCATGCCGTCGCGAAGAACGGTGAGCCTGTCGGCAATGCGCTTGACTTCTTCTATGAAGTGCGAGATGTAGATTACCGCCTTGCCCTGCTTCTGCAGCTTCGCAATTAACTCGAACAGCTTCTCGGAATCGTGCCTGGTCAAAGAGCTGGTCGGTTCGTCAAGAACCAGAACGCGGCAGCCCACCGCGAGGGCTCTGGCTATTTCGACAAGTTGCTGCGAGCCTACGCTCAACCTGCTGACAACCGCTTCGGGCTTCAATTCCGGGTTATCAAACTGCTCGATTGCTTCGATGGCCCTGCGGCGAACCTGCTTTCGGTCGATTATTCCCCACCTGGCGGGCTCCATCCCGAGCATTATGTTCTCTTCCACCGTCATGTGCGGCGTCAGAGAAAGCTCCTGGTAGATCATGGCTACGCCCATGTTGCGGGCGTCGAGCGGGTTTGCAGGCTTGTACGGCTTGCCGCCCAGCAGCATCTGGCCCGAATCGGCTTTTATGGCCCCCGAAAGCACCTTCATCAGGGTACTCTTTCCCGCGCCGTTCTCGCCCACAAGCGCTAGAACTTCACCGCCGCGGACGTCGATACTTACGTCTTCGAGCGCAACGGTTGCGCCGAAACTCTTCGAGATGCCGCGCATTTCAAGCTTTATTACGCCGTCGTCCGGATTCACTCGCCCAACCATTTCTTGTAAGCCGGCTCCAGAAGGTTCTTGATCTTCGGCTCGTCCATGTTCTCAGGCGTGGCAACCGCCGAACCGGTGTCGATCCTCTTCTCGACCGGCTCGCCCTGGAGGTGCTTCACCATCGTTTTGACCCCAAGATAGCCCATATTGATCGGATCCTGCAGAACCAGACCGTTGATGACACCTTCCTTGAGCCCCTTGACAAGGCGATCAGAGCTGTCGAAACCGACGTAAGTAACTTTGCCCGCCAGGCCGCTGTCTTCAAGCACCCTGAGCATGGCGAAAGTCGTGGATTCGTTAGGACAGAAAATGCCATCTATTTTGAGTCCCCCGTCGGGCGTCTTGAGGGGCGCCAGGAGGTTTTCGCCCGCGGCCATGGCGCTTTCGGTTGTGGCCCCGCCGTACTGATTGGAGCTGACAATCTCAATATCGGGATAAAGCTCCTTGATCGCATCAAGAAAACCCTCTTCGCGCTTCATAGTGCTGGCCGAACCTTCCTGGTACCGAAGCAGAACGATTTTGCCCTTGCCGCCCAGCACTTTGCCCAGATATTCGCCGCCCTTCCTGCCGCCGAAGTAGTTGTCCGTCGCCACAAAACTCGTGTAATCGTCGCTCTTAAGATCGCTGTCTATTATGACGACCGGAATGCCGCTGTTTACCGCGTCCCTGACGGGCATACGCAGGGCGGTATCGTCAAGGGGCGCCAGCACTATGCCGTCGACCCCCCTGGTGATGAAGTCCTCTACCACTCTGATCTGCGATTCGCGGTCGTCTTCTTTGAGTGGACCCTTCCAGATAATTTCGACGTCGACACCCGCATCCTTCAACTCCTGCTGTGCCTTGACCGCACCTGCATGAATGCTCTTCCAGAACACGTGGGTTGTGCCTTTGGGGATAACGGCGATCTGCAGGGCGTCCGAGTCGCCTTCTGCTCCCGTTTCCTTTTGACCGCAGCCGACGACGCCCAGACCGATCAGAACCGAAACAATCAGGACAATTGTTAGTAACCGTTTCATAGCAAAACTCCTTGATAGTTGTTTCGCAAAATAATATTTGCCCTCCGGTCCGTAGTCAACAAGTATAGCGATAAGCGGCCTGTTTACAAGGACGCATGCCGGCGGCGGGGCAAAAAAGCCGAGCGGCGGGTCAGGAGGAGTGCTTTGGCCGAGCTTTTTGACAAGAAAGTTGACTGCCACGGTTGACAGGACCGTCCGGCAATTCTAGGATAAACGCCCGGTTGGATTTTCGCGGTTGCGAAAACCACTGCGGCCCGACGGAATCGCTGTCGCAAAGCTTACCCAACGTAACTGGCTCTTTTGGCGCGGACTTTTTGGAAAAACAGTGAAGATAATCGGCGTAATACCCGCTAGATACGCATCGACCAGATTCGCCGCCAAAGTTCTCGCCAAAGATACCGGCAAATTCCTCATTCAGCACACCTGGGAGCGGGCATGCCGGGCCCGCCTGCCGGAGAAGATCATAATTGCGGCCGATGATAACAGAGTCGTGGATGCCGCTCGCAGTTTCGGCGCCGAGTGTGTATTGACCAGCGTCGAACACAAGAGCGGTACGGACAGGATCGCCGAAGCCGTGGCCGATTCGGATGCGGACATTGTCGTAAACCTGCAGGCAGATGAACCGGAGATCGATCCGGCCAATATAGATTATGTGGCCCGGCTGCTGATGGATAGTGCGGGCGCAGATATGTCGACCCTTGCGGCTCCGTTTTCCACGGCCGAACAGCTTGCGGACCCCAACGTGGTCAAGGTTATAACCGATCTGGCGGATCGGGCCATTTACTTCTCGCGTTCGGTCATTCCTTACGATCGCGAGCAGGCCGGGGCCGGCGCGCTGGGTAATTACTCGCGACACCTGGGGATTTATGCATATCGCAGAGACTTTCTTTTGAAGATAACCGCCCTGTGCCGGACGAAACTGGAGAAGATCGAGAAGCTCGAACAACTCAGGGCGATTGAAAACGGCTTTTCAATACTGGTTGGCAAAGTCGAGCACACGTGCGACGGAATCGATACGGCTCAGCAGTACGCCGCATTTGTGGCCAGATACAAGCAACAAGCTCAGTCAAGGCGATGACTGATGTGGACAAGAAAATCAAGGGGTGAGTTTGATGCCTAAGAATAAGGATAAAGACCTGCTGGCAAAAGTCAGTGATATTTCGACCGACAGCGAGTTCTTTTCGCCTGTGCCCAGCGGGTACAGAAGGGGCGCGACAAAATACTGCTTCGTAGTCGGCACGGTTATGAGCGGACTAGGCAAGGGCATATTCTCTTCCTGTCTGGCCAAACTGATGAAAGACAAGGGCATGAAGGTGGCTCCGATCAAGCTGGAGGGTTATCTGAACATCGATTCGGGCACGCTGAATCCTTTCAGGCACGGTGAGGTCTTCGTGCTGGACGACGGCATGGAATGCGATATGGACCTGGGCACTTATGAGCGAATGCTCGACCAGGACGCCAGCAAGTACAATTTCACCACCAGCGGTCAGATATTCAGTTCGGTGCTCCACAAGGAACGCCACGGCGATTATCTCGGCAGGGATGTGCAGATGATTCCGCACGTTACAGGCGAAGTGAAACTAAGACTTCGCGAACTGGCCGCCCGCACCAAAGCTGACATTGTGTTCGTCGAGATCGGAGGCACTGTCGGCGACCTGGAAAACGCCTACTATATGGAAGCCATGCGGGAGCTGGCATACGAAGAGGGGCCCAACAGCAGTTGTTTTGTTGCCCTGACCTACATCATGGAGCCCAAGACGCTCGGCGAACAGAAGTCCAAAGCCGCTCAGTTGGGCATAAAACAGTTGATGCAGCTCGGAATTCAGCCCGATATCATCGCCTGTCGAGCCGGCAGCCCCGCCACCGAAACGGTGCGCCAGAAGATAAGCGTCTACTCGAATGTGCCTTTCGAGCGTGTTGTAAGCCTGCCTGATTCCACCAGCATCTACAAAATACCCGCCATGCTGCGTGAAGTCGGCCTGGACTTCGAAGTGGCGAGACTGCTCAAGATAGAAGACCGGATAAACCTTCGCCATGAACGTCAGGCATGGGCAAAATGGTGCGATTTTACCGACAGAATAGGAAAGGCCACCAAAAAGGTGTCTATCGGCATGACCGGCAAGTATACTTCGGTCCGAGACAGTTATGCTTCGATAATAAACTCGCTGGAACACGCCGGCCTGGCGCTCGGCGCCGATGTGGAGATCAAATGGATCGACACTACCGACATAACCGACTCGAACGTCGCCGAGCATCTCGCGGCAGTAGACGGAATTATAGTTCCGGGCGGATTTGGGACCAGAGGAGCCGAGGGCAAGATTTCGTGCGTAAAACACGTTCGCGAAAATAATATACCGTATCTGGGCATCTGCTTCGGCTTCCAGATGGCCGTCATCGAATTCGCCCGCAATGTCTGCGGCCTGAAGAAAGCAAACAGTACCGAAATAGAGCCCAGTTGTCCCGAGCCTGTGATCGATGTACTGCCCGAGCAGAAAGAAATCGAAGGACTCGGCGGAAATATGAGACTGGGCGGCAGGGATATTGCCGTTAAACGCGGTACACAGGCATACAGCCTTTTCGGCGAAAAAGAGACGGTCCGGATGAGGTTTCGCCACCGCTACGAGGTCGATCCGCGTTATCTCGACCAACTCGAAGAGGCGGGAATGGTCTTCTCGGGCAAGGCCCCGGACTTCCCTATCATGCAGATACTGGAGTTGCCTTCACAGCCGTTCTTCATGGGCACTCAGGCCCATCCGTGTCTCACATCGCGGCCGCTCAAGCCTCAGCCTATGTTTTTGGGCCTGGTAGCCGCTGCAATGAAGCAGAAATATGCAGACGAGAATCTGCCCGAGGCTATAGAGGCAACCAGGAAAGCCTCCGGCGTGCCGGCGTGAGCGTAAACAGATGATGACCCGACCGCCCGTCAAGGATGGCTACAGAGTGAATGCTCTGGAACTTCTGACGGTAGCGGTTCTAATTCTGTTTTGAATCTGCTTGAGTGCTGTCCGCTTCGGCATCGTCGGGCGAATCTTCTGACTTTTCGGGCATGGTCGGGCTTGCGCCCTGGAGTGCTTCCAATTGCGCCTTCAATGCAGCGTTCTCCGCCTGCAGCTTAGCATTTTTGGCCATGACAACCGCAAGGACTGACTGAACTTCCTTCTCGACTCCCTTATCCGCCTGCTCCTTCCACCTTTGAGCACGCTCCTGGGCCTGGGCAATCAACTCATCCTTTGCCTGTAATTCTTCAGCATGCTCGGCCTTGAGCTTCTCAATCTGCTGGTCGCGTTTGGCCAGTTTACGCCGAAGATCCATGTTTTCGGCCGCGATGAGCCTGTGTTTCTTCACATTGCCGATCTCCGGGTCCTGGCTTTGCTGGTCCTGGCAGCCCGTAACCGCCATCAAGGCAACACAAAAACCCGCGACGCATACAATTCGAGCAACCCTGGTCATATTCATATCCTTTCCAGTAACTTCTCCTGCCCGCTGTGATTCGCACTCAGCATAACGCTTTTCCAGGTAGTATCAAGCCTGTCTCGGCATTCGGCATTCCACAAGGCGCCGACGATTTCGTCCAATCAATCGAAAAGAACACCCAAATCCCTCTTTTCCTCTGCAGTTATGTGATCCGGAGCGGTCCAGACGGCCAATTCCAGACTCTTTCTGCATCCGCACTGGTCATTGTGGAGGTCCCTATCGCTTCTCAAGACCGCCTCGATTAATTTCAGACAATTGTCCGTGGCGTGTTTGAGATTAGCCATGATCTCTTCGAGCAGTGTCTGCTTCTGTTTGTCCGTTTCGTGAGGCTTCCAGCAGTCGTAGTCGCTCGCAAGGGCTACGAGGCTGTAGCACATTTGGGCTTCGCGGGCGAGTTTCGCTTCCGGCATTGCGGTCATGCCGACCACATCGCAGCCCCAATGTCTGTGCATGATAGATTCGGCTTTCGTGGAGAACTGCGGCCCTTCCATGCAAACGTACGTGCCGTCCACGTGCGTCCGCACCTCAACGCCGATACCAACCTCATAAAGCTTTTCAGCCAGCCGGGAGCAAACCGGTTCGGCCATTTCGCAGTGAACCGCCCCCATGCGGTCAAAAAAGCTGCTCTGACGTCTGTAGGTCCTGTCGATGAACTGATCGACTACGACCAGGTCTCCCGGGTTGATTTCTTCGTTGAGCGAGCCTACCGCGCCGCTGGCGATTAGAGTGCGACAGCCGAGTTTCTTCAGCGCGAAGACATTTGCCGCGTAAGGCACCCACGTAGGGTTCAACGAATGACCTTTTCCGTGCCGGGCAATGAATGCAACCTTCCTTGAGCCGATCTTGCCCATCATTACCGGCCCGCTGGGTTTGCCGAACGGTGTATCGACCTCTTCGAAATGTTCGCCTCCGAGCATCTGTTCGAGTGCGTCGCCAAGCCCCGTTCCTCCGATTAAACCGATGATTTCATCCGCCATATATCGATCCCGTTAACCTGTCTGTTAATCTGAGCAGGTACACCTGCATGCCGCAAAGTCGGTATAGTATCGCCAAACACCGCCTTTGACAATCTTTTTAGGCCTTGCCAAGCAAAAAGCCGCCCTGACGCGCAATTGGCTTGACTGATGCGGCCGGCTGAGCATAATAGCAACTGTTTTGATTTTCTTTACAGGAGACCGGTTTACATGGATATTGTTGTAACAGTCAAGGATATCAAGGGCAACTGCCCTACTTATAACGTCGGGGATTCATTTGTTCTCAAGGCGGGCTATCAGCTCGTAAGCGATAAACCCGTGTGCATGCACGCACTGGGCTCACTTATGCCCTACTACAATGCACTTCGCGTCTCCGAACCCGAGCGATGGGGTCTCGAAGGCAAAGAGGACAAGAGCAAGGCCTACATCCAGTGCCCGGATGCGGTCAACTTCACCGGCGGCGGCACCGTAACCTTCGAAGTAGCCGCGGTTAAGAGCACCCAGGCAACCACCCCCTGCGGATAGAGAGAGGCGAAGGCAAGGCGGATTCGCAATTACCCTCTAACGGCAGTGGCACTGGTTCGTTTGGCTGGGCGCCATTGATATCCGAAGATGGAACTCCAATCCACCCTCCGCCCGAGAGGAAAACCCGGAAAATGGACGAGACCCCTGTAATTCCCGCGAGGAACAATCTCTCATGGCAAACGCACACGACCAAGCTGAAAATGAGTCGTTCATATTGACCAACTTCCTTGATGTGGCTTGTCTAACACCTAGTAGCATTCATAGGGGCCCAAGTCTAGATGGAAACAGTAATCCAGACTTTGTTGTGTGCATTGAAGGTAAGCAAGTAGGGATAGAAGAAACAACATATTACAGACAGCAGCGGGTCGATGAATTGCGACCGCGCCAGGCGACGGAGAGTGCTTGGGACGATCTCAGGAAAGTTATCGCGAGGACTAAGCACCGGCATAAGGAGCTTGAGGAAATTCATGCGTCAATCAGTTTCAGGAACTTTCGCCTTCCACCACCAAGAGAACATGAGGCGTTTGCAGATGAATTGGTCGGGTTTGCTGTACAAGAACGCCATGCACTTGAAAATGTTTTCCATCGTTTCACGAAATTCGGCGGTCAATACCGATTATTAAATGGATACATCGAATATGCTGAAATCCGGCAAGCTGGCTGCAAAGTATTGTACTGGGACTGGCGCCACAACGCAGAACACGTGGGGCTTAAGGAAGACGAGTTGCTGGATATCATCAAAACCAAGACAGTCAGACATGTGAGGGCAGAGTTTGATGAGAACTGGCTCCTGATTACTTCCCGTACGGAGACATCACAACAGATGGGACCATTATCTGCCGAGAAGTTGAATGGATTTGAGAATGTTCGCCATGCGTTGGCTAATGGCCCATTTGACAAAGTATACATTTACGACTATACGCGCAGGAAGGTTGTTTGCTGGAGTGCCGTATTAGAAGGATGGACGTTGTTGACAGATGGGGCTTAGCCTGTTCGCGAATGTATTCAAAGAGAGAAGGGGAAGTTCCAGCTTCAGGATCGGTTTTTTGTGTCCTAGAAGGAATTGCAGCGAAGGCTCGGGGCAGAGCGCCCATATCCCAGAGACCCGCAGTACATCATAATATGCCACTCAATCTGGCGACCCTGTAAGTCAAGTAGTTCCTAAACCCTTCCATGACAAAGACTTATCCACAACAGTGACATAGCCCTCCAAGCGGCTCTTTCACCCTTTATCCTGAAAATCAACTCCGGGCTTTAGGCCGGGTTGTAGGGCTATTTTGACAATTCTATGCGGGTTCGGCCCTTCAGTTCCAGTATAAGCCAGCCTCGATCGGCATGGTAGCGGCTCTCTTCTGTGCCTGTGATTTGCCGGGGGTTTCTCTTGACGCCTGAAATTACACAGTGGTAGCTTTTGTCGCCCCAGCCGTCGAGAGTGAACGCTGCCGACGAGTCGGTTTCCTCGATGTCGTCGATTCTGCAGGGAGCGTGTATAAAGAAGCCGGACCGAGGCAACTTCTTCAGATCGTAGAGTTTACCCCGGCCGTAGGCTTCGGGCAGGTGCGCCTGGACGGTTCCCGGGTTGATCGCCGGGCCGTCGCTGACCTGCGGCCGAAGCAGGAAATAGTCCGGCAGCAGGCCGACGCGGTCTTTGTCGCTGCGGGGCCAGGTCATCTGGAGACCCGCTATTGTTATGCCGTCCGCAAGCTGTTTCCACGGCCCGGAATCGTCGTACTCGGCCAGGAGCTGCAGCGCCGAGGCATAAACCAGGCCGCACCACTGGACCGGCTGACCGAACCATACCGGCGCCTGCCAGTTGGTCGCGCCCAGAACCGCAATTGTCGCATACGAGCCGATCGGCCCGTCCACCGGTTTGTCCAGATACACAAAAGGAACGCCCGTCCACGCCCAGTATCGGGCCTGTTCCAGATACCGCTGTTCGCCTGAAATGATATAACCGAGCGTATAGGCCTTGACCATGTGAGCCGAAGCTAGAATGTCGGGCGTGTGCAGCGGTACTTCCCAGGTCTGAGCGCCCCTGGGGACCGTGTTGGCGTAGGCAGCGGTCTGCTTGTCCAGAAGGTCCCATGCTCTTTCGATAAGTTCGTCATCGCCTGAGAGCGCCGCCCCTTCCAGAACCGCCACCAGGCTGCGTCCGCCGAGGCCGTTGGCGTGATCGGCGAAATGCGTCCGCCCGTAGTCCACGTTTTGCGGTTTGTAGTGCTTTATGCCGCCAGCGTCGAAGCCGCTCAGTTGGGAAAACGCCGAATTGCGCGCCCACTCGAGAAACTCCCGCGTGCGTCCGAAGACGAACGGCGCCGAATACAATCTGGCGTGCGAAATCGCACTGGTATACGGATCGCCTTCGTTTACTTTGCTCAGCCCGAGGTCTGTCAGCCTTTCGAGTCTCGCCGCCAGGACCGAATCTCTGGTCTGGTTTGCAAGATAATCGATATACATGCAGGCGTCGGCCGCCGGCCCGGCGCGAAAATTGTCGCCCCAGACCGCGTGGCGGAACAGACCGTTTTCATTTATTCTCGAGTCAAGCCAGCCGTAGCCGAGGAGATTGACGGCTCCGTAGAATCCTCCTTCGAATTCAGGCAGCGCCGGCAGGGGGTTCAGCTTCAGGTATTGTTGAACGGCTGGAATGATCGTTCTGCCCCTGCCGCCGATTATCGTAAACGCCGCTTTGACTGACTCCCCGGCCTTGATTTCGAACGGTGCATGTGCCGCAAACTCGTTCTCGAAACGCAGGGCCCCCACCGCTGGCGCCGAAAGGGCCATAAGATGCGCACCCGAGTCGTACACCCTGTCCGGTGAATCGAACGTGGCGGCAATCATCTCGGAAGGCTCCCAGACCAGCCCTATATAGTCGCGTCCGTGCGATACAGCCATCATCGGGAAGGTAATCTTGACCGGATCCGGGGTTCTTCTGATGTGGTTAGGGGCTGCTATGTCCGCTTCACTGCTGGATGGCTCATCGCACAGGTACTCGAGCCCGGGCAGCACTCCCTGGTATTTGGAGCGGCCGAACGTGCCTAGTCCCGGAAACATCGTGAGCCACGGCAGATGGACAACTTTGCGGTCGGCATCGGCATTAATCTGAACTTCGACGGCGATTGAGCCTTTCACCCGGCCGGGCATGATGCTTTTGACCAACTTCCATTCACCCCCCTGCCGATCGGTTAAAGTGGCGGTTACCACCGACTCGGTTCCATTCTGCTCGATCTTCGCTGAAGTATCCTGCAGATTCAGCCATTGAACCTCATCGCCGAGCATTATACCGATTACTTCGCTCGAATATCCTGCGGCCATTTCCCGGCCCGCCAGTTCAATCGCGAAGCCCCCCCACCGGGTTGTTCTCTGCTCATAGCTCAGCGTGCCGGACTGTACTGAAGCCCGCGGCTTATTCCCGGCCGGTCTTTCAGGTCTTTCGAACTTCGGCAGCTTGATCTCGCCTATGGTCTCCACAGTTACGGATTTTATGACCACAGTCGCATCCCTGGTGGACGGATCGATGCGAAAACGGGTTCTTTTGCCCAGAGGAGCGTTCACAATCAGCGAGTAATCCCGCCACTGGCCGGCGCGGACCTTAAAAGGTACGAATCTTCCGGCCACGAAACCGCGCCCGTAGAACATGACCGCGTTCTGGTCAAACTCCGATTTCATTCGGATTGTTACTCGGGTCAGGCCGGAGCCGGGCAGGTCCACGGGCGGGCCCTCGATCCACGGGTCGTTGCCAACGGCTTCGACCACCAGCCCCCGCGGCGTTACTTCGAGGCTCTCGACCATCTGATTGCCGATCCAGCCGTGCGTGCCCGTAGTGAAATCCCATTTTATAATGGCATCAGCTCCGGCTTGTCCTGCTCCGGCCAGAAGACATAGCACCGCACTGAAAACGAAAAGTGATTTACGCCTGGTAAATTTGCACAAGAGCATTCATTAATCTCCTTGTATCGATTGGAGTTTTTTTGGGTTGAACCTGGACAACACGATTGCAACCAACATTAGTGCCGCGGTACCGGTGGCGCCGATTATGATGGGATCGAGAGTGCATTCGAGTCTCTTCATCCACCCGGGCGCATACAGTTCGAAAGGCTTGAAGCTGCTGCGGGCAAAGGTGCACCATGCTATCACAGCTATGCTCGAACCGATAGCAGCCAGTCCCTGCCACAGCCTCAGCCGAATCTTCAGCAGAGAAAGTATAAACAACCCCAGCATTCCGCCGCCGAAGATGCCCGAAATCTGCCACCAGACGTTAAGCGCGCTCTCGGCCCGGATCATCAATACGGCGAAACCGGTCCCGACAAGCCCGTAAACAACCGTCGCACCTCGCAGCAGGCCGATGCTCTGACGTTCTGTCATGTCGGGGTTGATATAGCGTTTGTGAAAGTCCAGCAGCCACACCGTTGCCGAGCAGTTCAGAGCCGAATCCACGGTGCTCATGGCCGCTGCCACAATCGCAGCGACAATCAGCCCGCGAAGGCCCTCCGGCACCTGGGTCGCTATGTAATGCGGAAACACCTGATCGCCTTTGACCACCGTTTCGGGCAGATCCAGACCGCCCTGGGCGTTGTACAACGCAAAAAGCGCCGTGCCGATGTAAAGAAAGATTGCCGTGAGGGGGATGTATATCGCCATTGCGATCCAGACGGACTTCTTCGCCCGCGCCTCGGTCGGCACCGAGCAGTATTTCTGCACGTAGTTCTGGTCCGCCAGGAGATTCCGTAGGTTTTCGGTAATCCCGAAGATGATCATCACCAAGATCGTGCGGTTGGCCAGAGTCTTCGGGGCGTCGAACGACGCAGCGAGCGATCCGAGACTGAATTTCGATTGCTCCAGGGCGATATCCATAAGCGGCTCGGCGCCGGACCATACGCGCCTGGACAGAGCGACCGTACAGAAAAGTATGCCGACAATCATCACGATAGACTGCATCACGTCGGTCCAGATGACGGCCTCCATGCCTCCCAGCAGAGTGTAAACGATGGTCACCAGGCCTATTACGACGATGACCGTCGCAACCGTTTCCATGCCGCTCGATTCCAGAAATGTGCTCAGCAACAGACTGACCAGGTAGAGTATGACCGCCACCCGTCCGATCATGTAAAGCAGGAACGAAAGCGCCGCATATAACCTGCCCCAGGCGCCGAGCCGCTCTTCCAGAAATGAATAGACGCTGATAAGGTTCTTTCTGCGGTAGTACCCGACGGCATAGCGACAGGCCAGCCACGCGACCGGAATAATGCAGAGGCTGAATATGAGAGGATGCCAGTTGCTGTCGTATGCGACGCCTGGCGTGGCTATGTAGCTGATGCTGCTGGTGTAGGCGCTCATGACCGCAAGTCCCGCCGCCCAGGCCGGTATCGTGCGATCGGCAACCATGAACTGCTCGGAGGTGCGGCATTTGCGGCGGTAATAAATCCCCATGCCCACAAGAACCAGGCAGTACAGCCCAAGCACCCCGATATCCAGCAGTTCGAGTTTGCCCTGCATCCTGATGCGCTCCTTCAATTGCCTCGACCGTCAGTTGCGTTCGATACCGAGTTCCTCGAGATTGGCCTTTATCACCGCCCGCTCCTGATCGCGAAAGCTGTGAAAGGGCTCTGCCAGAAAATCGCTGCAGATTCCCAGGCACGCCAGAGCACACTTGAGGCCCTTCAAAAAGCTCGACCGGTAACGTCCCACCCTGTATATTTTCTCGTTTATCTGCATTGCCCGGCTGTGGAGGGTTTCCAGCCGCTCCCGATCGCCCGAGACGGCCGCTTCATACAATTCCACGTACAGCCGTGGAACCAGATTAGCCGCTCCGGGCACACCGCCGTGAGCACCGAGCAGCAGCGTCTCAGCCAGCATCGCCTCCGGACCGTTCAAGACCGTGAAATCGAGTCGGTCTTTCAGGGCCGCAAGCAGGTTTTTAAAATACTCCAGATCCGCCGAACTGTCCTTGATACCGATGATCCCGTCCATATCGGCGGCCTTTCGTACCGTTTCGACTGCGAACGCAGGCGGTGCATAAGGCATGTTATAAAGCAGTAACGGCAAACGCACCTCCGCCGTAAGGTGGCTCAGATACTCCAGCAGCTCCTCCTGACCGGCTGGAAAGTAGTACGGCGCGGCCAGAACAACGGCATCGGCCCCGGCTTCAGCCGCTTTGTGAGCCAGATTCACCGATTCGGCGAAGCATGTGTCGCTGATCCCGACCAGCACCGGTACGCGGCCGTGTACAATATCGCAGACCCGCGCAACCAGTTCATGTCGCAGTCGATGGCTTAAACTCGGCGCTTCACCGGTTGTGCCGAGTACAAACACCCCATGCACGCCACCGCCGATCACGTGCTCGTAAAGCCGGTTGAGTCCTTCCGTGTCCAGGCTGTCTTTGTCCGACAGCGGTGTAACCATCGGCGGGATTATGCCCCGAAGGGGCATGGACAACTGGTGCTGGTTTTTCTGCATGTATCGGGTTCCCTGGCTTTTTCGCTGAGTTTCTCACAAATGGCGGCAAATTCAAGTATCTTTTCGGCGAACGCTTCGCTCTCGATACCGGCGACAGGGAGCATATCGGCGGCTGCAGCGGCAATGGCCTTATTTGCCGGAGCAGGGTCGGTCCATATATGACAGTCTGCCTGAACAATTCTCCGGTAAGAATTCTTTCCTTCCGCACAGCAGTTGTGTCGCAAACGATAGTAGAGGCGATGCCGATATGTTTTGGCTTCAGGTTGTTGATTCTACCAGGCCTGTTTATAATTTGACCATGATAGAGAACGAAACAATCTGCAAGAAGGCCCGGGAACTCGGTTTCGATGCCGCCGGCGTTACACACGCAGGTCTCATTGATGCGGATGATATAGAGCGATTCAGAAAATGGCTTAATCGCGGCTGCGCGGGCGATATGCGTTATCTGCTTCGGAATTTCGACAAGCGTGTGAATCCGGCCAAATTGCTGGATCGTGCCCGGTCTGTAATTGTGGTGGCCCTGAGCTATAAAATTGCCGCTGAACCCGCGGTCGGGCGGAGAACTGCAAAGATATCGCGATACGCTCAGTTCCAGGACTATCATGGCTTTATGAAGACCCTTTTGAGGCAATTGGCAAAGTTCATTGCTTCCGAAAGCGGCCTCGCCTGCGGATTCAAGCTATGCGTCGATTCGGTTCCTCTGGCGGAGCGGGCGTTGGCTAAACGGGCCGGCCTGGGCTTCATAGGCAAAAATCACATGCTCATAAACCCGCAACTCGGGCCTGAAGTATTTCTGGGCGAGATCATCACAACCGCTGAAGTAGAGCCGAATGAGCCGGCGCAGGGAGATTGCGGCGACTGCCGAAAATGTATCGAGGCCTGTCCGACCGGCGCACTCTCGGGGCAGGGATGCTTCGATGCGACCCGCTGCATAAGCTATCTGACGATAGAGCACAAGGGTGAGATACCGGCCGGGATGCGGGCCGCGATCGGCGACCGGCTCTACGGATGCGACAGATGCGTAAACGCCTGTCCTTACTGGCGAAGCGCCCCTGCCCGCTCGAACAAAGCCTTCGAGCACGTCGGCGAACGCGCCGGATTTGATCCGGCTGACGTGCTTCAGATGACGCCCGAGCAATTTGAGAGGATGTTCTCCGATTCGCCTATCGAACGTCTGGGGCCGGACAGGCTAAAACGCAACGCGCAAGTCTGCCTCGATAACATTCGGAGTGATTAGGCTGTGATGCGCGTCCTATAAGCAGGGCATGGTCGCAAATCGTCGCTGAAAGCTGCATTTGAGCCGAACAGGCTGCGTTTCTACTCAACCAACCGCCCGAACTAACCGAAAAGCGGGCTGAAAGGAAAGGTTCGGTCCGAAGGGTTTTCAAAGGAGCGGCTATGGACGATTACAACAACAAGCGGTACACGATAGGCATTCGCAAATCCATGGAATACCCCCACCTGATTACGCTCTACAAAAAAGACTGGAACAATGAGGCGGCCTGGAACCGTCTCGTAGCTGAACTGAACCTGCCGAGCGATACCCCGCAGGTCGGCCTGCTGCTTTCCAAAGGCGGCGTAAAAGCCGGCGTTTAACATCAGCCGGTCCTCAGATCAGATCCCCAGACAGCTTTCCAACCTGTGTCCCCCCTGCCGACAGTCGCGCTCATTCCGTAAGATGCGGTCCACTTCTACACTAATCCCGCCCAAACGTGCATAACTCCATCCGCGCTTTGGCCTTACCTGTTATTGTCTGTTTGAAGCAAAGACGAATGTGCGGGCATGAAAAAGACCTGTACTGTTTCCGTCAGCACCGTATCGGCAATCTGCTGATCGGTCGATATTTGCGGGTCGCGACTGCTGATGCGCTGAAGTGCCCGGCCTGCGACAAGGAAGTAGCGGCCGTTCGGGCGGCGTTCGACCGGCATCGGCGGGAAATTCCTTACAAATACCGCTAAAATCCCGAAAGTCTGTAATTTTTCGGCGCCTCACGCGTAATCTATATAAATGAGTCGCGCCGACAATCCATGCAGAGTCGCCGTTTGCAGTCGCCGGCGGTTTGCATCGTGAAAAAAAATGACAAATGTTGTACGCCGCACAGATCAGCGGTTACTATTCATCAAGAGGGTTCGCATGTACAGGACGAGCCCGAAAATGGGGTGTGTCAAAGCATTTTAAGGAAAGGAGAAATCATGAGTAATTCCGGAGGCATCAAGGGCAGGATTCTGGCGATTCTGATCGTCGTCACAATGACAACCGGTGTGTTTGCCGGGCGGGGCGGAGGACGAGGGCCCCTGCAAGTCATTCCGAAAGAGACCCTGTTCTGCGTGAGATTCAACAATTTTAACCAGACTTGTGACGCCCTGACGGATTTTTTCGAGGATATAGCGGAAGATGAGGACGTCGACGTTAAGGGCAAGTTGCTGGAAGATTTCAGTGAGGCGCTCGGCGGCGAAAGGCCCAGGGGCATTAGAATGAACGGAAGTTTTACGCTGTTCGCCGTCGATCTTCCGAGCGAGGAGCAGTCCCCCAACCCGTTCAAAAACATCTTCGTCGGCGTGATGATGCCGCTATGGAAATGGGAAAACTTCATTCTGAGAAATCCCAACGTCCGCAAACCGGACGAGCAGGGCATTGCAATGATCGCCGAAGAGGATGAAGAAGAGTTTGCCGCGGCCCATGTGAGTCATTTCGTAGTCGTTACGAAGGCCGAGAATCGAGAAAAGCTGATCCGTGTCAGGCGGATGATGAACCGGCGCGGCCCAAAGCTGCGAAGCCAGCTCGACGAGGTGGAAAAGCAGGTGACGATAGATGCGCCGATATGGCTCTATGTCAACGTTGCAAAAGCGTATGAAAAGCTCGGCCCGATGCTCGAGGCCCAGCTCGAAGGCATGAAGATGATGATGAGCCGGCAGCCGCCGCAGCAAACCGGCATAACGAATCCGGCCGCGTTGATGGACTTCTACGGCGAAATCATCAAAATGATGCTGGAAGGAACCGATCATTTGAGCATTGCGATAGAACCGGATGACGATGCCGCCAGGTTTACGCTCAGAAGCAACACCGTCGAAGGCTCGCTTCTTTCCAGGCTGATGGTCGAGCCGGCGGGCGGTGATCTCGAAGGACTGCTTGGCTATCTTGACAACGGCGCTTTCTGCAATCTGGTCGGCAAGATCGGCAAGGACAGCATGCGTCTGGCATACAACGAGTTGATAGATCTCATGGCCGAACTCGGCCCGGATACACTCACAGAAGCCGATGTCGCGAAAATGCGGGAACTTACCAAAAAGAGCATAAACGCAATCGGCGACACGTTGGCGATTTCCATTAAAGCCGGCGGCGACGCCTCTTTGTTCTCCATGAAATACATCCTCGAAGTAAGCGACGAGCAGGCCTTCGAGCAAGCGATCGAGCAGGAACTTGAAATGATCAAAAGCGGTATGATCAACAAGTTCTACAAGGGCCTCGGAATGGACCTCAAGATTGATGCCGAGTGGCAAAGAAGCACCTATAAGGGCGTGCAGATCAGCTCGGCCGTTCTCAAATTCCAGATCGGCGACGCCGACTCCGAGCAGAACGAGGCGCTGCAGAAGATGTGGGGCGAAGGTCTCAAGTATAACTGGGCCGTGCTCGAAGGCTATGCAGCTTATTCGATGGGTTCAAACACCGACGAGATCATACGCACCCTTATCGACCAGATCAGGACCGGCGGTCCCGACGAATTGGCTTCGGAAATCGAAGAAGCGATAGATTTGCTGGGAGAGGACAAAGAGGATGCCGATTACGACTTCGGGGGTACGGTCAATGTGGTCAGGTTGATGAATTTGGCGGGCGGCTTTGTCGGTGCACAGGCCGGTGCAGATGTCGAACCAATGAATCTCGATACCGACAGCAATGTAGTATTCGCAGGCAATGTCAGAGATGGGGTCCTGCAGGTAGAGACAGTCGTGCCCAAAGAGCACATCATCGAAGTCAAAGCCGCAGGCGAGGAATTCGGCAAGAAGATGCAAAAAGCAATGGGAATGAAAGCCTCACCCGGCCACGACGGCCATGATGAAGACCATGACCATGAAGACGAACATGAGGATCACGATGATAACTGATTGAACCGCGCAGCGGTTTTCCATCGGTTGCGATAATAAAGGGCCGGAGCAAGCGTTTGTTTCGGCCCTTATTTCATAAGCGGATGTTGGCTGCTTGAATCCGGAGACCGGTCGCAGTAATATTGCACCAGCCCAAGCGTCCAAATTGCTCTAATGCGCCGCGCTCGGTGCTGATTTGGATTTTATAAGGATAGACATGAAAATAGAACTCGTATTAGTTGTCACAGCAATCTGCGCAAACATTCTGCCGGCGGCGGAAAGACCGGTCGCCGAGCGCATCGAGGCTCGGACTTTTCCGTCGGTATTTCAGGCGTGGTCCGGCGTCGAGGGCGTGGCGGGCGATGAACGGCAGAAGGCGGCCAGGCACGATCTTCTCTGGCATGGCGTTTCCTGGTTCGGCCTGCAATGGAAAACGTCGCCCCGGGGCCTGGCGGTAAGTATCGCCGCCGAGAGCATCAGCCGCGGGATGGAGAAACGCCGGCGGCTGCTGGAGCTGAATCCCAACATGATTCTGATAGCCGAGATTCGCTACCGCGACGCTCACGAGAGTTTCCTCGGAAAGGGGCACGAATGGTGGGCCAGGGACGCGGACTCCAAGGTAAAAGTCGGCTGGGAGGAGGGTAACTATCTGCTGCTGGACTATGAAAACCCTGAATATCGCAGTCATGTGGCCGCCCGCGCCGCGGCGGTTGCCTCGACCGGTGTTGTCGACGGCATAATGCTGGACTGGTGGCGCGACGATGAGCATAGGCTGGATCTGATCAGACGCATTCGTCGTGCGGTCGGTGAATACTTCCTGATCATCGGAAATGCCAACGACCGCAAAACGCCTCGAACAGCCGAATATATCAACGGTTACTTCATGGAATGCTACAGAACCCGGAATGCCGAAGATTGGAGGCGAATCGCAGAAACTCTGGATTGGGCCGATAAGAAGCTTCGCCCGCCGCGGATCAACTGCCTGGAGACCTGGTTTCACGACTCGCGCAATGATTTGAATCTGATGCGGGCAACAACCACTTTGTCATTGACTCACAGCAACGGCTATTGTCTTTTCTCCGACCCCAACCCCCTGCCGACTCCGGACCATCGCCACAACTGGTACGATTTCTGGAACGCGGATCTCGGCAAACCTGCCGGGCACGGCCGCAAACTGCCCGACGGTTCAATCGTAAGGCGATTTGACAAGGGCCTGGTGCTCTACAATCCACTGGGAAACAAGACGGTCACAATTAGTTTCGACGATGAGAGAACGAGTGTCGCCACCGGTCGGACCGCAAGGTCACATTCCGTTAGCCCCTGCGACGGCGATATCTTTCTGGAAGACCCAAAATGATTTTCAAATTACAGTCATTACTTCTGGTTCTCACTGTTATTGCGCTGCAGGTAGGTGCTAAGCCGACAGTCGATTTCTCGAAAATCGAAAGCCCCGCTGTCTTCCGAGGCGACTTCAAGTTCGCATATCGTGATCCGGCGGCCGTTTATCACAACGGCAGATTCCATCTTTACTTTACGCTCGGCGAAAGCGCCCCGGACGGCGGTTACTATCTGAGAATCGCTCACAGCAGCAGTTCCGACCTTGTGCACTGGACCTACCCCGAGCCGCTTACACCCAGGGACCGAGACCTCAACTACTCGAGTCCCGGCAATGTGGTGCGCCTCGCGGATGAAATGTTTCACTCACCGGGAAACGGAATCGGTATGATGAGATCGACGGATCTGGTCGAATGGCGGGTTACCGGACTGCTTACGCTTGGCCAGAAGCAATGGCCCTGGGCTCAGGGGCGGCTAACCGCGGCCACTGTGATCGACCTCAGGTGCAGCAGCGATGTAGGACAATACGTTATGTTCTTTCACGGCGATTCGGTGGAAGGCCGCAAAAGTCTTCGGGCTCACTGTGCAGCAAGCCCTGGGCTGGCCTGGAGCGATGATCTCAAAACCTGGGATTGGCCGGGAAAAGCCGATCAGCGGTGATTGTGCCGCACTCAGCGAATCAGTCTGGCGACTTCGCGGAACTTCTCGTGTTCGGCGGTGCGGAGCCATTCGAACAGGATCATTTCTACGCAGGAGACGGCAACCCCCTCGGTGCGAAGCCTATCCAGAGCGATTTGTTTGTTGGCTGCGGACCTTGATGAAACCGCGTCCGCCGGGACACATATCTCGTAACCTTTTCGATGCAGGTCGGCCGCAGTTTGCCAGACACAAACGTGAGTTTCTATCCCGCAGACTACAACCTGATTCCGGTCCAGGACATTGACGGCTGAACTGAAAGCTTCGTTACCGCAGCAACTAAACGACGCCTTATTGACCGGCTCGATGCCGTCCAGCAATTCGGCGATTTCCCCAACCGTG
Organism: uncultured Pirellulales bacterium; assembly: GCA_964406945.1. Taxonomy (GTDB): domain Bacteria; phylum Planctomycetota; class Phycisphaerae; order Sedimentisphaerales; family Anaerobacaceae; genus UBA2266. Next base: position 32,906 of record CAYOTO010000035.1, read on the forward strand.
GGCCCCAGCGCATCGGGAACCTGTTGGCACCAGATAACCGGGATATCAAGGCTTCGCGCAGCCTGGATGAGTATGCGGATGTTCTTGTAAAGGCCCTCTCTGTCGTGCATGAGCCGGGCGAGCTTGCCCTGCACGTCGACCACTACCAGCGTGCTGTTGTTGATTTCGAGCATCGGCTCCGTTACCCCTGTTCGGCGTATCTGTGAACGGGCCGACTCAACTCAGTCCTGCCCGCGAACGATGATGGTCAGGTTGATATTCCCCGAATCCGCGTCATCGTCAGCAGGTTTCTTATCATCTTCGCGAGGCCCGGTCAAGAGAGGTTTCGGAATTACCGCTATACCGGGATCGATGTTGCCGACCGCCGGATTTCGGCTCGCGATCGCATGGTCGATTGTGTTCATATCCGCAAAATGCGAAGCTACCTGAAGTGCCTTTTGCGTCGATTCCTGCGAGACCACCTGAGCGATCTGGCTGGGAGTAATCGACTCGATTGTGACCGGGGCGGCGAACTCCGCAGTCTCTACAATCAGCCTTGTGGAATTGAATCGGGTCCAGACGCTGTCCAGGCTGCTCAGCAATCTGACGATTCCCCTGCGATTCGTTGTTACGAAGTATCGACTGCTGGCAGGATCTCTGCGAACCTCGGCATTTTCAGCATTTATGCTGCTATTGACGGCGCGATTTATGAAAGCGTCCATTGCGATCAGATCATCGGTTTGCAACTCCAGGCGTCCGTCGAACTCCATCGATGCAATTTTAACCTCGGGCAAGGTGTCCACCGGTTTGATAACCGGCTCGACCCCAGCGTCGTTTACCAGCGGTTGCGGCTGCGTCGTGGAGCTGGGCGCGACAATGGTGTATACGACTGTAGCAAGCACACCGGCCAGCGCCAGCATTGCGGCCGCCGCAAAGACCTTGCGCAGCATTAAACTCCTGGCGCCTTTTCGCTCGTTGTGCGCAACCGGCTTCAACTCGAGCAGCGTGCGCCGCGCCAGCACCGAGGAAACCTCCGAACTCAGGTGGGCCGGCGGCTGTTCGACCGGAAGAGCATTGTACAAAGTCCGCATCTGCTCGAGCTGGTGCAGTCGTTCGACAATCCGGGGATCGTGCGCCAGAAGACGCTGGATCTCTGTCTTCTGTCTGGCCGACAGTTCGTCATCGAGATAACCCGTCAGCAATTCGTCTAAACCCGGTTTTTTCATTGAAGTAAAGCCTCCAGGATTTCCCTCAGATTGCTTCGAGCCCTGCTGAGTCTGCTTCTGACAGTACCCAGCTCAATATTCAGGACTTCGGCAATCTGAGAGTAGTTCATACCCTCGAGATCCCGCAACACAACTACCGTGCGCTGCGCCTCATCCAGTTTCAGCAGCGATCTAACCGCCATTTCCTGGATTTCGCGGTTCTGAGCCAGCATGGCCGGGTCCGGTGAATTCTCATCCATGAGAAACTGCTTCAGCAACTGCCTTGGTCCGTCTTCCCGGTCATCCTGCTGTGCATCCAGGCTCCGCGGACTGAATCTCGCATGCCTCTGACAGTGGTTAAGCGTCAGATTTACGCCTATTTTGAAAGCCCACGTGTAAAAGCTGCTTCGTCCTTCGAACCTGTCTATGTTTTCTATTATTTTGACAAACGTGTCCTGGGTAAGTTCCGCCGCATCGTCACTATTTCCACAGATTTTCAATATTGTGTTGTAAATGCGGCCTTGATACTTCAGCATTAGGCGCTCCATGGCGTCCGGATCGCCCCTGCGGCACCTTTTGGCCAGTACATCTTCGTCTAAATTGATCTTTGCCGCTTCACTCAACGCGGTGCTCCTGATTGGATCGGACAAAAAAAAACGGGCCTGGAGTTCCCGAAAAACATAGATTAACGCACAAAAACCCGGTCCCATATGTTCGCAGATTAGGATGCTAAGGTCAAACTAAATCACTCTATACCGGCAGGCAACTCCGGTCTTAAAACTGCACCGCCAGGACAGAATCGGTGCAAATGTTATAATCGCGTTCCTGATCCGGCAAATCGCACCAAAGAATCGGGGCCTGCGTTGTTTGACGCAGGCCCCGAATTGGTGCTGCTAGTGTTTACGCTTGTGAGCGTATGACTACTCAGGCCATACCTGACGTTCCAGCCACTTGTCGAGGATCATAGCAAGGTCCTTGAAGTCGACTATGCGGTTGCCCTCGGCTTCGCCTGCGTAGAGTTCCGAAGGACTCATCAGCGGAAGGTAAACCGTACCCGAACCACTGGCCAGATAAGCAACCTCCGCCTGGGACAGGCCGCGGTTGTAGACCCGCACGTCGTCCATGAGGCCGTCAAACTCGTTGCCCGACCAGCGACCAATCGCCAGATTCTTGGTGTTGGTCGTGTTCAGAGTCCTGGGCTCCTCGGAGACCAGTGCGCCGTTGGCGTATATGCTGCTGGTCGTGCCGTCGTATACCTGAGCATAATGCACCCACTCGTTGAGGCCTTTGCAGCGGAAGTCGTGGTCGTAGGCTCCGCCGTACAACTGCGTTCGCCACAGGTAGAGCGTTCCCATAGTGCGAAGCGAGAAGTCCTGACCATTGGCGTTGGTGCCCAGTTCCCACAATCCGCCGCCGTTATAGCTGCGAACCATGGCCCAGCCGGCGATGCTCTTAGCGGCGGCACCGCCGATGCCGAGATCGGTGGCATTTACATCGGTAACGACGCATTGCGTACCGTCGAGGTTAATCGCCTGGCCCACAACGCCGGCGGCGTAAGTCGGATCGCCAACAGGATGACCATCGTTGTTGCCGACCGAGTCGTTGGTGTTGCCTTCAAAAGCATAGTGTGCGATCAGGTTGGCCGCGCCCGGATCCGACGCTACGACGGAGTCGTCTTCGGCCAGCCAGTCCTGTACCCACACCTCCACATCCAGCAGGTCGATAACGCCGTCGAACACCAGGTCCTCGGCACGCGGTGCAAGCTTGCCCGCCA
>CAYOTO010000036.1:0-34779 GCA_964406945.1 uncultured Pirellulales bacterium
CATTAGCTCCAGCCGCATGAACCATTAACAAAAAATGCGAAAGTCTACTTTCAGTCGTTCGAGCTTTTGGGGCAGTTGAATGCGGTAAAGAACGTGGAGATGCCGCTGATTTATTCGCGGGACGGCTGGTGGGGCCGGCGCAAAAAGGCCCGGGCGGTGCTTGGCCGCGTGGGGCTGGGCGAGCGGATGAAGCATCGGCCGAACCAGTTGTCCGGCGGAGAGAAGCAGCGGGTGGCCATTGCCCGGGCGCTGGTGTGCGGGCCGAGTATTCTGCTGGCGGACGAACCCACGGGGAACCTGGACACCCGGACGAGCGATTCGATACTGGAACTGTTCGATCAGTTGCACGAAGAGGGACAGACGATAATTCTGGTCACGCATGAGGAGGAAGTGGCCGGCCACGCCAGGCGGATTATAAGGATGCGCGACGGGCGGATTCAGAGCGACCTGCCTCGGGACGAGGACCCGGCGCAACGGGCCAGGCTGGGCCTGGACGGAAAAGGGGGTGCGGCGTGAGTTCGGGCGGCCTGCTGAAGGCGGTTGCGGGGGCTCCGGTGCGGTGGGCGCTTGGGTTTGTGCGTCTGTTTTATCAGAGCGTGTATCTGGCGCTGGGGCAGATATGGGCGAACAAGATGCGGTCCCTGCTGACGATGATCGGGATTGTGATCGGGGTGGCGAGCGTGACGGCGGTGATTGCCGCGCTTACGGGTCTGAAGGCGAAGGTTCTCTCGCAGGTGGAGACGCTGGGGACGAATACAATTTTCTGTGGGCCTCGAAAGCCCGATACGGGGCCGTTGAGGCATGCGTCGTGGTGGCAGTTACGGTTCAAGCCGGAGCATTTCGAGGGTATGCAGGAGCATTGTCCGAGCGTAGGTAAGCTGTGTCGGATAGGCTCCATCGGCTGGCAGACCGTGCGGTTCGGTGAGCAGTCTTCGGACAGGGTCAATATCATGGGCATCGAGCCGTCGTTTCACGATATCGAAAGTCGGCCGGTGACCCTGGGGCGTAAGTTTTCGGTGCTGGACGAGATGGAAGGGCGGTTCGTGTGCCTGATCGATCCGAAGTTGCAGAAGGAACTGCGGCTGAACAGGGATTGCACTGGACAGACGATTCGGATTGCGCACTGGGCGTTTGTGGTCGTGGGGGTTATCGAGCCGCGGCCGAATATGGACTTCGGTGAGACCAGCCAGGAGAGCTTCGAGGTTTACGTGCCGTTTGCGACGATTCAGAAGATGGGCGAGCCGGGGATGTGGGCGATGGCGTCGGCCACAAGTTCCGAGGTGCTGGAGGAGGCCCAGGCGGAAATGCGGTTCTTCCTGCGTCGGACGCGGCAGATTCGGCCCGGGCAGCCGGATACTTTTCGGGTGGAATCGCTGCAGAGTGCGCTGGAGACTTTCAACAAGATCGCGATTATGGTGACACTGGTGGCCGGCGGAGTGGTGGGCATATCGCTGCTGGTAGGGGGCGTGGGGATTATGAATATAATGCTGGTTTCGGTGTCGGAGCGGACGCGGGAAATCGGGCTGCGCAAGGCGGTCGGCGCCAAGCGTTCGGCCGTGCTGACGCAGTTTTTGATCGAGGCGGTGGTGTTGTGTTTTGTCGGGGGGCTGGTCGGCGTGGGCGTCGGGCAGGGGCTGACGATGATAATCTCGGGGATAAATCCGGTGCTGGAGAAGACTTATATTCCGCTGTGGGCGGTCCTTCTTTCGTTCGGATTTGCGGGCAGTGTGGGGATATTTTTCGGGCTGGTTCCGGCGATTAAGGCCGCGAGGCTGGACCCGATCGAGGCGCTTAGACATGAGTAGAACAGTTGCAGGCAGGTTTGTTGCGGTTGGTGTGTTTTCGGCGGTTTTGTTGCTGGGTCTTGTTGCGGGCTGCGTGCGGATGCCGGGCGAGACCGAGTTCTATACGATGGAGGCGTCCGAGCAGCAGTTGCGGGATATCGAGACGTTGAAGCTGCAGGAGCGGCCGGAGGATGAAGATCAGGTCGAGCCTAATATCGCGGACGTCAACGAGGCCCAGGCTGGCGTTCTTGAGTTGACCCTGGCCGAGGCGCGGGTGCTGGCGATGAAGAACAATCTCTCGCTCAAGGCGACGCTGATCGACCCGGCTATTGCACGCCAGAGGGTGGGCGAGGAAGAGGCGAAGTTCGAGTGGAGCATGTTCGGCAACGCTGTTTACGGCAAGACGGACCAGCCGACTTCGACGCTGCTGACGGGCACATCGGTGGATTCGTGGAACGGAGACGTCGGCGTGAGCATGCCGCTGCGGACGGGCGGGACGCTGACATTCGATCTGGCGGATCGGCGGGTCAAGACGAACAATATTTTTTCGACGCTTAATCCCGCTTATTCGTCAGGGGCCGCTCTTTCAATAAGTCATCAGTTGCTGCGGGGGGCGGGCGTGCGGGCCAATACGCATTCGATCCGGGTGGCGAGCTATCAGCGCCAGATTACCGATGCCCGGACGAAGCTGGAGGTTATCCGGGTGCTGGCGACGGCCGACCGGGTCTACTGGCGGCTCTACGCGGCAAGACGCCAGTTGGAGGTTCGCAAGCAGCAGTTGGACCTGGCTCAATTGCAGTTGGAGCAGGCGCGGCGGTTCGTGCGCAGCGGCCAGAGATCGCCGGTGGAGGTTCTTCGGGCTGAGGCGGGGGTGGCCCAGCAGTTGGAGTCGATTATCGTTGCGGAGAATGCCGTGCGGGACAGGGAGCGGGAATTAAAGCGGATTGTCAATAAGCCGGGTCTGGGTTTGCATGGGGCGACGGTGGTCAAGACGATGACGCTGCCGGAACCGGTGGTGTACGAACTGGATCGTGAGCGCCTGGTGACGGATGCGATTGAGAACCGCATGGAGATGCTGGAGCTGGAGCTGCAGTTGGCCGAGGATATCAGCAGGATTGATTATCTGCGGAATCAGGCTCTGCCTCTGGCGACAATGGACTATGCGTATAACGTCAACGGGCTGGGGGCGACGCAGTCGGATTCGTACGATCTGCTTTTCGACAAGCGGTTCGAGGATCATCGGCTGGGGTTGCAGATGGTGATTCCGCTGGGTAACGAGCAGGCCAAACGACGGGTGCAGGCGGCGTTTCTGCAGCGGCGACAGCGGCTGGCGACCAGAGAGAGCCGGGCGGATTTGATTGAGTTGGAAGTGTTGAACGCGGTCGACCAGATCGAGGCGAACTGGCAGAGGATTCTTGCGGCGCGGCAGAGTTCGATTCTGGACGGGCGGCTGTACGAGGCCGAGAAGCGACAATTCGAGCTTGGCCTGCGCACGACCACCGATGTGCTCGAGGCCCAGACCAATTACGCCAACGCCCAGAGTGCCGAAATCGCCGCACTGACCGAATACCAGATCGCCCTCGTCGACCTCGCCTACGCAACAGGAACCCTACTCGGAAAAGCCAAAGTCCACTGGAACCCCATCACACCGGAAGGCGGAATAGAGTGAGTGGCAATTGGTTCGGTTTGGAGTTCGGGGACGCTTAACGAGGGACGAAAGTGTTGGATGTGCTGTGTTGGTAATGGAGCCGCAGCGCGGTACGGTGGGGTTCAATGTGGTGGAACCGGCGGCGGTTATGCGTGTTCTTGCGTGGGTTCGGGTCTGGCGGGTTAGTTGGCTATTGGCAGATGATCTATCTGCGCCATTCGGCTTTTCGGACCATGAGGGGGGGCATTGAGGTGGGGCGGGGTTTCTTCATACCCGTTGAGATGCAGCTTTTTGTGCTGGGATACCAGCGGATAGTGAGGATTTTCGGCTTTAAATTGATCGGGTTGTTCTTTGTCTTTGTCTGTGTGCTCGTCTGCATCTTCGGCCTTTCCTGACTGTCGGTACAGGGATTACTCCCCCTCCAATCGGCTGATAAACAGCCGGACTTTAGCCGGCAGGCTCGTATTTCGTCGTTCGTACCTTTGAATGTGAATTTGGATGATGAGGGGCTAAGGCAGACTCATGGACGGCTATTAGGTGCAAAAAGGGCGAAATTGGGGCCTGGGAAATGTCGATTCTGCAAAATGTGTTGACGCCGGCGTGCGAGACTGGTACGGTGGCGGGTCGTACTAACAATGGAGTGTCAACTTATTATGGGGATAAATTATGGCTAATCCTGATATGCCGCATCCGGGGCATGACAAACATCTTTGTTATCTGAATAACCTTGGTTTCCAGATAAGCAATCCGGACGCCTTTAAGCAACTCGTTCGCGACGGCAAGTATGTGTGCAGGGTCTGCGGGCGCGTAGCCGCCGAGGAGAAGAACCTCTGCAAGCCTGAGAAACTGTAGCCTCAGCGAGTCCAGCAAAATAACAGTTGGAGCGGGCGGGCCGTGATTAAGGTCTGCGCCGTGGACGCCGCGATGCACAGGGGATAGACTGATGACCAGGGTTGTTCTTGTCAGACATGGGCAGAGTACGTGGAATCTGCAGAACCGGTTTACCGGGTGGACGGATGTCGATCTGACCGAGCACGGTATATGGGAGGCACACGAGGCGGCGCTGCTGCTGAAGGAAGGGGGATATACGTTCGACGCCGCTTATACGAGCGTGCTCAAGCGGGCTATTCGGACGCTGTGGATAATACTCGACGACATGGACCTGATGTGGATTCCGGTTTATCGTTCGTGGCGACTTAACGAGCGGCACTACGGCGCGCTGCAGGGACTCAACAAGCAGGACACCGTGGAGAAATACGGATTCGAGCAGGTGCATGCCTGGCGGCGGGGATACGATACGCCGCCGGAGCCACTGGCCGCCGACGATGAGCGGCACCCGCGAAACGATCCGAAGTATGCCGATGTTAGCCCGGAGGAATTACCGGCGGTGGAGTCGCTGAAGATGACCCTCGAGCGGGTGGTGCCGTACTGGGAGCGGGTGATTGTGCCTGAGCTTAAGCGAGGCAGGCGCCTGCTGATTGCCGCGCACGGCAACAGTATGCGGGCGCTGGTGAAGTACCTGCACGACGTGTCGGATGAGGAGATTGCCGACGTGAATATTCCGACGGGGATTCCGCTGGTCTACGAGCTGGATGAGCAGATGCGGGCGATTAAGCATTATTATCTGGCGGATGAAGACCGTCTGGCCAGAGCGACGCAGGCGGTTGAGGGACAGATTAAGGGAGGGCGCAAAAGCTAGAGCGTAGAGGTCAAAGCCAAAGTGTGAAAGTAAAAATGACTGAGAGGATCGGGCGTGTTTCGGCGTATTTGGGCTGGAGATATATTCGTTGGGCGGATTCTGAACTTCGCTGCAATGGCTTCAGAATGACAGACAATGACGCCGGCTGGGGCAATATGTTTTGCATGTAAAGGGAGTCGGGACGGGGTCGTTATCGACAAGGAGTCCAGGGGGCGGCGTTGTGGTTTTTCGGGCATGGTCCGGCTGTGGAAATGCGAATTATTTGTTGCTAAATGGTCGATTAGGACTCACAATGAGCCGTATATTGCTGCGTAGCCGAGAATAAATGTATTTTGAGCCTTAGGAAGCATGTTATGAGCCAACGAGAGTGGTATTACGCCAGTGGCAATCAGCCGGTGGGCCCGATCAGTGAGGAGCAGATGCTGGAGCTGATCCGTTCGGGTCGGGTGACTCCGGACAATATGGTATGGACGCAGGGAATGCCGCAGTGGCAGCGGGCGTCGGAGGTGGAGGTTCTCGACCCGTCGCGTCCTCGGCCACAGCCGAAGCCGGAACCCGAGCGGACGGGGGGGTACGAAGAGCAGGGCGTGGGTGAGGGCGAAAACGAGGGGCCTTCGGAGCCGGCGGAGATTCCCACCGCGTCGTTGGATTATTCTCAGCCGCCGCAGTCGGCCTGGCAGCAGTCGGCCGGTCCTTATGCATACGGGCAGCCGATTTACCAGCCGCAGGTGCAGCGGCCCACCTCCGTGACCGTGTTCGGAATTTTGAACATTGTGTTCGCTAGTTTCAATCTGCTGTGTTCGCCGCTGGGGATGATTATGATTTTTCTAAGTGATAAGTTCGATATGGGGATGGGACAGCAGATCCAGCCTCCCACCGGTCCGGTGGCCGTCTGGATGGTCGTGTCGTTCATTCTGGGTTATGTCGTGAGTATTCTCCTGCTGATTGATGGCATAGGCCTGCTGAAGTTGAAGAGATGGGCCAGGAGAGGCGCGGTTGCGTACGGATGGTTTGCGATTCTGTGGACGATGGTTGGCATTATTGTCACGTCGGCACTGGTGATGAGCGGGGCATACCGTACGCAGAATGAGGCGGTGAGTGCGATGATCGGGGCGATTCTTGGCGGAATTATCGGGCTGATTTATCCGGTTCTATTGCTCGTATTCATGAAAAGACCTCACGTCATTCAGGCATGTAACAGGTGAGCGTGGTCGCTCGTCTTACAGGGACGACATGGCGGTGAAGTCATCCTTTCATGGCTGTCCGGACCAGGTTTGTTTGCAGGAATATGGATAGTATTCGAGGATAAGATGGCCGGGTTTTTCAACAGGTTTAGGCGTAGGGAGAAGGCTGAACATCGCAGTGTCAGCGGAACTTACGAGGGGGTTCGGGAGCGATTATTCGGGATGGATCCCGCCGATCTTGGCTTGCGTCTGGAGCAGGGGGGCAATCCGGTCTGGGCCCTGTTGATGGAGACTGCGTACGAGGAGGCGGTTGTGTCGCTGCTGGCAACGGCGGAGGGGACGGTGAGTTTGTATTTCAGCAACGGCGGAGGCATAATCGGCCTGGGCCAGCATGCCGGGCCTGCGAGGATTGCCGGTGAACTGATCGATGCGGCGCCGGAATATTTGACCGAGTGCGAGCCGACCGAGGATAAATCTCTGCCGCGGGTGGGCATGACCCGCATTTACATGCTGACATTCGACAAGACCTTCGCTGTTGAGCAGCCGGACGAAACGCTTGCCGACGGCAAACACGCAATGTCCCCTTTCTACGAAAACGCTCAGGAACTCATAGCCGCCGTAAGAGATGTCCACGAGCAGCGTCAAAAGCAGTGACAACAGATGAAATAGATAAACAGAGGTGCAGCTATGAAGTTTGCAGCGGGCGTTTTTGTACTTGCTACAGTTAGTGCGTTTTCGAGTGGATGTGCTGCTGATGCCTGCGGGGGCAAGAAAGAGGCGATACCGATTGAGGGGTATGATCCTCTCACTCGAGGTCGGCAAGTGGGCCGGCAATATCAAGGACGCGGACCTGCCGGATCGCCTCCATGTTGATTATGTGAGGGTGTATAAGCAGGAGAATTAGAGGAGCGTGGAGACAGCTAAAAGCTCAAGACTGCAAAGTTAAAGCCATAGTGTTAAAGGCAAAGTCACTCGTGTGGCGGTTGTGGATCGCTGGATTTTTGTTTTGATTTCGGGGGTTTGAGGGGGTAGGATGTAGGAGATTCCGGGGGGCGTTTTTAATGGTTTGCATACGGTTTGCAAATAAGATTAAGGAGTAGATGATGAGCAGGCAGAACACAGGGTTGAATCGGCGCCGGATTCTTCGGGCCGGCGGCATTGCGGCGGTGGCGTCGGCGTTTCCGATGCAGTGGGTCTCGGCGGCGGATAAAAAGAAGCCGCAGAAGGTACTTTACTTCACGCGGTCGGCGGGGTTCGAGCATGGCGCGATTAAAGTCAAAAACGGCCGGCCTTCGATTTCGACAAAGACGCTGACGCAGCTCGGCGAAAAACACGGGTTCGAGATCACGCATACGAAGGACGGCCGCGTCTTCGACGGCGACCTGGACCAATACGACTGCATCGCTTTCTACACGTCCGGCGACCTGACCAAGGAAAAGCAGGGCGAGGCCCCGCCCATGTCGCCCGCCGGCAAGGAAAAGCTGCTCAAGACCATCGCGACAGGCAAAGGCTTCGTGGGCTTCCATTCCGCCACCGACTCGTTCCACTGCAAGGGGCCGCGAAACGAGAATCAGCAGGAGCGAGATCCTTACATCAATATGATCGGCGGCGAGTTCATCGTTCACGGCGCGCAGCAGGAGGCCCTGATCAAGGCGACCGACACCGCATTTAAAGGCGCCGAAAAGTTCCGACCCGGACAGAAACTCATGGAGGAATGGTACTGCCTTAAGAACTTCGCCGACGATCTGCACGTGATCCTCATCGAGGACAACGAGGCCATGAAGGGCGGATGCTATCAGCGGCCGCCGTTCCCTGCAACCTGGGCCCGCATGCACGGCAAGGGCCGCGTGTTCTATACGTCCTTCGGCCACCGCGACGACATCTGGACGAACGAGGACGTGCAGGCCGTAATCCTCGGCGGCCTGGCCTGGACGATGGGCAACGTCGACGTCAAGGTTACTCCCAATATCAAGCAGGTAACTCCGAAAGCGTGGCAGCTCGGGTCCTGAAGAACATAAGTGTGAAACTGAGCGGCGGACGACCTTATTTCAAGTCGTCCGCCGCTTATTGTTAATCGCTGTCTGGAATAATGTGAGCCGCCATAAGAACTGTTCGCCCACGCTGCGGGATATATGCATTGACAGGTGGACGTCTTAATGAGAATTAGGAGCTTTGATAATGAGTGATTCAGTGGGTTCGGCAATTACAGGGCGGGCGGTTGTTACTTATTCTCGTGGTTGGCAGACGCTGGTGGCGGTTCGGTCGCTCGGGCGCCGGGGAGTTGAGGTAATTACGGGTGACGAGTATCCGATGACGGCGGCTTCGTTTTCGAAGTACAGCCGGAGACGTTTCCGTTATCCGAATCCCACGGCCGAGCCGGAGGCGTTTCTGGATGCTCTGGAAAAGGTGGTGATCGAGAACAAGCCGGACGATGCCGATACGCCGTACGTGCTGATGCCGATTCACAAGGAGACGTACGTTATCGCGAAGCACCGGGAGCGTTTCGAACCGCATATAAGGGTGCCGATTCCAGAGATAGAGCACATTCGCCGTGTGCACAATAAGGGCTCGCTGGCGGCCTATGCGATGTCGCTCGGGCTGCCCACTCCGCCGACACATCTGCCCGAGAGCATGGAGCACTTCAAATCGATCGCTCCCGATGTTAAACTGCCGGCGTTTGTAAAGCTGCGGGAGGCGGCTTCCGGCGTGGGGATTCGCAAGGTCGATACGCTCGATGAATTGAAATCGACGTACCACGAGTTTGTCGAGCATTTCAAGCTCAAGCCCAGGGATTATCCGATTATTCAGCAGGCGGTTCCGGGGTGCGATTATTGCGTGACTACATTGTTCAATCAGGGCGAACTTGTTGCGGCCATGACGTACCGAGGGCTGCGGGCCTTTCCGCCGGAGCGGGGGGCGACGGTGATGCGGGAAACGGTCGATGCGCCGGCGATGGAGGATGTTGCGGGCAAACTGCTGGGCTCGCTCGGCTGGCACGGTGTAGCTCAACTGGATTTTCGATGGGACGGACGACAAGATTCGGACCCGGCTTTGATAGAGGTCAATCCGCGGTTTTTCGGAGGTTTGATTCAGTCCGTCGAATCCGGCTGGGATTATCCGTGGCTGCTGTTCAAACTTGCCGTTGACGGGCGGATCTCGCCGGTTGCGGGGACGCGGACGGATGTGAAGACGGAGACGCCGATACTGGCGTTTTTGTCGACCGTTCAGGAGATTGCCGAGAACGAGCAGGGGATGGCGGCATTGAGCGAGTCGTGGCGACAGGCGAAGGATCAGTTCCGAACCGGCTCGAAGCGACAGGGCATTCGGCATATTTTCCGCGGGGTGCGGAATTACTTCGATACGCGGGCGCGGCTGGCCAAAGCCAGGCAATTGCTGGAGGACCATAAGGACAATGTTTACGACGTTCTGTCGCGCGACGATCCACGTGCGGCGCTTGGGGTGCTTTATCCGCTGGCGGTATTTCTGAGGCACGGAAAGGTCAATCTGGAGTTGATTACGGGCGAGGGAGGTGCCGGCGAAGACCCGGATGAGGATTAGCAGGTGCAAAGCTGCAGGGCGACCCTGGGCCCGAGTGGTGTGATTGGTGGCGGTGAAGATGAGTGAAAGGACAGCCCAAACAAGAATCAAGCCGATTCGACGCAGGCGTATTGTTCGGTGCATCGGCAGGATTGTCTTTGGGGTTGTTGCTGTCGTGGTGGCGTACCTGTTGTTTCGCATGGCTTATCCGAGTTATCTGGAGTCGAAGGTCCCGGCCGATGCGCCGCGGATTGCATTCAGCCTGGACGGGACGTTTCTTGGCAGGCTGGGGATAACGGATGCGACCTATCAGCGGGTTATGGCCGAGGCGGGGGCGAAACTTATACCGGTAAGGCCGGAGGAATCGACCGAGCCGAACGATGTGGACGAGTTGCTCGATACGCTGGACATTGACGGGCTGCTGCTGACGGGCGGTGGGGATGTGGACCCGAATCTGTCGGGGGCCGAGCCGGGGCACAATCAGCGGCTGCATCGACCCAGAGACGAGTTCGAGATTGCTCTGATTCATGCTGCGATTGATCGCAATATCCCGGTTTTGGGGATCTGCCGGGGTGCGCAGATTCTTAATGTGGCTCTCGGGGGTACGGCCAGAAATCTGAGACACGATCCGAATATTGCCGGCGAGCATTTGACTGTTACGGGACACTCGGTCCGGATCGAGCCGGGCGGTATGTTGGCAAAGATTCTGGGAACGACCGAACTGGAAAAAGTCGTTAGCCTGCACGGCCAGGCAGCCGGGGAAATTGCTCCGAAGCTGCGAATAGCCGCGACCGGGCCGGGCCGAGTTACCGAAGCGATAGAGGCAGACCCTGACAAGACGGATGCGTGGCTGCTGGCGGTGCAGTGGCATCCCGAACTGACGCTGGCCGACGAGGTTCAGCACAGCATTTTCAAAGCTTTCGTGAATGCGGCTCGAGCCCAGAGGCCGGAAGTACGCAAGCCCGAATGATCTATAACATATTGCATCGGTTGGGTCCGGACGTCTTTTTTTGGCGGCTCGGATGCTTCACTATTCCCAGCCGGCAGAGGGCGAGCGTTATCAGGTTTTGGCTGGAAACAGCGACGACAGGCGGTTAAAATAGCCGTGTTTGGTTTGCCATACAAAAGTCAGTTAAATTCGTCATAGGAGCAAACATGGGTGCAGGTTTTACAAGACGCGGGTTTTTGAAGATGGCCGGTGCGGCCGGGGTTTGTTCTTTGATGCCTCGGGCGGGGCTGTCGCAGTCGCAGAAGGATCGGCCGAATATTGTTTTTCTGCTGGTTGACGACCAGCGTAACGATACTCTGGGGTGTGCCGGGCATCCGGTGCTCAAGACGCCGAATGTGGATGCTCTGGCTGCCGGAGGGGTTCGGTTCGAGAATGCATTCGTGACTACCAGTATTTGTGCCGCCAGTCGGGCTACGATATTTACGGGCTTATACGAGCGGACTCACGGATTCACCTTTGGCAAGCCGCCGATATGCACAGCCCACGCTCAGGCGAGCTATCCGGCTCTTATGCGAAAGGCCGGTTACCGGACGGGCTTTATAGGCAAGTTCGGCGTAGGGATAGAAGACGGGCGGAGGATGAAGGCGGAAATGTTCGACTACTTCAAGCCGCACGGACGCAATCCCTATTTTCACAAGCAGCCGGACGGGTCGGTACGGCACGAGACCGAAATCGCCGCCGACAAGGCGATAGAATTCCTCCAGTCCAATCCGGCGGACAAACCGTTCTGTCTGTCGATAAGTTTCAATGCGGTGCATGCGGAGGATTCGGACAAGAAGGATCATTATCCGTGGCCCAAGGCCGTGGACGGCATGTACGATGACGTGGAGATTGCCGAGCCGCGACTGGGTGACGAGGAGATTTTCGAGGCGCATCCGAAGTTCATGAAGGAATCGATGAACCGTGACCGGTGGTACTGGCGATGGGACACGCCCGAGAAATACGATAAGAACATGCGAGCGTATTTCAGGATGATAAGCGGGGTGGATCGCGTTATAGGCAGAGTTCGCAAGGAACTGGCCGAGCGGGGGCTGGACGATAACACGATTATTATTTACAACGGTGACAACGGCTACTACATGAGCGACCGCGGTTTTGCGGGCAAGTGGTCGCATTACGAGCAGTCGCTGCGGGTGCCGCTGATTGTCTACGACCCGCGCAAACCCGAGTCGCAACGGGGCGCCCTGCTCAATCCCATGGCTCTGAATGTTGACCTGCCGGCGACAATGCTGCAGCTCGCGGGCATCGACGTGCCCGCCCATTACCAGGGCCGATCTCTGGTCCCGATCCTGAACGGCCGGGCGCCGGACGACTGGCGCCAGGATTTCTTCTGCGAGCACCTGATGAACCACTCGGATATCCCAAAGTGGCAGGGCGTTCGCGGCCGGCGGTACAAATACGCGAATTATTTCGAACAGTCGCCGCCTTACGAGTATTTGCACGATTTGAAGGTCGACCCGGATGAGCTTAAGAATTTCGCTGACGACCCGGAATACGCGGATGTTTTGAAGAAGATGCGCCGACGCACCGACCAACTTCGTAAGAAATACGAAAAGGCTCGGCCGAAGCGATAACCCGGCGGCGTCATCAGGGGCAAAGGAGGCCAAGGCCGTCAGCGTGAAAGAACGAAAGGCAAAGCGAGGCTGCTATGTATGGAGCAATGAAATCACACCTGGAGCAGGCGCTACAGGCAATCAGGGAGGCGGGCCTTTACAAGGCCGAGCGTGTAATAACGACGCCCCAGGATGCTCAGATCGGGGTCGCCACGGGTCAGAGCGTTCTGAATATGTGTGCGAACAACTATCTGGGTCTGTCGGATCATCCGGCGGTTATCGAGGCCGCACGAGCCAGCTACGAAAAATGGGGCTACGGCCTGTCGTCGGTTCGGTTCATCTGCGGTACTCAGAAGATACACAAAGACCTTGAAGCGAAAGTGGCTGAATTCATGGGCACGGACGACGCGATTCTCTACTCGTCCTGCTTCGACGCCAACGGCGGCCTGTTCGAAACTCTGCTGACGGCCGATGATGCCATAATCTCCGACCAACTCAACCACGCCTCAATCATCGACGGCGTCCGACTCTGCAAGGCCCGGCGGTTTCGCTACGCAAACTGTGATATGGCCGACCTGGAGGACAAACTCAAGGAGTCTCAATCGGCTCGTTTCCGGATGATCGCGACCGACGGCGTATTCTCGATGGACGGCACAATTGCGAATCTGGCCGGGATATGCGACCTCGCCGACAAATACGACGCCCTGGTCATGGTGGACGACTCTCACGCGACGGGATTCATGGGCAAAACGGGCCGGGGAACGCACGAGCACTGCGGCGTCATGGGCCGCGTGGACATCCTGACAGGTACCTTCGGCAAGGCCCTCGGCGGCGCCAGCGGCGGATACACGGCCGCAAGAGCCGAAATCGTCGAAATGCTCCGCCAGCGTTCGCGCCCTTACCTGTTCTCCAACACACTCGCGCCGGCAATCGCCGCGACCACGCTCAAAGTGCTGGAAATCATCTCCCAGTCCACCGAACTGCGGGATAAGCTCATGGAAAACACCCGCTATTTTCGCGAAAAAATAGCGAATCTGGGGCTGACGGTCTTGCCCGGCGAACATCCCATAGTTCCCATCATGCTCGGAGACGCCCGCCTTGCCCAGCAAATGGCCGAAAAACTGCTGCAGAAAGGCGTCTACGTAATCGGTTTTTCGTATCCTGTGGTCCCGCAAGGCCAGGCCCGGATCAGGACGCAAATATCGGCGGCCCACTCGAGAGAGGATTTGGATTTTGCTATCGATAAGATTGGTCAGACGAAGGCGGAACTGGGGATTTAGAGCGTGTTTCGCGGCGGCGTAAGGCTGTTTTTACTGCGTGTTAGCGGCGTCCAATCTTGACAGAGGGCTCCACAGCGGGTACAATAAACGTCGATTTTGGCTGATAAAGATGTATTTGCCCGAACAGTCCGCCTCATGCGCGCATCTCAGACTGGGATGCTTCCTCGCCCGCTGAATTTATATTTTGACAACCACCGTTTGGAGGACACCGGCGGCATGTCTAGAAAAGGTTTCACACTGATTGAGTTGCTGGTTGTTATCGCTATTATCGCGATTCTGATGGCGATTCTCATGCCGTCGCTTCGTCTGGCGCGCGAGCAGGCCCGGGGGATCGCCTGTCGAGGCAATATCAGGCAGTTGACTTATGCCTGGATGCTTTACAGGGACGGCAATGATGACGATCTTGTGGGCGGAGATCCGGGCGTTCCGCCCGAGCTTAACAACAGGCCCTGGGTTCTCCAGGGCGGAGGGACTCTGGAGGAACATAAAGACGACATTCGCGCCGGCAGTCTCTGGCCGTATTTGAAGAACATCGACGTGTACCATTGTCCCTCCGATCGCCGCAAAAACGTAGTGGGTCACAAAAATGCGTGGCGGACATATTCAATTGCAGGCGGAATGAACGGGGTTCATCCGCACAACGGAGCGTGGGAAATCTACGGTTACATGCAGTATTCGGAGATTAAGCAGCCGGCGCTCAAAATTGTCTTTCTGGCGGAATGTGACCCGCGGGGTTACAATATGGGTTCATGGGTGTTGCGTCCGAGAACGGAGCAGTGGGTGGATCCCCTGGGCGTTTGGCACCGCGGCAACAGCAATGCAATGGGATTTGCCGACGGGCACGTGGAGATGCACAATTTTCGAAGCAGTGAATTCATGAAGTGGAATCTTCAGGCTCTACATGATCCGGCTGGATTCAATTTCTTTCGAACGCCGGGCGATGCGGACGAGTGGGCCGATTTTGAATATATGCAACGCCATTACGGCTACAAGAGACTAAAGTAGAAACTATCGAACAGATTGCGGTTCTGTCACGTAATGTTTAACGATGAATACTTGAAGGAGCCGCGAACATGTTCGACATCTTCCAACAGCCGTGGACCCTGGTGGGGGTTGCCGTTTTTTTGCTGTTTGTTGTGTTCACGATTCGAAGCGTCTTTCCCGAGAAGCCACGGCGGTGGCTTTTCTTACTTCCCATTGCGACTGCAGGGCTTGCTTTCGGGCTGGATCATTTCGTTCAGACGGACCTGGAGAAAGTGCACGCGGTGCTCGCCAAAGCGGCTGTGGCGGTGCAGGAGGAGGATTACGCGCAGATTGCAGCGGTGTTGTCGGCGGACTACGAGGACTCCCGGCACGACAGCAAGGCCGCTCTGCTGGCCGAGGCTCGTCGACGGCTTGACGCCTCGCAGGTTCAGAACAACAAGAAACTGGGCGCAACGATACAGTTTTCACAGCGGGAAGCGACGGCGATGGTCACATGGCTGGTGAGATTCGAGCCGGACAGTACTGTCGCGCGGAATTATCGGCCTGCGATATTCATGAAGATGCGTCTATACCTTCGCAAGCAGCCGGACGGCTCCTGGCTTATCAACCAGGCCGAGATAACAGAAATCGACCGTCAGCCCATATCGTGGCGGCAGATTTGAGAGGCCTGGCGGTGACTGAAAATCAGTGGTAGCTGCCCGTGATGGCTATATTATCGACGTATGCGTCTTTACCTATTGACGAAATAGTGGCGCGCAGTCGAATCTGTAATTGCTGCACGTCTTTGAGCGAGACCATATCATCGAGCCATATGTCCTCTTCCGCGGCGTCGCCTTCGAGTCTTGCTTTTTCTGTCCATGTGGCGCCGCCGTCCGTGGATACTTCGAAAGCGACATAATCGCCTGGCTCGAAATTGCTTTCGATGAACCATGACAGCCAGACAGTTGCACATGTAAAATCGCCCAGGTCTATTTCTCTTGACGTCAGAATTGTGTTTTCGGCACGCCCGCGTACCCTGGCTGCGAAGGAGCCCAGGGATGCCTCCCGTCTGGAAGTTGACCATCTTCTCTGGTCGTCTTCGGTCCAGAGTCCGTCCCATTCGCCGTTTTCAAAACTGTCCGAAAATACCTGCCGGCGGCAGTCGCCGAAGTCCTTCTTCCGCAGTTCGTCGTTCATGAGAGCCAGGTCCGCAAAGTCAATCGTGCCGTTGCGGTCGACGTCGGCAAGCATCGGCGGGTCTTGCTCGAGCCAGCGTTCGAAAAGTAGAACCAGGTCGTCGAGATTCACCTTGCCGTCGTTCGTTGTGTCGGCGGGGTTGCCCACGGGACACTTCGACATACTGGCCTGCTCGGTGCCGCCGTAGACGCCCATGTTAACGACCTGGCCGTGGGGGAATACCTCGAACCTGATCTCGTCTTCGGGAAAACCGGTGTCGATGCAGGGGCTGTCGACGAGGTCAGCCACCCAGTCGCCCGAATTGGGATCCCATCTGCCGGTAGTGGATTTCAGGTGATAATCGCCGGCGATCCACACGTCATCATTTACATCCTGAGGTGTTCCGTTATTGTCCCATTGCCCGCCGGCGGCGAAAAGTGGGTCCGAGTCCGAGACTCCGTAGCCGTCGAAGCCGCCCTGTATGACGCTGTATCCGGCCCAGAGTCCGCTCTGACCGCCCAGGACGCCACCGGGGGCAGGTGCATTGTCCCATACGATTGAATTTACAAGGCCCGGTTCTCCCAGATAGCATTCCATGGCGCTTCCGCTGACGGGTGCGCGGTTGCCGACTATGGTGCAGTTGCTGAAGATGACCTCGCTGTCCATATTGGCGGTTGCGCCGCCGACGCCATCGACCGTGCTGTGAACCACGTTGCCCTCGAAAAGGCAGTTTGTGATGTATGGGTTGCTGTTGTAGTTGTACATGGCGCCGCCGTACCGTCGGGCTTCATTTCGGCTGAACGTGCAGTTTGTGTAGAACGTCTCGGTTATCCGGGTCAGGTAGTTGTTCTGCACTGCTCCGCCGCCGTTGGCGCCGTTTTTGATGAAATCGCAGTCGGTTACGGTTGCCGAGCCGGTGTAAAGGGATATGGCGCCGCCCCGGCTCTGGGCGTAGTTTCGCTCGAAAGTGCAGTTCGTGATGACCGGGGAACAATAATTCTCGCAGTTAATCGCTGCCCCAATGCCTGCGGCCCAGTTGTTTCGGAAGGTGCAGTTTATTATTTCAGGCTCAGAGTAGTACATGTAAATGCCGGCGCCGGAACGTCCGGCGGTGGATTCGTCGGCTCCGTCGGCGTGGCCGCCCGTAATTGTGAATCCGTCAAGCCTGGCGTCGTCGTGGACGCTCAGGGCGCCGAGAACGTGGTAGCTGTTTTCATTCCGATTGGGATCGGAGCCCATATCGCAGGGATCCTCGAACCGGGCGTCGTCGCCGGCCAGATCGCCGCTGAGAATGGTCTCGTAAAGCCGGACATCTCTTTCGCTCGGCACCGCCGCTGTGTTCCCGGCGTAGCCGCCTTTCAGGGTGATTCCTTCGCCCAGTCCGAAGGTTGCGTATCTGCTGCCGGTGCCCTGGGGTGCGGTTGAATTGGCGTCGGGGGTATATATGCCCTGTGCGACGCGGATCTCGACCACAGAGTTGGCGTCCACAATGAAGTCGTTGGCGTCCATCATGGCGTCCTGAACGAAATTATATGCATTTTGCCAGGTGGAACCGTCGTTGAGGCCTTCGGCAGCCCCGTCGACGTAAATAATCTTGCCCGATACCGCCGCCGCGGATATCGCCAGAATCAGCAAAACTGTGCGAAAGATCGATATTCTTTGTGCAACCATAGAAAACTCGATACTAGAAACCATTTCCTCAGTGATTAACGCGCGTTATTCCTGCATTATCGACCGGAAAAACCGCTCACTTTTTGCCCGACACAGCGTCTGAGCCCAGATCGAGAATTTTAGCCCTGCCTCCATGCAGAAAATCCACCCGTGGTTTGCATATTTTAACAGATTCGCCCTCTGTAACTCAAGACATCTTGCCTGGTTTGCCGGAAATGCCCGTGTTATCGGCAGTTGGACTGTCTTACGGTTTTTGCTCGCGTAGACACCGAGGCTGGTGCGTCTGTGCTAAAACCCGGCGGGCAACGGCAAGGGCGTACAATATGAGACGTACCGACTGCTGAAAACAGTCATCGTTTCGCTCTGCCGAAGTGCTGAAGCAATGCGGTCTATGTCAGTTATTTGCCACCATTTGGTGGTTATCTGTTGCTTCGCATCAGGAGTATGGCTGGTCTGCAAAGCTCTGCATGTCTTTCTCTCCTTTTTTCTCAATATTTTCCCGCGTCCGGCCGGACGTACTCTGTACCGGATTAGTCTACGCAGCCGCCACTTTCGTTACGGCCTTAAAATACCGGTGTTCGACTCTCCGGTCCGGCGACTCCCGACTATTTCCCAAGGAAGAGCCAGATGTTGCCGCCCAAGGGTCTTTCGTAGCTGTAGAAAGTTCCGGCGAGCAGGTCCAGTTTGCCGTCGTTGTTATAATCGGTTACGTCTATACGGCAGCGGTAGCTCTTGTCGAATTGATCGCCTTCGAGGTCGAGCTTTTTGCCCTCGGCCAAGTCTGGTTTTTTGGCCGTGCCTTTGTTTTTGAAGAAGAACACCTCAGAACGCTCGGTGCCGCAGAGCATATCCGGCACACCGTCGCGGTCCCAGTCGACCACATAGGGTGACGGCCGCGACATCTTGGGTTTGGGTAGCTCAAGGGCGACGGGCTTCTTGAACTTCGGCTTGTCCGCGGTGCCGATATTCTCGTAGAAGACTACCGGTTCGCGGCTCTGGCCGATGAGCAGATCGCGCAGGCCGTCGCCGTTCCAATCGGCAAAGTGCAGCTTGGAATAGGTGCCCATGATGCTGTCCTGGCCTTTCGACGCGGCGGTTATGGGTTTTCCGCCGGCTTCGACGTGCACCGCCTTTGCCAGCTTTGGCTTGGCCTCGGTGCCGATGTTCTTAAAGAACCAGACGTTGCCTTTTGTGTCGCCTGCGAGAATGTCGAGCTTTCCGTCGTTATCGTAATCCACAACATGTGGATAGGCTCCGATGCATCACCCAGCCGCCAGACTGATGGGTTCACCGTCGGTTTTCAGTGGTATTATTTCCTCGAAGCTCGGATCGGTGTCGGTGCCCGTATTCGGGCAGAAGTTGATTCGACCTTCCTTGAACTGACCGAAGATGAGGTCTTTGTTGCCGTCGCCGTTAAAATCGGCTACCGACGGCACAAGATGGCCTACCTCGATGTCTATCGGTTCTCCGGCGACTTCGATCTTGACGCCTTTCTGCAACTTGGGGACTTCGGCCCGACATAGAACCGCCGGGGCAAGCCAGAGCAGCCAGATTGTTATTAGAGTTCTCATTGTTGACTCCTGAATAGCGTACTGTTCGCGGGAATTATAGCACACAATCCGGGCATTTGACAGAATGCTTTTTTACCGCCAGTCGAGAATCACCTTGCCGGACCGGCCGGAGGCCATTGCCGCGAATCCCTTCTCGAACTCGGTGTAGTGGAATCTGTGCGTAATCAGTGGCGACAGATCGAGTCCCTTCTGGATAAGCATGGTTGCCTTGTACCAGGTTTCGAACATTTCACGACCGTAGATGCCTTTGATTGTAAGGCCGTTAAAGACCACGTAATCCCACTCGATCTCCGTTGGAGGCATGATTCCGAGCAGGGCGATCTTTCCGCCGTGGCAAGTGTTGGCCAGGATCTGCTTGAAAGCCTCGGGAGAGCCGGACATTTCCAGGCATACGTCGAAGCCCTCCTTCATATCCAGGCGACTCTGGGCGTCGGCGATGTTTTCGGTGCGAACGTCTATGGTAAGAGTTGCGCCCATCTTTTTGGCCAGTTCCAGGCGATAGGGGTTTACGTCGGTTACGACGATGTAGCGCGCCCCGGCGTGGCGCCCGACCCCGGCGGCCATGCACCCTATGGGACCGGCGCCCGTGATCAGGATATCTTCGCCCACGAGGTCAAACGAAAGGGCGGTGTGGACGGCGTTGCCGAAGGGGTCGAAGCAGGCGAGAATATCGTCGCAGATGTCAGAGTCGCAGTGCCAGACGTTGGAGACCGGGATCGAGAGGTATTCGGCGAATGCGCCGTCGCGGTTTACGCCTATGCAGTTGGGTTCGATGCAGAGGTGGCGTCGGCCCGCGCGGCAGTTTCTGCACCGCCCGCAGACTATGTGGCCTTCGCCGCTGACGAGTTCGCCTATCTCGACGTCATGGACGTTCTGGCCGATCTTCTCGACGGTTCCGACGAATTCATGGCCTATAACCGTTGGAATACCGATGGTTTTGCGGGCCCATTCGTCCCATTTGTAGATGTGCAGATCGGTTCCGCAGATTGCCGTTTTCGCAATCTTGATCAGGACATCGTTGCCGCCGACCTCGGGGACCGGAACGTCGTCCATCCAGAGGCCCGGTTCGTTGCGGTTCTTGACGAGTGCTTTCATATCATTGTTCTCCAGTGCATCCTTTCGCCAGCACATAGTTTACGCGGGAAGTTCAAACACGTAAAGGAGATTGGACGCAAAATCGCTGATCTCGGTCGCTGTCTCGTATTCTGGCTCAACGGCGCCGTGGGTTACAGACGTTTGGATTCGCCTGTTTTGAGGCGTAATCAAAATGTGTAAGGCGCTCGCATTGCACGGCATCGCAGCCGGTTTGCTTCGGAATCGTTGACGAAGCGGGCTTCTTGCAGATCGAATTTTAGATTTCGCCCCAGTTTTTCGCAGATATCGGCGGCCAGGCAGATGTTCATCGACCGGTACATCACTTCGGGATTGGCTACGGTGTTTCTGCGCGAGCGAACGCAGTCAAAGAAATCGCGCATGTGGTTCATCGGTCGCTGTGTCCGTCCGGCATATTCGACGAGGACTTTGCGGTATTCGTCCAGAAGCAGCGCAGATGAGACGTCGGGCCTGGAGTAACCGTCGGCGGCTGCGATCCATCCTTCGGGGCCTTCGAACCGCTCTCCACACGCCCCATGCCAGTACTCACACGGCTCCCAGACAGAACCGCTTACTCTGAACAGGACCAGTTTAACCCCGTTTGATAAACGGGTTACCATTGTCTTGTCCGGTCCGGCGTATTCGAATTCGATGGATGAGACGTTCGTCATGTCGAGCCCGGCCAGCGCCTGGGCGACTGTGTGAGCCCCCCACATTGCCAGGTCGGTCGCGAAATCGTAGAAGTGGTACCAGCCTCCGTTAACATATTTACCGTTATACGGACGCCGGGGACTCGGACCGAGCCAGATATCCCAGTCTACCTCGTCGGCTGGCGGCTGTTTCTCGACCGGCAACCAGTCGTGACGCAAGCCGTCCCGCCAGCGACAGTCGGCGTAGACCGTATGAATCGGACCCAACCGGCCGGATCGGGCCATCTGAATTCCGAAAACGTGGTGCGGTTCGCTCAGACGCTGGGCGCCTGTCTGATAGATGCGGCCGTAGCGACGGGCGGTCTCGACGACCATTCGTCCCTGCTCCATGGTCAGGCAGGCCGGTTTTTCGCAGTACACATCCTTTCCCGCACGCATGGCCAGGACCGAGGCCAGTGCATGCCAGCGGTCACCGGTGGCGATCAGTACCGCGTCCACATCGGTTCTTTCTGCGAGCATTTCGCGCAAATCGCGATAGACGGCGCAGTCCTTGCCGCCGTATTTTTCGTCTATCATATTCTTGCCCAGTTCGCGTCGGCTCCGGCGGACGTCGCATACGGCTACCCACTGAACGTCCGGTTCGTTGAGGGCCCAGCCAAGGTCGTATGAGCCCCGGCCGCCGATTCCGATCCCGGCCATTACAATGCGTTCGCTGGGCGCAGCGGCTCGACCCCGACCCAGGACAGAAGCCGGAACATAATACGGCAATACCGCCGCTCCGGCCCCCACTGCCGTCCGCCTCAGAACATCCCGTCTGCTTAGTAAGGAACTGCTGTTGCTATTCATAACGTCCTTTTCTTTCAACCGAGCTACACCAATTGGCTTTGTGCAAACCACGCGCTGCCAAACAGAATACCACATCCTGCAATCAATGCCAAGTCCTGGCACTTCAACCTACAGGCCTTGCAAATGGGCCGTTCTCTGCCGCTCAAAGATATTGATGCCGCCGATGCGACCCCCGCGTTTGCTGTGAACCGTCCCTTTGTATCGGCATTTAGCGCAATTTCCCGCCCGATCTGGATGATTCGTCGCAGGCCGTGCCCCCGGGGCCGGTACTCGTAGGCGCCGAGCATTCAGAGTGAGCACCAGCGTTCCTGACTGCCTGCATGCAGCGTTCGAGTTAGTTGATACCCCGAACGTAACACAACGGCCCGACGGCTGCAACTGGCCCGCAAAGGTTGGCGATTACTCGGGGTTTTGCCAGCGTATTTTCCTAAGTTCATCGGTTCTGATGTGGTCGGTCATGTCGGGCGTCAGTGCGGTTACGGTTATGTAGCCTTCTTCGAGGGATGTAAGGTCGGTGGGATTTTCGTCAAAGCGGTGGCGGTCGCCGGCCAGTTCGTAGTGGAGCCGCCCGACTTTGTCTTTGTGCTCGATGTAGTGTTCCTCGAAACCGGTGCTGGACTGCGGAACTACCCGGACGCCTCTGGGCTTGCCGGACGAGAGCAGAGGGACATTTATGTTGTAAACCGCCCCGGCCTTTATCGGCATTAGCTGCTGTATTATGCGCACGCAGTATTCGGCGCCGGCTTCGAATTTCTCGGCCGATTCGGG
This sequence comes from uncultured Pirellulales bacterium, assembly GCA_964406945.1. Lineage (GTDB taxonomy): Bacteria > Planctomycetota > Phycisphaerae > Sedimentisphaerales > Anaerobacaceae > UBA2266. Next base: position 22,432 of record CAYOTO010000036.1, read on the forward strand.
CAACTCTCTTGCCAGGCTGCATGATACCGCGGGCAAACCCAGGAACGCTCCCTCCATCGCCGCGGCGACGGTTCCGGAGTAGTAGACGTTTATGCCGACGTTCGCTCCGTTGTTCATGCCGGAGACGACCAGATCGATGGGTTCTTTTACCAGTTCCATCACCGCCAGTTTGACGCAATCGGCCGGAGACCCCTGGACGGCGAAGCCGGTGAACAGGCCTTCAACGTCGACTTTGTTGGTCAGCAGGGGCGTGCGAAAGGTTATACTGTGGCTCATTCCCGAACGTCCGTCGGCGGGTGCGACCACCGTAACGTCCGCTATTTTGGAAAGTTCCCGGTAAAGAGCGGTTATGCCGGGGGCGAAAATGCCGTCGTCGTTTGTAAGTAAAATGTTCATATTTCTCGTATTGCGTATTCGTCTTGCGTTGTGCCTATCGCGTATGCAGATTAGCCTTCGACATTAAGTTCGTAATTACCGCATCCCCTGCATTATAACGAACTAATCGGGGCCGAGTGCGGATCCGGCGGATCGCGTTCGCATTGTAGGCGGTCGTACGGCGACTGTCAATTGACAGTTGTGTTGAGTGGGGTATAATGGCGGCATGAACGATAAAAAGACAAGCACAAACCTAACGGTTATGACAAGGGACGAGGTTCGGGCGTTTGATTCGTGGGCCATCAACGTGCTGGGAATACCGGGTGTGGTCCTGATGGAGAACGCGGGCAAGAACTGTGCGGATGTGATTCTCGAGCGACTCGAGGACAGCGAAGCCGCGACCGTGCTCATTATCTGCGGTACGGGCAATAACGGCGGCGACGGCTACGTGATAGCGCGCCATCTGCTCAACGCGGGTGTCGCCGTGGGGACTATAATCGTGGGCGACCCGGATAAGATCAAAGGCGATGCAAAGACAAACCTGGACATTCTCGAGGCGATGGTCGGAGAAATCGAAGCTGTGGACCCGAGCAAGGCGTCCGAGAGGATAGCAGAAATCTCCGAGGTGGCGGATATGGTGGTCGATGCTGTGTTCGGAACAGGACTCAGCGGTGAAGTTCGGGGCGATTATCCGGCTGTTATCGAGGCTATCAACGCCGCAGGACGACCGACTCTGGCGGTCGACATTCCTTCGGGACTGGATTGTGATACGGGCGAGCCGCTGGGTGTGGCGGTGCAGGCCGGCTGTACGGTAACTTTTGTCGCCGTGAAGAAGGGTTTCACGCAGGCCCGGAGTAAGGAGTATACCGGCGAGGTGCTCGTGGCGGGGATAGGCATCGAGCCGGGTTTCGACCAAGAGCAGTGATGGCACAAATCGGTAATCCCCCGGGCGAGGCTCACACGTATTAACGGCGACTGCCGCATCGATTTCCGGGACGTAACGATTCTGACGTCGAACCGGCTCTTATCCGGTCACCGGGATGGCGACAACTACGAGGATTGAGCACGAGTCGGATGCGCAAAAAAACAGCCCCGTCGCGTGAGACGGGGCTGGATAGGGCCAATAGAAAAGTGTGATCAGTTGGCGGCGATGGTGCTGGAAAATGCTCCGGGGCGTTTGATCTGGCTGTTGTAGCCGATGAAGTCCAGCAGTGTGTCATACTTGAACACGGGAATCCAGAGCGTCTTGGCCAGTTCTTTCGATTCTTCGTAGTTTTTAAGCCTCTGCACGGCTTCGTCGTATCTGGCCTGGGCGGAGGGATCGATATCGAGGTCCTCGAATGTAGGTGTCGTAGGAACCGCCGGAGGATCACCCAGGACGAGGAAGTCCGTGGATGAACTGACCTTCTCGGCCGCTTTGGCGCCCCACTTCTTTACCAGATCGCGAATCTTCTGAGCCGAGCCTGGATCGACCATGCCGTCGCGGTCGAGGTCAAAATCACCGGCGACCGCAAAAAGATGCGCTCGACCGGCATCCCAGATGACGTTCGCAACTATATCGCCTTCCAGAATGGGCTTTTTGAAGCTGCCGGAGGTGATTCGCGCGGCCGAATGGTTTTTGGCGATGTCAAACACTTCCAGCTCGGCCTTGGGTTTGGTCTCTCTGCTTATCGAAGCACCGCGGTCGTAAACGGAGAATGTCAGGCCCTTGTAAATCAGTTGATCGCTGCCGATGTCGAGATGTGCGATCTTGGCAAGATCGTCGACCAGCAGGACTCGACCGTCCGGTTTGTAGGCCGGGGCATTGGCATCCGGCGGCGGATTGACTGCAAACAACTGCGTCTTTGTATCTTCGAGTTCTTCCTGGGCCATCCCGAGTTCGGCCTGTCTCTTGAGTAGCGTCTGCTCGGTTTCTTTGAGTGATTCCCGGGCGCTGTCAAGTTGGACCATTAGCGTTTCGGCCCGTTCGTCGGCGGTCTGCTTGAGCAGGGCTTCGAGTTCGACATACCGCTGATCTATTTCGTTGACCTGCTGCTGGAGTTTCTGCTTCTCGGCCGCGAGCAGCTCGCGCTCGCGCTGCTGGGCGGCTATGGCGTCGTCAAATTTCGCCTGAAGCTGGGCGAGTTGCTGGCTGGTCTGAGCGGCGGCGTCGAGCGTGTTGCTTAGCTTGTTTTCAAGTTTGGAGATGATGGGCACCAGGCCTTCGGAGTTAACGTCCTGAACCTGTACGTAGGGCGATACCATCTGCAGCACTTTCTGCAGGTCGTCTCTGGCGTTTGCCACTTTGACTTCGGCTGAGGTATCGCGAACGGGCGGACCGGTGATGATATTGATCGACTCATTGAGGTACTGGTTCATCAGGGATATCCACGTGGTGCGTGGCGGCTTCGAGCCGACGGTTTTGCCGAGATTGCGCACGTCAGTGCTGCTCGCGAGATCGTCACGCTCTTTTTCGAGATCGGCCGCCCTTATGCGGTTGTCCTCGGCCTTGACGTAGTAAATAACCGCTACGGTTGTAGCCGCTATGAAAAGGCCGATGAAGACCACAAGCGTATAGAGCATGGCGTTGCTTTGCTGCTTTCTGCCTGGAGGCATGTCTGGACTCCTAGAAAACCAAAAACCCTCTTATCCGTTCGTTACTGCGCAGGCATAAAAGCCCCCGCTTGCGTAGCTTCAGATGCAGGCCGACTGTGCATTTCAAGCCTTGCCGAGATGTATATTATCGCCTAAAACGCCCGCTTAGTCAACAAAAAAACCGACTGCGGGCCGGACGGGGTCAATCTTTGACCGCTTGTGCGGTTTCGATCAGAATTGCATATCGCCCGATGCGAAAAATAGGACGTTTACAGCTATTGTTCTCGCAGCAGGGCGGGTAGCTCACTGAGCGATGTAATTGTGCGTTTGGGCCGGGCTATGGGCGTTTGGCCGCCTTTTTTGTGCATTCCTTGCGGTTTGTCCAGCTTTATAGTGTCCATTCCGAGCTGATTGGGAGCGATAAAGTCCTTTTCCTCGTTATCACCGACATAAACGGTAGAATCCGCATCCGTCCGTAGTTTATCGAGAATGCGCTGGAATCCTACAGGCGAGGGCTTCCAGAACTCCCGGCCGAGCTGCTCGGTGTAGATAATGCACTGAAAACGGGGTTCTATGCCCAGAGCACGGACTTTCAGTTGCTGGGCGGGCATGAAACCATCCGTCAGCATTGCCAGGGCGTAGTCCTGCGACAATTCGTCCAGAATCCGCCTCGATTCTTCGGGCAGCTCGAGTGTAGGATTATGTTCGCGGTAAACTCTGACCAGGCTTTTGATAAGCGCCGAATCGTAGCCGATTTCGAGGTCTTCCAGTGCGCTGTTGAACGTGGAACTGCGGTTGCCGCCGGTAAACTGGGTCCACAGGGCTTCGAATATGCGGCTCTCGGAGGGCATTTGCGGCGATTGGGCCAGATGGGCCGCCACCGCTGCAAAACCGCTCTTGCAGTACTCGATTTCGGCGTAAAGCGTGTCGTCCAGGTCGAAAATTACGGTTTCGATCATCGTAAGGTCGTCAAAATTGCTTTGCAGAACGTCTTATGCCGGTTCTGTTTGCCTGAAAAAGTCGGTTTTTTCAGCGAACGCCCTTTACTACGGCCCAAATCGGGGGCGTGCTCGCCCAAAATGGTAACCGGGAATTCGCATCAATTCAATAGCGACAACCGGTCAGCTCGAAATTGTGAGCCCGGCATGCCGCGGGGCGTTTATTTCTTGCTTATCGGGCCCGCATAGCTGAGAATAGCCGTAAGCGGAACGGTTCATTCGAAGCAGGAAGAAATCATGGGCCAGGAAACCTTTCATATTGCGGGAATCGATCCCTGCAGGACGGGTTGGGCGGTGGTTGTAGCCCGGGCGGAGGACTTCGGGGCCCCTTTTCAGCAGCCTCTGGTGGTCGAGGAGATGTTCGTTGCGGCTGATTTCGCCTCGGCTCTGCAGAGAATCCCTAAGTGCGAGATCGTGTGCGTTTACATTCCCATCGGCATGACGCTGGGCCCGCAGCGGGCTTGCGATGTGGCGGCCAGGCGATTGCTGGGGGCGCCGCGCGCAAGTTCCGTTCTGTCGGCTCCGATTCGCCAGTGTTTCGCCGAAATAACCTATGACGATGCATGTGTGGCATCACTTCTGATTGCCGAACGCGGGATAGGCCTGCAGACTTTTTCTCTGATGAAGAAGATTCGGCAGGTTGAAGCGGTGATTACCCCCGCCGATCAAAACCGCATACGCGAGATCCATCCGGAGGTCAGTTTCTACTCGCTCAACGCAGGCAAAGCGGTTGATCCGGGCAAGACCTTCGAGAAAGGGCTTGCTAAACGCCGGAGCCTGCTCGACGCAGTTTTTGCCAACATCGACGCCCGGATGCCTTCAACCGCTATTCGGCGGGTCATGCCTCATGACTTCTACGATGCTCTGGCAGCCGCCTGGACCGCGGCGCAGGTTCATATCGGTAAATACAGAACCCTGCCGGATGAGCCGCAGATCGACTGCGAGGGCTTCAGAATGGAGATAATTCTGCCCGGTTTGCCCGCAGCAGTAGCAGATTAGGTTCTTTCCCAGCGTCTTATGGGAGCGCCCGACTCGACGTCGGATTCCATAGCGGCGACCGCCCGGACTTTGCGACGGTCGTACATGCCCGCGACAATCCACCAGTAAAAGCGGTTCAGAGCCGCTGCGGCTATCAGTCCGCCGGCGAAGATCACCGCCTGCAATTGAGCCGAGTAATCCAGAAGTTCCATCTGCATGTGTGTCAGAATAAACAGGCCGGAACCCACGACGGCGCCCAGAACACAGCCGAAGCGACCTCCCACGAATGTTCCGCCCAGAATAACCGCCAGCAGCACGTGGACCTCCATGTTCACGCCCACCATCGGGCTGCCTACCTCCACGCGTGTGAGCAGGAACAATCCGGCGGCGCCGGCCGCGGCGCCGGACAGAATATAGGGCAGGCCCACATGAACGGCTCGACCGAACGCCGACTCCAACTCCTCTTTTTCGGGGCTGGGTCGTCTGCCGAACCGCGTTAACTGGGTCATTATTATGCTCAGAAACACAGCCCCGCCGGCCAACATCCAGAAAAGCCGCGTTTCGGGCATCTTGTCTATATAGACGGCTTCGACAGGGATTACCTTTCCCCCGCCGCTGACCATGACCGCAACACTTCTTGCCACCACGGCCATACCGAGCGTTACAAGGGCTCCGTGCACCCGAAAGACCCCGACGGCAAGGGCATTGATGAATCCGACGCCGGCGGCACAGCCGATGCCGGTCCAGATAGCTGCCGATGTGCTCCAGCCTTTGCTTATTGCCAGGGCCACCACCACCGAGGTCAGGCTGAAAACCGAGCCGACAGACAGATCGAGTCCGCCGGCCGCGACGACCATGACCATCGGGCCGACAACCAGCAGCAGAGGCAGTACGCGAAGCGTTCCGACCCGCAGGGTGCGGTCCCAGTCCACCAGGTCGTAACCGCGGTACAGCATTGGGCCGTAAACAAACGCCGTCCACAAGGTAACCGCCAACAGCAGCCAGAGCCAGCCTGCCGTGAATCTCCAATTCGCGCTCTCATAAAAACAGCCCTTTGCCCCGGACCCGAGCAGGGCTTCGCGTTCATCGCGGTCATACCGGTTCACCGCCATCATAAACTCCAATAAAGAACAATCAAAAGATGCAAATGCGGGCTCCGCACCATGAATTCAGGATAATGCCTGCACCGCTGTGGAAGTAATGTACATATCGGCCGATAACCGGTCAAGGCTCCAAAAACGCTTGAAATGCACCGTCTGCAAAGCTAGAGTACGCCATGCGGTCCGAAGTGCAAGAGCAAACGGCAATGCCGCACCGCGTGTTGTAAGTACATGTTCAGGAGCGTTCATGCAGCAGGATTTGGAATTCAAGTCTCTGGCCGAGTTCTTTTACCATTCACTTGCCCAGGCCGATGTCCTCAATACGGTGTGCCTGGAAGTAATCCGTTCGGATCGCAAGGAGTCGTTTACATTCGGCCAACTCAAGGCCAGGGCGTCGAACCTTGCTGCGGTGCTGCACGGTGAATCGGCTTTGGCGGCGTGCGACAAGGCGGCTATTGTGGCAAGTAACCGGCTCGAATGGGACGTCGTTTTCTGGGCTTCGGTGCTCGTCGGTGCAGTGCCGGTTCTCATCGATCCTGAAAGGCCTCCCAGGGCCGTAATGGACCACGTAACACAAACCGACTCGAATCTGATTTTTACGGCCGATGACTATGGGGATCAGCAGCAGCAGGACGAATTGAAAAAGCTCGCGGCCGAGAAGAACATATCCGTCATCGAAATGAACGACAGCCTGGGCCTGGATCGGGAAAAAGGGCGGGATCTTGACGACGAGCTTTTCGCCCGGACACGCAAGTCCGTCTTGCCCGACGATACGGCCGTTATCGTATGCACTTCCGGAACCACAGGCGACCCGCGCGAAGTCGAGCTTACGAATAGAAATCTCTTATCCAACATCCAGGGAACGATTCAACAGATTGAGCTTACAAACCGTGATAAATTGGGCCATATTACACCGCCACATCACTCGTTCGGGCTAACGGTCGGCAAACTGATGCCGCTCAGAGTCGGCGCGCCGAATATCTATACGAACAAGTACCGGCGAATACCCGATCTGATAAGGGAAAAGCGCATTACCTTGTTCGTCGCCATTCCGACGCTCTTTACCGTCATCGCCAGGAAAGTCCAGGCCGAACTTGCCGAAAAGAAAAAGCGCAATCCGATTGTTGCCATCATGGACCTGACTGCCCCGCGGTGGGTCGGCAAACGCATGGTCAAGAAGTTGGGCTGGGAGAGCCTGCGGTTCTTCGTCTCCGGCGCGGCTCCGATGCCGCATTGGGTTTTGAAGGTCTTCTGGAGATACGGAATACGGTTGTACCAGGGCTACGGCACTACCGAAAATTCGCCTGTTTACGGCTTCTGCGAGGACGGACATAAATTGGGCTCGGTGGGCACGCCCATTCCCACTATGCTGGTCAGGATACTCGACGAGGACGACCGGCCTGTTCCCGCGGGCAAAAAGGGCGAGATTACGCTGGGCGGGCCCTGCATAATGAAAGGTTACTACAAGAACCCGAAGTCTACAGAGGCGGTTCTGTTTACGGATGCCCGGGGCACGCGATGGCTGCGGACGGGCGATCTCGGATATCTGGATGACCAGGGGTACCTCTATATCACCGGCCGCAAGAAGTTCATCATCGTTCTGGCCGGCGGCAAAAACGTCAGTCCCGAACTGGTCGAATCGGCGCTGTCGCAGGCTCTGTTCGTCGGAGAAATACTTGTGGTGCCGGGTTTCGAGAAGGACGCCCACGGCGAGACTCAGGAGACGGTCAAAGCTATTGTTCAGCCCGCCTGGGAGCAGCTCGAGGCGCATACCGGTATTGCTCGCGGCGAACTGGCCGAACGCGTACCGCTGGTAAAAGATCTGTTGTGGCAGTCGATAAAACAGTGCCAGCAGGGCAGCCCTTATCTTTCGCATTTCGAACGTGTGACCAGCCCGAGGCATCTGGAAATCACACTTGAAGAGTTCGAAAAGACCTCGACTGGCAAGATCAAGAGGCAGATATATCTGTTGCAGCAGGATTGACGCCGATTTGAGATATTGCCTTTGCAGCGGGTATTGAGGTATACTGAATTCGATCCGGAACACAAGAAGTCTGATTCGCGAAAAAGGCGTGGTTTTCAATCTCGCCAGTTAACTCGACGAAATGGAGGACATGCAAATGTCACAGAATGGAAATTCTTTTAGTCGCAGGCAGTTTATCGCCGGGGCCGGTGCGGCCGCCGCTTTTACCATTGCAAAACCCTCACACGTAAAAGCCACGTCGGCGAATTCGAAAATCAATATTGGAATAATCGGCGTCGGCGGACGTGGCTCTTGGATTGCGGGTCTGTTTAAGGACAACGGCAATTACAACATTATTGCCGTTTCGGATTATTTCCAGGACCGCGTGGATGCATGCGGCTCGAAGTTCAATCTTCCCGAGAGCAGACGCTTTACGGGACTTTCAAACCATGAAAAGCTTCTGGCGGTCGAGGGACTGGATGCCGTTGCGATTATCAGTCCGCCGTATTTTCATCCGGAACAGGCCGCCGCGGCGGTGGATGCCGGCAAACACGTTTACATAGCGAAACCTGTCGCCGTCGACGCCCCGGGGTGTCTGAGCATAGGCCAAAGCGGCCGGAAGGCGACGGACAAAGAACAGGTCTTCCTGGTCGACTTCCAAACCCGCGCCGACCGGTATTTCAAAGAGGCCCTAAAGCGGGTGCATGACGGGGCTATAGGAGAATATGCGTTCGGTGAGTCGTCCTACCATGCCGGTGATCCGTTCAGGAGCAAATACAAATATCTGCAGGATGACCCGAATAACGCGGAGAACCGGCTGCGCGCCTGGGGCCTGGATCGCGTGCTTTCGGGCGACATCATTACCGAGCAGAACATTCACACGCTCGACGTTGCTTCGTGGATCATGAACTCCGATCCTCTCTGGGCCGTCGGCACCGGCGAGCGCAAAGTTAGAAAGTTCGGCACCTGCTGTGATACGTTCAGCCTGTTCTTCCAGTATCCGGATAACGTAGGGGTTTCTTTTACGTCGCGGCAGTTCGACGGCCACGGTTCGCCGGGCGGGATCAACAACCGCATGTTCGGCGATCAGGGCGTATTGGAGACATCCTACGGCGGTCAGGTGCTGATCAGGGGCGAAAATTTCTACAGAGGCGGCAAGAGCCCGGCAATCTACAAGGAAGGCGCCCAGACGAATATCGCCGACTTCCACAAGGCCATCGTAAGCGGCGATTGGTCCAATACTACCGTGCCCGAATCGGTTCGCAGCAATCTGGTGACGGTGCTGGGACGAACCGCGGCCTATAGAAACGAAAAAGTCACATTCAAGCAACTGATCTCCGAAGGCGAAAAATTGGAGGCCGATCTGGCGGGCCTGAAAGCCTAACCAGGACATTTAGCAGGAGATGCCGACGCAGTTAATATCCCGCGTTCTGGTTGGGCCCGCCTCGTGTCGAGCAAACGGACCGGTCGCAAAAAGAGAAATCGTGAGAAAACCGGGCGATCCGGTCGCCCGCAAATTTCCCAGTTGCATAATGAAACCCTCAAGAAGAAGGTTCCTGGCTGCTGCATCGGCCTTCGGGACAGCGGCCCTGATAGATCCCGCCCGGCTGTCGGCGAAGACCGCCGAGAAGAAGAAACCAAAGGGTTTTCTGATCGGTGCTTGCGATTGGACGCTGGGTAAACGCACTAACCCCGAAGCCCTCCTGGTCGCCAAAAGGATCGGGCTGGATGGTGTTCAGGTTGACTTCGGCGGCTCGGCCGATTCGCAGGATCTGCCTCTGTTCGATCCTCAGTTGCAGAAGATGTACTTGGATACCGCTAAAAGGAACGAAGTCAAGATAGCTTCCCTGGCGATGGGAAATCTCAATAGCGTGGCGTATAAATCCGATCCCAGGGCCGAGCGATGGGTTTCCCAGGCGGTGAATGTGGCAAAGGCAATGCAACAGAGGATCATTCTGCTGGCTTTTTTCGGCAACGGAGATCTGAAAAACGACCCGAAGGGCGTGGAAAATACCATCGAACGGCTCAAAAAGGTGGCTCCAAAGGCTGAAAAGGCCAAGGTTACGCTTGGGATTGAAAGCTGGCTCAGTGCGCGTGAGCACCTGCATATAATCGAGAGTGTGGGCTCGCCGGCCGTGAAAGTCTACTACGACGTCGCGAATTCAAACAAGATGGGCTACGATATCTGCAGCGAAATCCGTCAGCTCGGCCCGAAGATATGCCAGTTTCATGCCAAAGACTACAAAGACCTGTACGGCAAGGGCGAAATCGACTTCCCGGCGGTCCGCAGAGCCATGGACGATATCAAGTATCGCGGCTGGCTGGTAATGGAGGGCACAAAGATGCCGCTGGGCAGAGAGGAATCCTGCAAATACGACGAACGGTACCTCAGAACAATCTTTCCCCGTAAGGCCTAAATATCTGTAAACCAGTCCCTCAGATGCCTTCCTATCCCAGCCGCGGTTTACCCGGAACGGGCCTGTGGGGATTATTCTGGGCTAAAGCGGGAAAAATGTCGATATTTTCCTTAATGCGGCGGCTTGGTCCACTGATTTCACATCAAAACCGAGGTCCGCTTAGCAGGGTATCAGGTGTCGGCTCTCCGGCAGGCGAAAGGCTTAACAAATGAAGAAATACCTCCAGATCATGCGTCCTGTGCACTGGACCAAGAATATTTTCGTGTTTGCGGGGCTTATCTTTGGCAAGAAACTGGCCGGGCCCATGGATGAGGTTCTGGCCTCGCTGGGTGCGGCTCTGGGGGCGTTTGCATGTTTTTGCCTCGCTGCTTCAGCCACGTATATCTTCAACGATATTCAGGATAGGCAGGCGGACCGAATGCATCCGACAAAACGCGAGCGGCCCATTGCGGCAGGGCGGGTTAATGTGCGTTCGGCGGCGTTAATAGCCGCTATATGCGTGGCGGCGGCTGTTCTGGGGGCGTTTGCTGTCTCCAGGGATCTGGCGATTATCGTCGCCGGCTATATAGTCCTCATGATGTTCTACTCGCTGGGCCTCAAGAATGCTATGATTCTGGACTGCATCGCCATTGCGATCGGTTTTTGCCTGCGGGCGATTGCCGGGGCGGTTGCGGTGGGGGTGTTCATTTCGCCCTGGCTGATCATCTGCACGTTTGCGTTGTGTCTTTTTCTGGCTTTTGGCAAGCGTCGCAGTGAAATCGCCCAGTTGCAGGACAACAGTGAGGCTTTTCGCAAGACTCTGGCCGGATATACGCCCGAGCTGCTTGCCCACATGCTGGACGTTACCAGCGGTCTGGCCGTGGTTTGTTTCCTGTTGTATGCGATGGACGAACGAACCAGGGCCCTTTTCGGTACAAATAATCTAGTGTATACGACGCCTTTTGTGCTCTATTGCATTTTCAGGTTCAGCGCGCTCATTCAGAAGGGCAAATATGCCGGCCCTGTGGAGTTGATAGTGCACGACAGGCCCTTTCAGTTGGGGCTGCTGGGCTGGCTGGTGGCGTGTGTAGCGGTTATTTATGCGGACAGTATCCCATTCATCGAGCCGGCCCGGTCTATGGTTTGGGTCGGCCTGGAAGGTAACACCATTGGCTAAGCAGAGATTACAGAAGATTTTGGCGGCGGCGGGGATTGGATCGCGAAGGGCCTGCGAGGATTTGATCGAGCAGGGTGTGGTCCGGGTCAACCGCAAGGTGGTAGACGAACTGCCGGCTTTCGCCGATCCCGGTAAGGATGTCATAACTGTAAGCGGTAAAAGGGTTTACAGTGAAAAGAAGGTGTACTATTTGCTGAACAAGCCTAAAGGTGTGATATGCACCAGCAGCGATCCCCGGGGAAGGAAGACGGCGGTTTCGCTGGTTGAGGTTCCCGAGCGGGTATTTTGCGTTGGGCGTCTGGACGCCGATACTACCGGTTTGATCATACTTACGAACGACAGCGAGTTGGCCAATCTCTTAACACATCCGCGTTACGGTGTGCCTAAGACTTACGTGGCCAAGGTAAAAGGCCGGGCCAACGGAGAAGCGATAGAGAAGCTGAAAAAGGGGGTCTGGCTCAGCGAGGGCAAAACCGGCAGGGCCGCCGTGCGGATAGCCAGACGGGGCAAGATGGAATCGCTTGTAGAGATCACGATTACGCAGGGGCTGAACCGGCAGATTCGCAGGATGTTTGCAAAAGTAGGGCTGCCGGTCAAGGGTCTTAAACGCACGCGGATAGGGAGAATTGACGATAGAGGACTGGGCCAGGGCAAGTTCAGGCACCTGACGAAGGTTGAGATTGCGTACCTCAAGAGCGCCGGCCGCGGCGGCAAAAGCCGCAAAAAGCGTTCCTAAGAGCCGTGTGGATTGAGAAAACGGGGGATTCAATAGTATTTGCCCATTAAG
>CAYOTO010000037.1:0-34353 GCA_964406945.1 uncultured Pirellulales bacterium
TGGCGTGAGCCTACGCTGGTTCGAATCCAGCCCGGCCCATTGGAGCCTTGCAGTACTCTGCAGGGCTTTGTTTTTGGCTGTAAATCGCGGTTTCTCTCCCTGCTTGCGTCTGATTGCGGTTCTTTTCGTGCGCCTGCTGCGCCGGCTCGATCTGACCGGCAAAGGCGGATGCGAAACACCAGCCAGCCCGAACGAAAGCAGGATCTGCCTCTTTCTGGTGTCGCGTTAGTGTATACTTGGCTCAGAGCGTTGGACGAGCGGCACCCTGAACGTCCATTTCCGGAACAACTCATTGCTCAAATTCAATTTCGGTCACCGCTGCCGTTGCATTGCCCTCCTGCCATTCGGAAGGTATGCCCTCGGCACGGTAGAACTTGTCTGGGCCAAGCTGCCAGATATAGTTTGGTTTTAATGGTCGGACTGAATCTTCAGACCATGAATCTGTATTAACGGGCCAGTAATCTCGCTCGGCAATTACGGTGTTATATCTGTCTCTAAAATACACTGTAATCTTTACCTTGGCGAGTGAGCGATTGCCTTGGTTGTTCAATTTAAACCTGACGCCAGGCACCGGCCCATCAAACGCCGATTTGAAGTATTTTGCCTCCAAACCATATAGCTGAACTAAGTTAAGATAGTCCCTCTTCTCCTCTTCAGCCTGAGCTGCCATCCGCTTGTCTTGCACGTCCTCTAGCCGATGTGATTGTCGAGATGGATCGGATTCGCCATTGGGATGTGAGGAGACTTGGAGAGCCTCGGGAGAGGATAGGGCCGAGTTCCCTGCGGTATGCACATCGAGTTCAGGGGAGCGAGAAGGTCGAGGAATTGCCACTCTTGCCCAAAATGCCAGTGGAACAGCGATAATGGTCAGCAACAGAATCAAGAGGCCCGGTACGACCCGTCCTTGGGCCATGGCGACTATGCTCAGGATGAATGCAGCTACTAGAAGGGGTGTGTACAATAAGAATGAAAGAAAGCTCCACCACATTAGAGCGATGGCCAAGACGAGGCACACTCCTGACCCAAGAAGTGCGCTCTGTTTCACATTTGTTTGGACCACATGTATTCCAGCAAGAAACTCACCGCAATAGCGACATTTTTTTGCAGATGGCAGTATCTTCTCTCCGCAGAACGGACAAGGTGGCATGCCATGATGCTTCGCAGAAGTGTCCATCGTGATTCCACTATCATGAAAATCCTTATGTGTCTCCAATTCCCTAGACGCAGCATCAACCGTCTGTCCACATGAAGGACATTTCACAGACCTATCAACATATTCACAGGGCATGCTAAGAGTACGTCCGCAATGTGAGCAAGTGCGTTTCCTCTGGCTTTGCATGTCCACTCCTGTATTTCAAGGCGGTATTTGCCATATATCGCGACAATCGCCTCCGTCCGCTCAATTCCTATGAATGGTTTTTGGGAGACGCGATCGCACCCTTGACCTATCCAATCGACAACACTCACTCAATGCCCGGCGTTACTCACACATGGTCACTGGGTCGTAGTTGCAGGCCAGCCATTCCGAAGCAAAAAAAGCGAAGTCCGCAAAGTCAACGCGGCAGTCCTTGTTGAAGTCAGCCACTGGGTACTGTCTGCAAACAGGCACGACTATACCGCCAGGCGATTTACTTGCTTCGGAAGTGCCGCCATACGCACCCATATTGATTCGGCCTCCGTTCGGATTCAGTTCCGTCTCTACGGAGTCGTTTGGATCACCTGCGTCAATGCACGGACTTGTTACGGAATCCATCACCCACTGGCCCGTAAGTTGGTCCCAGCGTCCAGCTTCTGACTCTAATCTAAAGTTATTCGTACTAGCAAATTGGGGGTTCTCGTGAATGTCTTTAGAAGACGGCGAAGACCCGCCATAGCTGCCGAAAAAGTTTCCCCAGACGTTATTGAAACTTATTAGCGTCCCGCCCCCTATGCCGTATCCACCATTGCCCACTATAATGCAATTTCGGATTTCGCCAGAAGTGGATATTCCGCTTCCCTCGTTATTGGCTATTGTGCAGTTTATGACGCTGCCCGAACCGCCGTTAACACCGCTACCACCGTTGTTTACAATTAAGCAATTCACAACATACGCGTAAGTGTCCTGCAGTCCGTCGTTCTCATTGTCACTAATTGTGCAAGAGCGTATTTCTCCCCCGCAATTCCTTATCGCGCTATTTCGGCCATATGGGCCACTATCGCACCCGTAAATATGGCTTCTGATCAGCAGCGGATTTGCTTCGTGCCCGCGAACGGCCCATTCAGCGTCCGTGATAGTACAGTCTTTAATCGTAGGGTCAGAATAGTAGCAGTAAATCGCCGCGCCATGCCTATCTGGAGCTTGGCGATCGAGGCTCTTCACAGTCACCCCGGTTAGAACTGAGTCATTTCCTTCTCCCGAGTCAAATTGAATGGTCGGAATATCTGTGTTCTCGCCGCGAATTACGGTTGAAGCCACGCAATCAGGGTCATCAGGATCAAGACTGGTTATGGTTATCGCTTTGCCGTAGAAGTTGATATTCTCGTAATATCTATTCGGGCGCACAAGAATTATATCACCGTCCCTGGACTGATCTATGGCATCCTGAATACGTCGAAAATCGCCCGCCTGGCCCTCCCAGGCCCCTACCGTTATCGTCCGGCCCATTGCCTGGCTCACAAGCAATAGACAACCTACTATGAAAGCAAAGATTCTCATAGGACCTCCAATCTGCGAACTCTGCTTTATAGTAGCAATTAGCAGGCCGAAAGTCAAGATACAACCCCATCGTCCAGGCCCCGTTGACCTCTGGGGCTTGTACTTTCCGCCTGCCGGCCCTCAGGGTAAACGTATTCGATCACGAGCTTGCGTTCGGTATTCTGGCCCATTTGCTCCCGGCGCGATCTGTTGATCAGCGTTACCACAGCTATGAAATCCGAAGCGGAAATCCGGGGTTTCGGCACTCGGCCTCTCACCGCCTGGCCGCAATGCGGGCAATCCTGGGTGGCGTGAACCCTGCACGTTTTAGCCACAAGATTTACACTTTCCTGTTCGGACCGGGCTTCGGGCTAGTCTGGAAGGGTGATTTGAGTGGTTTGGTTGAAATCGGCGAAGGCCAGGCCGAAGTCAATGCTGCCGCGTTTCTCCTGCAGATCAACGTCGCTTGCAGCGATCATGAAGTTGCATCTGTCGAGATCGAGTCTGATTGTGGCAAGGCCGCCCTCGATAATGTCCGCGTTACGGCAAATCCAGGCGCTGCGTCGGTTTTCACTGAAGTCGGCCGCCGGCACAGTGAACACCCGATCGTTCCAGGTAACCACCACGTCGCCGATTTCTCGCGGCTTCGTTCTCAGGGCTAATGAACCTCTAACACTCAACCTGTCGCCGGCGCTTTGCCTGCCGGCACTGACCCGCACCCTCCCCACGTGCAGGGTATCGGCGAAGCCGCTCATTAACTGGAGCGGCAGCCTGCGGCCGCCGTTTACAACCGCTTGATTGACCTGTGCGGCGCCGACGAAATCACCTATTTCCATAACGATGCTCACCGGGGCCGCCAGACCCGCAAGGTCGAGGTACTTGCCTTGCAGAGAAAACCGTCGCCGGTCGAAATCTATTGTCAGCGTGCTTATGGCCCCCGGCCTGCCGCGGTGCAAACGCCGGCTGTAGCGGTACCTGCCGGATGAGGCCTGTTCGGGTTCAAAAGGAATTGATTCACTGTAAATCAGACAGTCCGTTTCGTCGGACCAGATGCCGACGGTTATTTCGGTGGCCGAGGCAATCTCTTCGGCGGTTGCAGCTATAACTCCGGAGGCTCGTATGCTGTCCTCGAATCGTGATGTCCCGGATCTTACGTTGCAGGTGGAAATTTCCATATTTCTCCATGATGGAATGACCCTGACGAAGTGAATGACGGCATCGCCCTGTAAGGCCTGAATGGAGAAATCGTGGTCCGTATTCAGGGCGTCGAAGCGGATATCGTCGAGCATGAAGGTGGCCGTGCGAACCTTGCCCGTGTCGGCACACTGGACTGTTCGTTGCTGCAGACCAGAACCGCCCTCGAACTGCAGGGCCCATTCTGCATGATTTCTATCGCGGTATGTAATCTTCACGGCCACGCGATGCGGCCCTCCGAAAAGAAACCGGTCATCCACGGCGAAGCCCATGAATGTGTTGCCCGTTTCCGTGTCCGTTCGCCTGGCGGTATAGTCGTACATGTGATCCGGATGGTGTGCATCCTGGTTCTGCACGTAGACTTTTTCCGTGGGCACCGTGCGGCAGCCCCGGCCGTCTCGCTGATACAGCCATCTTTCGAAGTTTTTGGCCCGCTTGACGAATTGCCCGCTACCGACGACATTCTCGCGCAGATAGCACCAGACATCAGGCGTATTGTTGACATGCCTGCCGAGTTCGAGTGCAACGTAGCCAAGCAGCGGCCGATCAACGAGCATATCGCCCATCTCGGCCCAGACGTAGTTGCGTCGCATCTGCAAGACCCTGAGCATCGACTCGCGATAGCGATGCGACCAGGTGGAGACCGGGCCAAACCGCGGCTCGTGTACGCCCGGTATATACTGTTCGTTTTCATCGCCGCTTGCGCGATTCTCCGCGATCAGTGGACAACTCTCGTCCACGGTCATATAGCCGTCGGGATCGATTGACTGGCCGAGCATCTCGTTGCTGTGGTCCCGCATATAGACCTCGGCGCCGCCGTTTCGCTGTCCCATCCCGAGCGAGAGAGCGAAGGCAATGTCCCTCGGCGCCGGAGAGACCAGACACAACTTCTTTTCGACGCCGGGACAGGCATTGGCCCAGACT
The DNA here is from genome assembly GCA_964406945.1 of uncultured Pirellulales bacterium. Lineage (GTDB taxonomy): Bacteria > Planctomycetota > Phycisphaerae > Sedimentisphaerales > Anaerobacaceae > UBA2266. Next base: position 4,793 of record CAYOTO010000037.1, read on the forward strand.
TGCAGTCGCTCTTCGTACACGGTCCTTCGAGGATCATCGAGCAGCGGTCCCATGCCCTCCTCGCCTCGCGATCTCGACCACAGGTGAACGTATATGAGCGAAACCTCGTCCATTGCGGGTATTCCACTGCTGCCGAGAGCCTCCACCATGCGGACATAGCGGCTGTGGTAAGCCGGGTGGTAGATATCCATGTTGATGACTTGAAAAGGCGTGCTTATATCGTCCCATCTGGACATTTCAACCAGCGGAATCTCGTACTGAGCGAGCCATCTCGGCGCGCTCGCCGAGTCCTCCACGTGTTGCTGCCACCAGTCGGGATAGTAGGTTTCATCGGGGAAGTTGCGAAGTTCCCAGACCGAAGCCCGCAGATGGAATTCGATAAAATACCGGCCACCCTGCGATTGCTTGACGATGTCGGCTCTGAGGGCATCGAATTCGAACTGTCCTTCTGTTGGCTCCAGCCGGCGCCAGGTCCACGAAACGGTCCTTGCGATTCGACCGGGAAACGAAGGGCTTACGTTGCTTTCCTTTGTTTTAATCGCGCTGGACGGATCAGCCTCGACCCATTCGGGCAAAGACCAGTCCCATCCATTGGTTATGCGGTCTTCGGGGCGCCAGGGGCTGCAGGCTTGATCAGCAGAAAAAACCAGCGGGTGGAGAAATGTAACCAGAAGCAGAGCCGTGAGCCATTGCAGGACTGGTCTTCCGGACAAAGTAACGGCGGACATGAGAATGCTCCTTGGGATTAATCCACCAGCTCGGTCGCGAGGCGGCGTCAAATCATCCAATCTTTCTCAGATCATCTTCTTATCCGGAATCACTAAATGTACTTCACTACGACATTTGCTCAGCAGAGCGGGCCAAAGCCCTCTTTTAAAACATAAGAACTCCATACGGCCCTGGAAAATGGCTTTTGCATACAAACCCAAAGAGCACTGCGGGAAATCGGACCTTTTTGGCTGGCTGTGGGAACTATGCCGACGGCGGAAAGACGCTTTATCTCTGAACCCGGGGGAACAGTATCTACCCCGAGCCGTATAGACGGTGTAAACGCTCGCATTTAATCGCTTAACGAGGCTCCGGAATGTTTATGAAGAATTTGTGTACTCGATACCGCAGACTCGTTGTGGTAGCCGCGGCTTTTGGGGCTTTTGTCTGTTCGAACGCTCAGGCGGCATCCTCACTGCGCGGCTTCAAAACGAATACCGACAAACGCGTTGTCGATTTGAGCGAGTTGAAGCCGGCAGGCGTGGGCAAGGACGGCATACCTGCGATTGACAGGCCGCGATTCGTCCCGCCACGAATTGCAGATAACTGGCTGCGGCCTCGGGAACCGGTAATAGCGGTGCACATCGGCCGACGGAGCAAAGCGTATCCGCTCCAGATATTGATCTGGCACGAAATCGTGAATGACCAAATCGGTGATGTTCCGATTGCAGTTACCTTTTGCCCACTGTGCTACAGCGCTATCGTTTTCGACCGGCGAATCCAGGGCAAAACCCATACTTTCGGGGTTTCCGGCTTTCTTCGGCATTCGGATATGGTCATGTACGACCGCCGGACCGAGACTCTTTTCCAGCAGTTTACGGGCGAGGGTCTGGTGGGCGATCATGCGGGTGTTCAACTGAAGCGTCTTCCTGCACAGATTATTTCTTTCGGACAGTTTCGTAACTCTTACCCCAACGGCGATATTTTGTCCCGGCGGACCGGCTATAACCGGAGCTACGGCCGCAATCCTTACGTCGGCTATGACGATATCGGCAACAGTCCCTTCCTGTACAAAGGCCCAACCGATGGACGGCTCGCTCCAATGCAGAAGCTGATTACGGTTTCGATAGGCGAAACGCATGTGGCGTATCCTTACTCGGTTACAGAAAGAAGCAAAGTCATAAACGACGATGCGGGCTCAGAGCCGATCGTCGTCTTTCATGTCGACGGCGCACTTTCGGCGTTGGACTCCGATAGAACAACTGCGTCGAAACACATCGGGTCGACAGGCGTTTTCAGCCGCAGAGTGGCGGGAGATACGTTGGATTTCTACGAACGAGGCGGCGAGATACGCGATCAACAGACCCAAAGCTCCTGGGATATCACTGGAAAAGCGATAAAAGGGCGACTCCGCGGCGTTCGGCTTGCTCCGATTCCGCACGGTGATTACTTCGCATTCGCATGGCTCGTGTTCAGACCGCAAACCCGGATATACAAACCTGAGCCTTGACCCGGTGAGATGGCCTACGGGCGTCTTTCGCACATACATATCTCTGGACACGAGCGATCAAATCTGCTACAGTGCCGGAGTGCTTGTTTTTGGCGTTTTTGATAAGGAGTCGACCATGTCGGATAAGCTTGACCGGCGTAATTTCCTCATGAAATCAGCGGCAGCATCAACCGGAGCCGCTCTGGGCTTCAGTTTCGAGGAACGTGCTCTGCTGGCGAACCGCACAAGTCGGTCCACGGCGACGGGTTCGACCAATTCCAAAGGTATGCCCGTCGGGAAAATAGGCAATCTGACAATCAGCCGCATGTTCACCGGCGGCAATCTGATCAGCGGATTCGCGCACAGTCGGGATCTGATGTACGTTTCCTCACTGCTGAAGAATTATTTTACGGACGAGAAGGTTATGGAGACCTTCGAACTGTGCGAGGAAGTTGGCATCAACACGGCGATTCTGCGGCTTGACGATCACTGCATTCGCATCATGAACAGGTACTGGAACGAGCGGGGCGGCAAGATGCAGTGGATCGCCCAGGTGAAGATGAAGCAGAACGACCCGACAGGCGAGGCCAAACGGGCGATAGATAACGGCGCCGTCGGGGCGTACGTTCACGGCGGCGTTTGTGACAGGTTTGTCGAAGCCGGTCGTGTCGATTTGCTTGGCAAGGCGGTCGATTACATCAAGAGCCGAAAGGTCATCGCCGGGCTGGGCGGCCACGCGGTGGAGGTTCCGATGGCGGCGGAAAAAGCCGGTATTGACGTCGATTTCTATATGAAGACCCTGCACAGCCATAATTACTGGTCGGCCGAGCTGCAGCCCGAGAACGATAACGTCTGGTCCAGAACGCCGGAGAAGACAATCGAGTTTATGAAGACCGTCAAGAAGCCCTGGATCGCGTACAAAGTCATGGCCGCCGGGGCGATACATCCTCAGCAGGCATTCAAGTATGCGTACGAAAACGGGGCCGATTTCATCTGTGCGGGCATGTTCGACTTTCAGGTTCGCGAAGATATGATGATTGCCAAGAAAGTTCTTTCCGAAAAGCTTAATCGGCAGCGTCCCTGGTGTGCCTAGACTAAAAGTGCCGGCTATCCAAGACTATAGCAGGGAATACATCCGGCAGGGGCGTTCGGCGTAGAGAAGTACGTGGTATGGAACATCCGCAAGGACATGACCAGGCCCGGCCAGGGGTATCTGGACCGCTCGGCGGGCAAGGTGGTCTACTGGCCGCTGCCGAATGAGGACATGGACAAGGCGACCGTGCTCGCCGGTGTGACTGAAAGAATCATACACATCGAAGGCGCTTCGGGCATTACGATAAGCGGATTGCAGCTTTCGGATTCGAGAAAATCGACGTCAGCGGCGCCCGGCCCAGATAAACCAACAGTGCAAGTGAAAGATAGTGCTGCAATAGCCGATAGAAGGTACGGGAGCACTGTCGCAACGAGGCTTTTTACAGTTGACCGGCGTCTCAGGCTCTGCTAAAAGAACTTGTGCTTGACTACGAAATTTGGGGAGTTCTGAAATGGCTCAAGCGAAAGAAATACCGGAAAATCAGCCGCAGGCTGAAAATATTTCCGCCGAAGCGGTGCCCGATTCAGGCGTCGACGACGAGTTGCGCGGGATCGAGAGTTCTATCGAGGCGCGCGGTCTTGCAATGTTGATTCATCTGCTCGGGCTGGTGGGTTTTCTCGGGCCGCTGATCATCTGGATGAACGAAAAAGACAAGCACCGCTTTGTCGCCGAGCACGGCCGTGCCGCTATGAACTACCAGGTCTCGCTGGTGATTTACTACGCCATCTCGGCGGTTCTGACCGTGGCCTGCATCGGAGTTATCCTGCTGCCGGCACTCACGATTGCTCACGTAATATTCGTGATTATGGGCGCAGTAAAGGCCAACCGTGGGCAAAGGTGGAAATATCCCATCGCAATTGAATTTCTGAAATAGCCAAGGGGAGCAAACTGATGGATCAGAACGAACAATCTCAGGATCAGCCGCAACAGCAAGTTGAAGAGCAATTTGAGATGACACCGGCTCTGGAGCAGGAAAGCAGCCAGGCTTTGACACGGGATGCCAAGCAATGGGCCATGTTCTGCCACCTGGGAGGCCTGGCGGCGTATCTGCCGATTCCGTTCGGCGGGGTCATCGCACCGTTGATCCTGTGGCAACTCAAGAAGGACGAGCACGTGTTTATCGATGCGAACGGCAAGGAGTCGCTTAACTGGCAGATATCTCTTTTGATCTACACGGTGGTTTCAGTTCTGCTGATGTTTGTTGTGATTGGGATATTCCTGCTGATCGCGCTGGGCATCACGAACCTTGTTTGCATTGTCATCGCGAGCATCAAGGCCAACAACGGCGAGAGCTTTCGCTATCCGCTTTGTATTAGATTCATCAAGTAGTTGCGAGCCGCTTACTTGATTCGAGAGGCGGTTTTTTCAGAGACAGGAGTGTTTTATGAACAGGCGTGAGTTTTTGAAAGGTGTCAGTGTCGGCGCCGCGGCGGCTGCCATGCCGGGCTTGAATGCAGAACGGCCGGTCTTCGCAGCCGAAAAGAAGAAACCGAATATTATCCTGATGATGGCCGACGATATGGGTTTTTCGGACATCGGCTGCTACGGCGGCGAAATCAACACTCCCAACCTGAACAAGCTTGCGTCAAACGGCCTGAGATTCACGCAGTTCTACAACACTGCCAGATGCTGTCCGACCCGCGCATCGCTGATGACCGGGCTTTATCAGCACCAGGCGGGCGTCGGGCACATGATGGGCGATTACGGATACGATTCCTACCAGGGGGATTTGAACAACCGTTGTGTGACAATTGCGGAAGTGATGAAGACCGCCGGCTACAGGACGTATATGTCCGGCAAATGGCATGTTACCAGAGAGCGGTGGCCGAACAGTTCCAAGCATAACTGGCCGCGACAGAGAGGTTTCGACAGATTCTTCGGGACTATCCACGGGGCCGGCAGCTTCTACGACCCATGCTCGCTGACGCGCGAGAATCGTATGATCGCACCGTGGGAGGATTTCTACTATACCGACGCAATTAGCGACACGGCCGTCGAGTATATTCAAGATCATAAGGCCGGGCATTCGAATAAGCCTTTCTTCATGTATGTCGCTTACACCTCGCCGCACTGGCCGATGCACGCCAGGGAAAAGGATGTCGCCAAATACAAGGGCCGCTATAAGAAGGGCTGGGACGCGCTGCGAGCCGAACGCCATAAGCGTATGATCGAAATGGGCATCGTGGACGAAGAATGGGCTCTGACGCCCAGAGACCCGCGCGCAGCCGCGTGGAAGGACGCTGAAGACAAGGACTGGTTCGAGCGTCGTATGGAAGTATACGCGGCGATGATCGACTGTATGGACCAGGGCATCGGCCGCATAGTCGAAGCCCTCAAGAAAGCCGGCCAACTGGACAATACTCTGATATTCTTCCTGGCCGACAACGGCGGCTGCGCCGAGGAATACGGCAGCCGGGGCAAGGAGAAGCCCGACCCTTCGAAGCCGGTCGAACTCAAACCAATGAAAGAGGACGAGTTGCAGATGGACATGCAGCCGAAAGTTACCCGCGACGGTCGCCCGGTCAGGACGGGCCGCGGGGTCATGCCCGGTCCGGCGGATACGTATATCGCCTACGGCAGGGCTTGGGCGAATGCCTCGAATACGCCCTTCCGCCTGTATAAACACTGGGTGCATGAGGGTGGAATTTCGACGCCGCTGATCGTACACTGGCCCGCCGTGGTCGGGGCAAAAGGTCAGTTGCGCAAACAGCCCGGGCATCTGATAGATATCATGGCCACCTGTGTCGATGTATCCGGAGCTGAGTATCCCAGACGCTTCAAGGGCAAAGACATCCAGCCTATGGAGGGCAAGTCGCTGGTGCCCGCCTTTTCCAATAAGCCGATTGAAAGGGAAGCTATTTACTGGGAGCACGAAGGCAACAAGGCCATTCGCAAAGGCAAATGGAAACTGGTCCTGCGGCATCCCGGCAAATGGGAACTCTACGACCTCGAGGCGGACCGGACTGAGTTGAACAATTTGATCGACAAACACCCGGACAAGGCCGCCGAACTCAAGGCAATGTGGCAGGCCTGGGCCGACAGGTGCGGCGTGCAGCCCTGGCCCGTGAAAAGACGGTAACCTGAACTGTCCGCAAGCCCGGCAAGAGTAGGGCTACGTGTGCGGCATCAGTCCGTGGAGCATGGTCCGTTCAGCGCAAATTTTATCCTGGAGAATATTTCAATGAGCAATGGACTTAACAGGCGCAGGTTTCTGAAAGGTCTTAGCGCCGCGGCGATTGCGGCGGCGGCAGGACCGATGACGGCACTCGAACGCGGCAGCGCGAAACGCAAACCAAATTTTGTGATAGTGTTCTGTGACGATCTTGGTTACGGGGATCTGGCCTGTTTCGGCCATCCCAGCATCAAGACGCCCAATCTGGACAGAATGGCCGCCGAGGGGCAGAAATGGACCAGCTTTTATGTAGGAGCAAGTGTCTGCACTCCCAGCAGGGCCGCATTGATGACGGGCAGACTGCCGATCCGCAGCGGCATGTGCAGCGACAGAAGGCGCGTGCTTTTCCCGGATTCGGCCGGGGGATTGCCAAAAAGTGAAGTTACTCTTGCCGAGGGCCTCAAAACGCAGGGTTATGCAACCGCCTGTTTCGGCAAATGGCACCTCGGACACCTCAAGGAGTATCTGCCGACCAGCAACGGCTTCGACTATTACTTCGGCATTCCGTACAGCAACGACATGGACCGGGTCGCCGGCAGAGGCCGCCAGGCGTTCTGGGAGCCCAAGGTCGAGTACTGGAACGTGCCGCTGATGAGAAACAAAGAGATCATCGAACGACCGGCAAATCAGCACACTATAACGAAACGCTATGCCGACGAGGCCTGCAAATTTATCCGAGCCAATAAGGAGAAACCGTTCTTCGTCTACCTGGCCAATTCTCTGCCGCACGTGCCGCTGTTCTGCAGCGACGAATTCAAAGACACAAGTCGTCGCGGGCTTTACGGCGACGTGATCGAAGAAATCGACGCCTGTGTCGGGCGCGTCCTGGATACACTCAAGCAGGAAGGTCTGGACGAAAACACCTTCGTCGTATTCACCTCGGACAATGGGCCCTGGCTTTCTTTCGATCAGCACGGTGGTTCGGCCGGGCTGCTGCGCGAGGGAAAAGGCTGCACCTACGAAGGCGGTATGAGGGAGCCTACGATTATGTGGTGGCCGACGAAGATTAAGCCGGGCGTTGTGCAGGACATGGGCGCAACGATGGATATTTACACAACAATGCTCACACTGGCGGGGGCTTCGATTCCCAAGGACAGGGTGGTCGACGGTCTGGACCTTTCGCCGGCCTTGTTCGGCACCGGGCCCAGTCCGCGCAAGACGATGTTCTACTATCGCGGCACGAAGATCTGGGCGGTACGCAAAGGCCCCTTCAAGGCTCATTACATGACCAAGAGCGGATACCGCAACGACAAGATGGTCAAGCACGACCCGCCTGTACTTTACAATCTGGAGCACGACCCGTCCGAAAAGTACAACATCGCCGACAAACACCCGGAAGTGCTCGCCGACATCGCAAAAGAAGTCGAGAAGCACAAGGCCCGACTGGTCGCCGGCGAAGACCAACTGGCGAGGAGAATTAAGAGATAGGCGGCGGTCAATCGAAGCCGGTGTCTTCAACAAGGACGGAGGTCTGATGCGTTTTCTCACACAAGCTGTAGTTATGCTTTGCCTGCCCGCGGTGACGTGCCCGGGCGAACTGTCGGTGGAGAAGATCGGCGATTCGGTTGTCGATGAAAAGGCGCTGACGATCAAAGGCAGCTTCGGTCAGTCTATCAACGGTGTGTCTTTTCAGCAGGAGGCGGTACTTACGCACGGCGGCCGCCAGTATGTGGGTTACTACGATGCAAACAGACGCGTATGTATCGCCAGAAGGAGACTACCAGATGGGGACTGGAACATAGTCCGCTTTGACGATTACGATTTCCAGAGCAACGACGCCCACAACGTGATTTCGATCGGCATCTGCCCGGCCGACGGCACGATTCACCTGGCTTTCGACCACCATGTGCATCCGCTTCACTACCGAATGTCGGAAAAAGGCGCGGCCGATCGAACGAAGTGGAACCCAGATCTGTTCGGGCCTGTACGTTCGTACATGGAAGAAGGCAAAGAAATACGTGTAACCTACCCGCGGTTCTTTCAGACGCCCGACGGCGGGCTGCAGTTCTGCTATCGTCGGGGCGGCTCGGGAAACGGCGACAGAATGCTGGTCGATTATAACTCCGCAACCGGCAAGTGGACCGGGACCCGTCAGATCGATTCCCGGGCCGGCAAATTCACCGACTATATGGGCACAAGTTCGTCCCGCTGCTCCTATCCCAACGGGTACAATTACGGTCCCGAAGGCAGACTCCACGTTACGTGGGTCTGGCGCGAGAGCAGCCAGGGATCCAATCACGATTTGATGTATTGTTACAGCGAAGACGGCGGGCATAACTGGCGAAACAACACCGGCGAGCTGCTCGAAGGCCCGGCCCGGGTCGATTCACCGGGTATAAAGGTTGTCGCCATCAGCAGAGCTTACGGCCTGATGAATACTCACGGTCAGACGGTGGACTCGACAGGCCGCGTTCATGTTGTGATGCGGCATTGCTCGGCCGAGTCGCTTGCAGCCACCGGAAGCAAGCCGGGCGAGCACCGCTGGGGGCCGGCCGAAGCAAGACGCTATCACCACTACTGGCGGGGCCGCGACGGTAAATGGCATCACACCGAGATGCCCTGGATTGCAGGCAACAGGCCCAAGATATTCACCGACGACAGCGACGACGCCTATCTGATCTTCGGGGCCAGGACAAGCGGACAAGCCCCGGCCGATGGGCATCAGTATACGAGAGGCGATCTGGTAATCGCCGCCGCTTCGGCGCCGACCGGGTGGACGGACTGGCGAATCATCCATGTCGAAAAAGGGCCTTTCGGCAACGAGATGCTGGGAGATCCGCGCAGGTGGAAACAACAGGGCATTCTTTCGGTCATGGTTCAGCTATCCCCCACGAAACCCCACCAGCCAACGCCCCTGCGCATCCTGGATTTTCGCGTTGACTGATTTTTAAGCCATAAGATAGACGAAATTACCGGACTTTAGAGTCCTTTTACGACGGGGCAACTTCAATTCTCCAGGACCCGTACAAACGCCCTACTAACCAGCACCAGCTATTTTGTATTTTGGCGGCAAGAACTTTCAATGTATAATAGATGTATAGACATTGTCAGGCAATACCATATCGCTTGAAAGGCGTATGTAATGGCAAGCGGAACTACAATACAGGCCCGGGTCGATGCGGCTACTAAAAGACGCGCAAAAGGAATCCTCGACGCCCTCAACATAACCATGTCGGAGGCAATATCGATGTACCTGCGGCAGATCATCTACCATAGGGGAATACCGTTCGAAATTAGAATACCCAACGACGTAACAGCGCAAACCCTGAAGAAGTTGGAGGCCGGCGAGGATATCGCGGAATTCGACAGCGTTGACAAATTATTCGAGGAACTGGACAGTTGACCGTTGTCCGTACTGGGAGATTCAAAAAGGACTACAAGAAGCTCGCCTCGCGGGGGAAGCGTTGCGGCAAGCTTAAAACTGCCATAGAACTGCTGCACCGCGGCGAGCAGTTGCCGCCAGGCAACCGCGATCACGCACTAACCGGTAACCTGGAAGAGTACCGTGAGTGCCACATCGAGCCGGATTGCCTGCTCATCTACCGCATTGAGAAAGAACCCGTAAACTGATCCTGGTTCGCACTGGTTCACATTCGGACCTGTTCAGGTAGCATGTAATTAGACAAACTGCGGGGCCGGGGGCGTCGGTGTGTTGCAAATATCGGCTCTGGCCGATATTATGGCTGCGATGGCAGGGAAATCCGACAAAAAAATGACATCGGCCGGGCAGGTTGCGGTTAACAAGAAGGCCTACCATAACTTCGAACTGGTTGAGAAGTTCGAGGCCGGGCTCGAGTTACAGGGCAGCGAAGTCAAGTCGTTGCGGACCGGAAAAGCCGACCTGAGCGGCTCTTACGCCCGAATTCGCAACGGTGAGTGCTGGCTGGTGGGAGCCAACATAGCCCAGTATCAGCAGGCCAATATCGGCAATCACGACCCGATGCGCGACCGCAAGCTCCTTTTGCACAAGTCCGAGATCCGCAAAATTACTGGCAAACTCGAACAGAGGGGCTTTACGCTGGTGCCGCTTCGGCTATACTTCAACAAAAGAGGTTTGGCCAAGGCCGAACTGGCCCTTGCGCGGGGAAAACGGCAATACGACAAGCGAAAGGCGATATCCGACCGGCAGCAGAAACGCGATATTGCCAGAGACCTGAAGAAATATCGCCGATAGTGTAATTGTCGGCTGATTGCGGCGAGTCTTCTGATCGCCGGCGGCGGCTGTTCGCAGGCGCCGCTATTGTGAATTAATTCTCGATCTAAATGGAGTTGATATGGCTGACGAAGCGAAACAGGATAAGAAGATCATAGTGGACGAAGACTGGAAAGCCGACGCGAAGAAAGAAAAGGCCACCCTCGAAGCGGAGAAGAAAGCCGAGAAAGAGGCCCCGGAGGCCGAAGGGCAGCAGCAACATCGTCAGCAGCTTCCCGAAGGCAATTTTGCCGCACTTTTGAGCATGCTGATGATCCAGACGGTTGCGGCCATGGGCATGCCGCTGGAACAGGGCCAGGAGCCGCGCGAACCGGATCTGGAGCTGGCGCGATACCACATAGACATGCTCCAGACGCTCGAGGAGAAGACAAAGGGCAATCTGACTGAACAGGAAAAAGCGGTTCTTTCGCAGACTCTCAGCGATCTTCGCATGAGTTTCGTGCGACTGTCCGAACAGGGCGGCCAAAAGGCGCAGCAGTAAGCGGTTGTCGACTTTTGTCGGCCGCGGCATATTGGGAATGATGTGGTTTTGGCGAATATACTCGACGAGATCATAAATAATAAGCGGGTGGAGATTCAGCAGAGCAGGCAGGTCAGGCCGCTCAGCGTGCTCAAGGAGCAGGTTCACGACCTGCCCCGGTGCCGCAATTTTTATAAAGCGGTTACCAAGAAAAACCCCCGCGGAATCAACGTAATCGCCGAGGTCAAGAAGGCTTCGCCCTCGGCCGGCGTTATTCGCAAGGATTTTGATCCGGTCAAGATAGCCAAATCCTACGAATCATGCGGCGCCGACGCCATAAGCTGCCTGACCGATGAGAAGTACTTCCACGGGAAACTTCAGTACATCCAGCAAATCAAACACGCGGTCAAACTGCCGGTCATGCGGAAAGACTTCATTGTAGACATCTATCAGGTTTACGAGTCCCGGATCGCCGGGGCCGACGCGATTTTGCTGATAGCCGATGCGCTAAGGAACGGCGTTTTGATGGATCTGATGATCGAGGCGGCCGAGCTGGGGTTGACGGTCCTGCTGGAAGTCCACAGCGTCGAAAGATTGATGAAGATCCGCAGTCTGATCGGCTTTCCGCGAAAAGGCTACAGCGTGCTCGGTATCAACAACCGCGACCTGACGACGATGCAGGTCGACATAAACACAACCGGCAGGATGGCCGAACTGCTCGACAGCACGAATGAACTGGTCGCCGAAAGCGGAATAAAGACCCGCGAAGACGTGCAGAAGCTGGTCAACGTCGGCGCCCGAGCCGTGCTGATAGGCCAGACGTTATGCGAACAACCCGACATCAAAGAGAAGTTCCAGGAACTTTTCGGCCGGAAAGACCGTGCCTGAGGAATGCTTCTGCTCTATTTTTGCTTTTGCTGGGCTTTTTGTATTTTGGCCCAGGTGTCTCTGAGGGTTACGGTTCGGTTGAAGACGAGTTTTCCGGCTGTCGTATCCTGGTCGGTGCAGAAATAGCCCCGGCGTTCGAACTGGCAGCGATCGAGCGGCTTCGATGTCATCAGTGAAGGCTCGACCTTGCAGTTTTGCAATATCTTCAGCGACTCGGGATTGATGTTAGCCGTGAAATCCTGATCTTCCTCGGTCTGGTCCGGATTCTCCTTCGTAAAGAGATTGTCATACAGCCGAACCTCCGCATCCAGAGCGTGCTCGGCCGAGACCCAGTGCAGCGTCGCCTTTACTTTGCGTCCGTCCGGGGCATCGCCGCCCTTTGTGGCCGGATCGTAGGTGCAGCGAAGTTCAGTGATATTGCCCTGGTCGTCCTTTACCACATCCGTGCACGTTATGAAATAGGCATAGCGCAGGCGCACTTCGCGACCCGGGGCCAGTCGATAGAATTTGCGAGGCGGCTCTTCCATGAAGTCGTCTCGTTCTATGTACAGTTCCCTGCCGAAGGGAACTTTACGCATTCCCGCCGACTCGTCTTCGGGATTGTTTATCGCATCCAGTTCTTCGGTCTGTCCTTCGGGGTAGTTGGTGATTACTACCTTCAGGGGATCGAGCACGGCCATGAAGCGCGGCGATGTCTTGTTCAGATCCTGCCTCAAACAGTGCTCCAGCAGCTCGATCTGGACGGTGGAATTGAATTTGTTGACGCCAATCCTCCTGCAGAAGTCGCGGATAGCCGCCGGGGAATATCCTCTTCGCCGCATCCCGCTCAAGGTCGGCATGCGCGGATCGTCCCAGCCCGAGACGTATCCGTCCTTTACCAGCCGCAGGAGCTTGCGCTTGCTCATTACGGTATAGGTCAGGTTGAGCCGGGCAAACTCAATCTGCTGCGGATGGTAGATGCCGAGTTCATCGAGAAACCAGTCGTAGAGCGGGCGATGATTTTCGAATTCCAGCGTGCAGATAGAATGCGTTACGCCTTCGATAGAATCCTCGAGCCCGTGGGCCCAGTCGTACATGGGGTATATGCACCATTCGTCGGCCGTGCGGTGATGCCTGGCGTGCACGATTCGGTACATGACGGGGTCGCGCATGTTCAGATTCGGATGGGCCATATCGATCTTCGCCCGAAGTGTGCGGCTGCCGTCCGGGAATTCGCCGTTCTTCATGCGTTCGAGCAGGTCCAGATTCTCCTCGATCGAGCGGTCCCTGTACGGGCTGTCCTTGCCCGGCTTTGTCAATGTGCCTCTGTACTGGCGGGTCTGCTCCGCGTCCAGATCGCAGACATACGCCTTTCCGGCCTTGACCAGTTGAATCGCATACTGGTACATGCTGTCGAAATAATCCGAGCCGTAAAAGAGGTTATCGCCCCAGTCCCAGCCCAGCCAGCGGACGTCCGTCAGAATAGAGTCGACGTATTCCTGTTCTTCCTTCTCGGGGTTGGTATCGTCGAATCTCATGTGGCATTTTCCGCCGAACTCGGCCGCAATGCCGAAATTCAGACATATACTCTTGGCGTGGCCGATGTGAAGGTAGCCGTTGGGCTCGGGCGGAAACCGCGTAACGACCCGGTGGTCCCACTTATTGCTCTTCAAATCATCTGCAACGATCTGCCTGATGAAATCAAGCCGTTCTGCTGTGTTGTTTGTGTCTTCCGGTGCCATGTGTATCCTGTCGTAACTGAGTTACGGGAAATAGTACCCGCGTTGAGTCGGCGCATTCTATCAAATCGGCCCCTTTTGACAAGGACTTTGCCCCGGGCCCTGCTCAAAATGCGTATGCTCGACATAAACCGCCGCGTCGGTCTGCAAACTGGACTGGCCCGTTGCGACGGATTATAATAGCATGCTTTGGGCAACGGGCATTATCAGGAGATACAGTAATGAGCGTCTTGAGTTCGATTGGCAATACTCCTTTGGTGGAGTTGAGGCGGCTCAATCCGAATCCGAATGTTCGGATTATGGCCAAGCTCGAAGGCCATAATCCGGCCGGCTCTATCAAAGACAGACCCGCCTGTTACATGATAAGCAAGGCCGAGGAATCCGGACAACTGGCCCGGGGAAAGGTGATTCTCGAGCCTACCAGCGGCAATACCGGCATCGCTCTGGCGATGATCGGCGCGTCAAAGGGATATAAAGTCAAACTGACTCTCCCGGCCTGCGTGAGCACCGAAAGGCGCCATATACTCGAAGCGTACGGAGCCGAAGTAGTCCTTACGCCGGCCGGAGAAGGCACAGACGGAGCGATTCGCCTGGCGCATAGAATCGTCCAGGAGCAGCCGGATGAGTTCTTCATGCCCAACCAGTTCGCCAACGAGAATAACTGGCTGGCCCACTATGAAACCACTGGGCCCGAAATCATCGATCAGACCGCCGGCGAAGTGGACGTATTCGTAACCGGGATGGGCACGACGGGCACTCTTATGGGTGTAAGCCGTTTTTTGAAGGAAAGAAACGCAAAAAGCAAGATAGTGGGCGTGGAACCCACCACAGGCCACACCATACAGGGCCTCAAGAATATGACCGAGGCCATCGTTCCGGACATCTTCGACCGGACCAGACTTGATGAGGTTCTGGTGATGAAGGATGAGGAAGCGTTCGAAACGACCAGAAGGCTGGCCTGCGAGGAAGGCATATTCGCGGGAATCTCGGCCGGTGCGGCGGTCGCTGGCGCGATCCGCCTTGCAAAGGACATGAAATCCGGAACAATCGTTACAATTATTCCGGACCGCGGCGACCGGTATTTGAGCACAATGCTCTTTCGTTCAGTGTGCGCGAAATGCCCTCCCTAGCCGAAAAACCACCCGCGCGAACCGGCGGTCAGGCGGGTTCGTTCTTTAGTTCTTCTAATTTCGGCTATTGGCCGCACAAATCTGCCCTGAAACGGGGTAAATAAGGGCGTGTGAGGGATGACCGGCTTGACAATCAAGGCTGTGCGGCTTATCCTGACTGTTCTTTCGATTTTGCTGCAGGGATTGTAAATTATGGCGGACAAAGTAGTAACGCGTTTTGCGCCTTCACCCACGGGTTATCTCCATGTGGGCGGGGCAAGAACAGCGCTGTTCAACTGGCTCTGGGCCAGGCGAAGCGGCGGCACGTTTATTCTGCGCATCGAGGATACCGACCAGAAACGCAACACTCCCACCGCGGCAAGGCAGGTCATGAACGATCTCAAATGGCTTGGCATCGACTGGGACGAAGGCCCCGAGGCGGGCGGACCCAACGGTCCTTACCTGCAATCCGAGCGCCGCGATATTTATGACAAGTACATCGGGCAACTGCTGGATCAGGGCAAGGCCT
Organism: uncultured Pirellulales bacterium; assembly: GCA_964406945.1. Taxonomy (GTDB): domain Bacteria; phylum Planctomycetota; class Phycisphaerae; order Sedimentisphaerales; family Anaerobacaceae; genus UBA2266. The sequence goes on from CAYOTO010000037.1 coordinate 20,172, forward strand.
ACTACTGTTTCGAGACGCCCGAAGAACTGGAGGCGATGCGCAAGGGGGACAAGGGCTTCGTCTATCGACGGCCGCAGGTTCTTCCGACCGCCGCCGATGCCGAGAAAGCTCGCACCGAAGGCCGACCGGTGACCGTCAGATTCGCGGTGCCGCAGACCGACGCACTGGTGGTCCGCGACCTGGTCCGGGGCGCGATTACGTTCGGACCCGGCGAAATAGGCGATTTCATAATCCAGAAGAGCGACGGTTTTCCAACTTACAACTTCGCCTGTGTTGTGGATGATTACCTTATGGGCGTTACTCACATCATCCGCGGGCAGGAACATTTGATGAACACACCGGGTCAGCAGAGCCTGTGGCAGGCACTGGGCTTCGGCGATCCGCCCGACTACGCCCACATGTCGGTCACGGTCAGCGATTCCGGGGGTAAACTCAGCAAAAGAGAAAGGCCCAATACGCTTCGTGACGCAGTCAAGGCCATGCGGGACGTGGACATGGAAGAACTTGCCGCCGCAGCCGGGGCGGGCGTTGAAGAACTCGACGGTTTTCTCAAAGGCAAGACCACCCCGGACATGCCCGTAATTGATGCCATGGCGGCCCATCTGGGCGTGCATCTGCCGGAAATAAACATAGTCGACTTTTTCAAGAGCGGCTATATTCCCGAGACGATGATCAATTTCCTAGCGCTGCTGGGATGGAATCCGGGCGACGACCGCGAGATTATGAAGATCGACGAGCTGATCGAGGCGTTCGATATTTCCAGAATCAGCAAGAGCAACAGCCTCTTCGACCGCAAGAAACTGCTGGCGTTCAATACCGAGCACATGCGAATGGTCGACAAGGACCGCCTGCTCGAATGTTTCAAGGCGTACCTGGACCAGGCCGATTCGCCACTGTCCGGGGCAGACGACGCCCTGCTGAGGCGTATATTGACCATCACCGAGGGCGCACGCACGCTGGAGGAGATCGATAGAAAGAGCCGCTTTTTGTTTGTCGAAGCCGGAAACATCGAGTACGACGCCAAGGCGGTTAAGAAGGTTCTGAAGAAGGCCGGGGCTCTCGATATCCTGGCTGTCGTCCGGGATCGGCTCGCGACGATGGACGAATACACGGAGCAGTCGCTCGAAGATATGCTTCGGGGCCTGGCGCAGGAGCGTCAAGTCGGCCTGGGCAAGGTCGCTCAGCCCTTGCGGGTCGCCCTTTGCGGGACCACGGTATCGCTGCCGATTTTCGATTCCGTACAGATGCTCGGCCGCGACGAGACTCTGCAGAGGATCGACAAGACCATCGAAAAGTTCAAAACGGACCAGAATTGACAGGAGAAAACAGGTGTCCCTGCTTGTTACAGGTTCCATAGGAATAGATACAGTTACAACGCCGCACGGAGTCAGCGAAGACTGCATCGGCGGTTCTTCGATATATTTCAGCATGGCCGGCAGCTTCTTCACCGGCGTGCGTTTCGTCGGAGTAGTGGGGGAAGACTGCCCCTTCGATCTGGCCCAGGTTTTTGCCGACCGCAACGTCGCTCTGATAGGCCTCGAAATCCGCGAAGGCAGCAAGACCTTCCGCTGGGCGGGTACGTATCAGGCCAACATGGACGACCGCATAACCGACAAAGTCGAACTGAATGTACTGGGCGAGGCCGCCCCACAGGTCCCGCCGGAGTACCGCGACAGCAAGTTCGTGTTCCTGGCGAACACGGCCCCGGCCCTGCAGTACGAGATACTTGACGAGCTTACGGGCCCGGAGTTTGTCGCCGCCGATACGATGAACCTGTGGATTGAAAACAATCCGGAAGACCTCAAGAAACTGCTCAGTCGAATCGACTGCCTGTTCATCAACGAGGACGAAGCGAAAATGCTCGCCGACGAGCATAATCTCATTCTCGCGGCCGAGGCAATTCTGGGGATGGGCGTTGACGTAGTGATTATTAAAAAAGGCGGGTCGGGCTCGATACTTAAAGACAAGAACGGCGACACTTTTTTGCTGCCGGCGTATCCGGCTAAAAAGGTGGTCGATCCTACCGGCGCCGGCGACAGCTTCGCGGGCGGATGTATGGGTTATATCGCTCAACAGGGCAAAACCGACTTTAACACGCTGAAAACAGCCGTAGCGTACGGAACGGTGGTGGCATCGTTTACGATTGCAGACTTCTCCCTCGGAGGCCTGCTCACAGCCGATAACGAGGGCATAGACCGGCGTGTGAGTGAATTGCGAAAGATTACCTGTTTCTGACGGGTCCGAAAAATGCGGGTGTTCGTGGCAGTTGACATCGAAGTGGCTATCCGGGACGCACTGGGGGCCTTGCAGAGTGAACTTCGCGAAAAAACGGGCTTCAAAAAGAGCGATGTCAAGTGGGTAAACACCGATAATATGCACCTGACGCTTAAGTTTCTCGGCGAAATCAAGGATACTGAGTCCGTCGAGGTATGCAACAGAGCGCGTCAGGCCGCCGAAAGACATAACGCCTTCGACCTTCAAATCGAAAAGGTCGGTTTTTTCGGAGGCAGAACTGCCAGAGTGCTCTGGGTGGGCGCCGGCGACGGAAGCGAAAAGCTCATAGCGATTCAAAAAGACATCGAGCAGTTTTTGGCCGAGGCCGGATACGCCCCGGAGTCCCGCGAGTTCTCGCCGCACCTTACGCTCTGCAGAGTCAGGAATCCCAGGGCGGGCAGACGGCTTGCGAATATAAGCTGCGATTACGAGCAATTGAAACTCGGTCCTGCCAGGATCGATTCTGTGGTGGTGTACCAGAGCGAGTTGACGCCGAAGGGGCCGCTTTATACGGCCCTTGGTAGATACGACCTCAGGACCACCTGACGGTATTCAGGTTTCGTCGGTCCCAGGGCCGGCGCATTGTATTTAGAAAGCACAGGACAGAGCGTCCCCGCTTATGAAGGTTCACGCAACGGGCGAGAATTTCATAATTCGGTCAAACTCATCATGGAGGAATAAGCGAAATGGCTAAGAAGACAGCGAAAAAGGCGAAAGGCACCGCCGATAAATCCGGCGGCAAGGACGGTGCGCTGCAGCGCGTGATCGCTCAGATCGAGAAGCAGTACGGTCAGGGTTCGATCATGCAGATGGATGAAAACAGCTACGCGAAAATCGAGGGGATAAGCACCGGCTCGCTTTCGCTGGATATCGCGTTGGGCGGCCGCGGAGTGCCGCGCGGGCGGATCACGGAAATGTACGGTCCGGAATCCTCAGGCAAGACAACACTGGCGCTGCACGTGATCGCTCACGCCCAGAAGAACGGGGGCGTTGCCGCGTTCATCGATGCCGAGCATGCTCTGGATACTACATGGGCCAAGCGGCTGGGCGTTGACGTAAGCAGTCTGCTGGTCAGTCAGCCGGATCACGGCGAACAGGCGCTCGAGATCGCCGAAATGCTCGTAGCGTCGAATTCCGTAGATGTTATCGTCATCGACTCCGTAGCGGCTCTTACCCCCAAGGCCGAGATCGAGGGCGAGATGGGCGATATGCAGGTGGGCCTGCAGGCCAGACTTATGAGCAAAGCAATGCGCAAGCTAACGGCGCTGACCAGCAAAAGCAAAACGTCGCTCATATTCATAAACCAGATTCGGATGAAGATAGGCGTCATGTTCGGCAATCCCGAAACTACGACGGGCGGAAGAGCGCTTAAGTTTTACAGCTCGGTTCGCCTGGATCTGCGGCGCATCACGACCATCAAGGACAGCACCGCAGCAATCGGTTCACGCGTTCGCGCCCGCGTTGTCAAAAACAAAATTGCACCGCCCTTCCGCGATGCCGAGTTCGACGTGATGTTCGACAGCGGAATCAGCTACGAGGGCGACCTGATAGACCTGGGTCTGGCCACCAACGTGGTGGACAGAAGCGGTGCTTGGCTCAATTACGGTAAAGTCAGACTTGGCCAGGGAAGAGAAAACGCCAAGAAATTTCTCATGGAAAACAGGGATGTGTGCGATGAAATCAAGGCCAAAGTTCTGGCCGAAAAAGGCCTGGTATAGCAGTCGGCCGGGTGCGCCGCTGTGTACGGGCTTCGAGAAAGACGAGTTTGTGAATGAAAAGTGCCAAAGAAATCAGAAGCAGTTTCATAAAGTTCTTCGAAGGCAAGAAACACACCTTCGTGCCCAGTTCGCCGATAGTCCCGGTGGGCGACGACACCCTGCTTTTCGCCAATGCCGGCATGAATCAGTTCAAGGACATCTTCCTCGGGCTGGTCGAGCCTCAATGGCCCCGCGCCGCCAACAGCCAGAAATGCCTGCGGGTCAGCGGTAAGCACAACGATCTCGAAGAAGTCGGCAAGGACACCTATCACCACACTTTCTTCGAAATGCTCGGCAACTGGTCTTTCGGCGATTACTTCAAGGCCGAAGCCATCGAATGGGCCTGGGAACTGCTGACGGACGTCTGGGGCATCGATCCGGACAGCCTGTGGGCGACGGTTTTTGCCGGGGATGAAAAAGACGGCCTGCCAAAAGACAGCGAAGCGGCCCAGCTTTGGACCAAGGTCACGCCCATACCGGCGGATCGCGTAATAACCGGCGACAGGAAAGATAATTTCTGGGAGATGGGCAGCACCGGTCCGTGCGGGCCCTGCAGCGAGATACACATCGACCTGGGGCCGGACAGATGTGACATGCAGGACGATCCGAATCACAAGTGCGCCGTGAATTCCGGCTGCGCCCGCTACATCGAACTTTGGAATCTCGTCTTTATACAATACAACCGGCAGACCGACGGCGCCCTCGTTCCGCTCAAAGCCAGATACGTCGACACCGGCGCCGGCCTCGAACGTCTGGCGGCGGTCCTTCAGGACAAAAAGAGCAATTACGACACAGATTTGTTCATGCCCATCATCGACGCCGTGGCCGAAATGACCGGGCGCAAGTATACTTCCAGCCTTGGCAACAAAGCCGATAACGCCTTCAGAGTAGTCGCCGACCACATTCGCGCTCTGGTTCTGGCGATAACCGATGGGGCCACACCGTCCAATGAGGGACGCGGCTACGTCATACGGAGAATACTCCGAAGGGCTGCGCGGTTCGGCAGAGAGCTGGGACTGCAGGAGCCGTTCCTGTGCAAGCTCGTGCCGGTCGTGGTGGATGTACTGGGCGAGGCCTTTCCGGAAATAAAGACGCGAGCCGACTACGTCGCGGCGGTTATCGAGTCCGAAGAAACCAGCTTCGGCAGAACTCTGGACCGGGGAATCGAAATGTTCGCCGCCGCCGCCGAGCGTGCTGAGACCTCAGATGACAGGACGATAAGCGGCGAAGACGCTTTCAAGCTTTACGACACATACGGCTTTCCTCTGGATCTTACGCAGTTGATGGCGTCCGAACGCAGCTTGAAGGTAGATACCGTCAGTTTTTCCGATCTGATGCAGGAGCAGCGTGACCGGGCCAGGGCCGCCAAAAAGGGTACCTCGCTGACGGCGGCACTTGCCGACGCGGAGCTGCCGGCAACCGAGGATAATCTCAAATACGAAATCGACCGGTGCAGTGCGAAGGTGCTCGGACTGGTCCTGGGCGATGAGTTCACAAAAGAAGCGACCATAGAATCCGGCGACGAGGCCGGCATAGTCCTGGACAGGACGTGCTTTTACGCCGAAGCCGGCGGCCAGGTAGGCGACTGTGGAGAACTCACCGGTCCGTCGGGGCGTTTCATCGTTAGCGATACCCTCCGCATCGGCGATTGCGTGATCCACAAAGGAAAAATGGCCGAAGGCTCACTGCAAACCGACCAGCAGGTCACCGCAACCGTCAGCAAGGACAGAGACGCTGTAAAGAAGAACCACACGGCAACACATCTGCTTCAGTGGGCGCTGCGCGAGGTCCTGGGCGACAGTGTCACCCAAAAGGGCAGCTTTGTCGGACCCGATTACCTGCGATTCGATTTTACCTATCCGTCGGCGCCCGAACCCGACCAACTGGCACGGGTTGAAGAATTTGTGCGCGAGAGAATCGCATCCGATTCGCCGGTGGCCTGTTGTGAAATGCCTCGCGAGCGTGCCGAAGAGATTGGAGCGATGGCTCTGTTCGGCGAGAAATACGGCAGCGATGTCCGTGTAGTAGCCGTCGGCGCCGGCGATGAAAAGCAAATTACCGATGCCTACAGCCGCGAATTCTGCGGCGGAACTCACGTCGAGCGGACCGGTTCCATCGGCGGTTTCAAGATCGTGAAGGAAGAGAGCATCTCCGCCGGTGTGCGAAGGATAACGGCTTTGACCGGTCAGGGCCTGAGGACGTATCTGGAAAGCCGAAGTGCGATCGCCGATGAGTTGTCGGGCATGCTCAAAGTCCCGGTCGAGCAGATAGTAAGCCGCGTCGAACAACTGATGGCCGAGAACAAGAAGCTGGCGAAGGAATTGAAGAACGCCGCCAAACAGGGCGGCGCCGACGCCCTGGCCGAGGCCCGAAAACTGCTCGACGGCTGTGAAAAGGTGGGCGATTCCTCCGTCGTGGTCGGGGAGCTTTCCGGCGCGTCTGTGGAACAGGGCCGTCAGGCCGTCGACATGCTCAAGAAGAAGGCCGGCAGCGCTGCGGTGGTACTCGGATTCGGCGCAGACAGCAAAGTCACCTTGTTGGCCGGCGTAACGGACGATCTGGTCAAGAGAGGTGTCAAGGCCGGCGATATCGTGCGGGAGATAGCCCCTATAGTCGGCGGAGGCGGAGGCGGCAGGCCTCAGATGGCGCAGGCCGGCGGCAAGAACGCGGCCAAAATCAAAGACGCCCTGAATAGAGCCGCCGAATTCATCAGAGAGAAACTCTAGGGTCTGAGCCTATAACAACCCTCGTTGCGCGCCTGACTTTTGTAATTTATTTTGAAGAAGTCGGGTGGTTGTCGCATATTGTCTGTACGTTCGTCCCCTACTGCGCCGTGGCCGCGGTATTCTTAGGACTCGGCCTGCTCATCGCCTTCGTGAACTTACCGCCCGGCTCCGGCATGATAGTAGCCAGTCTCTTTTATGGGGGCTTTCTCTACCTGCTCCTGGTTGCCGGACATATTCTGGGCGCATTCTACAGAAAATACGAGCACAAGCTCAACTGGGAAGTTTAGTCGCCGACTCAGGCCTCGTCCCGCTGTCTGATTCGCACACTGTTTGCGTGAGCATCCAGGCCCTCGACCTCGGCCAGGCGAATAATGTCGTCGGCACTCTCGGCCAGCGCCCGTCGATCGTACTCTATCAGGCTGATTGACTTGACAAAATCATTGCTTGTCAATGCACTGCTGAACTTAGCACTGGAGCCGGTCGGAAGTGTGTGACTTGGTCCGGCCCAGTAGTCCCCTGCCGCCACCGGCGTGTGTGGGCCGATGAATATGGCACCGGCGTTGCGGATTCGCATCGCGACTTCTCTGCTTTCGGAGCCGCACTGAATTTCCAGGTGTTCGCTCGCAAAATCGTCCGCCAGTTCGATCGCCTCGTCCATATTACGGACGACGATTATTCTGCTGTATTGCGTCAGGGAAGCCAGAGCCTGTTGGGATCGAGCAAGTTTGGCAACCTGCTCCTTGAGATTCGCGAGTATTTCTTCGGCTTTCGTGGCCGAATCGGTGACAACGACCGCACTGCTGTCGGCGCCGTGCTCGGCCTGACTGAGCATATCGGCCGCCACCCATGCGGCATCGGCCTGTTCGTTGGCAACGATCAAAACCTCGCTCGGGCCGGCGACAGATTCGATTCCCACGTAATCGTACGATACCATCTTTTTGGCTGTCTGAACCCACTTATTGCCCGGCCCGACAATCATATCGACTTTCTCAATACTGTCGGTCCCCACAGCAAGAGCGGCAACCGCCTGGGCCCCGCCGATGCGGTACACCTGCGAAACGCCGAGTTCGTGACATACCGCAAGAATCACCGGATGAATCGAACCTTCGAACCTGGGAGGAGACACCACGACTATGTCTTCGACGCCCGCCACCTGCGCGGGCACGGCGGTCATAATCACTGTCGACGGCAGGGGTGCAGCCGCACCGGGAATGCACAAACCGACCCGGCGAATCGGAGTATACTTGATGCCCGTTCCGCTGGAAAACTCACTTCGGCCGCCGATGAATATCTTCGACTGATATGTCCTTACGTTCTCAATAGCCTTTCGCAGACTTTCCAGTAACTTCGAATCGATCTGCGAATGGGCTTGAGCCATCTGTTCGGGCTTGATTCGAAACTGCTCGGCTGCCAAATCAACGCCGTCGAACTTCTTAGTATATTCGGCCAGCGCCTCGTCGCCCCGCTGTGCCACGTTACTTATGATCTGGCCCACCGCCCTGCCTTCTTCGGTGCGTAGGGGATCGAACCGCGAGCCTTCGGCCATCGCCAGGCGAAAACTTCTCAGCTCGGTGTGGAAATCCGGCGTCTGCGAGGACATCAATATACGCTCGAGTTTGCCTGTCACGATTGTCCCTTACCTTCCGAAATTGCCGTAGCTGTAAACGCGCACCGCCTGCTGAAGCAGCAGATATTCGTTGCCTTTATACTCGGTTACGATGCCGGCAATTTTGAATCTTGTACGCCCCGGATCTATGTGCTGGCGCCATTGCGTCAGTTTCAATGCTTCGCACGGCAGCAAACGGTACGTCTTCTGTTGAATGCCCAACCCGAGTGCATCCAGCAGGAAAATCGCCTCATGATCCTCGAATGCACCGGGCGATACGCCGCGAATAAACCCCGTCCTGCTCGCCAGCACCCTGTCCTGCTCGAACTTTGGCACTCGGGCCCGATTCGGATCCTCGACCGTGTGGTCGATTACAGCGGGTGCGTTTGGTTCGGAATTAGGTTCCGTCGCCGGCTCGGCCAGCTTCGGTATTGCCGATCTGCTCGCTTTGAGCTTTTCTACGACCTCCGGCGGTATGCCGATGATATCGTTGGGATCCACGCTTACCGCGAGCTGTTCGGCCGGCATAACCTGCCCGTCGTTGGCGTCTGCAGGCGGCTTTTCTTGAGGTTTCGACTCACTGTCGGCCGGCTGCGGACGAACCATCGCCGTCCTGCTCAACGGCAGATAATAAACCGGAAACAGATAATTGCGACCCTCGTATTTGGTTACGCGAGCCCAGATTCTGTATTTGCGACTGTTGCGAAGCTTGCTGTCGAGCGTGATTTTCGCAAGCGTCGCCGAGGGCAAAAGCTGCAATCGGCTCCCCGCCGGCAGTACGGCCATACCGTCGTTGGCATCCGCAGCCGTCATGAAATACCAACAGTCATTATCGTCGATTAGCCGCCCGTCCATACCGCTCATTACGAATCCGTCCCGCAACAACGATCTTTTAGGCGCAGCCTCGGCGGTGGACGCAAAAATCGCTGCGCAAAGGAGTAACGATAACGTCGTAATCTTCGGTCCGGTTCTCATAGCATCTGGACCCCCAAACTATTCTCGCTTCTGTAAGATACTAACCACGTCTTCGCCGCCGTCGGCATGTAATAGATATCGGCCGCTCCCGGCGTCCTCCGAAACCACCAGGCCTATCAACGGCTGCCAGAATCCGCCCACAAGTATAACCCGCTTTCGCTCGTCAAGAAAGCCCTTGTTTTTCAGTTCCCAGACTTTCGCCAGCTCCAACAGCGTGCCCGTACCGCCGGCCAGCACGACATAGTCGTCGGCCAGTTCAAGCAGCGTATCGAGCCTTTGGTCGAGGCTGTCGGTAGACCTCTCCTGCGTTACAAATTCGTTGGGCCTGCTTCGCTTGAAGGCCGTGCAGGTTACGCCGATAACAGCTCCGCCCGCCTGGCTCGCCCCTTTTGCCGAAGCCAGCATCGTTCCGCCGTAACCGCCGTTAACGATAGTAAAACCGGCGTTCGCCAGCGCCCGCCCCACTTCGAAAGCGGTTTCGTAGGCCTGATCTCCGGGCCTGGCCCGACCCGTACCGAAAATCGCCACAATTTTACTCATTTACCTGCTTCCGGGTGTAATTGAGTTTGCCCGCGGCAAGCAGAATATCGCGGTCCCTCTGCGACAACTGCAGTTTGCCGACCAGATTTGCAGACTTAGTTTCGTTGACTATGGTAATCTCATCGCTGCCGGCAACCGCATCCGCCAGATTGCTTATCGACAGTTCATCTCCGGCTTCTATCTTCTCATAGTCGCCCGGATCAGCGAACTCGACCGGCAATATGGCAAAATTGATGAGATTCGCCTTGTGAATCCGCTCGATGCTTTTGGCGATTACCATCCGAACGCCCAGATACATCGGACAAAGAGCCGCGTGCTCTCTCGACGATCCCTGCCCGTAGCTTTCGCCGGCCACGACGATTCCCCCAACGCCTTTGCTTTTGAGCGACAGCGCCCGTTCGGCAAACGTCGGTTTATCCGGCTCATTGAAACAGTCGAACACAACTTTGGCGTATTCCGGCACATTTGAACGCAGCTTCAGGTACGTTCCAGCCGGCATAATATGGTCCGTTGTGATCTTGTCGCCGCACTTTAGCAGCACCTGGCCCGTCAGACTGGGCGGCAATTCGGGCGGGGTTTCCGGCACAACAATGGTCGGACCGCGAACCACCTCGGCCTCTTTTGCTTCTTCGGGCGTGAGCGGTTTCTCGATCATGCTGTCATCAATATCAAAATGGGCGGGCATTTCGATCTTGGGGTATTCGATCCCCATCAGCTGCGGCAATTGACGCGGATCGGTGATTTTGCCGGTAAGAACCGATGCAACCGCGGTCTCGGGGCTCACCAGATACACCTGATCGCCCGTAGTGCCGCTTCTGCCGGCAAAATTTCTGTTGAATGTTCGCAGACTCACCGTTTTGTCGGCGGGCGAGAAACCCTGGCCGATGCACGGTCCGCAGCCCGATTCGAGAATTCTCGCCCCGGCCGATATGAGGTCCGAAATTGCCCCGTTGTCGGCCAGCATATTCAGGACCTCGCGGCTGCCCGGGGCAATTGCGAATTCCACCATGTGGTGGATTCTCCTGCCTTTGAGCACACGCGCAACCGTCATAAGATCGGCAAAACTGGAATTGGTGCAACTGCCGATTGCAACCTGGTTGATCGGGCCGCCTGCAATCTCTGAAACTGTGCTTGTATTGTCGGGTGATGAAGGACAGGCCGCCATGGGCTCCAGAGTCGACAAATCGATTTCGACCACGCGGTCGTATTCAGCATTTTCATCGGCCGTGAGGGGCCTGAAATCAGCGTCTCGGCCCTGGGCGGCGAGAAACTGCTGTGTCTGCGAGTCGCTCGGAAATACACTGGTGGTAACGCCGAGTTCCGCACCCATGTTGGTAATGGTCGCCCGCTGAGGAACCGTCAGCGACTCCACACCCGGCCCGAAATACTCGATGGTCCAGCCGACATTGCCCTTGGTCGAGAGAATACTCAGCAGCTTTATGATTACGTCTTTGGCCGCCACCCAGTCATTCAGTCGCCCGGTAAGTCTTACGCCCAGCACCTTCGGGCACGTAAGATAGAACGGCCCGCCGGCCATCGCTACCGCAACATCCAGCCCGCCGGCTCCGATAGCAATCATGCCTATACCGCCGCCGGTGGGAGTGTGCGAATCGCTGCCCAGCAGAGTCGCTCCGGGCCTGCCGAACCGTTCCAGGTGTACCTGATGGCAGATTCCGTTGCCCGGTCGTGAATGATAAACGCCCGATTTCACCGCCACAGTCTGCAGATAGATGTGGTCGTTGTGATTCTCCGGTCCGAAACCAGCCATGTTGTGGTCGACGTAGCTTACCGACAGGTCCGTCTTAACCCGCTCGACGCCCATCGACTCGAAAAGCAGAAAAGCGGTTGTGCCTGTAGCGTCCTGCGTTAGCGTCTGATCTATCCGAATGCCGATCTCCGAACCGCTTTTCATCCGGCCGTCGACCAGGTGTTCTGCAAGTATTTTCTGTACAAGTGTTTGCGCCAATTGTTACTCCTTCGCAGCATTTCAAAAGACCGGTTAGTTTAGCACAAACACGCCTCGAACTCAATCCGGCGCTGAAATAATTCGACAATGCGAGCGCCTCAGGCGGGCAAAAAAAGGACGGCGGAATCACGCTCCCGAACGCAAAACCGCCGGTTATAGAAGCCGATTACGAGTCCTAGCCTGTATATGCCGGCCGCACCGGCGATGAGCAATTCGGCGGCCAGTGCGGCATGCCTTGTCAAAAACGGCCCCACGCCCCGCAGGACGCAGGGCCGTCAAGGTCTAAATCGGCCTTCTTCAGTTAACTCTTCGGCGTCTGACCGATGCTTCGCCTTCATCGGTCACGAGAATCGAGTCCTGGCGTCTGGCCGGATTGGTGCCAGGCGTTCCTCCAACACCCAGACGCACGCCTACTCTGTCGCCCTTGGCCTGGGCCCAAGTGTAGATGTTGTCGTCGTTTACAGCGCAGTATGGAACTTTTTCAAAGTTGACATGGCTGTCGAGAAACAGCACGTTTTGGCCTTCATTCTGATGTGTAACCGCATTGCCCTTACGCACGTCCTCGTTGCTGCTGCCCAAATTTCCAGCAGCGGCCTGACCAAACGCGTCCCACTCAGCGTCGGTACGAGCAGCGCTCTCGTCCTGCCACGGATTCGGGTCGGCGGCAACCGCCAGGCCCGGCTCGCTCGAGGTCGTAAGTGCGTATTGATCGAACGGATAGTGGTACGAATAGCTGCAGTGCCTTGAGCCGTCCGGCCCGAAATTCCAGACATCGATCAATTCCGCGTTAGCGCCAACAGCACCGGCGTAGTCGGGATCGGTCAGCTTGAATTCCGACACATCCGAATCGCCCTTACACAGGAACGACTTGGGCGTAACCTCGGCGTACTTAACCAGCAGATAGAAACAGCTCGATATAGTCGCACCGTTGCTGAACGCCTGTTGCCGGTTCGGATTAGTCCAATCTGGCAGAGTATCTATCCAAACCGTATTTCGCCCGCCGGCCTTGGGGAGCTCGTCCTCGTAATCATTTGCGTAGATGAGCATCGCCTTGCCGATACCCGAGAGGTTGGTGCCGCAGACCATTCTAAAGGCCAGCTGCCTTACCCTCGCAAGTGCAGGCATGAGGATACCCATCAACAGAGCTATTATCGCTATTACGACCAACAGCTCGACCAGTGTGAAACCTCTTCTTCTGCGTCTCATTTTGCTTCTCCTTTACCTTTCGGAGACCCAAGCGCAGGCGTTTCGAGTATGATCTACGATAATACCAACGTCCAACAAACCGCCGGGCCGCGCAATTGTGGGAATCTCCAAGTTACATTTTCGGTTCCCGAAACGCCGCGCGCAATACGGGCCCACAACGCGGATTTTTGCCGCATTCAGCGCGCAAGCACTGAGCCTGAGGAGAACTTGAGAGGGATCATACGGCCGCAATCAGGACAAGCCTGAATCGCAGCCGGGCAGGTTCGGAGGATAAATATGGCCTTGACGAGAATAAATGATGACTAATACTGCCTGTATGAAACGGCCAAACCTACCTGTTCCCTCGTTTGCACTGCTTGCGCATTTTCACTTACAGAATCAATGTTATCCAGAATCCGCAGGTGCCTGCAAAGAGCGAACCAACCATTTTTGCGGCAGGCCGGTAAGGAATGATAGCTGACAAGAATATGATGACAACTGATATATAATAAAGAGTCCCAAGCCTACCTGTACTAATTATACGGCTTATGCGTGCAATGTCAACAGCTTTTTTTCGAATATGCCTCTTTTTTTTGCCTCCTCAGCAGAATCTGTGGGCAAATTGCGGGCGAAAAACCACGTAACACTCTGCAAAGAAAACAGATATGACAACGGCAATGCCGTCGGTTCTCCGGATCGATTTGAATTGGGCCTGTTCTCGGCAAAACAGTTTGGGCAGATGCTCAAATTTGGGGCGTGAGGGGGGAAATTTGTGCATCTGGGGTCCCAGGCTGTTTTGCCGAGTCAATTTCGCTGAATTCGGACCCACAGATTACTTCGAAGAGCCCTTTTTTGTTTTTTGCAAGCGACCTCCACCCGCTCGGCCTTCTCGCATCGATCGGCCCGGCGTCCTGAACATCGGCCGCATAGGAAAAGCCCCCGAAGCTATACGCCGCCGGGGGCTTATGAACTACTGATGCAAGCGGAAAGCGAAACGATTAGCGGCCGCCACCGCCACCGCCGCTGCCACCGCCGCTGCCGCTGGCGTTGCCTTCGTCGGTCACAAGGCACGAATCCTGACGTCTGGCCGGATTGGTACCAGGCGTTCCTCCAACACCCAGACGCACGCCTACTCTGTCGCCCTTGGCCTGGG
>CAYOTO010000038.1:0-33212 GCA_964406945.1 uncultured Pirellulales bacterium
ACAGACTTTTTTTCAATTCTTTACGCTGTATCTTTTCCGCAACAGAAACTAATTATGCGTGGACAGGCAGAAGGGCCTGGTGTCTTGTTAAGACAGGAGTCTGTATTCAATCATGCCGGCACGCCAAAGAGCAACAAGATTACGCAGCTAAGTGGCAAATTGTGGGATTAACATTTTCTTAGCTGATTCGTCTTTATAGTGCGTACGGACGTTCGACTTGGTTTGCTGCAGATTCGCTTTAGGCATTTACTTTTCATTTGGAGCCGATAGAAATGGCTGACAGGAAGATTTTAGTCCGCGTATGGGCAGGGGGATTGGTTTTAATCATCGCAATTAGTCTGGGTTATGCGATTCGACGGATTAGAGTTGCCAACCGGCCTGTGCATTCTGAGCCGGCCGCGAAAGTAGAGATTGACGAACAGCAGAGAACATACACGGCCAACGTCAGACCTGCACCTGTGGCGGAGCAGGTCCGTGATACAGATCAGACGGCCATCACAAGGAAAAATGCAGCGCGAGACAAAAAAGTATCCGCCGAACCGGTTGAAGCAGCGACTGAGCAAATCAGTCCTGAATCGCAGGAGCCGCATGAGTACCCGACCGAACCCGAAGCGCTGATCCGACGAGTCCTGGATGAACTGGACCTGACACGGTTCATTGATGAGTTGGATTTGACGGAGCAGGAGCAGGAGAGATTCGACCGGGGTTTCCAATTGGTTGTTCAGGAATTTGAGAATTTGAGTCCCCAGGAGCAGCGGGTGCAAACGGATCGTATGCGTCGCATGGTCCAGCAATGGGAGCAAATGAGCGACGCGAGACGGCAGGCTGTCATCGAGAATATGCGGCAAAAGTATGAGCAGTGGCGGCGAAGTAACTCAATAGCACTGCCGGAGCCGACGCTCGATATTGACTGAGGCCGCTTTTCTTAGAGACTCAGAGCAGTTTGTCGTCCTGGGGGTGGTTGGTTCTGATGCGTTTTTGCAACATGGGTCTGTTGTCTTTTGTAAACATGGTGCTAATCGGCCGCTATGCAAGTTCCATAGGCGCTGTTCGGGTGTGAAGGTAGGGTGTCTGGGTGTTGTGGGTGTTGATAAGATGCAACGTAAGGGGAAGTGGGGCAGGTTTTTACGATCCTTGGGGAATTTTTTAACAGGGCACGTAAATGCTTGTATGTCAATGACTAACGGCAAACATCGTGCCGAAGAGCCGATAACGCGGCGTCGCCTGGCACAGTAATTGCATATTTCGTACTCCGCGTTTAATTACGCCGGTATTGGGCGGCGTATCCTCAAAACTTATTCTACTCGGAGGAGGATGGAGGCCGCCCGATGTCTGAATTTTATCGGTCTGTCGGCTTTTGCCGGCAAGATCCGTCCAACTATACAGCGCGAGGTCGTTCTGGAGGAGGGCGACCTCGTATTTTTCTGCGCACAGACGGCGCCTTCGGTTCCGGTCGATCCTCATGCCCACAGGCTGGAAATGCCTGTTATTTGACCGCTGCGCATCGTATAATCGCGGCTATGGAACGTGGTGCATATCGCATAATTGACGCGAATTTCAACAGGGCGCGCGAGGCGGTGCGGGTGATGGAGGAGTTCTGTCGGTTCGTGCTGGACTGTGAGCCGCTGACGGCGCGTTGCAAGAAGCTGAGGCATCAGCTTTGCGATGCGGTGGGCCGCCTCGAGGGCGATGCGATGGTTGCCAGTCGCGATACCGTCAGGGATGTCGGCGTCGAAATGAGCGTGCAGGGTCAACTCGGCAGGGCCAGCGTTTATGACAGCTTCAAGGCGGCGTGCAAGAGGCTTACGGAGGCCCTGCGGGCGATTACGGAGGCATGTCAGGCCGAGGTTCCGCAGGTTGCGGCGGCGGTCGAGCGGCTTCGATATGACGCTTACACGCTCGAAAAGGATATCGTGGTTTTCAGCAGGCCGGTGCGTAAATGGGAGCGGGTCCGGCTTTACGTTCTGATAACGAGTAATCTGCCGGTCGAAGTCGTGCGGCTGACGCAGGCCTGCGCCGCGGGCGGGGCCGACTGCATTCAGTTGCGGGCCAAGGGCATGGCGGATGACGCGATGTTCGCGCTGGCGCGGGAATTTGCCGGGCTGTGCGCCGAGGCGAACGTGCTGAGTATTGTCAACGACCGGGTGGATATCGCCATTGCGGCGGGCGCCGACGGGGTGCATCTGGGCGTCGGCGATCTCGGGGTAGAACAGGCAAGAGCGCTGCAGCTTAAGCCTCTGATCACAGGCAAAACGACGCACAACGCGGGCGAGTTATCGCGGGCGATCGACGAAAGGCCTACTTACGTGAGTCTGGGGCCGGTATTTGCCACGGCAACGAAGCCCGAGCTGCGGGTTGAGGGGATGGCATACGTCAAAGAGGGGCTCGATATGCTGGAGGGTACGGGAATCGGACACGTCGCAATCGGTGGAATCACAGCGGAAAACCTGGCGGATGTGCTGCAAGCGGGCGTCAAGACGGTGGCGGTGTGCTCGCATATCACCGAAGCGGCGGACGTTGCGGGCAGGTGCAGGCGATTGAAAGCGGGTTTATGGGGGTGACCGACGTATTTATCGAGAGTTATCGCAGCACCTATTCGGCGCGAAAAGAAACCCTCCAGCGCGCCGGCGACGGATTCGAGACCGAGGGTTTCGATGTTAGCTGCTTATCGGCCCGGGAGTTTGAAAAGCAGATCAGTTTGCCATCGAGCGTGACAAGATAAAGGCGTTGTGAGGCGGCTGAGAGGCCGTCGAAAGCAGGAACGGATGACAATTTGCGGGACCACAGCCGCGATCCATCTGCGGTCGAATACGCCTGCAGCACGGCGCCGGCGCGTCCTTCGAACGCCGCCAGCGGATCGTCGGGATCGATGACATCCGGCACGCCGGCGACGAAGAGGATGTCACCGGTGAGGACCATCGCCCGTACGCGGACGGGTATCATGTTCTTCCATTTGGGCGGTTCGCTGCGGACGTAGCCGGTGCCCTTCTCGACGCCCCGTCCGCCGCGGCGGTGCTTGTCCGAATACGACTCGTCGGGCAGCCACTGTACGGTTCGGATAGTCTTGCCTTTTTCCTGGAGCACGGGTTCGTTATCGTTGTCGTCGGCGAAGAGCAGATAGCCTTTGTCGTCCGGCATCAGTGCGGGACTCCAGACGATTCTGCGGTAGAAATACTTGACGGCGTAGGTGGTGCTGTCGTCAAATACCAGGAGCTGTCCGCTTTTGGGTGCGTGTTGGGCGAAGTAGAAGCCCGGCCAGCGGTCGGAGTACATCCAGTAGAGGCGGTCGAAGCCGGTGTCGTCGAGGAATCCGCCGGTCGGGACCAAGTGTCTGGCGCCCATGTCGAGTTCTCCGAGGTCGCTTTCGCGTGTGGTTTCGAGGCGGTTGAGTTTGGTGTCGAATTTGATTCGTCCCATGTAGAGGTATTTGCCGTCACTTACGAGCAGGTCGGGCAGGGCGCCTTCCATTGCGAACGGCCTGCCTACGTCCTTGCTTATATCGGGCCAGGGGCCTTTCAGGTGGTGGTTGTAGAGCGGTCTGCCCGTGGCGGCGTCGAGTCCGTAGACGAGTATTCCGCCGTCGAGGAAGGAAGAGCGGCCGGCGGCGAAGTAGACGACGCCGTTTCGAACGAGGACGCTGCCCTGCACGGGCCAGAGTGATTCGAGTTGTCCGAAAGATACGATGCGTCTGTCACGCGGGGCCGCGTCGAAGCGCCAGACAAGCTCGCCGTCGGTCGCCCGAAGGCAATAGACCGAACCGTCGCGGCAGCCGAACAGGACCATGCCTTTGTAAATCGTGGGTGATGAGTCTATGCGCCCGCCGGCGGTGAAGGTCCAGAGGTCGGCCGAATCGGAGGCTTTTATGCATCGGATGCGATGAGCGTCTCTTTCGGCCAGCCACAGCCGGTCGCCGACGACCACGGCCTGCGTGCCGCGACAGGTCAGAGTTTTTTCCCATAGCTTCTGCGGATTCGGACTAAGGCCTGCACCGGTCGAGCCGCTTCGTTCGAAGTCGCGGCGATACATGGGCCAGTCCGCGGCGGATATTTCTGCTTGTTGTGGGACTTTGCCGTAGGCGTCGCCTCTGGTGAGATTCTTGTCGGTTGAAGGTGTGAGTTCTTCGGGCTCGTCGGCGGCCATAGCCAGATATCCGGAGACCTTGACGCCGGGATAGCAGAAGCACGGACTGGGCGGCGCGTAGAACAATCCGTTGGCCGGGGTTGCGCCGGTAAAGCACGGGGCACGCAGCCAGTCATTTCGCATGTGCTCGCCCTGCTGAAGATCGATAAACTCGGCTCCTCGTTTAGGCCAGATGAGATACCGCTCGGTTGCCTTGCTGCGGTGACAGCGATAGTGATGGCCGGGCGAAATGAGCTTCTGCAGGGAAACCCGTTGAGTGACTTTGCCTGTGCGGATGTCGTAGCCGTCGGTCCAGCCGCCGAGCCAGACGCGTCCGTCGACGACGAACATGTCGGTGGGCTGGGTACAGGCGCCGGCCTGGCCTTTGGTTCCTTTGCGTCGCCAGAGGATTCGACCGTTTTCGGCGGACAGAGCGGTCAGATAAAGGCCGATTTTCGGCTTGCCGGAGGCCTGGGACATTCGGCCGTGGCCGTGGAAGAGCACCACGTCTTCGTTTACGATCAGGGTGCTTGCGGCTCCGACAGTCGAGGCGATTATGTTCGGCGTTCGCCAGATTTCGGAGCCGGTAGCGGCGTCGAGGCAGACGAGTTCGTCCATATTGTGGTAGACGAGTCGTCCGGCGGCGGCGCTCAGGGCGTAAGGCAGGACTCTGACGCCTTGTTTTCGCCAGAGCTGTTTGCCGGTTTGTGCGTCGATGCCGACGAGGGTGTCGTTGAGCATGTCTTTCTTGAGGCGGACGGTCGCTCCAACCGAACGCCGGGCGGTGGTCTTGACGATCAGGACGCCTTCGCAAAGGAGCATTTCGTCGGCGCCGGTGGTTCCGTCGATCGCTTCGGTGAGAATTTCGCCCGTGGCGGCGTCCAGGACCGAGACGGGGGAATTGACAAATTGCAGAGTTACGTAGACTTTTTCGCCGTCGGTCACCAGTCGCCGGGGAATGGTGTGGTGAATGTTCCAGCGATTGCCCTTGCCGGTGCCGTATTCGCTCTGCCATTTTTTCATCGGGACCTTCCAGAGCAGCACACCATTGTACGCGTTGCGGGCGATGAGCAAGCTTCGCTGGGGCAGTTTTTCGTAGACGCCGGTCGGCGCTTCGTCGAAGATCGTGAAGATGCGTCCGCCGGCGGTTACGACGGCCTGTACGCTGCTGGGGATTTCGTGACTTCTGCACCAGCGGGGTTCGGCGACCCATCGCAGCTTTTTGGGAGGGCCGACCTGTTCGTCATTCGCGACGGCGTTGCCGCCGGCGTCGTGCAGAAAATGCGACCATTCGTCGACGTTTTGAGGGCGGGGCTTGATTGTTTTTTGCCAGGAGTTGCCGCGGCGGATGTAGGCGACGCCTTCGGGCGCGAGTACGCGGAGGACCTCCGACATCGGGACGTTGCCGAGTTTTCCGCAGACCAGCAGGCTTACGGTGTTTTCGACGTAGGGAAGGTTTTTTCCGTCGAAGGTATCGACCGATACGGGGCCGTAGAGGCCTTTAGCTCTGAGCAGTCGGCGGGTGTTTGCAATGCGGGCGGCGTCGGTATCGAGGCCGTGGACGAGGTACCTGTCATTCGGGCGCAAGGCCGCGGTAAGTTCCGGGTCGTCGCAGCCGAGGTGGACGACCAAGCCGCCGCGGACGCCCGTTTGAAGGTAGATTTGCTCTGCGGTGATGGGCGCGGGCGAGGCGGTTGCGGAAAAGACTGTCATTGCAAAAAGCACGCTGAATACACTGGATAAGCGATTCATATCGAATTCTCCATTAAAGACCGGAATAGAGCTACATTACAAAAGAAGCGGGGTTGGACGCAAGTAAGAAGATGTGGTTTGGATTATGAGGGTGCACCGATAATTTGCGGCATATCGACCGGGTTTCGGCCGGAAATCTTTTTCGCTGCCCAGATGCTTGGCTTGGCTCGGAATGACAACTGGTTGTGTGTGCTTTTGGCGCGGTATTTTCGTACACGCCCGGGGTTTCGGGGGTTGAGGAATTGGTTTGACAGCGGAATCTTGGATTGGGTACACTTTTGTTTTGCGGCGTTCGAGCGGTTTTTAGCTCTTTGCGCCGGTTCTTCAGGAGTTATTCAGCAGCAGTTTAGGAGCTTTAGCTATGAGCGGCAGGTTTACGAGTCGTCGGGGGTTTCTTAAGAATGCGGCCGCGGCATCGGCGGCGGCGGTGGGTTTTCCGTATCTTGTGCAGTCCTCGGCGCTGGGCAATGCCGGGTCGGTTGCGGCCAGTGAGAGGATTGTCGTGGGAAGCATCGGCGTTGGTCCGCAAGGGACCGGCGTTATGCGGAACTTTCTGGGGCAGAGAGATACGCA
Organism: uncultured Pirellulales bacterium; assembly: GCA_964406945.1. GTDB lineage: Bacteria > Planctomycetota > Phycisphaerae > Sedimentisphaerales > Anaerobacaceae > UBA2266. The sequence goes on from CAYOTO010000038.1 coordinate 6,445, forward strand.
GATCGTGGCCGTATGCGATTTGAAGAAACAAGCCCGCGAGAACGCCAAGAAGATAATCGACGGGCGGTACAAAAATAACGACTGCCGGCTTTACACGGACTTTCGGGAGATTTGCGCCCGGGATGATATCGATGTCATGACAATCGCGACGACGGACCACTGGCATGTGCTGGTGGCTCTGGAGGCTGCGCGAAACGGCAAGGATATGTACGTCGAAAAGCCGCTGGGGCTTAGTCTGATGGAGGACCAGACGCTGAGAGATGCGTGCCACAGATACGGGACGGTTTTCCAGTTCGGCACTCAGCAGCGGTCGGACAGGAAATTCCGGTATGCGTGTGAGCTTGCACTGAACGGGGCTATCGGCGAACTTAAGGAAATCAATGTGTGGTCGCCGGGCAGCAACGCCGGCGGCAGCGACGAACTTGTTCCGGAACCGGACTGGATCGATTACGATTTCTGGCTTGGTCCGGCTCCGTATCATCCTTATACGAAGGATCGTGTGAGGAATGCGATCTGGTGGTTTAACAGTGATTATGCGCTTGGCTTTATCGCGGGCTGGGGGGTTCATCCGCTGGATATCGCTCTGTGGGGCGGCGGCGAGAAGACTCGGACGGCCTGTTATATCGAGGGCAAGGGCGTTTGGCCGGGTCCGGAGGGTCCGCGAAATACGGCGCTGAACTGGGATATAAGAATTCAGTATGACAGTGGTGTGGTTATGAACTTTACCGGGGCGCCGTATCCGGACAAGTGGAAGAACCGTTATAAGAACACGCAGAGTCACGGGACGGCGTTCGAGGGCACGGACGGCTGGGTGCAGGTTCACAGGGGGGCTATAACGGCTTCATCGGATGCACTGCTCAAGACCGAGTGGGGTCCGAACGATATCAAGCTGGACCAGAGCAACAACCACGCCCGGAATCTGCTTGATAACGTCAAGACCGGCGGGACCACTCTGTGCAATATCGACGAGGCGGTGCGGGCCGATGCGCTGTGCCACATAAGCGACATTGCAATCAGGCTCGAGCAGAAGCTGCGGTGGGATCCGGAGGTCGAGAAATTTGCAGGCAACGATGCGGCGAATCGCAGGCTCGTTCGGGCGATGCGAAGTCCGTGGCACCTGTAGAATAGGCATTTTATTGGTTTTTGTTTTTCAGGAGAAGTATGCGATGCTGAAGAGAATGGGGTTGTTTTTGCTTGTTTGTCTGCTGGCGGCGCCGGCTGGATTCTGTGGTGAGAAGGATTCGGAGGACGGGTGGATTCCGCTGTTCGACGGCGAATCGCTGGACGGCTGGAAGAAGGCCAGGGAGAATCCGGGCACGTGGAGCGTGAAGGACGGCATGCTGGTTTGCGACGGGGCAAGGAGTCATCTGTTTTACGACGGTGCGGTCGAAAATCACAATTTCAAGAACTTCGAGCTGAAGGCCGAGATCAAGACGACCAAAGGCAGCAATTCGGGCATCTACTTCCATACGGAATGGCAGGCGATGGGCTGGCCTAACAAGGGGTACGAAGTCCAGGTCAACATGACGCACAGTGATAACAAGAAGACGGGCGGTCTGTACGGCGTTCGCGATGTGTATGAGATTCCGGGCAAGGACGGCGAGTGGTTTACCGAGCATATTATCGTTCGCGGCAAGCAGGTTATCATCAGAGTCAACGGCCAGACGACCGTTATGTACAACGAGCCGGAAGGCGGGAGCGGCTGGAGCGCGGGCAGGAAGCTGTCGAGCGGGACGATTGCGCTGCAGGGTCACGACCCCAAGAGCGTTGTGTATTACAAAAGCGTGAAGATCAAGCCGCTGCCGGATGACGCCAGAGAGAAGATTCGCGTCGGTGTAGTGACCGGCGGGCATGGTTTCGACCGCAGCACATTCTTTACCCTGTTCGAAGGTTATGACGATATCGAGTACATGGAAGAAAAGCAGGAGGATCACAGCGAGCTTTTCGAGGATATCGATCCGTGGGATTTCGATGTGCTGGTCTGCTACAATATGACGCAGAAGATCAGCGAGAAACGGCGGGCGAATTTCAAGAAGCTGCTGGAGAACGGACTGGGGCTGGTTGCGTTCCACCACAATATGGGCGCGTTTCAGGAATGGCCTGAGTACAAGGAGATTATCGGGGCCAGGTATTATCTAAAGCCGGTCGAGAGGGACGGCGAGAAGATTCCGGGCAGCACGTATAAACACGATATCGATATGAATATCACTATTGCCAGCAACAGGCACCCCGTTACGCGAGGCATGGAGGACTTTACGATCCACGACGAAGGGTATAAGGGACTCGGATTCGAAGAGGACAACCGTGTTTTGCTTACGACGGATCATCCGGCAAGCGATAAGACGGTAGGCTGGGCGCGGCGGTACGGCAACGCCCGCGTTATCGGGATAATGCTCGGGCACGACGGCAAGGCGTATAAGAATCCCAGCTTGCGGAAGATTATCGCCAGGTCGATCCGATATACTTCGGGCAGGATGTCACGGCGTGGTGCAGGTCGCGGTCGTCGCTGATTCCAATCGAGATCGAAGTTTTTGTACATCCGGATAATGCGCAGGTAAACAGGGCGAATCACACAACCGAGAAAAAACCTTCGCGGGCCTGATCGATATGGGCCGCCTACTCATTAACCGGATGAAGCTAATGTGCAGCATATTGAATGGGTTTGGGCTGGCAATTTCATTCGCAGTCCAGATGCTTCGCTTTGCTCAGCATGACAGGTGGGTAAGGCCGGGTGCTTCGCTTTGCTCAGCATGACAGATGGCTACATGCGCTTTCGCCGCAGTATTTTCGTACAGCCGTTTTGGGTTTTTGCTTGACTTTCGGTGGCGAGGGTTGGGAGAATAATTTTTCTTTGCTTTATATGCTCAGTAGGCCGGTAAGGTCGATTGCAGCCTTAAACCGGAAATAAATCGCTGTCGCCGGGCGTCTTTACCGGAGGTTGACGGGCGGCTCGCAGGCTTTTGCGGTGTGTACATAAGGGCCTGCAGATAAAACCGTTAGTGAACAGGAGTGTGGTATGAAAGCAGGAAAGAGAACACGTCGTGACTTTCTAAGGCGGGGCATATATCTGGGGGCCGGTGCGCTTGCGGCGGGGCCTTTGAGCAGGATAGCTTTTTCGGCGGCTCCGGGCTCGAAGATGAAGTTCGGGCTGGTAACGTACCTGTGGGGCAAGGACTGGGATTTGCCGACGCTGATATCGAATTGCGAAAAGACGAACGTTCTGGGTGTGGAGCTGCGGGTCGAGCATGCTCACGATGTGCATGCCGGGCTGAGTGCGGCCGAGCGGCGGGAAGTGAAAAAGATGTTCGCCGACAGTCCGGTCGAGTGCGTGGGCATGGGGACCAACTATGCGTTTCATTATACGGACAAGGACCGGCTGGCCAGAGAGATCGAGGGGGCTAAGAAGTACGTGAAGCTCAGCTATGATATCGGCGGCACGGGCATCAAGGTCAAGCCCAATGATCTTCCCAAGGGTGTATCGGTCGACGAGACGACGCAGCAGATCGGCCGGAGCCTGAACGAAATCGGCAGATATGCGGCACAGCTCGATCAGATGATCCGGCTGGAGGTTCACGGCGGGTGTTCGCGGCTTCCGATTATGAGGAAGATTATGGACGCAGTCACGGAGCCCAACGTGGGGGCATGCTGGAACTGCAACGGACAGGATCTGCAGGGCGAAGGGATTGAATACAATTTCAATTTGATAAAGGACAGTTTCGCCGACACCGTTCATATTCGCGAGCTTGACAGCGAGAGTTATCCTTATCAGAAGCTGATGGACATGTTCGTCGAGATGGATTACGAGGGCTGGATTCTGCTGGAGGCTCGCGGGAAGGTTGCGGACCGGGTGCAGGCCCTGGAGGACCAGCGGCGAATCTTCGAGCGGATGGTCGCCAAGGCCCAGGCGTCACAGCGGGCCAGGCAGACCAGCGGGGTATCTTTTATCGAGGGCGACAAGAAGGTTTCGGTCCAGATTAACGGGGACCTGTTTACCGAGTACCATTATGAAGATGTGCCGCGGCCGTATTTCTATCCGGTGATAGGGCCGACGGGCGAGGCGGTTATTCGCCACTGGCCGATGTCGGACAAGAACCCGGCGGACGCCAAAGATCACGTTCATCACAAGAGTCTGTGGTTTACGCACGGCGAGGTGAACGGGCAGGATTTCTGGGGCGAGGGCAGCAAGAGCGGCAGGATTGTTACTGAGAAGGTTTCGACACAGACCACCGGGGACAAGGGCGTTCTGGTGAGCCAGAGCAAGTGGGTCGCCAAGGACGGGACGGTGGTATGCACGGATACCCGCAAGCATACGTTTTACGGCAAGAGCAAGCCACTGATGATGGATTTCGAAGTTACCATTCACGCGTCGCACGGCAAAGTGGTGATGGGCGACACCAAGGAGGGGTCGATGGCGATTCGGCTGGCGCCGAGCCTGCGGGAGGACAAGGGAGGCCATATCATCAACAGTGAAGGGGACAAGGACGGTTCTGCGTGGGGCAAGCGGGCCAAGTGGGTCGATTATTACGGGCCGTTGAATGGTAAGACGGTGGGTGTGGCGATTTTCGATCATCCGGATAATCCGCGGCATCCCACATGGTGGCACGTCCGGACGTACGGTTTGTTCGCGGCGAATCCGTTCGGCATACACAATTTCGAAAGAAAGTCCAAAGGCGTGGGCGATTTCGAGATTGAGGCCGGAAAGAGTCAGACATGGAAGTGGCGGTTTTACTTCCATGAAGGCGATTGCAAGCAGGGCGATGTGGAGCGGATGTACGGGGCTTTTGCGGGGGGCAAATGACGATTGGAAACTAATTCAGCGTACAATTAAGAATTGCGGTGTCGCCGGTCGGCGACGAGTAATCAGAAAGGAATTGCCATGGGTAAGTTTAATCGCAGGGATTTTATGAAGGCGGGCGCCGTGCTCGGCGCGGCGGCGGCTATCAGGCCGCATGCAAAGGTTCTGGGGGCAAACGAGCAGCTTAGAATCGCGGTGATCGGCACCGGCGGTCAGGGCGGCGGCCACATGCGGTACTTCCACGGCAAGGAAGGGGCCAAACTGGTCGCTATCTGCGACGCCGACCGGAATCATCTCGAGAGGCGAGCCTCCGATTTCGAGAAGAAGGAGGGGTATAAGCTGAAGACTTACGTTGACATGCGTGAGCTGCTGGACGACAAGAGCATCGATGCGATCACGACAGCGACGCCGAACTTCTGGCATTCGCTTACGACGGTCTGGGCCTGTCAGGCGGGCAAGGATGTTTACTGTGAGAAGCCGGTCAGCCATGAGATATGGGAAGGCCGCAAGATGGTCGAAGCCGCCCGCAAGTACGACAGAATCGTGCAGACCGGTACGCAGAAGCGTTCGTCGGAGGCCCATCCGGCGGCGTTCGAGTGGATTCGTCAGGGCAATCTGGGCAAGATGAAGTGCGTGCGGTCTCTGTGCTACAAGGGGCGCTTCGAGGGGACGAACGGCATCGTTTACGGGACGAACGGGCCGGTGCCTGCTCCCGAATCCGTGGATTACAATATGTGGTGCGGCCCGGCGGAGATGATGCCGCTGAGACGCAAATCGCTGCATTATAAATGGCACTGGGTCTGGAATACCGGCAACGGCGACCTGGGCAATCAGGGGATTCACGAGATGGACCTGGGTCGCTGGGCTCTGGGCGATCCGGGGCTGCCGGAGCGCGTTATGAGCTTTGGCGGGCGGTTCCGGGTGAACGACGCCGGCGAGACGGCGAATACACAGATTGTGTTCCTGGATTACAAGCCTGTGCCGCTGATTTTCGAAGTTCGCGGATTGCCGCGGGAGAAGGGCTCGCGTTCGATGGACGGCTGGGCCAAGACCGGAACGAACGTCGGAATAGTTGTTCAGTGTGAGGACGGTTACTGGGCGGCCGGCGACGGCGGCGGTTACGTCTGGGACAACAACAATAAGCGGACCGACAGGAAGTTCACCGGCAGCGGCGGACGCGGGCACCACGAGAACTTCCTGCAGGCGGTGAAGAAGCACGATGTGAAGCATCTGAACGCCGATATCGAGAAGGGGCATTACAGCAGTTCTCTTTGTCACCTTGGCAATATTTCTTACCGCATGGGTCAGAAGATGTCGGTGGCGAACGCCCGCAAGATGATCGACAACGAGCACGTGCTGGATTCGTTCGACAGGATGGTCGAGCACCTCAGGGTCAACGAGGTCGATCTGGAGAAAGAGCCGCTTACGATGGGGCCGATGTTGAGCTTCGACGCGAAGACCGAGACGTTCGTCGGGGAAAAGAGTGACATGGCCAATATGTATGTCAAGCGCAATTACCGTGAACCTTTTGTTGTACCGGATAAAGTCTGATGAAGTTTTCGCTTTGTAATGAGATGTTCGAGAATCGGTCGGCGGCTGAGATATGCTCGGTCGCCGGCCGGTTGGGCTATAATGGAATCGAAGTCGCGCCGTTTACGCTGGCCAAGCACGCCGGCGATATAACGGACGAGCAGAAGAAGCAGTGGCGCGACGCGGCGAGCGACCACGGCCTGGAGATCGTCGGGCTGCACTGGCTGTTTGCCGGTCCCGACGGACTGCACATGACGACCAATGACGATGCGACGTGGTCTCGGACGCGGGATTATCTTTCCTTGCTGTTGGAGCTTTGTGCCGACCTGGGCGGCAAGGTGCTGGTGTTGGGTTCACCCAAGCAGAGGAGCGTTTTGGAGGGTCAGACCCGTGAGGGTGCGTGGAAAAGGGCGGTCGATCTGCTGGGCTCGGTTATGGACAAGGCCGGTGAGCTTGGCTGTACGATTTGTCTTGAGCCGCTGTCGCCGGTGGAGACCGATTTTGTCAATACGGTTTCTGAGGGAATGGAACTGGTCAGACAGGTCGGGCATCCGAATCTGAAGATTCATCTGGATGTGAAGGCGATGTGTTCGGAGCCGACGCCGGTGCCGGAAATTATCCGCTCGGTAAGGGTCGAGGATATCGGCCACTTTCACGTGAACGACGCCAATCTGTACGGGCCGGGCATGGGGGACGTGGATTACGGGCCTATTGCCGAAGCGATCAAGGATGTGGGCTGGGATAAGTGGCTGAGTGTCGAAGTGTTCAAGTACGATCCCGACCCGGAGACTATCGCGGCAAAAAGTATCGAGTATTTGAAACGTTTCTTTTAAATTGGCTCTTCGACGGAATTTGTAGGTCCGAATTCAGCGAAATTGACTCGGCAAAACAGCCCGGGACCCCAGATGCACAAATTTCCCCCCTCACGCCCCAAATTTGAGCATCTGCCCAAACTGTTTTGCCGAGAACAAGCTGAATTCTAATCGATCCGGAGAACCTACGGCATTGCCGTTGTCATATCTGTTTTCTTTGCAGAGTGTTACGTGATTTTTCGCCCGCAATTTGCCCACAGATTCTGCTGAGGAGCTTTTTTTAAGGTAGAAGCTTGGCATAGAGGTAACCGCGTATGTTCAGATATGGTCTGGCAGGGGGCGGAACCGTTCTGGCTGGTGCTGCGATGTTGCTGGCGGTTTGCGGGGTGTCGGTGGGGGTTCGGGAGTATGTGGGGGTGGGGGTTGTTTCGCACAGCGGGTATTCGGGCTGCATTGAGCTTGCCAACGAGCGTACGCGGGTGGTGCTTTGTCCGGCTTGCGGCGGGCGGGTACTGGAGTATTCGCTGGGCGGCAGGAACGTGCTGTATCTCGATCCGAAGCAGAACGGGTGGGTGTATAACAGCGGCAGGCAGATCGATCCGTGGGGCGGGCGGCTGGATATCGGGCCGGAGAAGATGGTTCCGAAGCACCCGGATCTGTGGCTGGGGAGGTGGAAGGGCGAGATTACGGGCGATCGCAAGGCGCGATTGACGAGCGTTAAGGACGAGGCGACGGGCGTGCAGCTCGTGCGGGATTTTGAACTGGATGCTAAGACATCGAAGCTGCTCTGCAGGCAGACGATTCGCAATATCAGCGGCGAGAGGAAATACTATTGCCACTGGAGCAGGACAATGGCGCTGGGCAACGGAATCGTGCTGGCGCCATTGAGCGAGCCGCGGAGGTTCCCGGCCGGGTATGTGATGTACGGGCCGGGTTCGTCTATTCTGTTCAACCCGAAAGACAGGAATATCCGCATCCGCGGCGGTTTTGTGGAGGTGCTCGGGCCGCCGGCCGAACCGAAGCTCGGAATGGATTCGCACGCGGGGTGGTTCTGTTACCTGACCCGCAACGATTTGATGTTCCTCAAGCGGTATCCCACGTATCCGGAGCGGGCGTACAACGAGATCGCGGCCCTGACTATTTCGATATGGTACAACGGCACGACCATGTGTGAGTTGGAGCCTATCGGGCCGATGGAAGTTATCGAGCCGGGCCAGAGCGCTTCGTTTGCGGAGCAGTGGTATCTGTTCGATTATGATTTTCCGGGCGAAGGCGAAGACGCAGACCTGGACCAAGTGACTTCTATCGCAGAACGATCCGAATGACAGCGTTCAGTCAAGCGTGAAGAACCCGGCAGCCTGTCGCCATGGGCTGCGGTTGCGTGTTGTCACCTGGGTTTTACGGCGGTTACGAGGCAGTTCATCCAAGGATCCGAGTGGAGCAGTCGCACGTTTTGGAATCCAGATTCTTCGAGGTCTTCTTTGTATTCATCCAGCGTGTAAGTCGACCCGCCTTCGGTGTTTGCGAGCATATTGACCGCGAAGAGCGCTCCGGCCGGGGGGCTGGTATGATCCGGGTCCATGACGATGTCCCGAATGGTCATGGTTCCGCCGGGAGTCAGGGCCGAGTGGATTTTTTTGTAGATGAGGCGGCATTTTTCGCGGCTGTGCTGGTGGGTGATTGCGCTTAGCCATACGAAATCGGCACCGCCGGGCAGATCGTCCTGGAGATAGTCGCCGGGGGCGAAATCTATCCTGTCGGCGAATTCGGTTTCGGCTATGCGAGCGCGGGCCATCGGGACCACCTCTGGCAGGTCGAAGATTGTGGCTTTTGCCTCGGGAAAGGCCCTCAGCAGCGCAAGGGTCCAGGTTCCCGATGCACCTCCTACGTCCAGCAGATGCGCGAATTGGACGCCCTTGAGTCTGGCGACGACTTCGTCGGCGACGGGGACTGAAAAATCGTTCATGGCCTGAATAAAGGCCTCCAGGTCGGCTTGTTCACCTCTGATGCTGGGTGTTCTGTATGCGGGCAGCCCGGTCTTGGTGACTCTGGAAAGCTGTACCCATCGTCTCATGCAGTTGGCCAGGTGCCTCACGGAGGCAAGCAGATTCTTCGGCGACTGCTCGGTGAGCAGTTCGTCGACGCCCGGGGCCAGGGTGTATTTGTCATCGGATTTTTCGAGCAGTTCGAGGCAAACCAGGGCGTCGGCGAGTATGGTAATGCCTCGCAGGTCGGCTTGTACGACGTCGGCGATCTCTCGGGCGGTCATGGGTTGGGTGATCTTCGAGAAGATGTCGAGTTCGGCCGCCGTGGTCAAAATGGCCGCGGGTCGAAAACTCCAGCCCGTCTGCCTTATGCCCTCGGGTGTCCATTGTCTGGCCATAGTTTATCTCCTTGCTGATGTTTCGGATTTGCCCGAGCCGGGCTTTAAGAAGTATAACTGCGGATTCGAAGCCGGGCAAGGAAAGAAAAACCCCCGGCTGCTCGGAAGTCGGGGGCTTTCGGAGGACTGACCATAGTTCGAACAATGACAGGAGCTATTTGGGGCAACTGGTTTTCTCTTCGTCGCATCCGGTTGCAAACGGACATTCTGTTTTCTTCTCACAATCGCTTTGGGTGTATTTGCCGCCGGCGGCCCGGGCATTTTGCATCATGGAACCTGCAACGAGCAGCCCGCCTCCGAGCGCGGCAACCGCCGCGGCTATCATTACCAGTCTTTTGTTCATTTTCGTTCTCCTTTCAAACAAGCCTTTCATCTAATAAGGACGAAACTAATCCTACTTATATCATAACAAATATCACGTGTGCGGATAAAGAAAAATCTGCGAATTCTTCTCAATTTAAGGCTTTGCGGCGCCAGCAGTTGTTGTGGTGCGGGGGCGGGGATGAATACAAAATTTGCATGATTGTGCTTGACCGGCGACGGCGGCCAAGATAAGGTAATCAGCAGGGTTCTCAGGCGGGCAAGGCGTCGGACGTGCGGATCAGGTTCATTCGGCGTATGCCGGGAATCATTGTTTTTATCGACCCCAGAGGGTTTTAGAGCGAAAGGAGACCAATTATGGCAAGGACGATTCTGGCGTCGTTACTGGCGGTTGTTCTGGTGGTTATGGTGGGGTGCAAGCCCGACAGCGGCAAAGGTATGATAGTCTCTCGGGCCCAGAAGCAGGGCTTAACAGGGGGTATGGTTCCGGTTAGCAAGGCGGGTGAAATGGACCTCATCGAAGAGATTGCTTCGAACCGGCAGGCTTATCGCCACGGTCTGGAGCTGCTGATAGACTTCTACGAGCGCGCCGGCAACAACATGAAGAAGAACTGGGCCATGAAGGAGCTGGCCGAGCTGGATGCGATACCGCAGTATCGTTATGTCATAGATGCGGAGATTACAGGCCCTAACCTCCGCGCTACCGAGAGCATCTCGGCGGCCGACATGCTGTACAGTGAAGGGATGAAGTACAAAAAGCAGGGCAACAAGCTGCTGATTCTTCGCGACAAAGATATGCTGCGGCTGGCCATGGACAAATTCAACGAGTTGATCCGCAAGTATCCGACGAGTGACAAAATCGACGACGCGGCTTATCATGCGGCCACAATCTACGAGTACTTCAAGGACTATTCGATTGCAGTGACATATTACGAGCGGTCCTTCCAGTGGAATTCGGCCACATCTTATCCCGGCAGGTACAAGGCGGCGTATATCTACGACGATTATTTCCATAACCGTCAGAAGGCGCTGGAGCTTTATAAAGAGGCGGTCAAGAATACGGCGTCCGGCGAACATGAGGACTGGCGCGAATATGCTCTTATGCGAATCGAAAAGCTCGGCGGCGGCGACACGGAAGGCAGACTCGACTGATCGCTTGACGCTTTTTACAGCAGTTTGTATCAAGAACGGGCCTGGGATTACCGCAGGCCCGTTTTTTAATGCAACCGGAGAACCGGCGACAGTCAGGTTGAGAGTTGGCATGGCGGATTTTTTAGAGACAGTCAGGGCTTTCATCGCGGCAGAGAGGCTGTTCGATTCTGACGGCGGGGTTGTTATCGCAGCCAGCGGAGGGGCCGATTCGACTGCTTTGATGCACGTTCTGAGCCGATTGAGAGAGCAGGGTGAGGTCGAAGGGCCGATGGTGTGCGCGCACGTGAACCATCTGCTGCGCGGCGGTTCGGCGAATGCGGATGAGCGATTCGTTATAGATTTGGCGAGGGAGCTTGGATTAGAGGCGCACGTGCGAAAGGTGGACGTGCGGGGTTATGCAAGCAGACAGAAGATATCGATTGAGACGGCGGGCAGGGAGGTCCGGATCGCGCAACTTAAGGAGATTGCAGAAAGCCGCGGCTGCAGGTGCATAGCCACAGGTCACCATAAGGACGATAATGCCGAGACGGTCATTCAGAGACTGAGCCGTGGGACGGGCTATCGAGGGCTGGCGGGCATTCGACCGCGGCAGGCAATCGAGGGACTCGAATATGGGCGGCCTCTGCTCTGCGTCGACCGGAGGCAGATAACGGAATATCTGCGGAGCATCGGAGCCGACTGGTGCGAGGATTCGACAAATGCTTCGTGTGTTTACAGGCGAAATTTTATAAGGCACAGACTGCTGCCGGGCGTTGAGAAGGATTGCAGCGAGCCGCTTTCGCAGTTGCTGTGGCGACTTTCGAGAAAGGCCGGACGGCTCCAGCAACGGATTGACGAAAGGGTGGCGGGGGTCTGGGATGATATTGTGCAGGAGGAGGCGAGGCGGTTGGAACTTGACGCCGGGCGTCTGATGGAGCAATCGGCGGCGGTTCGTTTTGCGATCCTGCGCAAGGCGGTCGTAAGGTCCGGTTGCGGGCTGCGCGATTATACTCGGCGCCATTACGCGGCGATCGTGAAGCTGGCGGAGTCGGCTGGAGATTCGTTTTCCGTGACATTGCCCGGCGATTTAAGCGTGCGCAGAAGAAAAGGACGTCTGGTTTTTTGCAGGCCACAGGACGATGCGGGCGGTGCGACGATCGTCGAGAGAACTATAGGGATCGGCGAAGAAGTTCGGGCAGGAAGTTATCGAGTAAAGACGAGATTGCTGGCGGAAGGGCAGTGGGACCTGGGGGAGTTTATTGCGAGAAAGGACGACCGCGTCGAATGGATGGATGCCGGGCGGATAGCCGGGAGTCTTTCGGTGCGCAGCCGCAAGGCCGGTGACAGATTCGTTCCGCTGGGGCGAACCGGTGAGAAGAAGGTGGGCAAGTTCCTGAGTGCGGCCAGGCTGAGCCGGAAGGTGCGGTCGGAGGTTCTGATTGTTCGAGATGAGCGGAGGATTGTGTGGGTTTATCCCGTGCGGGCGTCCGAGGCGGTGAGGATTACGGAATCGACGCGAACCGTGTTGGAGATCGACATACGCTGATGGGCCGGGGCGACGGTGAAGAACAAGTGGGCGAGGTGGGGGTTCAATCTGTTTGCGGCGCTTTGGGGGTGCGTGATTTTTTTCAGCCGGATATATGTGAGGGTTCACTGGTTCACTGACGTACTGGGCGGCATGGCTCCGGGTCTGGCGCTGGCGTGTCTGCTGCTGATGGCGACGAATGCATCCGGCCGTGCAAATCACGCGTTGCACGGAGCACCGGAATAAGGTATAAACAGGCAGTATATCGGTCTTCTGCAAACAGCATTGCGGAATGGCAGCAGGTTTCTATCTCATTAAACGAAGAGGGGCTGGTTGGTATGAGTGGATGCGTTTTGAATCGTCGCGGGTTTTTGAAGGCTGCGGGTTGCGGGGCTGCTTCGCTGGCTCTGGGCAGAATGGCGGGCGGGGCTGAAAAAGCGAAAGCCAGGCCCAATTTTATAGTCATTTTCGCAGATGATCAGGGGTATCAGGACGTCGGGGTTTTCGGTTCGCCGCTTATAAGCACGCCTAATCTGGACAGGATGGCGGCGGAAGGGCGTAAGTTCACCGATTTTTATTCGGCGGCTTCGGTGTGTTCGCCTTCGCGGGCGGCTCTTTTGACCGGCTGCTATCCTCCGAGGGTGAGCATTCCGGGTGTGCTGTTTCCGCGGCACCAGATGGGGTTAAATCCCGAGGAGGTCACTATCGCGGATATGCTTAAGGATCGGGGCTATGCAACCGCCTGCATCGGCAAGTGGCACCTCGGTCATCTGCCGCAGTTTCTTCCCAGGCAGAACGGTTTCGACTATTATTACGGGATTCCCTACAGCAACGATATGACGATAGATCGGGACATGGAGCTGGCCGAGGATGTGGTGCTTCGCGAAGGAATGACGGCCGAGAAGATAAAGGAGGAAAAGCCCAAACGAAGCTGGGTGCCGCTGGTGGAAAACGAAAAAGTGGTCGAGTACCCGGTCGATCAGACGCAGTTGACGCAGCGATATACCGCCAAGGCGCTGGAGTTCATCAAGGGCAATAAAGACAGGCCGTTTTTCCTGTATCTGCCGCATACAATGCCGCACATACCGCTTTTTGCTTCCGAGAAGTTCAAGGGGACAAGCGAGCGGGGACTTTACGGCGACACCATCGAGGAGATCGACTGGAGCGCAGGTCAGATTATAAAGACGCTCAGGGAACTCGACATCGATGAGAATACGATGATTGTTTACACCTCGGATAACGGCCCCTGGAAGCTCAGCGGCGGACGCGGCGGCTCGGCGGATCCACTGAGAGGGTATAAGTTTCAGACGCTCGAAGGCGGCATGCGCGAGCCGTGCATTATGTGGTGGCCGGGGACCATTCCGGCCGGGACCGTTTGCAGCGAGGTTTGCGGGACGATTGACATGCTGCCTACGTTCGCGAAACTGGCGGGTGCGAAAGTCCCTGCGGATCGCGTGATCGACGGCAGGGACATAACACCCCTGCTGACGGGCAAACGCGGGGCGAAGTCACCGCATGAAGCGTACTATTACTACAAAGGCAACACGTTGGAGGCCGTTCGCGTGGGCGACTGGAAACTGCGAAAGGCCGGCAAAGAAATCGAGCTTTACAACCTTGCAGAGGATATCGGCGAAAGCAGAAACCTGGCCGATTCGAAACCGGAGATGGTTACGAAGTTCATGGAGATGATAAAGCAGTTCGACACAGAGTTGAAGGCCAACAGAAGACCGCCGGGAAAGTTGAACTGACCAGACCAGCGTGGGCGTTCTCAGCAGTCCGGCTTACGGATGTCTTCGAAGATGATTGTTCTTTATGCGGTCTTGTTGATTAGCAGCCTCATCTATGTGCACCGCGAGTAGCTGCGGGCCTGTTGGAGTAACGGATGATCGAGAAGATACATACCAGACGCACGTTTCTCAAGGCGGCCGGATTGGGTGTTGCCGCGATGGCAATACCCGCCCGGGCCGATGTAAGCGATAGGCCGAATATTCTATTTTGCATAGCCGACGACTGGTCGTGGCCGCACGCGAGCATCGCCGGCGATGAACTCTTTGAAGACCTTGTTGGAAGCACCGATCAATCCTTGCTGGTGATGTAGATTGCCTGTTCGGCGAAGAGGTTGGGGGCGAATTTGACGGGTTTGAGGCTGTTTCTCATGAGGGGGATTCGGCGTTCGATGTTCACTTTGAGACGGCGGCAGAAGTCCTCAAAATCACTCAGGCTCAGGCAATGTATGTTGGGCGAATTGTCCCAGGTGAAGGGCAGTTGTCTGGTGACGGGCGCTTTGCCGGCAAACAGAAGCTGGGCCCGGCATCGCCAGTGGGCGAAATTCGGGAAACTGACGATTACTTTGCGTCCGATCCGCAGCAGTTCGCGGAAGACGAGTTCGGTGTGGGTGATTGTCTGGACCGTCTGGGAGAGAATGACGTAGTCGAAGCTGTTGTCGGCGTATTTTGTCAGACCTTTCTCGACGTCGTACTGCAGCACCGGCATGCCTTTGTTGACGCATTCGGCCACAAGGTCCTGGCGCAGTTCGATACCCTCTGGGCGAATGTTCTTGTCGGCGGTGAGGTTATACAGAAGTTCCCCGTCGCCACAGCCCACGTCGAGTACGGAGCTGTCGGGCTGGATTATCGATTCGATCAGTTCGTAGTCGACACGTGCGCGTCTGGCCTGCTCGAGATGTGTGAACAGTCGCTTGCGCAATGGTGTTCGCGTGCGGTCGTTCTTCAAAACGCCGGGTCGCCGGGTACGCTCCAGGAAGCCGGCGATAAGCTCGCCGAGAGCTTCGGTTTCCAGCAGGAAGGCATCGTGGCCGTAGTCGGACTGAATGTTGCAGTAGCTGACGTCCGTGCGATTGGCCACCAGTGCATCCACGATTTCGGCCGACTGGGCGGGCGTGAACAGCCAGTCGCTGGCAAAGCTGACCACCAGGAACCGGCACTTGACATTCCGGAAGGCCTTCTCGAGTGAGCCGAAGTCTTTTTCCAGATCGAAATAGTCGGCGGCTTTTGTGATATAGAGATAGCTGCTTGCATCGAAGCGCTCCACGAATGTCTGGCCTTGATGGTCCAGATAAGTTTCGACCGCGAATTCGGAGTTGAAATCGTAGTTGTACTGCCGGGCCGAGCGCAGCTGGCGGCCGAACTTGGCCCTCATGCCCTTTTCCGACAGATACGTGATGTGGCCGATCATGCGGGCGATCGAAAGGCCGATCTGCGGGGGCTTTTCCGGTGTGTACCGGCCGTTATTGAAGTTGCTGTCGCCTATGATTGCATTTCTGCCGACCGCGTCGAAGGCGATTGATTGGGCGCTCAGATGCGTCGTAGTCGCCACAGGCAATGCCGCCCGGATGAAATCCGGGTAAGCCACCGCCCACTGCAGCACCTGCATTCCTCCGACCGATCCCCCGACAACAGCCAGGAGCTGCTTTATGCCCAGCTTATCCATCAGCAGTTTCTGGACTTCGACCATGTCGCCTATTGTGATGATCGGAAAGTCCAGCCCGTAGGGCTTTCCGGTTTGGGGATTGATTGAAGACGGACCGGTTGTTCCACTGCAGCCGCCGAGAAAATTCGAGCAGATAACGAAATATTTGTCGGTGTCGATACCTTTGCCCGGCCCGACCATCTGGTCCCACCAGCCGGGCTTGCGGTCGTCTGGCTTGTGCCGTCCGGCCACGTGGGCATCGCCCGAAAGTGCATGGCAGATCAGGACTGCGTTGTCCCGGGTCTCGTTCAAGCGGCCGTAGGTTTCGTACGCAACATCGATAGGCCCGAGCGTCTTGCCGCACTCCAGGCGCAGAGGTTCGTCGGCCTCGACGACGCGAATTGTCTGCGTTTCTACGATTCCAACTGAGTTTTTATCGTTTTCTGCCATGGCAAGACCCATAAGTATACGAAAAAAGTAGGTTATGTAAACCCCTTTAGTGCTGCGTGGGCGGCGAAGTTCGTGCAACAAGCGGTTTTTGAATTGCAAAACCGCTTTACCAGCGGTCGCGGCCGTGCTAAAAGGTGCTCATGATTACCGCAGATCAGATTATCGAGCATTTTGGTATGAGGCCGCTGCCCGAGGAGGGCGGTTATTATGTCCAGACCTACAGATGCAGCGAAACTCTTGATGCCGAATCGCTGCCTGAGCGGTATACCGGCGGGCGCAGGCTGGCAACAGCTATTCTCTATCTGCTGACGCCCGATACGTTCAGCGCGATGCACCGGGTCAGGAGCGACGAGATCTGGAGTTTTCATTTGGGAGATCCGGTGCAGATGTTGCAGCTTAAGCCGGACGGCCGCGGCGATACGGTTATTCTGGGTTCGGACGTTCTGAAAGGTCAAACGGTTCAGACGGTGGTCCGGGCGGGAACATGGCAGGGGGCAAGGCTGGTCGAAGGAGGCAGTTTGGCTCTGATGGGAACGGTCGTAGCACCGGGATTCGAATTCGAGGATTTCGAATTGGCCTTACCCGGGCGGCTGATGGAAAGTTATCCTGAAAACATCGATTTGATTCGAGCGTTAACGCGAGAGTAGGGGGGATTAATTGCCCGCCAGTAGGCGAATTGTGTCCACCAGTGCCTGTGTGCCGTCGGTTCATCTGTTCCGAGCCTGGAGGGACCGCATGAGCTGATTGGCCAGAGCCACGCCGGGCAGGGGCAGATTGAGCTGTTCTGCGTATTCGAGGACCAGTCGCAGGTCTTTCTGCTGGAGGTCGACCATGAATGCCGGCTGCAGGTCGCCGGCGGCGATCTTCGGGCCGAGGACTTTCAGGGAGAAACTGGATGCGGCCCCGGCCGAGGTCACTTTAATGGTCGTGTCCATATCCAGGCCTGCCTTTTCGGCGAACGCCAGTCCTTCTGATATGCTCATGATGGTGTGAATTACCATGATCTGATTGGCCAGTTTGGTCATCTGACCGAAGCCCAGGGGTCCGCACCGCGTAACGGAATTGCCCATCACGTCCATTGCAGGCCGGACCTTTTCTATCGCTTCGGCGGGCCCGCCCATCATTATCGACAGCCTGCCTTCTATGGCTCCGACCTCGCCGCCGCTGATAGGCGCATCAATCAGGGTGACTGACTTATCGGCCAACACGGCGCCCATCTGTTCAGTGGCGGCAGGCGAAATCGTGCTCATATCCACGCATATAAGTCCGGGTTTCGCCGATTCTATTACCCCGGCATCGCCGAGCAGAACTTCGCGGACATCGGGAGTGTCGGTAACGCAGGTAATGACCACATCGCTTGCGGCCGCGGCCTGAGCCGGAGTGTCGGCCCAATCGGCGCCAGCGCCAATGACTTTTTCGGCTTTGGCTTTTGTTCGGTTATGGACAATGAGCGGGTAACCGGCCTCGATGAGATTCAGAGCCATCGGAGCGCCCATTATGCCGGTACCCATGAAGCCGATGCGCATTTCGGGCATACTTTTAGATGACCTCCAGACGTCGGAGGATTGAGTTAGTCCAGCGGGCGGTCCGTATCTGCGTGGAGATCAGGAGCAGGAATACCAACAGCCAGAAGCCGGGAAATCTCAGAAAGTACATCACCAGATGTCTGACGTTGTCGGTATCGACCGGGCCCCATCTGGCCAGCTCTTCGGCGGTAAACATGGCGCCGAGGCCTATCCGCACGAACAGGTGCTGCCATGGGATGAGCAGAATGAGGAATACCAGGGAGAGGAAAAACGCCCGGCAGATATGGTTTATTCCGCCCATTCTACCCATGATTGAAATCTTCAGACTGAACATTATGGACAGGCAGTAAATCGTGGCCGCGATGATCATGATTCCATCGACGATGCGCAAGGTCATGGCAAGCTGATCGAAGTCGATCGATACGGGCAAAGGACCTCCATCGTCTTCGGCCTGTTCGGCGGTCGTTTCCTGCGCCGTCGGGGCGGCGTGTGGCGCATTAGGATCGGCCGTGTTTGCGTCCACCACCTGAGGCTGCGTATTGTCGCCGTTGGCGCCGGCGGCGAGCTGGAGCGGCCTTTCCGGTGTAACCGCGCCGGTGGTGACCATCCAGAAAGCAACCTGGAGTATCAGCAGACCAAGCAAAAGCAACGTGAAAATCAGGTTCTTCCAGCCGCGAAGAACCGTAATCGCTTCAAGACAATCGGTGGTATCCACGAGGTTGTTTCTGCTCGTGCGAATCTCGTCCATTATTGTCGTCTCCTAGTGTGTTTTCGGCATAAAATCTTATCGCCTGCAGTCACAAAACGCCTATTATGGGACAGCGAGGGCGCGGGTGCAAGTAATTTTCTCTTCGTCAGGCCCAAGGCCGAGAGCGCTTGACGCAGTTGTGGCGTAAAGCCTTATCCGCTGCTCGGTTCCTTCGGCTGCGCGTAAACACGGCAAAAACGGGAAACTCCAGCGGGGTTAAAGCCGCGTTGCCGCAATAGTTATCTACATAGTCGATGCCCGGATCAATTTGTTAACGGCCGGGGGCCGATTTTTTCAAAGGGTATCGGTTTGAAACCCATTTTGATCGCCGGAGAGTCGTTTTTGAGCGAGAAATCGGCGTTTTCGGGGTCTTTCAGCCCCAGATCGTCAGCGACCAGGTTGTTTTCGAATGTTACCCACTGGCGTTTGACGTTCTGCAGATTGAGCCATTGTCCGCCCGAGCAGAGATTCAGCCGGACTACATTTCCCAGCGGAACGGGGGGATTTGATTTCAATATCTTTGCCAGTTCGGGATAGCGTTCGCTGTAGGGCGGCTCGTCGTGATTGACGGCGTCGAGCTTTTCGTACATGTGCCAGCCACCGCCCTTGAGCGCACGGTCTTTTGCCCACCCGAGTGCCCGTGCGTCGATATGGACGGCCGGCTGGCAGTCGATGAAGATATTGTTCTCGACGGTGTTGTCCCGGCCTCCGCCGATGAAGGCGGCCCGACCGGCTTTTTCGAATATGTTGCCGTAGATGGTGACCCCGCTGGCCGCGTCGTCGAGATAGACGCTCATGGCTCCGTGAGTGTAGGGGCCGTGAATGTCGTGGAAATAGTTGTGGCGGATGACGGTACCGCGGGTGGTCCAGTCGCGGCCGGTATAGAACGCTCCGACATCGCCCGTCTCGCGGCAGACATCGTGGATCTCGTTGAATTCCAGCAGGTGTTCATTGCCGCCAAAGAGGATGCCGGTATGCGGTGCATCGTGGATGTGGTTGTGGGCGGCGCGGTTGCCTACTCCGGAGATGCCGATCGCCGGGCGGTAGGTTCTGCACCATCGGCTGTAATGGTGAAAATGATTGTCGTCCGCATACAGGCCGGCCGGGGTAAGTGTCTTGCGGTCGCCGCCGCTGAGTCTTGCACCGCCGTCTCCGGTGTTGTAGATATGGGAGTGCTCCAGGCCGTTTTCGACGCCGCCGGCGATTGACACGGCGATGTTGCCGATGTTGCGGATGGTGCAATCGACTATCCTGTTTTTGGAGCCGCCCCGTATTTTAATTGCATTGCCGCGGGTGCATTCGATGTTCAGGCCGCGAATAGTGACGTTCTTAGAATCGCTGATTTCGATAATCGGCTCTTCCAGCAGCGAGACTATCGTATCCTGACCCTCGAGCAGGCCCGGAGGCCAGAAATAGAGTCGGCCCCTCGGGCTCTCGAGATACCATTCGCCCGGAGTGTCGAGTTCGGCGAGGATGTTGAATGCGTAGTAACGCCGGCCTTTGGTATATCCGTAGACCCCGTGAGGTTCTTCGGTGCTGATTACGCTGTTTTCGGTGTCGATTGACTTTACCTTCACGTAGGAATCGGCCCAATCCTGGGTCCAGTAGCCGTGCAGCCAGATGTCTTGAGCCTTGCTCCAACGTTCGGGGCGGTCGCCCTCATAGGCGAATTTTCCGCCTTGTTTGCCCGCGGGAACCGCCGCAATGCGCATCCAGCCCTGGTTGGGCCAGCGAGCGAGCTGCATGGGCTTGCCGCCGTGGAAAAGCTCGAGGTGAGCAGGGTATGTCGGCCTGCTGAAGCCGCGAGGCCGGATCCGGCCGAAGTCAGTTATATCCAATGCTTTGAGATCCAGCCGAACTACGTTGCTTCGGGCCTCGGGGGCCAGTCGAGCCAGTACCGATCTGTCGGTGACTTTTTTGAATCCCGAGATCCTCCGGCCTCCGATGATCCTGACCTTCTCGTTCTGATAAGGCCGCAGCGTAAGCGACGGACCGGAGTGCCGCAGTTGTATCGTCCGGCCTACGGGGTACGTCCCCGCACGCAGATGAACAGTGACGGGGGCCGAAGAATCTGCAAAAGATCCGGCCTTTTGCGAGGCCCGGAACAGTGTTTTGTAAGGTCCGTCGGTCTTGTCGGCATTCGGAGCCGGCAGATGTCCCGACCATGAGTCGTTTCCCTGCGGGGAAACATAGATATGTGCGTGAGGTTTAGCCCAAAGGCCGGCGCAGGCCAAAGCTGTAAAGACTGCGGCCATGATGCAAGATGTGCGCATTTTGAAAGCTCCTTCCGGTGGTATGCTGAAGTCCGTGTGTTGCGTTAATCGTCTTTCGGTTTCAAGATGCCGTCTATGCCTTCTTTGATCTGCTCGCCTGTCTCGGTGGTTCGGTCGAGTATCTCCCTGCCTTTTTCGGTGATCGTCTCGCGAATGGATTCCAGGTCATCGAGCGACGACTCCACGCCGCCGATCACGTCATCCGGCAGCACACCGGCGCCTTCTTCGGCCACGCCTTTTGCAATCGCGATGATTATTTTTGCCGCAAGATCGGCCGTTGTCATCGGCTCTTCGCCGCCCAGGTCCTCCATCCTGATCGGAGGAACCTTAAGCGGCACCGTATCGCCTCGGCTCGGTATTCCGAGCAGTTTAACCTGGACGTTTATTCCCGTAATATCAAGATTGTCTACGTGCAGTTTTTTGCCCGAAGGTTTGGCGTCATCTTCTTTTCGAGGCAGATTCTTTAGCACCTCGCGAAGATTGTTGTTGGTAAGGCCCTTCTGTTCGACGACAAGGTTCACGTTGTCCAGGGTAATCTGTTTTACGTTCACTACATCGCTCAGCAGCGAGCCCATTTCGACCGCTACATCGGTATCGCCGACTTCCAGCAAGTTTGTGCTCTGATAGCCGGGCGGATTGGCGACTTTGACCGCGACCATTCCGATTTCACCCCCGAACACCGACAGCTCCAGGTCCTCGATGGATACTTTCACTTCCAGCCTTTTCGAAGCGGCCGACTCGACTCTGCTTTTGATCGCCCCGTCTATCAGGACGTCCGTACCGAGCACCACTACGATTATCAGCAAAACGACCGCAAGCAGCCGTCTTTGCGATGCTTTCTTCATAATCGACGCCTTCCGTTTATTCTCATTTTCCAGCTATTTTATCGACATAGCCGCGCACTGTAATAGTAAAAATGCGATTTAACCCCAAATCATCCCTGATCACGAGTAATTTTAGCCCCCAGGGGGTTCAGTTTCTCTTCGATTTTTTCGTATCCGCGGTCTATGTGGTATACGCGGTTTATGGTTGTCGTACCTTCGGCGGCCAGGCCTGCCAGAACCAGCGCGGCTGATGCACGCAAATCCGAGGCCATAACCGGGGCCGCTTTGAGCCTTTTTACACCTGCTACTATGACCGTCGGACCTTCTTTGCGAAGGTTTGCCGCCATCCTGTTCAATTCGGCCACGTGCATGAAACGGTCGGGAAATATCTTTTCGATGATTATGCTGTTACCCTCGCCGAGAGCCAGCAGGGCCATAAACTGGGCCTGCAGGTCGGTGGGGAATCCGGGATACGGCTGGGTTGTAATTTCGGTCGGCTTGAGCGGGCCTTTTCGGGCGACTATGCAGCCGCCGTTGTTCGATTCGACCGTTACGCCGATGCTCCTGAATTTATCGACCACCGCCATTAAATCGCGCAGACTGCAGTTCTGGAGCCGGACCCGGCCTTCGGTTATGGCTGCGGCGGCCATGAAAGTTCCGGCCTCTATACGGTCGGGTATGACTTCGAATTCGACGGGTTTTAGCCGGTCGACGCCTTTTATTGTAAGCCTGGGCGAGCCTATGCCGCTGATCTTGGCCCCCATTCTGACCAGGCATTGGGCGAGGTTCTCGATCTCCGGCTCACATGCGGCCGATTCGATTATCGTAACGCCTTTGGCCAGGGTTGCGGCCATCAGGACATTGGCGGTTCCGAGCACGGTCGAGCCGAAGGGACCGCCCAGGAATATTTCGGCTCCCTTGAGGCCGTTCGGGGCCTGGGCCTTTACGTATCCGCTTTCTAGCGTGAACTCGACGCCGAGCTGTCTGAGGCCGCGGATGTGTATGTCTATGGGGCGGTAACCGATAGCACAGCCGCCGGGCATCGAAACTTCCGCTCTGTGGCACCGGGCCAGCAGCGGTCCGAGAATACAGATGCTGGCGCGCATTTTCCGGACGATCTCGTATTCGCCGACCGGATTGTCTACGGTCGTAGCGTCTACGGTCATTTCACCTGACGGCTCTCTCTTGACTTCGCAGCCGAGAGATTCGAGCAATTCGGCGCAAACGCGTATGTCGGAGAGGTTGGGAACGTCTTTGAGAGTGGTTTTGCCCGGTGCGAGTATAGCCGCGGCCATGAGGGGCAGCGCAGCGTTTTTCGATCCGTTTACGCGGATGCTTCCCTCCAGTTTGACCGGTCCTTCGATGCGGAAGATGTCCATATCCTATTTTCCTTGAAAAGCAGTATTCATTCTGCAATACTGCCCGGATGTTTTTGCCTAAAGAGTTCAGTTTAGTACAAGCTGCGGGTGGTTTCAAGTTTTAGTTGGCTTTCAGAGGCGTCGGAATCGAGCAATTTGCGGTGAGCGGCAATGAATGTGCCTGAAATACTCGAGTGGGTCAGAGGCAACGTCGACGTTTTCGACGGTATCAACCTTCTCGGGCTGATAATACTGGCGGTCTGGGCCCACAGGACGGGCTGGGGCACGCGTGCACTGAGAAACACCTCGGCCCGGCGCAACATGATGTGGCCATTTACACCTTTTCTGGTGTTCATGCTGTGGTTCGGCGGTATGGGTCTGGGCCAGTATGCGATTGAGTATTTCCTGGCCGGCCTCACACCCGATCAGGTATCGGTTGCGACCAACATGATGTACGTGGTGATGGGCGTTTTCATAACCGCTCTGGTGGTATTCATCGGCCGGGAGCGCTTTGCAAGAAGGCTTAAAGGGTTCGGCCTGCGAGTGAAAACGATTCCGAAGGATTTTGTGGTTGCGCTGGTTTGCTACATCGCCATCTGGCCGCTGATTCAGGTGATGATCATCCTGACTCCTTTCATCGGCAGACTTATCCACGGACCCCAGTTCGAGATGCCCGTCCACGAGCAGCTCGATATGCTCTCGGAGCATCCGACGCTCTGGGTCCAAATATCGGTGGTGATCGTTTCGGTGGTTGTGGCCCCGATTGTCGAGGAGCTGTTGTTTCGCGGGCTGTTTCAGTCCGTGGTGCGGTCCTTTGTTCTGCGGCCCTGGGTCTCTGTTCTTCTGAGTTCAGTGCTTTTTGTTTCGATACACGCGGATATCAGTCACTGGCCCGCACTGTTCGTTCT
Organism: uncultured Pirellulales bacterium; assembly: GCA_964406945.1. Classification (GTDB taxonomy): domain Bacteria; phylum Planctomycetota; class Phycisphaerae; order Sedimentisphaerales; family Anaerobacaceae; genus UBA2266. Next base: position 30,458 of record CAYOTO010000038.1, read on the forward strand.
GGCGGTGTGTCTGGGGTACTCGTATGAAAAGAGCGGTTCTCTATTTCGTCCTATCTTTATTCATGTTATGTTCAATGCGACAGCGACCCTGACGGTTCTTCTGCTCGGGCCCGAAGTCTGAATTCGCACTTATGATCGGTTTCCATTCCGGAGGCGTTACGATGTACAAACTGTCGAGGATATTTGCGATTTTTGCGGTTTTGCTCACTTTGGGCTTTGCTCTCGGCGCGGCGGAGGCAGCACCCGAAGCATTATCGACTTTGTCGAATGACGCCGGTGAGGACGGGGCGATGGAGTTGAAATCGCCCAACGGCGATGTCGTTGTGTATTTCGACATCAGGAATTTCGAGGATGCCGAGGACTGCGCGGCTTATCGCGTGGCGTATAAGGAAAGGACGGTTGTCGACTGGTCCCGTTTGGGATTTGAGCTGGAAGACGCCGAGTCGCTTACGGAGGGCTTTGCCAAATACTCTACGTCGCGCGGTTCGGCCCACGGGAGTTGGAGAACCGTTTACGGCGAAAGAGCGGTCGTTCCGAACAATTACAACGAGCTTAAGGTCACTTTTGGGGCGAAATCAGAGCGGCGTATGACAGTCACTTTGCGGGCGTATAACGAAGGTGCGGCGCTGCGATACAGTATTGCCTGTGGGGAATCGATGGGCGAATACACCATTTCCAGAGAGCGTACCGAATTTGCCTTCGCCGCGGACCACGAGTGCTGGGCCACGTATTCGGCTCAGGGTAAGTATGCGAAAGTACGGTTGAGTCAGGTGAAGCGCGGCTGCGAGAGGCCGTTGACGGTCCGGATCGACGACGGTCTGTACGCGGCGGTCGGTGAAGCGGCGCTGGTGGACTTTGCGAGGATGAAACTCGGACCGGCGGGCCGGGTCAATACGCTTGTGAGCGATTTGAGCAGCGAGGTGGTCGTGGAGGGGAACCTGGTCAGCCCGTGGCGGGTGGTGCTGCTCGGCGAGACGCCGGGCCGGCTTCTGGAGAGCAATTACCTGTTTCTGAATCTGAACGAGCCGTGTGCTATCGAAGATACCTCGTGGATCAAGCCGGGCAAGGTGATTCGGGAAGTGACACTGACGACGGCCGGCGGCAAGGCCTGCGTCGATTTTGCCAGCGAGCACGGTCTGCAGTTCGTGGAATTCGACGCCGGCTGGTACGGCCACGAGTACAGCGACGAATCCGACGCGACTACGATTACGGTCGACCCGAGGCGGTCCAAAGGCCCGCTCGATCTTCACGAAGTGATTCGCTACGCCCAGAGCAAGGGAATCGGAATCATCCTCTATGTTAACCGGCGAGCGCTCGAGAAGCAGTTGGACGAAGTTCTGCCGCTGTACAGCAAGTGGGGCATAAAGGGGCTGAAATACGGCTTCGTGCGGGTCGGCTCGCAGCAATGGACAAGCTGGCTGCACGAGGCGATTCGCAAGGCGGCCGAGCACGAGCTGATGGTCGACGTTCACGACGAATATCGACCGACCGGCTACAGCCGGACGTATCCGAACTTTATGACGCAGGAGGGAATTCGCGGCGATGAAACCAAGCCGACAAACGAACTGACCCTTACGATTCTGTTTACCCGTATGCTGTGCGGGGCCGGCGACAACACTATCTGCTATTACGACACACGGGTCGATCGCAACTCCAGTCACGCCTACCAGCTCGCCAAGGCGGTCTGCTTTTACAGTCCGTGGCAGTTTCTATACTGGTACGACAGGCCGCTGACATCGCCCAGAAAAGCGGGCGGCGCCGGCGGTCAGGCTAACATCATAGGGGATGAGCCGGAACTGGAGTTCTTCGACCATGTGCCGACGGTGTGGGACCAGACGAAGGTTATTCACGGCGAGATAGGCAGTTACGCAGTTATCGCCAGGCGGAGCGGCAGCGAATGGTATATAGGCTGTATGAACGCTGGACGGGACCGGACGCTGGATATGCCGCTGGATTTCCTCGACAAGAATACGAAATACACCGCCCACATTTATTCGGACGACCCGGACGTTCCGACCCGCACGCACGTCCGAATCGAGCGCAGGCCCGTAGACTGCACTGGCGTCCTCGAAGCTTCAATGGGGTCCAAAGGCGGAATGGCGGTCAGGATAACGCCCGGGGTTCGCTGAAGAGCGGCAATTGAAAAAAAGGCGAAGAGTCACTTTGTTCGCCTGCGGGTGCTCAGCAGGACAAGGTCTTTGAGGGCCTGTTCGTTTTTGGCGGTGCCCCACTGTTGTTCGAAATCCCGCGACTGGACGATCTGGGCGATTGCAGAGAGGACTCTCAGATAGAAATTGCGCAGGTCCTGCGTGCCGACCAGGACGAATACGGTGGTAATCTGCTGCACCTGATCCGAAAAGCGAACCCCCTCACGGCATCTGGCGATTGCCATTTCGAACTTGTCCTGGCCCTGAATCACGATGTGCGGCACGGCGAGGTTCTGGCTCAGAACCGTGCTGAATTGAGTCTCTCTAGTCAGCAGGAGACTTTTCAGTTGTGCGGGTTCCAGGGGCAGCTTCGGGGCCAGGTGTTTTGCCACCTTGTCGAAGAACTCTTCCAGACCGAGCGGCCCTTTCATATCCAGACTGACGGCGTTTTCGACCACACGGTCAATCTGGTCGCGAACGATCTCGTCGCGTTCTCGAATGATCTCCTTTAATTCGGTTTCGAGCGTGCCGGTGACCAACTCCCTGGCGGTGATCTGGTTGATCAGGTGCAGCAGTGCCGATTCTTTTTCGACCCTCTTTCTGCCATA
>CAYOTO010000039.1:0-31580 GCA_964406945.1 uncultured Pirellulales bacterium
TCTAGTGCTTAGTGAAACGGTGGCGATGAGCGTGAGTATATGAAAGTCAGGATCGGACAAATACGGCGCCGGGGCCTGCGAAGCCGTTGCGGGTTGATCGGGTCGATGATTCTACCGGCTGCAGCGGCTGCGGCAGTCTGCACGGCGTTGCTGTGCGGCGGCTGCGGAGGCAACGACGAGAGAATGCTGGTCCTTACCGACAAAGAGATCGTCTGGCCGGAGCCGCCCGAAGAGCCGAGGATCAAGTTTGTCGGGGCTGTTTCGACTCAGGCCCAGCTCGAGAAGGATGCGTCCTGGTCCCGCGGACTGGGCGAGTTCTTCTTCGGCAAAGGCCCGATAGGCGTGCTGATGGGGCCCTACGATGTTGCAGTCGATCGCGATCAGAGGCTGTTTGTGAGCGATACGACGGGCGGTTCGGTTCACATATTCGATTTACAGCGAAGGCGCTACAGGCAGTTTTCTCAGTTGTACGACGATACGAACCTTTTGAAGCCGGTGTCCATATCGCTGATCGAAGGCAAGGTGTACGTGGTTGACAGTCTGCTTCACAAGGTCTGCGTTTTCGACAAGGAGGGGGATTTCGCTTTTGCGTTCGGAGCCGAGAGATTCAAAAGACCCTCCGGGATAGCCTACGACAGCGCAAGCGAACGTATCTTCGTAGCGGATACGGCAAGGCATCTTGTTGCGGTCTTCAGCAGAAACGGCGATTTGCTGGGAGAATTCGGTTCGCGAGGCGTTGAGCCCGGCAGATTCAACTATCCCACGCATCTCTGGGTCGACCACAAGGGACAGCTATACGTCAGTGACACGCTCAACTACCGCATACAGGTATTCGATTCGCAGGGCAACTTCATACGCAGTTTCGGCAGGCAGGGCGACAGGCCGGGCAATTTCGCTCATCCGTGCGGGGTGGCGACCGATGCGGCAGGGCATATTTACGTCGTCGACAGACAGTTCGAGAACGTGCAGATATTCGATTCCCGGGGACGCATACTCATGGCGTTCGGCCAGGAAGGCAGCGGGCCGGGCCGGTTCTGGCTGCCGGCGGGCTTGTTCATCGACGATCAAAACCGCATATACGTCGCCGACTGTTTTAACAAAAGAGTTCAGATTTTCGAGTTTCTGGAGGCCGGGTCGGATGCGGAAAACGATGACTAGGCTTACGGTTTTTGTGACGCTTGCAGCCTGCAGTGCTGTCTTCGGGGTTATCGAGAACACCCCTCACGATCTGACGGCGGTGGCCGGGGGTAATCCGTGCGGCTATTGCCATACTCCTCACGGCGCGATGGCCGGTACGCCCCTCTGGAACCACAAACTTTCCAATGCGGTCTATAAAATATACCAGAGCACATCTCTGGAGGCGGATGTCGGTCAGCCCACGGGCTCGAGCAAGTTATGTCTGAGCTGTCATGATGGGACGGTTGCGCTTACCGAAAGCATAACCGGAGCCGGAGCCGGCGGAGCGTATATCCCCCCGGGAGCGGCCAATCTCGGGACGGATCTTTCGGACGACCACCCCATAAGTTTTGTCTATTCGTCGTCGCTGGCATCGCAGGACCGGCAAATCAGGCCGCCGGAGATGATTTCGCAGCAGCTTGCCCTGGACCGGGACCAGGAACTTCAATGCACTACCTGCCATGATCCTCACGACAATCGAAACGGCGATTTTCTCGTGCTCTCGAACAGGCAAAGCGCCCTGTGTCGCGAATGCCACGACATAGACGGCTGGGCGTTTTCGAGCCATCAGAACTCGTCTGCGCCGATCATCGCGGCAGACGATCCCTATCTGCAGGCCAGCCCGTATTCAACACTGATAGATATCGGCTGCGGCGGCTGCCATCAGTCTCATTCGGCCGGCGGAGCCCAGAGGCTCCTGCATTTTGCCAGTCTTGACGAGAATTGCCTGAATTGCCACAACGGCTCGGTGGCTCTGAGCAATCTGGAGCCAGATCTGACCAAAATCTACGGACATGATTCCACCAGGTACGAGGGCGTGCACGATCTCCGAGAGGAGCCTCTGAGCATGCCCATGCACGTGGAGTGCGTCGACTGCCATAATCCCCACGCGGCCAGGAGGCTGCCCGCCGAAGCTCCGGCCGTACAGGGCGCCATGCGCGGGGCCAGCGGCATTACGTCCGCGGGAGCTTACATAGAGACGGCCCAATTTGAATATGAGGTCTGCTACAAATGCCATGCGGATAACCCGAATCGAGTTCGTTCACCGATTACGCGGCAGATTACACAGACTAATACGCGTCTGGAGTTCGATCTTGGCGGACCTTCTTTTCACCCGGTACAGGGGGGCGGAGTCAACCCCAATGTTCCGAGCCTTTTGCAGCCCTGGACGGTCGCATCGATAGTCTACTGCACGGATTGTCACAGCAGCGATCCGACCGGTACGCAGGGGCCTCACGGCTCGATTTACCGATTCCTGCTGTCCGAGCGTTATGAGACGACCGATTTCACACAGGAGAGCCCCTATACTTACGCCTTGTGCTACAAATGCCACAGTCGCAACAGCATTTTCGCGAATGTAAGCTTCAGCAGTCACCGGGAGCACGTTCGCAACGGAGCGCCCTGCTCGATCTGCCATGACGCACACGGCATCAGCGCGGCCCAGGGCAACAGCACGAATAATTCGCATCTGATGAATTTCGACATATCCATCGTCGCTCCGGACCCGGTAACCGGCATACGGGAATTTCAGGACACGGGTACCTTCAGCGGGCGATGTTTTCTACTGTGCCACGGAGTTGCCCATTCTCCGAGAAGCTACTGACTCGAACATGCCCCGCGTCGCAACGATTAAGCAAATGGGCTTTCCACGAAAAACACCGGGTCCATGAGATCGTAGAGGTATTTCAGAAGCGGAGCCAGAGGCAGGAGTATGATGGGCGAGACCAACGGCAGAATCACAGCCAGCAGGTAATGTCGGAATCTCGGTTTCTTTGCATTGCGTAAATCCGCCGGCGGAATAGAGGAGGCTGGGAGAAACACCATCAGCCCGTACACGAAGAACCAGAAACCCGCCAGAAAATTGCCCGGCTGCATGCTCATTTCCGCCAGCGATCCTGTCAGCCCGAACAGCAGGAAGACCTGCGCGGGCTTGAAATCGTACCGCCCGAGCAGAAACGACCACACCACGAACATGGGTATAAAGACGATCACGCTGTGGAAAAGTACCGTATGCACGTAATTTGCCGAGGCGGTAATAAACGCCTCGCCGACCTGCGATCCGAAAGCCGGGGCCAGATTCGTCATTGTGACCGTTACGGCTTCTTCGAGCAGCGCCAGCAGCGTGGCCAGCAGTATGAACTTGATTCTCCAGTTCAGAGCTATGCCCCGAACGAAGTTGCTGAGCGGCTCTTTGAATCGGAGCATTAATGAGCCGCCGATTACAACCCAAAAGAGTATGAGCCCCAGAGCCATTTTGATTATGGCCTTCTCATGAACAGTCGTTTCCTCGGAAATGAGAATAAGTGAGGAAATCGCCGCCACCGCGCAGAACGAGTATACGGCCAGGCCTTTAATCAGATGACCGGAGGCTATTCTCACTTGCAGTCACCGCATTCGCTTAAAGAACGACGCCGAGGGGCGGCAGGGCTGAAACCTTAACCGGTTCGGGCCCGGACACCATCTCAGGATCTTACAGCCGCATTTGACCGACCGGCGGGATAAGGCTAAGCAGTGGGCCGGCGGGGAGTAAAAAAACGGAGAGGGCGGGATTCGAACCCGCGGTACCCGAAAAGGGCACACCGGTTTTCGAAACCGGCTCGATAAGCCACTCCGACACCTCTCCGGAATAGCGAACACGAGTATATCGGCATTTTTGGCTTAATGCAAGGCCTGGAGCCGTGATGAACCAAAAAGTAAACGCGAAAAAGCCCAAAAAGCCGCCTTTGCGTGTGGTTGGGAGGCTTTTTGCCCCCGGCCTCGGCTGTGCCCGGGTCTTCCGACCGGCGGACGGAGGTTGCAAATCGCGGTTTATCTGCTATTCTGTAAGCGTGAATGGGGGGTAACGACTTTTAGGAGCTATGAGCATGTCTTTGGACAGACGTGAATTCGTGGGCGGCGTTGTCGCCGGGCTTGGAATCGGTGTTGGCGGATGTTCGCAGCAGGCAGCGGGCGAAGGCGGCAAAATCAAGGGCGATACCGTCGATTTTCGCCGAAAAGTCGAGATTCGCCACGATGTGGACGTTTTCGTGGCCGGCGGCGGACCCTCGGGTGTAGCGGCGTCGGTTGCCTGTGCCCGGCAGGGGGCCAAAGTCTTCCTCGCCGAAAGGACGAACTGCCTCGGCGGTATGGGAACGGCGGGGCGGCTGCCTGTGTTTATGAGATTCAGCGACGGCGAGAACTTCCTGGCCGGCGGCATGGGCAGAGAGATTTTGACGAAGATGAACGAAGCCGGCGGCAGCGGGCCCGACGATGAGCGGACTATCAAAACAGAGGTTCTCAAACGCGTCTACGACGATATGCTGGTCGACGCGGAAGTGGATTTCACCTTTGATACCCGGGTGATCGGCGTCGAAAAGCAGGGCGGGCGCGTTGGCGTGGTCGTGCTGGCGGCCAAAAGCGGACTCTCTGCCGTACGGGCTAAAATGTTCATAGACTGCACCGGCGACGGTGATCTGGCGGCCTGGGCCGGAGCGCCCTGCGAAAAGGGCGATGAAGACGGGAACCTTATGGCCGGAACGCTCTGCAGCACCTGGGCCGATATCGACTGGGACAAAGCGCGTGAATTCGGCATGGACAAACAGGAGAAACTTCTGCCGAAGGCCATCGAAGCCGGCGTGTTCACCAACCACGACAAGCATCTGCCGGGGATGTGGCGGACCGGTGAGAACATCGCCGGAGGCAATATCGGACATACTTTCGGCGTCGACGGAACCGACGAGCGTTCCCTGACCGAAGCTATCCTGTGGGGCCGCAAATCGCTTGTCGAATACGAACGCTATTACAAACAATATCTCAGGGGTTTCGAGAATATGGAACTGGTTGCGACCGGATCGCTGCTGGGGGTTCGCGAAACCAGACGCATAATGGGTGATTACGTCCTCAACCTCGATGATTTCAAAAAGCGGGCTGTGTTCGAGGATGAGATAGGACGCTTCGCGTACCCGGTTGACATTCACGCCGGCAAGCCGGGCGAAAAGGCGTACCAGGCTTATGCGCAGGATTTTAAGAATCTCCGCTACGGCAGCGGCGAGAATTACGGAATTCCGTACCGGGTGCTCATTCCGCGGAAGCTCTCGAATGTGCTGGTGGCCGGTCGATGCATAAGCACCGACCGCTACATGCAGAGTTCGATCCGCGTAATGCCCGGCTGCTTCATTACCGGTCAGGCCGCCGGAGTTGCAGCGGCTATGGCTGTCGAGAAACACACCAACACCCGCGGCGTCAACGTCAGAAAACTGCAAAAGCGACTAATCAAGATGGGAGGATTCCTGCCCAATTTCAAGGCCTGATTGCCGCCGAACGCTTCCAAAAGATTACAGACGCGCCGTTAACGACGGAATCCGGTTCAGAATACTGACCGGCCCGAGTTGCGGTAGCGATCCAGCAGTTGTCGCATCTGTTTTACCTTCTCCGGGTGTTTTTTGTGGAGGTCATTTTCTTCGGCGGGATCGTCTTTTAGATTGTACAGTTGGAATTTGCCGTCGGGCTCCATCTGGAAGTAGTCCAGCGCAGTCCATTTGCCGGTGTCGGGGTCTCGCCCGGGAACAGTCGTCTTTGTCTCGATGCGGCCTTTTTCGTTTCGGGGGTAATCGCCGTCGCGGCCGCCTTCTATCAGCTTCCAGTAGCCCTTGCGTATCGCAAACTGGCCGCAAACTGAATGATGGACCGTGGCCTCGCGCAGCGGTCTCTTATGTGGGCGGTTCAGGAGAATGTCGGTAATGTCGTAGCTGTCTTCGCCGGCGTTGCCCGGCAGCGGATGATTCAGCATTGCCGCAAACGTGGCGAAGAAATCCGTCAGGCACACGGTTTCGTCCGAGACCGAACCTCTCTCGACTTTTCCCGGCCAGCGCACGATCAGGGGCACGCGGTGACCTCCTTCGTAAATCTGGCGTTTGGTGCCTCTCCAGGGGCCGTTGCAGGCGTGCCCGTTGAGGCTCTGGTGCGGCCGGGCTCCGTTGTCGCTGGTCAGCACGACAAGCGTATTGTCGGCCAGACCGTTGCGGTCCAGCGCATCGAGGATCTGTCCGACGGCCCAGTCGAACTCCACGACGAATTCGCCGTAGACGCCGGACCTTGTTGTGCCCTCGAAGCGGCTGTTGGGTGTGAGCGGAAAGTGAATGTTGGTGGTGGGATAGTACAGAAAGAATGGTTCGTCTTTGTGGTTTTCGACGAATGCGACGGCTTCTTTTGACAGTTCGATCGCCGTGTCTTCTAGCTTGCGTACGGTGTCCTTCATGGCTTCGGGGCTGTTGTACTTCAGACCGGGCTCGAGGTTTACGATTTGGCGGTCGCGCATGAATACGCGCAGTGCTTTGGGGCTGTTGTGGCTGAAGGGCACCCCGAAAAAGGAATCGAACCCGACTTCGAGCGGGCCGGGCTTGACTTCGCCGCTGAAATCCGGATTCAGTTCGGTGCCCCAGCCCAGGTGCCATTTTCCTATGCAGCCGGTCCGGTAGCCGGCGTTCTGGAACAATTTGCCCATTGTCAGCCGTTCGGTGTCGATCAGGAGAGGATGCTGCGGGAAGAGGACCCAGTTTTTGAGCCATGTGCGCCAGCAGTACCGTCCGGTCAGCACCGAATAGCGGGTCGGACTGCAGACGGCAGAGGCCGAATGGGCATCCGTAAATCGCATGCCTTCAACGGCGAGGCGGTCACAGGCGGGTGTTTCGAAGTGTTCGGCTCCGTAACAGCTCAAATCGCCGTAGCCGAGGTCGTCGGCCAGTATGAAAACGACGTTTGGTTTTCTTGCCGCTTTGGATTGGCAAGCGGTAAGCAATGTCAGAGCAAGCAGTACAATCTGGAATTTCATAGAACGTCTTTCGTCATGAATTTGCCGTAAGTAACTCTATCTGTCTTCAAGCTTCGTCGCGATTTTACTTGGCCTTGGCTTTTGCTATAAGCTCTGGAATGGAGACGGGTTTGCCGTTATTGGCCCTGGAAACGTCGGCGGCGGACATGAAGGCGAAGATCTCTATGGTTTCTTCTTTGTCCACAGGCGGTTTGCCGGTCTTGAAGAATTTGATTATCTGGTCGACCAGGGGTTTGTAGCCTTCATAACTTCCGCTTCTGGTTACGGCTTTCGAGCCGAAGACCATCGCACCGTAGTCTGATTTGCCGGTTCTGATTCCCCGGAAGGTTCCGACTCGGCCGTCCTTCCATACGCCGGTGACAAATTCGGTGTGGCCGCTCTGAATGCGACGGACCGACTCGCAGCCCGGGCCCATTATGGTGAAGAGGATTTCGACGCCGTGGACGCCGTACCAGTAGAGATCCGGGTGGTGCGGTTCGATGCTGCACGGGCCGAATGCTTCGCAGCCGAGGACCTTTCCGACTTTATCGCTGTCGCGCATGCCAATAATACCGGGGCTGAACCGCAGCGAGGAACTGCTGAAGCAGGGGACGTTGTTCTTTTCGGCAAGGCGGAAGATTTCGAGCACGTCGGCGAGGGTTGCGGCCATGGGTTTGTCGATGAACAGCGGCAGACCGGCGGCGATGACGGGCCGGGCCTGTTTAAGGTGGGGCCTGCCGTCGACGCTTTCGAGCATTACCGCGTCGACTTTGGTGCAGAGTTGCTCGATTGTGTCGACGATTTCGACTTTGAATTTATCACGGAGGGTGTTGGTGAAATTATCGAGCCTGTTGGCCGAGGCTGGAATATCCGGCGAGCCGCCCGGGTAGGCCGCGACCACTTTCGCACCGTATTTTTCGATGTTGTTGTTGATCTGGCCGGTGAAGGCAACGACGTGGGAAGTGTCCAGGCCGATCATACCTATTCGGATCAGTTTTTCTTCGGCATTCAGATTGACACAGAACAGCAGGGCTGCGACGAACGCGATTGCAACGAGCTTCTTCATGACTTGCCTCCAAACTGGCTTCTGGTGAATATTATGTCAGGTCGATTATAATGGCGGCTGTGCTCGATAACAAGTGTTTGGAATCGATCTGCGGGGTGGGTATAATGGCGGCGCAGTCGATGAATATCGAGGTGATTATGGCAGAGAAACTGATTCGGATGGGATTGTGTCTGGCGGTGTTCGCTTTGGCCGGGTGTGAGCGAGTCGACAGGGTCGGCGCCGCCCGCGTCGGTGTTGTCGATGATTTTGCATGGCCGCAGGGAGTACGGGGAGCGGTCAGTCTGACCTTCGACGACGCGCGGGTGAGCCAGATTGACCGGGGAATGGCGATCCTGGATAGCTGCGGTGTGCGGGCGACTTTCTACGTTATCCCGGGGAGCGTGGAGCGGCGGCTCGATGGCTGGAAGAAGGCGGTCGAAACCGGGCACGAGATCGCCAATCATACGCTCAAGCACCCGTGCTCGGGCAATTTCGAGTGGTCGCGGGCCAGGGCATTGGAGGATTATACGCTCGACACAATGGCGACCGAGATTGATCGGGCAAACGACGAAATCGCACGGCTTCTGGGAGTGCGTCCGGCCACGTTCGCCTACCCGTGCGGACAGAGATTTGTCGGCAGAGGCCGTGAGGTGCGCAGCTACGTGCCGCTGGTTGCCGAACGATTCTTAGTGGGCCGCGGGGCGTTCGACGAAGCGGCAAACGATCCGGGTTATTGTGATCTGGCACAGGTAAGCGCCCTGTCGATGGACAATATGGATTTTCAGACAGCCAAATCGCTTATCGACAATGCCCGCGACGAAGGACGTTGGATCATCTTTTTCGGTCACGAGATTGGAGAATCGGGACGGCAGACCGTAAGGGCTAACGTGCTGAAAGCGGTTTGCGACTATGCGAAAGACCCGGAAAACGGACTGTGGATCGATACGGTCGAGCGGGTGGCCGCGCATGTTGCAGGCCGACGCCTGGTACAGTGACAACCAAAACTGAAGAGAATCTGTACAAGGGCGCCTGCACATCCGGTCAACCCGTGGGCTACTCGGTTTGTCTGTTCAGTCTGCGGCGGTAGTAATCTAGAACGGCGGCGGCGACAATTACCAGGCCCGTAATGATTCTCTTTGTGTGTTCGCTTGCGCCGATCTGCCAGAGTCCGGTTCCGAGTACGGCGATGATGAGGACGCCGAAAAAGGAACTGATTACCGAACCCTTGCCCCCCATGAGCGAAGTTCCGCCGATGACGACCGCGGCAATGGCCTGCAGTTCGAAGCCCGAACCGGTATTGGGATCGAGCGAGCCCAGGCGGGCTGTCTGCAGGACGGCGGCCAGGGACGTGAGCAGGCTGCAGAGTACGAACACGGCGATCTTGTAAGGTCGCGGGTCGATACCGGAAAGGCGAAGGGCCTCTTCGTTAGTGCCTATAGCAATCAGGTACCTTCCGAACACGGTGCGCGAGAGGACGAACTGACCGACGGCGACAATCAAAAGGGCCAGCACAAACGGCAGGGGCAGCAGGAGTATTGTCGTTTCGGCGATGGGTTCGACCAGTTTGCCGATGTAAATAGTCTGGGAGTCCGTTACTCGATATGCGGCGCCGCGGGCGATTTCGAGCATGCCGAGGGTTACGATAAAGCTGGGCAGTTTCCAGCGGACGCTGACGAAACCATTGAAAGCCCCGCATGCCACACCGACGCCCGTCGACAGAAGTATGGACAGCGGCAGCGACAGGCCGCAATTCACCAGGGCTACGGCGAACACCGCGCCCGACATTGCCAGGACCGACCCGACGGACAAATCGATGCCGGCGATGATAAGGACGAAAGTCATCCCGACGGCAACAATGGTTATGTGCGGTATCTGGCTGGCTATTGTGCGGAAAGTGGCGAGTGTGAAAAAGTTGTCGGCTTTCAGAGCGAAAAAGACGATCAGCGCCGCCAGCGCGACGGCCATGCCGAGATATTCCGTAACAAATGTGGGGGTGTTTGAGAGCAATTTTTTCATGCGGTGCTCCGGTTTTCGGGTGCGGCGCCGATGTGTTCGCTCAACGCGGCGGCCATTATTTCTTCCTGCGTCCACCGGCCGCGGTCAAAAATCTTCGCGAGTTTTCCGGCTGACATTACGGCTATGCGGTCGCAGATCGCCATCAATTCGATCAGATCGGACGAGACGACTATTATCGACTTGCCTTCGTCGGCCAGGCGCCCGAGCAGCTTGTAAATCTCGAATTTGGCGCCGACATCTATGCCTCTGGTAGGCTCGTCGAAAATGAACACGTCTGCATCACGATACAGCCATTTGGCTATTACGACCTTCTGCTGATTGCCGCCGCTCAAATTGCTCACCTTCTGGCGGACCGACGGGCAGCGTATTGCCAGGCTGCGGCGGTACTTTTCGGCCGCCGCGTCCTCACGGTTGCCGCTTATCATTGCCAGACGGCTCACCGCCCCGAGATTGGTGATTGTGATGTTGGTTCGGATGTCGAGCGGCAGTAAAAGCCCTTGCTCCTTGCGGTCCTCGGTAAGAAATGCTATGCGATTTGCCACCGCACGGCCCGGCGATTCGATCTTTGTCGGACTTTGCGATTCGCCCAGGTAAATACTGCCTCCATCGGGCCGGTCGGCGCCGAAGATGCACCGCATTGTCTCGGTCCTGCCCGAGCCCATAAGACCGGCGAATCCGAGTATTTCGCCCGTGCGGGCCTCAAAACTCGCATTTCTGACTTTGTCGCCTCGCCAGAGGTTTTCGACGCGAAGGGCGGTTCGACTCTTCGCCGATTTGCGATCCAAACGCTCATCGCTCAGGTCTCTTCCTACCATGAGACGGACGATTTCGTCGGTAGTGATTTCAGGAACGCCGCGGGTGGCCACGATTCGACCATCACGCAAGACGGTTACTTCATCTGCGATGCGTTTGATTTCCTCGAGCCGGTGCGAAATGTAAATGATTCCCACGCCCTGATTTTTCAGTCTTTGCATATTGTCGAAAAGCAGGTCCGTTTCGGCGTCCGTAAGTGAGGCTGTTGGTTCGTCCAGTATGAGCAGACGGCATTTCTGAGAAAGTCCGGCCGCGATTTCCACCATCTGCTGCTGGCCGGTGCCGAGCGCCGACACGCGGACAGACGGATCAACATCCAGACCCACCCGTTTCATAATCGCCCGGGCATCGTCGTTTAGTTTGCGAAAATTGACGACACCCAGCCTGCTCGGGAGCCTTCGCAGAAAAAGGTTCTCGGCCACGCTCAAATTGGCGATGAGGTTCAGCTCCTGCATTACCATTCGCACGCCGGCTGCTTCGGCGCTGGCCTTATTCACCGGTTTGTAGGGCCGGTCCTGAAGAAACATCTCACCCGCGCCGGCCTGGTGCAGCCCGGCGATAATCTTGGCCAGCGTGCTTTTGCCGGCTCCGTTTTCTCCGACCAGGGCGTGTACGCGGCCCGTGCGGATCGCAAAATCCACACCCTCGAGCGCGCGGACTCCGGGAAACGATTTCTCAATGCCGCGGACTGTCAGAAGCGGTTCGGACATACTATTGAGCGAGCGATTCGGCCGTGATAAGGTCGACTGGCGTTTCGCGGTCTTCCGGCGCGCCGCCTTCGAGCATCTCCAGTGCATACTCGATTCCGAAGACGGCCAGTTGATCGCCATGCTGGTCGATGGTGCAGAGTATACTGCCTTCCTTGAGGAGCTGTTGGGCGCCGGATATGTTGTCGAAACCGACGACCAAAACGTCGTCCTCCTTGCCTGCGGATTTCAGCGCCGCGACCGCCCCGAGTGCCATTTTGTCGTTGGCGCACAGGATCGCCTTGAGGTCCGGGTATTCGTTGATGACGGCCGAGGCGACGCGGTTGGCCGGCTCCATTTCCCAGTAAGCCGACTGGGAGCTGACTATTTCAGCCTGTGCTTCCTTCATGGCGTCCTCGAATCCGGCGGTTCGCTGGATGGCGTTGAAAGCACTGGGGATGCCTTCTATTATGGCGACCTGGTCGCCGGGTTCGAGATTCTGGGCCAGATATTTGCCGGCCTTGTACGCACCTTTGCGGTTGTCCGGGCCGACGAACGGTATTTTGACGCCCTGGTCGGAGAGGACTTCATCGTCGAATTTGTTGTCGATGTTCACGACAATAATGCCTGTGTCCATCGCTTTTTTGCACACTTTCACCAGGGCCTTGGAGTCGGCCGGGGCGATTACTATGGCGTCGACGCCCTGAGCGATCATCGACTCCACCAGGTCGATTTGCTTGGAGACGTCCTGCTCGTTCTTAATGCCGACGGCCCGCAGCTCGTATTCTTCGACGTTTGCCCGGTTGTGTGCTTTTGCACCGTCTTCCATGGTCTTGAAGAATTCGTTCGCCAGCGATTTCATAACCAGGGCGATGCGGGGTTTGCCCTGCGCTTCGGATTTCCTGCAACCGGCGACGCAGACCACAACCGCAAGGGCCACGGCAAGAACGATGGAAGTGCATCTTCTCAGATTCATATTATTGCTCCCGGTAGTTTTCGATAAATTTTCGCAATTCAGCGGCTGTGGGCATAGAGGGCTGGGCGCCCATTCTCGTGACCGACAGCGCAGCGACATAGTTGGCCCATTCGGCGGCGTCCGCCAGGGCCTGGCCCCGGGCGATTCCGAGGGCCAGAGCACCCGCAAAGGCGTCTCCGGCGGCGGTGGAGTCGACTGCCCGGACTTTCGCTGCGGCTGCGAATGCGCCGTGCCGGCAGTCGGCTATGTAATAGCCGGCCGAGCCCATTGTGAGTATGACGGCTTTTACGCCCCTGTCGAGGAGGCGTTCCGATGCTTCGGCGGCGGACTTTGCGTCAGTAACTTCTACGCCGGTAAGGATGCGGGCTTCGGTTTCGTTGGGTGTGAGGCAGTATACCTGTGCGAGCAAATCATCCGGCAACTCACACGCGGGGGCCGGATCAAGTATAAATGGGACGTTATGCTCGTGAGCCACGCGGGTGGCGTGTTGCACGGTTTCAAGGGGGATTTCAAGTTGGGCTGCCACGGCGCCGGCGCCGGCAATCGCTTCTTTGGCGGCGTCCACATCTTCGATACTCAGCAGTTTATTGGCGCCCGGTGCGACGACTATTGAATTATCGCCGTTCTTCTCGACGGTGATCAGCGCTACGCCCGAAGAGACGCCGGGAGTCTGCATGACGTAGGTGGTGTCTATGCCGGCGGCGATGAAGTTGGCCAGGGATTTTTCACCGAATATGTCTTTGCCAAGTCTGGCTACGAAGTAAACACGGCCGCCGAGTCTGGCCGCGGCAACGGCCTGGTTGGCGCCCTTGCCGCCGGGAACCATGGCGAAGTCAGAGCCGAGGATGGTCTCGCCAGTGGCTGGAATCCTGGGACTCTTGACCACCAGGTCCATGTTAGAACTGCCGACGACTACGATGGAAGGTTTTTCGCTGTCCATTGCTAAATTGGAGAATGCAAAGGCTGTTATTTGATCAGACGCTCTAAGAGTAAGTCTTCGAACGCTTCCAGGTCTTTCCACTTCACCGCGCACCGGACGCGTTTGCCGTTCTTGCGGTCGATTTTCGTGTAACCGTCGTCGGTCACGATAATCGGCAGGCGCTGCATTTCCACCAGATCGGTCGAAAAGGCCAGATAAATAGCAACCGTGTCGAACAGGGTGGAACTGGCGGTGCTGCATCTCTGGTCGACCCGCTTTTCGATTTCTTCATCGGAGAGGTCTTTGTTCGATGCCACCCCGTGGCGGTACCACTCGCGATAGTTGGCCATCAGGGCTTTGGCCAGCGGCTTGTCTGATTCGTAGACCTTGCGGTATTTGTCGCCGCGGAGGTGGATAATTCCGCAAGTATCCAGCGGTGTGATCCGCATGGGCCAGTCGGCGGTGAATACCTTCTGGCAGTCTTTGACGTGGGCGCGGACATTGTATTCGGCGCTGGGCTTGTCCGAACCGCCGTAGCCTTTATAAATGCTGCCGTGCATACCCACGAAGCGGGCCTTTTCGGCGATCTTCGGTTGTTTGTCGAGAGCGGCGCCTATGTTCGGCAGCGGGCCGACCGCGATAATGGTGATGCGTCTTTGTGAATTCATGACCGTATCGACAATGGCCTGTACGCCGTCCTCGTGGATCTTGCCGGGGTACGAAGATAATTCATAGTCTTTTACCCATTGGTCCTGGCGGTGGCCGCCGTCGCGGTGTTTTACGCCGATTCCTATCGGAATGTCCGTTCTGCCGGCGATTTCGAGTATCTTTGCGACCGTTTTGGCCTTCTGCTCGGTATTACCGACGGCGGTGGTTATGAGTTTTATATCGAACTCGGGCGAGTTTAGCAGCATAATAAGGGCCCAGGTGTCGTCGATGTCGTCGCAAATGTCGGTATCGAAGATTACCGGGATTTTTCGGCTTTGCGGTCGGTTGCGCGCCGCGGCCATTGATGTGCCGATTAGTAGCACGGCGACGATTACGAGCAGGCCCGCGAGCTTGATTGGGCCGGCGAAAGTGAAACGGTTTGGCAGATTAGCTGACATGGTTATGCCTCCAAATCGGACGATTTTTTGTTAGTTGGTCATCGCCAAATATACTGAAATGGCCCGTTTTGGTCAAAGCAAATTGGTGTTTTCGGCGATAAGCGATTAGATGATTCGCAGGGGATTTTGTGATTGAGACCGAGAGAATACGCGAACTAAAGGGTGGCGAGCCGCGGGCCGGCAGTTACGTTCTGTACTGGATGCAGGCCGCCCAGCGGGAGCACTATAACCATGCGCTCGAATACGCCGTAGAGCGGGCAAATGAGCTTAAAAAGCCGGTAGTCGTGTTTTTCGGGCTGACCGACAAATATCCCGACGCAAATGCGCGGCACTATTACTTCATGCTCGAAGGGCTGCACGAGACGAAAGAGGCTCTGGGCGAACGCGGCATCCAGATGGTCGTAAGGCGGGTCTCGCCCGAGCAGGGAGTGGTGGAAATGGCCCGCGAGGCATCAATGGTGGTCGTGGACGCAGCGCAACTGAGGCCCTTGAGGCGATGGCGAAAGGAGGCGGTTAAACGCGTCGAATGCCCGATATACGAGGTCGAGACGAATCTGATCGTTCCCGTGACCGAGGCGTCGCACAAGGAAGAATTCTCGGCGGGCACGTTCAGGCCGCGGATTCACCGGGTTCTCGAAGAGTTCATGATCGGCGTCAGGCGAAAGAACGTGAGGGCCGATTCGCTGGGTCTGCGTTTCGACGGTATCGACATCGACGACGTAGCAAAGGTGGTCTCCGGATTGAACGTGGATCACTCGCCGGCCAGAGCGGAGGATTTCGTCGGCGGTACAAAGGAAGCCCGAAAACACCTGAATCGCTTTCTCGGCAATAAGCTCAAGCATTATGAAGAGCAGCGCAACGACCCTTGTGCGGACGTTCTGAGCAACATGAGTCCTTATCTGCATTTCGGGCAGATTTCGCCGCTGTACGTCGCTCTGAAGGTCGCCAGAAAAGGCGGCTCGAGCGCAAAAGCTTACCTGGAAGAGCTGATAGTCAGGCGGGAATTGAGTCATAATTTCGTTTTCTACAACGGCGGTTACGACCGTTACGACTGTCTGCCGGACTGGGCATTGAAGACGCTGGCCGAACACGCGGCCGACAGTCGCGATTTTGAGTACTCAAAACAGCAGTTCGAGAAGGCCGAAACGCATGATCCTTACTGGAATGCGGCCCAGAAGGAAATGATGCTCACCGGCAAGATGCACGGGTATATGCGGATGTACTGGGGCAAAAAGGTTCTGGAGTGGAGCCCCGATCCCGCGACGGCTTTCGATATCGCGCTTTATCTTAACAACAAGTACGAGATCGATGGACGCGACGCCAACGGTTTTACGGGCGTGGCGTGGTGCTTCGGCAAGCATGACCGGGCATGGGGCGAACGGCCGGTGTTCGGAAAGGTCAGATACATGAGCGCCGGAGGACTCAAACGTAAATTCGACGCCGACGCATACGTACAGAAAATCGAGTCTATAGAACCGACGAAGGGGGATAAGCAATGAAGGTGGTAATTACCGGCGCGACCGGGTTCATAGGCAAAGCGCTTTGCGAGAATCTATCGGACGAATACGAGATTGTGGCGTTGTCGCGGAGTACGGACAAGGCCCAGTCGGTTCTTGGCGACAAGGTGCGGGCGGTTCACTGGGACGGTCAGACAATGACCGGCTGGGAAAATGAGTGCGACGGGGCCGCGGCGATTATCAATCTTGCGGGTGAGAACATCGGCAGCGGCCGGTGGACCGATAAGAAGAAAGAAGCCATCATGACAAGCCGGCTCAATGCGGTTCGTGTGGTCGACCAGGCCGTCGGAGCCGCGAGAGTCAAGCCCGGGGTAGTCATCCAGGCGTCCGCGATCGGCTACTACGGCTCTCGCGGCGACGAAGAGTTGAACGAGAACTCGCACGCCGGCGATGGTTTTCTCGCAGAAGTGTGCAGCTGCGTCGAGACGGCGGCGGAAAAGTCCCAGTGGGCCGGATCAAAATGCGTCATCATCCGTTCGGGGGTTGTGCTAGGCTCAGGGGGCGGTGCGCTGCAGGCAATCGCCAGGCCGTTCAAATACCACACCGGCGGCTACGTGGGCAGCGGAGATCAGTGGTTTTCATGGATCGCCCGAGAGGACGAAGTGCGGACGATACGGTTCTTGATCGAGGACGAGCGGTCGAGAGGGGCGTATAATCTGACCGCGCCCGAGCCGGTGCGGATGAAAGATTTCTGTAAGACGCTGGGCCGGACTATGGGCAGGCGGTGCTGGACGAAAATGCCTGCGTCGGCCGCGAGGCTTACGTTCGGCGAAATGGCCGACGAAATGCTGCTGGCGAGCCAGCGGGTTCTGCCGGAAAGACTTCTGGATGCGGGATTCGAATTTCGCTACAGTACTGTGGAAAGCTGTCTGGCCGAAATTTCTGATATAAGGAGCTGACAATGGGTGTTGCAAAATATTTCACAAATACAGAGCTTGAAGGAACGGGCATTCTGGCCACGAGCGATGCCGAAGGAAACGTCGATCTGGCCGTATATTCGAAGCCATACGTAATTGACGAACAGACTATAGGCTTCAGCATGCTCGAGCGGTTGAGTTTTTCAAATATTCAATCGAATCCAAAGGCCGCATTCATGTTCATCGAGGATGGGCCGGGCCACGAGGGCAAGCGGCTGTATTTGACCGCGGCCGGCGAGGAGAAGGACCAGGACAGGATAGCGGAAATAAAGTCGCATAAGCAAACGCGGCACAAACCCATGACCGACCAGCCAAGGCACTTTGTATACTTTAAGGTGGATCGCGTCAGACCGCTGGTCGGCGACAACGACTGACCGGCGCAGGCCGTGACGCGGACCGGACAAGACCGCGGTTCGGCATTACTGCATCGCCGGAAAACATCACACTGAGGTTCTATGTATATTATTCCAGCTATTGATTTGATCGACGGCAAGTGCGTAAGGCTTATTCAGGGCCGGTACGACAAACAAATCGACTACAATGAGAACCCTGCGGAGCAAGCCCGCAGCTTTGCCGATGACGGGGCCGAATGGCTGCACGTTGTCGATCTGGAGGGGGCCAAACAGGGAAGGCCCGTAAATACGGCGGCAATTGAGGCAATTGTGGCCGGCGGGAACTTGAAGGTGGAGGTCGGAGGCGGCGTCCGGGACGAGGAATCGATACGCCAACTGCTGGACATGGGGCTCGAGAGGGTGATCATCGGCACAAAGGCCGTGCAGGACTTTGCGTGGTTCGGCGAGATGGCGGAGAAGTTCAGCAAGCGATTGGTGCTGGGTCTCGACGCCAGGGGCGCGAAGGTTGCGACCCACGGTTGGATCGAGGACAGCCCGCTCACCGTCAGAGAATTCGCCCGGCAGGCTGCGAAACTGCCGCTGGCGGCTGTGATTTACACGGACATCAGCAAGGACGGCATGATGAGCGGGCCGAATTTCGAGAGAACCGCCGCCCTTGCCAAAGCGGTCGATATTCCGGTCATCGCTTCGGGAGGCGTTCACAGCATAGAGGACGTGCGAAGGCTCTTGCCTACGGGTGTGGAGGCGGCGATCATAGGACGAAGTTTGTACGAAGGCGCGCTGAAACTCAAAGATGCAATAGCCGCGGCGAATCAGCCTTAGCTTTCGGGTAGATTGAGCTTGCTTTAGATGTAGCACTCGGGTGGGCCGATTCGGTGTTTTTCAGAACCGTTTCGAAGCAGGAATTTTCTTACATGCGTGCAGATGTGACATTTGCCGGCGTAACTTCGGAGGGGTTCGTAACCCGATTTTCGGGCTGATTCGAGCATTGAGATCGGACCGGCCTCGACCAGACCGCCGAGAAGCCCGCCTCGGGCCGGGTCAAAATCCCGCCAGATTCCGTCAAGCGGCTTATCATTGACCTTGCCGACTACAATGCCGCTGCAGGTGCCGCTGAATACATTTCCGTGCGGGTCGATATGTACGCCTTTGGCCCCGAAAAATTCCGGTCGGCAGTTAGAGACCGCAATTTGCTCGATTGGCGACTGGTCAATGAGGCTCGGCAGTTTTTCGGCGGCGCGGCCGGTCATTCTGCACGGATAATCGGCCATTGCACGGCGATATTGCTCCATGCGTTGCGATTCGCTCAGGGCCTTCATATCTGTCGGATTTTGCAGGTACTTTTCCCAGCGTACCAGCACGCGGTCCGCACCGAGTATCCGGGCGGCCATATCTGCCAGTTCGCGGACCAGTTCGGCGTCGACGAATTCCTGGTGGAAGGGATCGGTACTGATTTTGAGCTTGTTAAGGCCGATTCTGTCGAGTGTTTTGATTTTCTCGGCGGCTTTGGCCCGGTTCGCGACCCAGAAGGCGTTGGTCTCTATCTGGTCGACCCGGTGCAGGCCGATCTCTTTTGCCCGGCTGAGGATTTCGACCAAGTGGTCCCAATAAAGAAACGGTTCGCCGCCGGTCAGATGGACTCTGGCCGCGTCGCCTGCGATGTCTTCCAGCGATTTCCATGCGTTCAGGGCCGTTTCGACCGGCATCAGGCCGCTCTTTTCGGGCGAGCAGCAGTAATAACAGAATTCACAGGTGCAGTTGCACTGGTAGGTGAGCATCAGGCCGGCCGATTTCCACAGCTTGAACTTCGGCTCATGGCGGGCGAGCGTTCTATTGTATGCGTTGTCGGCGAGTTTGAGCATAACGAGTCAGACCAGTGACGCTTTCTTCAGGTGTATGTGCAGCACGGTTACATCGGCCGGTGTTATGCCGCTGATTCTGCCGGCCTGGCCGAGAGTGGCCGGTCTGAAGGCCGAGAGTTTTTCTCTGGCCTCGGCCCGGAGGTGGTCCACACGGTCGTAATCGAGATCGGCCGGGATTCGTTTCTTATCAAGATTACCCAAACCGGCCTGCAGTCGCTGCTGTTTAGCCAGATATCCGGAGTATTTTGCATCGATCGCGACGGCCTCGAGGACCGTTTTGTCGAAATTGCGCGCAACGGCATCAGCTTTATCGGCCATTATCTGCGAAATATCGGCGCCGGGACGACGCAGCAACTCAAGCAGACTTGTGCCCTGAATCCGCGTCTTCGTGAGATAATCCCGCAGTTCTGAGATTTGAGAGAGCTTGTTCCGGTACTTGGTCCACCTTTTTTCTGATACAAGCCCGACCGATTTGCCGATTTGCGTCAATCTTCGGTCTGCGTTATCGGACCGTAAAGCGAGTCGGAACTCGGCCCGCGAGGTGAACATCCGATAAGGCTCGTCTATGCCCTTGGTGAGCAGATCGTCGATCATGACGCCGATGTATGCCTGGTCGCGGCCCAGTACGACGGGCTCTTTGTTCTGAAGTTTTCGTGCGGCGTTTATACCGGCGATTATCCCCTGCCCGGCGGCTTCTTCGTAGCCGCTGGTTCCGTTGACCTGCCCGGCAAGGAAAAGCCCGGAGATCTTTCTGGTTTCGAGGCTCTGGGTTAGCTGCACGGGCTGGCAGTAGTCATATTCGATGGCGTAGCCGTAATGAATTATTCGGGCTTTTTCGGCCCCGGGCAGCAGGGCTATTATGCGGTCCTGGGCGTCTCTGGGCAGAGATGTGCTGATTCCGTTGCAGTAGATGGTCGTTTGCTCGCGGTCCTCCGGTTCCAGGAAGACCTGGTGGCGGTTTTTATCGGCGAAGCGGACAATTTTGGTTTCGATGCTGGGGCAATATCGCGGGCCGGTAGATTGTATCTGGCCGGTATAAAGAGGCGCGCGGTCGAGGTTATCGCGGATCAGTTCGTGAATCCGTTCATTTGTGTAAGTGATCCAGCAGGGAATCTGCGACTGTTCAATGCTCTCGGTCAGGAACGAAAAGGGGACGGGATCCTCGTCGCCGTGCTGCATTTCGAGTTGGTCGTAATCGAGAGTCCGGGCGTCCAGCCTCGCCGGGGTGCCGGTTTTGAGTCTCTCGATCTGCGGCCCGATGCTTCGGAGGCTTTCGGACAATTCATTCGCGGCCGGTTCGCCGAGTCTGCCGCCGGCCAGCCGCTCGGTTCCGATGTGCATCAGGCCCTTGAGAAAGGTCCCGGCCGTCAAAATCAAGGCAGGGGCTTTCAAAACAAGGCCATCGCCGCACCGGACGCCGCGTACCGCATCGCCTTCGGTTATGATGCCGCGGGCCATGGTTTCAATGATCGTAAGATTGGGGGTGGTTTCGAGCTTACGGCGGATGAAATTCTTGTATCTGTATTTGTCAGCCTGGGCACGGGGCGATTGAACGGCGGGCCCTTTGGAGCGGTTCAGCATGCGGAACTGAATGCCGGTGGCGTCTATGGCCAGGCCCATCAGCCCGCCCAGGGCATCGACTTCGCGCGCAATCTGGCCCTTGGCCAGACCCCCTATGGCGGGGTTGCAGCTCATCTTGGCGATGGTTTCGGCGCTTATTGTGACCAGGCAGGTCTTTGCGCCTATGACAGCGGCGGCATGAGCGGCTTCGGCTCCGGCGTGGCCGCCGCCGATTACAATGCAGTCGAAATTAGAGGTTCTCATCGGCCCGGGCAAGAGCAACCGCCGAGGCTATCGCGAAGTTGGCGGTGTGCGTGATTGAAATACTGATTTGCGTGATGCCTAGTCCTTCGGCGATTTTTTTGACCTCGCCGGCCAGGTTCACGACCGGTTTGCCGGCGGAATCGTTGATCACTTCGATGTCGGTCCAGGCGATTTTGCCGCGCCATCCGGTGCCGACCAGTTTGAGAATCGCCTCCTTGGCCGCAAAGCGACCGGCGAGCTTCTCTATTGAGTTTCTGTTCGAACGCGAATAAGCCTGTTCGGCCGGGGTGTATATGCGGTTGAGAAAGCGGTCCCCGTGCCGCTCGAGCATGTGCTCGATGCGGGGAAAATCGACGAGATCTATTCCGTGGGCGACAATCTGCATACATAAACCCATTGTCCAGGTTGGGGGCTGTTACTTGGCCTCTGCGGCGTCTTGTTTCCCGTTGCTGAGTTCGTAAATGCGTTCCAGGCAGAAGTTCACGAATTTCGGTTTGACGCCCAGTTCGGCCTGCTCATGGAGCTGGTCGTAAACCGACTCACTGGCCTGACGCCTCCGCTCGGCAATAATTCGACCGCGCACCTCATCCTGAACTTCGGTGAGGGGCTGATAGCCGGCGGCCCGCTTCGATTCGAGCTTTACTATGAATATGTGGCCCAGAGTTTCGACAGGCTCGGAAATCTCTCCGGGCTCCAGGTCCCGCGCCTTGTTGGCTATGACGTTGTACGGCGGCGCCAGTGAATTGAACGAAACCGGCTCCCAAAGACCACCGAAAGAGCTTCTGTGGCCGTGCGAATACTCTTCGGCCAGCTTTGCGAAATCCTCGCCCGCGCGTAAACGCTGCACGAGTTTGTCAGCCATTTTCTTGGCTTCGGTCAGGGGGTCCTGTTGCGGTTGGAGTTCCATCTTCATGGGCTGAATGTCGATAAGCCTGAACTGCAGTTGAGAGTCGACTTTGAAGTAATCGTCTTTCATCCGCTCGTATTCGCTGCGAATTTGGCGCAGTGTAACGGGTACTTCCGTGGGCATCTTTTCGCTTATGTAGTTCTGAACGAGAATAAAACGTTTGCGCTGCTCTTTGAAATCCTTGCGGGTCATTTTCATCGCTTCCAGTGCGGCGTCCGCTTGGGCGTCGTTACCCTCGAATCTCATGATGTACTTTCGCAGTTCGCTGTCGGCGGCCTTGTCCAGGGCATCGTCAAGCTGCTTGCCTCTTTGGTTTCGGGCCGTCTGGTATATCAGCACGCTCGTTATTCGCGTAATGAGTATGTCTTCGAGGTCTTTGCGGGCTATTTTTTTGAATTCCTCCAGGTCGTACGTCTGGGCGACCGGTTTGAATCTGTCCAGCGCGGAGATGGACATATCTTCGAATTCGAGCGGCCATCTGATGATCTCGGTGCTGGTTATTGTCTCGCCGCCGATCACCAGGGCCAGACCGCCTTTGGCTTCGAGCAGCTCGATCTGCTGCTGAGTTATACTGATTTTTTCGAGTTCGTCCTGTGTGAGCGTGAGCGGTTCGGTGTCGCCGCAGCCTCCTGCTGAAATCAGCGCAAGTGCGCAGAGAGTGATTACGGCGTTGATCCAACTGATACCTGGTCTTCTCATGTTCGACTCCGGTTGCATCCGGGCGACTGGGCCCGGTTCTATTGCTGCTCGACGTTTCCGGCAAGTCCGATCTCGTCGGCCACCTGTCTCATGCCCATGATTGCGTCGGTTATAAGCTCGCTAAGCTCGACGCCGAGCATGTCGGCTCCTTTTTGAATGATACCGCGGTCTGCGCCGGCGGCAAAGCTCTTGTCCTTCCACTTCTTCTTGACGCTTTTAACCTTCATGTCCAGCACGCTTTTGCTCGGGCGAACCATCGCCGTGGCGGCTATCAGCCCCACCAGTTCGTCCACGGCGTAAAGCGTCTTTTCAAGATCGGTCCGGGGCTCGATGTCGGTGCAGATTTCCCAGCCGTGAGACATAACGGCCCGAATATAGTCTTCAGGCCAGCCCTCGCCCGTCAGGATTTCCAGCGTCGCGTGGCAATGCCTCTCGGGAAACCGCTCGTAATCTAGATCGTGAATTAGGCCTATCACGCCCCATTTTTCTTCGTCGGCGCCTTGTTTGGCGGCGCAGTACCTCATTACGCCTTCGACGGCGTATGCATGTCTGAGCAGGCTTTCGCTGCTGTTGTATTTGTGCAACAGTTCGAGAGCCTGCTCTCTTGTCGGCGCAGATTCACCCATACAGGTCTCCGATACGACTTATTGCTGACAATTGTTCTGTTTGTGTGAACGGCACGCTAGCCTAATAAGAACCGTCGGCGAATGCAATCGTAATCTGACATCCCTGGCAGGCCTGTTCTACTGCTCCTGGCTGCGTTCGCGGCGGGCCGTAGCGTAAAAAAGCTTGCGTGGAAGCGGAGCAGAGAGTACACTGAGCGGTCAATTTCAACTGCGTTAACGGTGTTCGCGTAAAAGACATAAAGCTATTAGGGGAATTCTTGTAATGAGCAAGGCTGTGAAAAATCCGGGTTTATCCGAACTCGACGAACTTTGCATACAGACCATCCGATTTCTGGCCATGGACGGCGTTCAGAAGGCCAAATCGGGTCATCCGGGCATGCCGATGGGCATGGCTTCGGCGGCTTACGTGCTTTGGACCAGATGGATGAATTACAATCCCGCCAACCCGCAGTGGCATAACAGGGATCGTTTCGTTCTTTCGGCCGGCCACGGCAGCATGCTTCTTTACTCCCTGCTGCATCTGACCGGCTTCAATATGCCGCTGGAGGAATTGAAGAACTTCCGCCAGTGGGCCAGCAAGACTCCGGGCCATCCGGAATACGAGCCGGGATCGGGCGTAGAGGTAACAACCGGTCCGCTGGGCCAGGGTATCAGCAATGCGGTTGGGATGGCTATTGCTCAGAAATATCTTGCCAAGTACTTTAATCGCGACGGTTTTCCGATCATAGATTACAACATGTACGTGATCGCCAGCGACGGCGATTTGCAGGAGGGCATTGCTTCCGAGGCCTGCTCGCTTGCCGGGCACCTGGGTCTTGACAACATGATCGTAGTTTACGACGACAATCACATCAGTATCGACGGCAATACCGAGCTTTCCTTCACCGAAGATCGGGCAAAGCGATTCGAGGCGTATGGCTGGCATGTTCAGGTGATCGACGGCGACGGCAACGACATGGAGGCGTTCGAAAGAGCTTTGACCAACGCCAAAAGCGAGAATAACAGGCCGTCGATTATCAATCTGCGCACGCACATCGCATACGGCAGCCCGAACAAACAGGATACGGCCGGGGCCCACGGAGCGCCGCTTGGCGAAGATGAGATCAAACTTATCAAGGAGCAGTTAGGCTGGGATCCGGAGACGAGCTTCCACGTGCCGCCGGAAGTTGCCGAGCACATGGGCAAGGCCGTTGAGAAGGGCAAGGCCGTCGAGGACGAGTGGAATAAGATGTTCGCCGATTATGCCGGCAAGCATCCGGAACCGGCTAGGGAGTTTAAGGACGCCGAAGCGGGCAAACTGCCCGTGAATCTCGATGAACTGCTGCCGAAGTTCGAGGCCGGCGAATCGGTCGCGACCCGCAAGGCTTCGGGCAAGACGCTGGCAGCCGTTATGCCGAAACTGCCGCTGATTATGGCCGGTTCAGCGGACCTGACGCCCTCGAACAACACGAGCTTCCCGGATGTGCAGAATTTCCAGAAGGACTGCCCCGAGGGAAGGTACATCCGCTATGGCGTTCGCGAACATGCGATGGGCGCGATTATGAACGGCATTTCGGTCAGCGGTCTGTTGCGGGCGTACGGCGGTACGTTTCTGGTATTCAGCGACTATATGCGAGGAGCGGTCCGTGTGGCGTCGATTTCGAAATATCCGACGATTTTCGTGTGGACCCACGACAGCATCGGCGTAGGCGAGGACGGGCCGACGCACCAGCCGGTCGAGCACCTGGCCGCGTTGCGGGCCATCCCCGGGCTGGCCGTATTCAGGCCGGCCGATGCGAACGAGACAGCTCAGACCTGGAAGTACGTTCTCGAACATCGCGAGGGTCCGGCGGCGCTGCTGCTGACGCGGCAGGGTCTGCCGTGCATTGATCAGGACAAGTACGGCTCGGCAGCGGGCGTTGCCAGGGGTGCTTATGTTCTCCAGAAGGCCGAAAAGCCGGATGTGCTGCTGCTGGCCAGTGGTTCCGAGGTTTCGCTTGCAATGTGTGCGGCCGAGGGGCTTGCCAAAGAAGATATTCAAGCACAGGTGGTGAGTATGCCGAGTTGGGACCTGTTCGAGCAGCAGGACCAGGCTTACAAGGATTCGGTTCTGCCGCCCGACGTCAGGGCCAGAGTCGCCGTCGAAGCCGGGGTTGAACTGGGCTGGCACAAGTACATAGGCGATAAGGGTCGGTTCATCGGCATGAGCAGCTACGGAGCTTCGGCGCCTCAGGCGATATGCTTCGAGCAGTTCGGCATCACGACCGAGAATGTGATCAAGGCGGCAAAGGAATCCATCGCGGCCGCGAAGTAAGCCCGCACACACCACACAATAATGAACCATACGGCGGCGGATGCTCTACTAAAAAGCGTCCGCCGTCGTTCTACATTGGGCGGCGCCGGCAGAGCAATTGCGAAAACTCTCGCATGGGGGAATCGCCACAGTTATACTCTTGCTTGCATGTAGAGCCAATGGATCTCGGACGCGACAAGGTTGTTCGCCGTATAATCTCTCGGCTCAAGGCCGCCGAAACCGGGGGCGTTAAGGTCGAAGGGACATGGGGATCGTTTGCGCCGCTGCTGGTGGCGCACATTTCGAATCAGCTTAAAAGGCCCATTCTGTACGTCCGCCCGCACATCGACGATGCCGACAAAGCCGCCGACGACCTGCAGACTTTCGGTGCAAAGGCTATAGAGCCGCTGGCGGCGTGGGAGGGCGAGGAGGATATCGCCGATGCAACCGACGAGATTCGGGCCGAGAGGCTGCGGGTGGTTTCGAGTATCGCCTTGGCGAAAAAGAAGAGCCGCCAGGTTGTTACCGCATCTGTGCAGTCGCTGTGCCAGCCGGTTCCCAAGCCTGATCTGCTGGAGGCCGCTTCGCTGAAACTGGTGCCGGATAACGAGATCGCCCCCGAGCGTGTGGCCGAGTGGCTGGTGGACAACGGCTTCGAGCGGGTCGAGCGGGTCGATCTGCCGGGCCAGTTCGCAAGGCGGGGCGGAATTGTCGATATTTACGCGCCGCTGATCGGCGTTCAAGGCGCAGAAAGCGGAGGTTCCGACGACGGAGCCGCTCCGGTGCGAGTAGAATTTTTCGGGGATATAATTGAGAGCGTGCGGTCGATAGATCTGGATACGCAGCGGTCGACCGGGCGAGTCGGCGGGATTTCGGTGGCCTCGGCGATATGCGGGGCCGCCGAGCAGGAGCGCGAACTGTTTACGCGAATTCTGCCGCCGGAAACTATTGTTGTTCTGGAGGAGCCGGCGAATATCGAGGAGGTTGCGGGCGTGTATCTGGCTCGACTCGAGGACCGTTCCGGGCTGTATGACTGGGAGCAGATTTACTCCAGTTTGCAGGCGTACACCAGACTGGATATAAGCAGATTCGGCGTCGAAAGCGGCAAGGACCTGCTTCGTGTGCCCGTAAAAAGCATTCAGCAGTTTCAGCACAAGGCTACGAGTGTATGGGCCGGTCATAAAGAGGCGCTCGAAGAGCTGTTGGAAAAGGCCGCTCACGGTACGGAGGTGCAGCTTTACTGCGAAAGTCCGGCCGAGGTGCAGCGGGTCAGTGAGATCGCCCGCGAGACCGTGAAGACCATACCCGCCAAATTTCACACGCCACTGGGCTTTATCAGCGACGGCTTCACTATCGAGTCGCTGGACACCATTGTAATCAGCCATCACGAGCTTTTCGGGCAGTTTGCGCTGCGGCGCCGGCAGCGACGCGCGCGCCCGACGGCGCCTGTCGATACACTGGCCGATCTGCAGGAAGGCGATTACGTAGTCCACGCGTCGCACGGGATCGGCAAGTTCCTGGGCATCCGGACCATCGAGGAGGAAGGCGGGGCCGGCGAATACCTGACCATCGAGTACGCCAATGCGACCAGAATGCAGGTTTCGGTCAAGAATATAGCGCTGGTGCAGAAGTATATCGGGACCAGTCCAAAGCGGCCGAAGCTGAGCAAGATCGGCTCGAAGAAATGGCAGAAGCAGAAGGAGAAGGTGGCTGAATCGGTGGCGGACCTCGCAGCCGAGCTGCTGGAGGTGCAGGCCAAAAGGCAGGCGCTGGGCGGGTTCGAGTTCGGGCCGGATTCGAACTGGCAGGTAGAATTCGAGGAATCTTTCCCGTATCAGGAGACGCCCGACCAGAGCGCGGCTATAGGCGAAATCAAGGCGGATATGCAGCAGAACGTGGCGATGGACCGGCTGCTGTGCGGAGACGTGGGCTACGGCAAGACCGAGCTTGCCATGCGGGCCGCTTTCAAGGCGGTCGAGAACGGCAAGCAGGTCGCGATGCTCGTGCCTACAACGGTTCTCTGCGTCCAGCACGGGCGGACGTTTACGGAGCGATTCGCGGATTTTCCCATATCTATCGACGTTCTCAACCGGTTCAAGACGACCAGACAGGCCGCGGATGTCGTCGCCCGCGCCCGCGCGGGCAGGGTGGATATTCTGATCGGTACGCACAGACTGCTGAGTAAGGATGTGGGATTCAAGGACCTGGGGCTCTTGATAATCGACGAGGAGCAGCGCTTCGGCGTCGATCACAAGGAAAGGCTCAAGCGAATGCGGGTGGATGTGGACGTTCTGACCATGACGGCTACGCCCATACCCCGTACGCTGCACATGTCGCTGATCGGGCTGCGGGATATCAGTTCGCTGCAGACGCCGCCGCTGGACAGGCGGAGCATCGTAACGGTTGTTACCGCATATAACGATGCACTTGTGAAGAAGGCGATCCACCGCGAGATGAACAGGCAGGGCCAGGTCTTCTTTCTGCACAACCGCGTCAAGACAATTGAAAAACGCGCCTGGCGGCTGAGCAAACTCGTTCCAGATGCGAGAATTACCATCGCTCACGGCCAGATGACCAAGAGAGAGCTGGAGAAAGCGATGGTCGACTTCGTGCTGGGCGGGATTGATGTGCTGGTCTGTACAACCATTATCGAATCGGGGCTGGACATACCCAATGCGAACACGATTCTGATTGACGATGCGGACCGGTTCGGGCTGGCCGAATTGCACCAGCTTCGCGGACGTGTGGGCAGGTACAAGCATCGGGCATACGCGTACATGCTGCTGCCGGAATCGCGGCCGGTTACGCCGATTGCCACAAAGAGGCTCAAGGCCATCGAGGAGTATTCGCACCTGGGCGCGGGTTTCAGGATTGCGCTGCGGGATTTGGAGATACGCGGGGCCGGCAACATTCTCGGGGCCGCTCAGTCCGGGCACATTCAGCTTGTGGGCTATCAGATGTATTGCGAACTGCTGGCCAATGCGGTGCGGAAGATGAAGAACGAGCCGGTCGAAGAGCTGCCGAGTGCGGTTCTGGATTTGGGCTTTTCCAGCTACATACCGAAGAACTATGTGCCCATTGACAGGCTGCGGATGGATGTTTACCGCAAAATCGCCGTGGCGAAAAGTGACGACGACATCGAGCAGGTGCGCGGCGAGCTTGCGGACGTTTACGGACCGCTGCCGGAGGATGCCGAGCTTGTGCTGGAACTGGCGTCGCTTCGGATAAAGGCCAGTCGCCGGCAGATAAAAAGTATTGTCGCATCGTGCCCGGACTTGATATTCTCATTCGAGCAGGACAGCGGTTCGCATGCGGATCTTTTCTCTAACGTCAAGGGCGACGTTCGCATACCGGATCCGAAGCGGGCGTATCTGCGTTTGAATAAAAACTATTTCGAGCCGCGAACGCTTTTGCGGGTGCTCAGAAAGATGTTCGAGGGAGGGTGATTATGGGATATCGTGTTGCAGCAGTCGTTTTGGTGGCCGGTTTGACGGCGGGTTCCTGGGCCGCGGCCAGGGAAACAGGACCGGATGGGCTGGGGCAGAGGCAGTTTAGCGTCGCCGAAGTTGCGGTTCCGACGAATGCCCGCAGACCGACAAACGACAAAGAGCTGCGATACTGGCTGGAGAATATGGTCTGGCACCATCGGTTCGAGGTGGATGAAATCCGCGAGGCGACGGGACTGAAGCGGGCGGAACTTAAAGACGCGCTTGAGCAATTCGATATACAACCGGACAACAGGCCCGCAAGAGGTAAGAACGCACCGCTTCTGGTGCTGCCGTATCCGGGCGGGCGACATCCGCGGATCGGATTTCTGGAGGGTGCGATCGACCCGCAGCGGGAGACGAAGTTCAGCGTTTTTACGCCGTGGGATCCGCACAGCTATGTTGTGGTCGATGTGCCGGAGGCGATCTGGTCGAATCTGGGGCTGACATACCTGGCCCACACTCATATCGACACTTTATGGACCGGACGCGGCATTGAGCTGAAGAAGCTGGAATGGAAGCGGGGCACAAACGGGCGGCTGCGGATCGAGCGGAAGCTGCCCAACGGCATCTCTTTCGGCGTTAAGGTGAGGCCGACCAAAGAGGCGGTGCTCATGCAGATGTGGCTCAAGAACGGCACCGATAAGAAACTGTCGAATCTGCTCGTTCAGAACTGCGTAATGACGAAGATGGCCGAGGGCTTCGAACAGCAGACCAACGGCAACAAGGTGCTTACAAATCCGTACGCTGCCTGTCGCGACCAAAGCGGCAGGCGATGGATCATTACGGCATGGACCAACTGCGAGAGACCATGGGCCAATCCCGACTGCCCGTGTTTTCATTCGGACCCGAAGTTTCCCGACCTCGAACCAGGTGAAAAGTCGACGATTTACGGCTGGCTGTCGTTTTACGAAGGCGAAGATGTCGAGAATGAGTTTGCACGGATCGAGGCCACGGACTGGAACGACAAAGCTGTGAAGTAACTGCAAAATTGCAGCAAATGCGTAAAGGAGGCAAGGTTATGTTAAAGCGAACGGTCATTCTTGCGGCCGCACTTCTTTCAGCGGGGATCCTCTGCCCGGCGGCTCAGGTCGAGACTCTTGAAATAGGCCGGGCCGCGCCGGACTTCGAACTCATGGGCGTGGACGGCAGGGTCTACAGGCTGGCGGATTTCGGCGATGCCAAAGTGCTGGTGATTGTCTTCACCTGCAATCACTGTCCGACTGCTCAGGCATACGAACAGCGTATTAAGAAGCTGGCTGCCGACTACAAAGGCAAGAATGTGAAACTGGTTGCGATTTCGCCGAACGATCCCAGAGCGGTGCGGCTGGACGAGCTTGGATATACGGACCTGGGCGACTCGCTGGAGGATATGAAGATTCGGTTCAGGGATAAGAACTTCAATTTTCCATATCTTTACGACGGCGACGAGCAGGCCGCGGCCAGGGCATACGGTCCGATTGCCACGCCGCACGCATTCGTGTTCGATGAAGAACGCGTGCTGCGGTATCAAGGCGGGATCGACGATTCGGAAAAGCCGAACAGAGTGAACAAGCACTACCTGCGCGATGCAATCGAGGCGGTGCTTTCGGGCAGAGAGCCGCAGGTCCAGGCGAGCCGCGTCTTCGGCTGCTCGGTAAAGTGGGCGGACAAACGAGCGGCGGCCAAAGCCTCAATGAGGCGATGGGCCGCGGAACCTGTTTCGCTTGCCACGGTCGATACCGCCGGCATTCGGACGATTGCCCAAAACGACACGGATAGACTCAGGGTCATAAGCATCTGGGCGACCTGGTCCGGCCCGGGCGCCGAAAACCTGCGGGAGCTTGTGACCGTCAACCGAATGTATCGCAAGAGGGATTTCGAGTTGATCAGCATCTGTGCCGATTCGCCCAAACGTCGCACCGAAGCCCTGGCAATCTTGAAGAAACAGCAGGCCTCCTACACCAACTATCTATTCGACGGTGCAGACATTTATTCGCTGATGAAGGCCGTCGATGAAGAACTGGCGGGGGGCGTGCCGTACACGCTCCTCATAAAGCCCGGCGGCGAAATAATTTACAGGCAGGTCGGAGCTATAGAACCGCTTGAACTGAAAAAGGCCGTGGTGGAATACCTGGGCCGGGTCTATAAATAATTCCAGCCGGAGTGAAACCGATAGGGTGGTTTGCGTGCTCAACAGATAAATCAAGATGGCTGTGTTTTGCTTAAAAATGGAGTGGTCGCAATGGATATGAACGGAAGTTTTGCGGCAGTGTTTTCCACTTGTCTGGTTTGTCTGTCGGGTTGCAGTCAGCGGGAGCCGGTGTCCGAGCGGATTAAGGCGAACAATTCAGAAAGCGACAAATCAGTTTGCAGTCAGTGGGAGCCGGTGTCCGAGCGTATTAAGGCGAATAATCCAGAAAGCGACA
Source organism: uncultured Pirellulales bacterium (assembly GCA_964406945.1). Classification (GTDB taxonomy): domain Bacteria; phylum Planctomycetota; class Phycisphaerae; order Sedimentisphaerales; family Anaerobacaceae; genus UBA2266. The sequence continues at coordinate 31,396 of CAYOTO010000039.1, forward strand.
AAGCAGTGGCATACCGCCGGTGGAATCCTGATTTTGCCGTTCGTGATGCCGAGTATGACATCGAAATAGGTGAGATCAAGATTTGTTATCATGGAACTAAAGTTGCGGCACCGGCAGGTATTTTCGTGTTGCTTCACTACTGTCCCGTTATAAGTCGAATAATAGCAACTGGTTACGTAAATCCC
>CAYOTO010000040.1:0-30098 GCA_964406945.1 uncultured Pirellulales bacterium
GGGACTAGATTAGGCGCAGCGGCAGTAGTAGGTGCTGCCGTCCTATATGGCCCGTATGCTGTTCCCGCAATAATGGGGTTAGGATCAAGCCTGCCCCCCATGATACCGGCTTTGAAAAACGTCTACAAAGTTATCTCTCCAAACTGATTTGAAAAGATGCAGGAAGAAACACTCTCGAATTTTGCTTTGCACTACCGTACGCAAATGCGTGAGGGAGACACTTTTTGTGAGAAATACAGTAGACGCAGTATCAAATTCGGGCAGCAGCGAAGCATAGTCCCTATTCTCCATGAGACAGCCGCTGGATGGTTAAGGGGCAATCAACCTTTTGAGGACTGACAACGATGCAAGTAACATACGATTTGAATCAAGCCGCGGACAAGAAGGCGTACCGAACCTTCCTGAAGAAAACGGTACCTGGCAAAAACAATGTTGCTGCCGCGATCTTTGCCCTGTTGTGGCCCGTTACCCTTCTGCTTGTGATTGTCTCTTTGTGGATTGGAGCAGTTGCCGAATTCTGGGTTGTTGTAATGGTGTTTTTGTTGAGCATGATCGCGTGCAGCTACCTGCTCTTGAAGCTGGCCGTTATGAAGATGATTCTTTACAGCTTCTTCCAATCCGTAAGGTACTGTGGTCAAAAGCACACTGTCTCAGTCACAGAAGATGGGATCAGATCCCTTGGCAAGGGCATAGAACTCTATGCTGCTTGGGATTATGTTGAAGGCATAATCAACTTCAACGGAGGCGCGTACGTTTCAACGAAGGCAAAGGGACTGCTCCTGCCGGAATATGCCTTCGGTTCGCGAGAAGAGTTCGAAGATTTCGTCAACACAGCCAATTCTTATTGGAAAATGCATCGCGATCAAGCGGATGTACCCGCAAAAAGTCCTCCATGGACGAAACGATCCCAGCTTAGTAGGCCGGTCTGGCCGATCATCGTGGGCATGATCGCTTTGCTGGTCGGCCAATGGTCTTACATTCGAAGCACAAGTTTTTCATTGTGGAACTTTTTGCCTGTGATGGGCTCCTCTGACAAATTGACCTACGGCTTCTGGCTCGGCATGATTGAGGAAAGGGATTTCGAAGCGGCATACGCAATGACTACACCCCGCTTCCGTCAACTGTATTCGCAAGAACAACTTAAGGACGCAATTACGCCGCATATTGAGCACTTAGGCAAGCTCGAACACGTCTACGCCTGGGAGGGAGACTACAGCCTCTACAATTATGCTTCTGACGGGGAAGGACCCAACAGAAAGTCTAAAAAGTTACTAGCTCTCAAGTTGCAGGGAACTGATTCGATGTTCTACGGCATCTGCCACCTGACAGAGAGAAACGGTGAGTGGCAGATCGCCGGATTCGACATAGTCGCCCCACGCGTCGTCGTTGACAAATACTCCGACCACATCGAAGATCCACTCAAACCCAACTGGCCATTTAACCTCGAACTTACGTGGTGGTGGGGCGACTGTTTAGATGATTATCAACAAGAGCCATCTCCGTGAGTCAACATCTACATCGATCTGAATTGCTTTCGATGAGAACTTAACAGATGGGACTACAAATGAAGCAGCCTAAGTCGCCACTCTCAACGTCCAAACATCTGAACATCAATCTGTTCCTGATTGTAGTGGCACTTCTCATTCCCGGATGCAGTGAATCGCAGTCGCCAAAGACAACAGCTAACGGCCAAGTCTCCATCCTGCCAAAGGCGAATCCGGACGGTTTAACCCCGTCGTACACGACGGGGTCACCTTCGCAAACGCAGTCATCTACGAATTCGACACCGGCTACCACCAAGCAGTCCAGCGTCGAGGATCAATTATCCAGTACCAAGTATCCCGAGATTTCTTTCGAACAGACGCTACTCGATCTCGGGGAACTGGGTCAGGGCACAAACCACACCTGCGAGTTTGTATTCACCAATACCGGCAACGCCCCCTTGAAGATCACCAACATCAGCAAGACCTGCGGCTGCACCGTCCCGAAACTGGAGAAAAAGCAATACGCCCCCAATGAACAGGGCCGAATACAAGTCAAATTCATCAGCAACATAACCGCCCGACACCGAATCGCCAATCGAAAATCGAGAATCGGCAATTCCCCTCACGGCCTCCGGCCGGGATCGCTTTTGGATTCTCAGCTATGGCTTTGACCTTTGAGTTTTCAACTTTACACCCTCCCATTTGCCCCGCCAATCGCTTCGCGCTTCAAACATCGAATTTCAGAATTTGCCCCTCTGCGCTGCGCGTTTTGCCGCTGCCGCACTGCAAATACCGTGCCAGTTTCTGTTTACGACAATCCCTATCGCCTCTCTAGGATTACCGGAGATTTTCACTCTGGTGCATCTCTGGTCAAAAAGTGCTCAACTCTGTCCAACTTCTGCCAATTTCTGCTCATTTTGCGCCCGTTGAGGACCACTTTCCCAACACGCTCCGAACCGACCCGATTTGCCCTAAACCCTCGTCACTGCAAGGCTTACGAAAAAAGCAAATTTTTTGCACTTTTTTTGCCCTCCGACGCCTCCCGCGGGCCTTGCAACGTCCCCACATATCCGATACAATCGGTCTTACTAAGCCCGACTCCTCGCCACAGAACCGATATTTGACATCGCCCACAGCGCCGGTCGAATTATCTGCGGTCCGGTGCCGGACTCGCCGGCCGAAACATTTTGATTTTCCCGACCCCGGCGTATACTATGATGGAACAACAACGAATTACCGAAATTAAATAATATGAAATCAGCACTGAAAAAATTGAGCGATGCCGAGCTTCTGACCCAGTACGGCGAGGGCGACGAAGCCGCTTTCCGCAAACTTGTAAATCGTTACAGGAACAGCCTTTACGGATTCCTGCGACAGTTTCTCAACCGTCGCGATCTGGTCGAGGACGTCTTCCAGGAAACTTTCCTGCAGCTCTATAGCAGTCGCGCCAGTTTTGATACCTCCCGCCCCTTGAGACCATGGCTGTTCACGATCGCCGCCAACAAGGCCAAGGATGCTTTACGAAAATGGCAGAGAACCGCCGCTATTCCAATAGGCACAATGGTCGACTCGGCCCAGGAAATGTCGTTCAACGACATGCTGAACACTCTGGGCTCAACCGACGAAACCGCACCTTACGACGAACTCGAAAGAGAAGAAACATCCCAAAGGGTAGGTGCGGTTATAGCGTCTATGCCGGAGAATTTGCGGGAAATACTGATTCTGGCGTATTTTCAGAAATTTTCATACAAACAAATGGCGGACATCCTCGGTATACCCATCGGTACAGTTAAGAGCAGGCTCCACACAGCTGTGGGCCGATTTGCAAAAGAGTGGAAAGCCGCACTTCGGAGCGAAAACAAAAATGAGTCCACTTAGCAACGCAGACAGAGAACTCGTATTTGGCTATTGTATCGGAATCACCCCCGCCGACCAACTCCTCGAGGCCGAGGAACTCATCGCCAACAATGACGAAGCCAGGCGTCTGGCGGCTTCGGTGAGGCGATCTTTGTCTCCTCTGGAAACAGTAGAGATCGAGCCGTGCCCTGATGAGTTGGTGGAAGGAACGGTCTGGAAGCTGAAACAGGCCGCCGAAGGGGGCGATGCTTCTCAGGCTACCCTGGAATCGCTTCTGGCCGATGAGCAGCAGCGTTCCGCGGCCGCATCGGTTGCGGCCGCAAGTTCCACGTCCGACAAGCCGGAAATAACCTTCTGGGGCGATATGTTCCGAAGACTGGCCACGGCGGCGGCGTTCATTATTGTCGGCAGCGTTCTGATTACTTCTTACAAGGTAATGAGCGGCTACGCACGGCAGAGCGCGCAGCGTCAGGTCTGCAAGAAACAGTTGTCAAATATTTTCCAGGGCATCAACAGTTACGCCAACGACAACGACGGCAAGCAGCCGATGGCCGCCGGAGCGGCAAATACGCCGTGGTGGATGCTAGGCAAACAGACTCAGGAAGATGCGTCTAATACCCGTCACATGTGGCGGGTTGTGAAAAACGGCTATGTGGATGCAGCCGACTTCATCTGCCCGGGATCGCCCCAGGATAAACTGCCCGAAATAGACCCCGCTCAGATTCAGAACTACTATGACTTCCCGAGCCGTAATCATATCACCTACAGTATAAAGATTCAGTGCGCCAGGGGCAACGACGGACGGCTGCTGTGTCGCAAAGTTCTGCTGGCGGATGTAAGCCCGCTGTTCGAGAAGCTGCCGGAGAATTTCGATAAGCCCTTCCGGTTGAAACTCGACAACAAACTGCTTACCGTGAACAGTCAGAATCATGACCGTCACGGCCAGAGCGTTCTGTTCGGGGACGGGAGTGTGGCGTTTCGTAAAGATCGCACCAGCGGCTACACCGAGGATGACATATACACCCTGCAGAGTACCGACGTATATGAAGGCTATGAAAGACCGCGCTGCATTGAAGATCAATTCGTGGCGCCGTAGTTTGGTACGTCGTCATACATATTTTGTAGGTAGTAAACTCAGCCGCCCCGGGCGGCTTTTTTTATGCGCTCTTTTGTCGACGACGGTGCTTTCCGCCGAAAAGTTGCGACGAACGTGTTTGCGAGAGAGTACAGAGGACTCGATGGGATTGTCGATTTTCGATTGGCGATTTGGTGTCGGACGGTGGGGTTTACGGAGGATTGGAGATTCCGGGTCAAGTCCGGAATGACACTGTTAGTGCGTATTGCGTATGTGGAGATCTTTCGGCTGAGCCTCAGGATGACATGTTTGGCTCGTATTTCGTGGTGCGTTGGGCAAATGGGGTAATTGGGTCGGATGCTGTGGGGGTGTTCCAAGTTCGGGCCGTATCTTGTGCGTGGCCGGGCTGGTGTCACACTGTGGAGTATGTGCCGAACACGGCGGCGATTATCGCTATCGCCATGAATACGAAGGCCCATACGAGTAAACCCATCTTTGCGTCCTTTCCGATATGCAGGCGGTGGTCTTTTTCAGGGGTTGGGGATCTAGGTGCGCTTTTTGCGGCGATCGAGGAGGAAGGCGGTCATTAGGCCCATGCCGAAGGAGATCAGGGCGGTGGTGAGGGGCTTGTGGGCGATTTTTTCACGGGTTGCGCGGACGGCCTGGTGGCTTTTTTCCTGCGCGACCGTGCCGATATTTCCGACGACTATCGCGGTTTTACCTTCGAAACTGCGGACGGCGGCCTGGAGACGCTGTTTGGTTGCGTTGAGCTTTTCACGGGAGAGATCCTGGGTGTTAGAGACCGAGGCACCGAGGTCGGAGCGAAATTTTTCGACATCTTTTTTGAGGGCCTCTATGTCATGGTGGAGTTTTTCGGTGTCGGCGAGTTTTCTTTCCTGCTCATTCAGCCAGGAGCGGACCTGTTTTTCGGCGTCTTCTCTGGTTTGGCCGTAGCGCTGCTGGATGACGCCGATCAGCCGGTCGCGGTCGCCTTCTATTGCATCGAGTTCGTCGTCGGTGAGGTCGGCCCACTGGTTTTTGGCGTGGCCTTTGAGTTGGTTCCACCGGCCTTTGAGAGTTTCTTCGTTCATTGCTTATCCTTATCAGGTTTTTGTCGGGTGCCAACGGCGCGAGTGGCCTGTTGGCATTATCTCGTAATCCGATGGTTTATCGGTCAAATTGGCGGGTGAGGTTTTCGTCTAACTTTTCCAAAACAGGCGGTTTGTACGGGCCTGATGGGGAGGATTTATCGGCGGGATCCGGCTTTGTCGATTATGCGTCTCGGGAGGCTGTGGTGCGCTGCAAGTGTAAGATAAAGCGCACGTGCAATCTGTGCGGCGATTTGTTATAATGCGGCGGACTTTTTCGGTTTGAATTGAACAGGATGGTTTGTATGCGACGAATGATGGTTGTGTTCGGATTTGTGGCGGCGTTTGTGTGTGGCGGGGTTGTGGAGGCAGCGGCGGTTATCGAGGCGGAAGCGGCGTTTTGTTCGAGTCGGCATGGTGGTGCGGGCGGCAGAGCGGATAATGCTGTCGATCCGACTGATCTGAATGATTCGGGCCGGCATATTTCGAGCGGTTGGGGCAATGGTACGTGCTGGCTGTCGAGCAGTGCGGGAGAGCCGAACGACCAGTGGATATACGTCGATCTGGGCGGTGCTTACGACCTGGAGGAGATACGCATCTGGAATTACCATGAGAGCACCGGGGGCGGGCCGGAAGTGAGCGGGCGGAGCGTGAGGCAGTTTGGCCTGTGGGTCGCGGGGCCGGGGGCAAAGCTGCCGGACGGCCCGGGGGCCAGGCCGTTCAAGGATGCGGGCTGGAGGCAGGCGGACGTGGGGGCGAGCGAGCTTGGGAAAGGGCCGGCGACTAAAGGTAATCCGGGTGATATCGAGGCGACCGATGTGTTCAGTCTGGCCGGCCAGGACGGGGTTCGGTACGTGGGTATTGACGTGGGCAGCGGATACGGTGGGCAAAAGGATCTACCCAATTCGGTGGGACTTGCTCAGATTCAGGTGACGGGTTCGTCGCTGCAGGCGGGCGATCCTGACCCGTGGGACGGGTGCGGGATGGTGGATGCAGGCAGGCGGCTTTCGTGGGAAGCGCCGCAGGCCTATGCGGCGAGCGGATACCGGGTTTACTTCGGGCGGGACAGAAAATCGGTGGAGGCCGGTGAATCTTCGGCGCTTGCCGGGGAGGGGGCGGCTACCCGCTTTAAGCCGGGCGAGGCGATGGCCAGTGATGCGGAGTACTTCTGGCGGGTGGATGCGATGGAGGGACAGGTTGTTCACGAGGGTCGCACTTGGAGCTTCCGGACTTGTCCCGACAGGCTGGCTTTCGATGAGATCATCTTCGTGAAGCGTAAGCCCTATTCGTCGGACCATTACTACACGGATATCAACAACGGAACACACGCCGACAGGTTTCATCGCGATAATGGCATTTATGTGTACAACATACGGACGGGCCGTGAGCGGGCAGTCGTGACGGCGTCGCAGTTGCCGGGGCAAACGGGGTTCATCGGCAAAATAAGCCTGTCGTTTGATGCGGAGAAGGTGGTATTCGATTTTAGAGAAAACCCGGGCTCGGGCTTTCGAATCTGGGAGGTAAACGTAGACGGCAGTGGGCTGCGCCAGGTGACTCATTCTCCAGACGACGAGGCTGAGAAGGTAAAACGATGGGGCCGACCGTGGCATACGGACGATATTCACCCGTGTTATCTGCCGGACGGCAATATCATCTTTTCGTCCACTCGGTGCGAGCATACGATTTTGTGCGGCGGCTCGGCGGCCCTCGTGGCGCCAGTGCTTCATCGCATGGACGCGCACGGCGGAAACATCGAGCAACTGAGTTTCAGCCCGGTGAGCGAATTCTGCCCGGTGGTCCTGGATGACGGGCGGGTGATGTACCATCGTTGGGAATACATCGACAAGGGGGCGCGGGTCTGCAAGACGATATGGTCGATGAATCCGGACGGGTCGAGGCCGCAGGAGCTTTACGGCGTGGGCGACGACACGACGACGGTGTATATGTATCCGCAGGCGATTCCCGGCAGTAATGGTTCCAGGCTGGTCACGGTGGGAACGTGCCACTTTCCGCAGGGCGGCTGTCTGGGGGCGGTGATGTATCTTGATCTGCAGCGGGAGATTCGCAGACGCGGGCCCGATCCGGACGAGCCGGGGTTTAAGAAGATCGATCCGCAGTACGTGGCGAATAATCTTACGCCGGAGGTGTTCGTCGAGCGGCGGACGGAGCCGGGCTGGTACTTCCGGGTCGAGAACGGCAAGTACGTTCACGATCGAGAGGGAATGAGCGGACATCTCTACACGCATCCGTATCCGATCAGCGAGGATGAATTTCTGGTTTCGTACAAGGCGGATGCGGGAGACCATTATAAGAATGTGCCGAATGCATATGGGATTTATCTGCTGGATACGGGCGGCGGGCTTCGGGCGGTTCACAGGGATGCGGCTCTTTCGTGCTGGCATGCGATGGTGCTGAAGGCGAGAGAGGTTCCCCCGGTTATCAGAAGTTCGCGCGATCCGGAGTATGCGGCCAGGGGCGAGGCATTGTGCGTGGTGCGGGATGTTTATGAAGGTATGGAGGGAATCGAACGGGGCGAGATCAAATGGCTGCGCATCAATGAGGCCATACCACGCTACTGGGATACGGGACGGCGATGGGGGCACGCGACGAGCAGTTCGAGCTGGAAGGCCGCGTTGTGGCCGCGGGTTCAGTGGGGCGTGGTGCCGGTCGAGCCGGACGGATCGGCGTGTTTTACGGTTCCGACCAACCGGGATGTTTTCTACCAGGCGCTGGACAAGGATTTCAGAGAGGTGCAGCGGGAGCGCACTTACGTCAATTACAAACCGGGCGAGGTTCGCTCGTGCGTAGGTTGTCACGGCAGGAACAATTACACCGGTGCGGCGGCCGGGCATAAGGCGACAGCGCTTTCGCGGCCGCCGAGCGTACCGCAGCCGCAGCCGTGCGACCTGGTCGAGAACGGCGGGGACGGACGGGCCCGGCAGGTGATCCACTATCCTACGGACATACAGCCGATTTTCGACGCCAAATGTGTGTCGTGTCATGGAAACGAGAATCCGGCGGCAGGTTTGAGGCTGACGAGCAATGTAACTCAATACTACAATGTTTCGTACGAGGAGCTTTGCAGGAAGCAGTTGGCCGGGCCGATTATACCGGAGTTCACGAGTTTCACGCAGGGGGACCAGGGCAATTACAACGGGGCGACGCTGCCGCCGAAAAGTTTGGGATCTTACAACAGCGTGCTGATGGCGGTGCTGACAGATGCGGAACATATGAACAATAAGACGGAAGACCACTCGCAGATGCTGGATGCGAACGAGTTGATGGTGCTTAGCAGGTGGGTGGATTCGAACTATCAGTTTTACGGGACATACTACGGGCGGCATCATTCCCACTGGGCCACTGTGGATCCGGGGGACGGCTCTTATTCGCCGAAGGATTTCCGACGAAGGCCGACATTCGAGGAGGCCATCAGCAACCGTGCGCCAAAATGGCACCGTTAGAGAGCAAGCACGAAGCACGAATCTCAGAAAGCAGGGACAGGTAACTGCTCCCCTTGTCCCCAGTTAGACCTTTTGGTTACGTCAGGTGGACTAATTATCTTCGGCGAGTGCGGCATCGGTTGTGGGGGCGAATTGGGAGCTGTTTCGCGTGGCTCGGCTGGTTATTCCGCCTGTTTGGTCGAACCAGAGGGGGTCGAGGCAGACGAAGCGGCCCCACTCGACGCGGTCGGTTCGTTTCTGGTGATAGATGTGCCACCACTGGCCTTCGGCGTCCCGGACGGCGCAGCCGTGGCCGGGGCCGTAGATGCCGGGCCCGCGATGCACTATGGGATTGTGGGGCGCACGCTCAAACGGGCCCATGGGATTGTCGGCGGTCGCGTATCCTACGCCGTAGAACGGGGTATTGGCGCCCGAACCGCTGTAGAGCAGGTGGTAAATGCCGTCGCGTTTGATTATCCAGGGACCTTCCGTTACATGTCCGGCGCGGGTTTCCCAGTCGGATTCGGGCTTCAGGATTACGCGAGGTTCGCCGAGTTTTTCGGTTGGAGAGGCCATTGGCTGGACGGAGATTCGGAAGCCGGGTAACTGGACGTAGTAGAGATAGCTCTTGCCGTTGTCGTCACGGAAGAAGTGGGCGTCTATTGCGCTGTCGAAGAATTTTTTGACGATCTCGAACGGACCGAGAGGATTGTCAGAGGCGGCAACGCCTACGGTCTGGTTGACGGTGTAGTAGAGGTAAAACCGGCCGGAGTCGCCGTCTCGCCAGACATCGGGAGCCCAGACGTGTGGCGCACCGGGGCGGAAGACCACAGGGCCGCGTGTCCAGTTAACCAGGTCCGTGGAGGTGAAGACGCGCGTGCCGTTATCGCCGTTCACTTCGCCCGTGGCGTAAAGGTAGTAGAGGCCGTCGTGATGGATGACTGCGGGGTCTGCGAGTGTGCCTTCGACAACGGGGTTTATGTATGCGGACTTGATGACGGCGAGCCAGTGGCCTTTGCCGGGGGCCTCAATTCCAGCAATTTGCCCCCCTTCCAGCGTCTGTTCGTCCTTCCAGTCGCCGGTTCGGATATCGATCCAGCGCAGCAGGTATGAGCCGGGGCTTTTGCGCATGTCGAGGCCGACCCGGCCGCCGTCGGTGAAGTAGATTGCGTAGGCGTGGCCGGGGTTGCAGGCCAGATATGCCTGGTTCTTCTGTCGGTCGGTTAGAAGTTCGTTTGCGGGCTCGATGCTCCAGAGCCGCATAATTGATTCGAGTTTGCGGGCGGATTTTACGGATGCTATGGACAGTTCGGACAGGCCAAGGCCGGAATCGGGGCGGTGGAAACGCGCGGTTGCGGCTCCGCCGATGACGTGTCGCCACCAGCGTTCGAGACCGTCGCGGGTATTGCCGTGGCGTCCGCCGTCGGCTCCGTAGGTTTTGACTGTGTTGAGCGGCCGCGGGTGTTTTGCGGTATATTCACGTGCCCACTGAAAATTATCCCAGTGCTCCTGGCCTTTTTTCTGGTTGTTCTGGGAAACGTCGCAGAAGGCGTAGTGGTCGGGGTGGTCGAAGGTGCGTTTATGTCTGGCGGCCTTGAGATCCCAGTCGTCCCACATTTCGGTAACATAGACTGTTTTGCCTTTCTGCTTTGCGCTGTCAAGGATAAGCTGCGACCAGTAGCGACCCCACTGTTCCTCGCCGGAGGTCTCGTTGTCCATGCAGTAGAGGACATGATCGTAGTTCAGCGAGTATGAGAGCAAGTTTTCGACGAAGCGTTTCTGATATTTTAGAACCGCGGTGATGTTTCGCTGCTTGGGGGTTGTAAAGAAGAAGGGCTGGCGGTTGGCGCCGGGATGGTTGGGATATTCGGGCGCGAGGGTGCTTTCTTGGGATGAGTAGTTTACGTTGTTTTTGGGGTTGTATGGGTGGATGATCCAGTTGTCCCGGGAATAGTCGAATCTGTCCCAGACTTCAATTTGCACGATGATGTCTCTTTTGGCGGTCTCGGCAAGGAAGCGGTCGAATCGCTTCCAGTAGGCGTCGTTCCATTGGTCAAGGTCGTACTTGCCGTTGTCGAGTTTGGCAAAGGGGTAGAGTTCGAAGTCTTTGTCTTTGCGGTCGCTCATGGTGTTGCGTACGTAGTTTGCGCCTATGGCTTTCATGGCGTCGAGGTGGTTTTCCAGTTTCGGAGAGGGCCATTGGAAGAGGTTGTCATCGTCGCTGGCTCCGAGCATAAGGACGGGCCGGTGCTTGTACTGCCAGTACCTGGGGTTTTCGGGCCAGGGCTGGATGGCGTCGGCGTTGTCGGCCTGCGATGCCACGGATCCGAGCAAGGTTAAGAGAACGGTTGTGAGATATATTGACCTTAGCATGGCTGTCTCCTTAATCGGACTTATGGGTTATTTGCAAACACCGGCAATGTTAGCACAAATCAAGATATATTGCACTATGGGAGTCGGGGGAATGGGGTGGGGGTTTTGCTTGCGTGGGGCGATTGGGGCAGCCTATAATCGGGTCCATCGGCGTTTTTGCGAATATACGGATTCGAACAGCAATGAAGAAAGGCTTGGAATGTGTAATCAGGTGGTCCGGATTTATGCAGCGGCAATGGTTTTGTGCGTGGGGGCGGCGGCCGCAAATGCGACGGCGGGCGAGGATTTGCTCGTATACTGGAACTTCGATAATAGCGCAGGGGCCCAGGTGGAGGATCTTTCGGGCGGCGGCCTGGATGGGCGAGTCGGGGCGGAGTTGACGCAATCGCCTGCAGGCAAGGCCGCTATGATGGACGGGGAGGCCGGCAGTGTTGTGGAAGTGAGACTGCCGCAGGGCAAGCGGTTCGGGCGGCGGTCGTGGACGTTCATGTGCATGGTTAAGCCGATGCGGCTGGGGATCGAGAGCACGCAGAATCAGCGGCGGATTTTTGCATTCGGCAAGTACCCGGATGCGTATTTGGTCATCGATATCACGGGTGAGGGGCGGCTGAGCTGTTATTTCTGCTATAAGGATGCGGCGGGAAAGACGGTGTCGACCGGAGGATCGTCGCGAGTTCGGCTGCGGCAGGGTCTCTGGACCCATATTGCGGTTGTATGCGACAGGAGCGAGGGCGAGATCAGGATGTATGTGAACGGGTACTGTCCCGACGGCGGCAGGATTGCCGACGGATTCGACGGGGATTTCAGTCTGGACGGCCGGCTTACGGTCGGCAGCGGGTGGCAGAATTATTACGGGCTGGTGGACGAGGTGAAGATTTACCGGCGGGCGGTGGGGACCAAAGAAATCGAGGCGGAATTCGACAGGCTGGATAGTATGTTCGAGATAGAAGAGTCGGCGGAAGTTGCGGCGGCCAAGAGGCGGATTCGTCAGGAGCGCATATTCGATGAGGTTAATGCAGCCTGGTCAGACAGGAGGTTCGAGCGGGTGAGGGAACTATGTCGGCAGGTTGTCAGGTCTGAGGATGCGCCGGAGCATTTCAGAAGTTATGCACATTTGCGAATTGCCCGGAGCTATTTGCGTGAGCATAAGCGGGACTCGGCTGCGGCCGTGTCCGCAAAGATAGCGGAGAACGCTGCGTATCCGGAGGTTCACCGGCAGGCGGCGGCAAAGTTGGCGGGTAATGAGACGGGAATCGACAGCCGGACAAAAGTTCCGGAGATAGCCGGATTTGCGGCGGAAGTGTTTGTCTCGCCGGATGGTGAGGACTCGAATCCCGGTACGAAGGCAAAGCCATTTGCTACGCTTGCGCGAGCGAGAGATGAAGTGCGGACCATCAGGAAGCACGGCGTGCGCGGCGCGGTGGCGGTTACGGTTATGCCGGGTGAGTATGAGGTGCACAATACGCTGGAGCTTGCGACTCAGGATTCGGGAACTGATTCGGGTGCGATGGTTTATCGTGCGCAGGAAAAAGGCAAGGCCGTATTTTACGGGGGCAGGCGTCTGTCGGGTTTCGAGGCGGTTACTGACGGGGACGTACTGAAGCGCATACCGGCCGAGGCCAGGACAAAAGTGAAGCAGTGCAATCTGGAGGCACTGGGAATAAGAGACTATGGCGAGTTGAAGGTTCGAGGGTTCGGTCAGCCGTCATCGCCTCCTACGCTCGAGCTTTTCGTGGATGGGGAGCCTATGACACTTGCCAGGTGGCCAAACGAGGGTTTCGTCGGGATAAAGAAGCTCGTCGAATCCGGATCGAAGGCGACGGGGCAGCCGTCGGTTTTCGAGTACGTATCCGACCGGCACGAGCGGTGGATGGATGCGAGCGACGGGTGGCTGTTCGGGTATTTTCACTTTCTATGGGCGGATGCGACGATCAGGATCGGCAAAATTGATCCCGAGAAGAATACAGTCACAACAGCCGAGCCTTATAACTACGGCGGACGGGGCATGAGCACGGGGCAGGGTATTCAGTATTATGCTTTTAATCTGCTCGAAGAGATAGACTTACCCGGGGAGTGGTATCTGGAGCGCGAGACGGGGATGCTCTATTTGTATCCGCCGGGCGATCTGGATGATTCGGTGGTTGAGATCGGAATGTTCTCTGAGCCGATGATCGCGATGGAGGGCGTTTCGAATGTGCGTATCGAAGGGCTGAAGTTTGATCTGGGCAGGTACAACGGTATTGTGGCTAGAAATTGCAGCGACTGCTGGTTTCTCGGGTGCTCTGTCGGCCGGATGGCGGGCAACGGCATCATGATTCACGGGGGCAGGGACAACAGGCTGATCGGCTGCGACGTGCACACGACCGGCAGGCGGGCGACGGAAGTGATCGGCGGGGATCGCGAGACGCTCAAACCCGGTGGACACGTGGTTGAGAACTGCCGCATATATGATTTCGGACGAATCGACCGGACTTATACTCCCGCAATTCAGTTGGAAGGCGTGGGCAACCGGGTGGCGCACAATCTGATGTACAACGGGCCCAGCAGTGCGATGCGGATCGAGGGCAACGATCATCTCATGGAGTTCAACGAAGTGCACAGCATGGTCCGGGAGTCCGACGATCAGGGGGCAATGGAGCTTTTCGGCAATCCGACATATCGGGGTGTGGTATTTCGTCACAACTACTATCATAACATCGGCAAGACGGGCAGCGAGAAGGCGGTGCACGGGCAGGCAGCGGTGCGTTTCGACGATGCCATCAGCGGCATGCTGGTTTACGGCAACGTGTTCTACCGGTGTGCGAACGGGAATTTCGGGGCGGTTCAGATGAACGGGGGAAGGGACAACGTGATCGACAACAATCTGTTCGTGGACTGCAAGCAGGGTATAAGCGGCGGATGGTATCGCAATAACGGTATCTGGAGGGCCTTGAGAGAGGGCCGCAAGCCCCGCGGCTGTATCATGAACGAACTGTATCTGCAGCGATATCCGCAGATCGTGAGCATGTTGAGAGAACCGGGGATAAATCATCTGTGGCGAAATGTATTTTACAGGTGCGGCAGGGTCGCCACGCGGCCGGTCAATATCGATAAGTTTCAGAACGCAGTTTTCGAGGATGATCCGGGGTTTGTCGATGCAGCGAATCAGGACTTCGATCTGCGGCGTGATGCGGAACTGTTCGAGAGGATATGTTTCGAGCCGATACCGTTCGACGAGATAGGGCTGTACGAGTCCAGGTGGCGTGCGAGTTGGCCTGTAGAGACGACGGCGGTCCGGATGCCTGACTGGCGTGGTAATTGATAATTATTCATCCGTGAGGAAAGTATATGGGTTTGTTTCGCATTTTCTGTGCGGGGATTATGGGTGCGTCAGCAGCGGCGGGCGCGTCAGAAACGCTGGTTTTCGACAGGCCGGAGTGTGCGGGAATGAGTGGTTTCAGGGCGCACTGGAACGAGACGATTGCGGTGGCCGAGGATGGCAAGCGGCTGCAGAAGGACAGTGTTGTCAAGGATCGCGGCCAGACGGCGGTTTGGGGCGGCCCGGGGGCCGGGCCGCTGGCATTCGATGCCGTTCATCGCAGTCTTCTGGTGCGATTCCCAGGAGCCGGCGAGAAAATCGCCGAAGCCCTGAGACAAGGCAATGAAATAGCGAAGATCGAACTGGTTCTGCCGTTTCTTGATGAGGAGATCTGGCCGGCGGGCTCAGGCGGAGCGGATTATCCGTGCGCGGACGGTTACCGGTATCGAATGAACTGGGGCTGTGACAAACTGTATCGCAGCGAGCGCCCAAATTGGCATGCTGTGGCGTATCTTTTGCGAAGGCCCTGGCGGGCAGACGGTGAAATCGGCCCGACGTACAACGCGGTAGTCAAAGGTGCGGTTTACTGGGGGCGTTTCGGCGCGTCGGATACGGAAAAAGACCGGTTTGGAGAACGATTCGGACCGGCGGAGGTCTCGTCATACGATCCGGAAGGACGGATCGATGTTACTTCGGTTGTTACCGATTCGACTTTCGGGCAGACGGTGGCAGAGCGGCTGGGCCTGTTGTCGAATTGCGGGTTTATACTGAACAAGCTGGAAGTGTACGATGCGCGGTATTATCTGGGGGCGTACGAGTGGGCGGTCAGCACCGGGCCACGGGCGATTCTGATAAAAAGGCCAAAGCTGGTGGTCCGCCTCGAGCCGGGCGAAACGCAGTCGGTCGGTCCGGTCGCAGAGGCTGATGTGGCGGCGATTGCGGCCAAATACAGAGACGCACCGAGCGGGGCCCCGACTGCGACCATTCCCAGGCCCGAAGAAGTCGCAAGGCTGAACGAGAAGTTCATGACCAAGCCGGAGTGGATGCCGGACCGTCAATACGAGCACGTGCGGGAGTTGATGGGGCTGGAAGGCGATGGAGAGGTCAAACCGTTTTACTACAGGCTCGTGCCCGGGCACGTTGTCAACCGGGTAAGAGAACAGGTCGAGCGAAAGGCTCGCGATGAAGGGGCCGAAGCGGATGTCGATTACGCGGTGTATTTGGCGTGGCTGGACTGGACGCACGGGCGACCCCCGCGATACTGGGAGGGACATCTCACCGGAGCGGACAACATTACGCAATGGTACAATTATCGAGAGGCTATTCCGGAGCCGGTGAAAGAATCTATCATTCGCTGCTGGCGGGCCTGGCTGATGCCGGATCGACAGACGCAGATGGATCCGAAACTGCGCCGCCGATACGACGATACATCGGGGAAACTGGTGCATCCGATGGTGGACGATCCGCGGGTGGGCGTGAGCAAGGACGGCGAGAAGGCAAAGTGGAATCAGGGCGATACGTACTATAAACTCACGGGCGACTGGCGAGGCAACAAAAGCTATTACCGTTCGGGTTTTACGCGTGAGATGAGCACGGCGAATTTCAATTCGAGCGCTTCTTCGGGGGCATTGCTGAACGCGCAGATTATCGACTCGGAGTACGCCATGGCCGACGGGCGGGCCGGGCTGATGAAATTTCCGTTCTGGATGTGGACGTACAATGCGGGAGTGGGACAGGAATATATCGATCATTACTACTGGGCGATTGCGACGGCGGGGAACAAGAATTTCGCGGATTTCTGTGAGCGACCGGAAGACAGGATGGCCGGCTGGAGCATAATCTTCAAGACAGTGAACGATCTGGCAAACGGTTACCATCCCAATCTTAAGAAACTGGTTGGCCCGGCCAGCCGCACATACTATGACCACGTGCTGGGCAGACAGGACGGACTGTATCATATTCTGCATGTGCTGTCGCCCTATGGCGCGCTTAATGACATGGAAACCGGGGTGCTGCCGGCTCTTACGGCACGGGAGGATTCGCGAGGCGGAACGCCGCGCCCGGTGAGCGCGTGGGGGCATGATTATCGACCGGCGGCCGTGGCGCTTCAGAGTATGTCGGGGCCGTGGGGCGAGCCGTGGCAATGGGAGATAATAGACGAGAAGCCCCTGCCGTGGTTTTCGATAGTGGAGAAGAAGAAGGTCGCCGAGGGCGACTGGGTGAGCACCTGCCTCGGGGTCAACTACGGGCTGGCGAGCATCAGGCGGACGCCGCAGCGGGTCCACGTTTTGGCTCACTGGCGTCGCAGGCCCGAGCGGCCTTCGAGCATGCGCGATATCGGGACGCTGGATATGCGGATCGGATTCAACGAGACTCAGATCGGCAACGACGGGGCCGGGGTTATCAGCGAGCAGGGTAAGTACCGGACGTATCAATACGGCAGCAAGCTGATAATGCTGGCGCGACCGCAGCCGGAGGTGATAGCGGCTCAGGCTGCCGAGCATAAGTTCGGCCGGAAAAAGGTCGAGGCACAACAGATAAGAAGCGTTCAATGCACGGCGGCTCTTTTCAATTTCGAGCAACCCGAGCCGACGTGGGACGTATTCGTGGGCGAGAAAAAAGTTGATGAATCGTTGCCGGTCAGGGCGGAGTTCTCCGATGTGATCACAATCCGCGACGGGGTGACCTATCTGGCGATTCGGCCGATCAAAGCGGACGATTACGGGCGGGACGCGGAGGTCGAACTTAAGATCGGGCAGGCTCAGGGGCAAGCATACCACGATAACGTCAGGATTGAGCCTGCGTTGGTAATAGACGCCTACCTGTACAAGAGGGACAAGGCGATTGATCCGAACGTGTTGAAGGATTTGGACGGCGGTCTTGCGGGATTTGTGATTGAAATTGGAGATGCGGCAGAGTACAGGACTTTCGAGAGGTTCCGTGAGCACATTGCAAGCACAAAAGTTGTGAGACAGCGCGGCAAGGTTGTCTATGAGAGCGGAGGCAGTAACCTGGCGGCGGACTGGGACGGCTTTTCTGTTAATGGGAAAGACCCGTATTCCTACATGGAAGCGAACGAACTGTGGCAGGATACGCCGATGTCGCAGATGGGAGAAAGCAGGCTCCGGAAGAACGGGGCGGTGGTCGAGCGGGCGAAAGAGCGGGAGGGGCTGGCGATGTTCTTGCACACTTTTCCCGGGCGGCAGCTTTATATCGTCACGAATCCGCTGCCGAATTACATTGATTACAGTCTCCGCGAACCGGGCGGCGTTAGAATTGTAGCCGACGGGGCCTGCTCGATGGGGCAGTGGGCGGTGAGTCGGTCCCGTGAGATCGACATCAGGTATCATGCGTTCGGAGGCGAGTACACTCCGAAGGCGGGCGAGACAAAGGCAGCTTCCGTTCTTTTTGTTACGGGTACGGCGGGCAGGCCTAAGGTGACCTTGAACGAGGAAGATATTACAGGCAAGATCCGACCGTGGAAACAGAGCAAGGCCGAAGGCTGGCTGGTATCGCTTTGCGGTGAATACCCGGAAGATGAGCAGATATATGCGCGCTTGGACGGGCGCGGCAAGAGCGCACAATAGCCAGCGACGGCCTTGCAATGTCGATTGCGGGTTGATTCGTCCATGGGCATCTTATCCGGTGCGCGGGATACGCTACTGCCCAGGAGTTACGACGCGCAGACCTGATGCGATCAGTCGAACCGAAGCCAGCCGGAGACTTTCAGGGTGGTTTGTGCGTCATCAATCCTCAGTTCGAGCCATGCGCCCTGCCGAGCGGCCTGCTTTGCCACCTGGGGCGGATCGAGGCAAACTCTTTCAATTGGGCGGCCCGTCGCAACTTTTCGACGGTAAGCCCGTCGAAGTCGCCGCTGCGGATGAATACTCGCGGCCGAACGTTGAGGATCGGGGCATCGAAAGGACTGTTCTGCTGGTCCGCTAGAGAACAAGGTGCGAGCGCCAGAAGCAAGACGGCGGAAAGTCGGCGAATCAGTGGCATTTTACACCTCCGGCTCAGCAGCCCCTGCGTTAAGGATGATTGTCAGTCAGGTCGATTTCTACAATGTGTTTCCATTCCCACCGGTTGTTCCAATTTCGGACGGGCTTGCCTTCGGCGGATTTTGCGTGAGTCCACTGTTTGGCGCGATAGGCCAACTTTATGCTTGCGTCGGTAATTTGGATCACGAAAAAGCCGTTTTCGGTCTGGCCCGTGTTTATGCAATTGAGCGGGCGGCCGGAGCCATTCGGGGCCCAATGGCGAAATCCGGTGCCCGAGTGGCCGTAGAGATACAGCAAAACATTGTAGTCGCGAACGGATTCGTGGAATGCCTTCTTGTCGGACTCATGCCACCAATCGGCGTCAATGCCGCAATGGCTCATAAGGACGACCGGCCTGCCGCTTTTTCCGACATTCTCGGCCAAGTCCTTCTCGAGGAAAGCAAGGGCATTCTGGGGGTTATGCCATACCGGATTGTATCTGATTTCGGCATGCTGCCTGTCGGCGGGATATATGCCGAGCTGGACAAAATGGACATCGTCCCAGTCCCATGAGTAGTGCAGGCCATTCTCGGAAAGGTTTGCAAGCCATCCTTTGCGCTTACGCAGCAGGTTGCGTTCTTTCAGCTTGCTCTGGAAGCTGAAACCGTGTTTTTCTTCTCCAATCGGCGGACCGTCGTGGTTGCCCCAACTCTCGAATACAGGGTAGTCGAGCAGGCCGTCTTTGCCGTCCAGTCCGAAATCCGCCTGAAACAGCAAATACTGGCGAGGCGTCTGATGCTTGTCCTGGAATATCCGGTCGCCGTCGTCAATAACATCGCCGAGGACAACTACTCCGCGAGGCTCGGGAATCGAGCCGGCGCCCAGCCGATCCGGCCACGAAAGTTCATTCACGGCGTTCATTTCGCCGATGGTGTCGCGGTTTCGGTCGTTGCGGTCCTCGTTCTCGAAGGCGTCGTAGTGGCAATCCGAGGTGGCGATGAACGTAACATCGCGGCTGACGGAGGCAGGCGATTGTGCCTGTGCACCGCAATTGGCGAGGACCAGCAGCAGACCTGTTAAAATCAGCAAGTTCTTCATCAAGTTCTTCATACAGCAAACCTCCATCAGAGTTAAGAAGACATAATCACTGTAAGCTGTTGCCGGCCGGCTGTCAACGGGCTGCCGCCGTTAAGACAAGACACAGGTCTTGTATTAAAAAAGGGCTCCGGTTCTTGTTCGGAGCCCTTGCAACAGGTAGATTATGCTGTCGTGCGGTGATCAGTTGTTCAGAATGTCCATTGCCTCGTCGAGATAGCAGTCCATGAGATACGGAATGCCCGTGACTTTGGCGCATTCTTCGGTCAGAGACATCAGTTCGTTGCGTGTGATCGCAGGGGTGCTGAAGCACCGTGCGCCGGCCATCAACTGCTGCAGGCCGACCTGGATCTTCTGGCTGTAGCTGTAAATACCGAGTGCTCCGAGCGGGATGTTCTTGATTTCGTCGGCTCCGACGAGATCCTTTACCTGCTCGTAGCAAACGAAGATTTCTTCGACGGTGCTGCCGAACCGACTCACGGTCTTAGGCAGATTTTCGTCTTTGAGCCAGACGTCGATGTTCTTGCCGACCATGCCCGGAATCATGAGTGCACGACCCATGCAGACGGCTTTGGCGAACGGTGCTCCGAGAGCCAGCGCTTTAAAGACGCCGTCTTCGCTGCTGAAACCGCCGGCGAATGCGATGTCCGGGACTCTTTCGCCCTTGTCGCTGAGTTTCTTGCAGAAGTTATAGGCGGCCGAATGCAAATAGATGCTCGGCATACCCCATTCTTCCATCATTCGCCAGGGGCTCATACCCGTACCGCCGGGTGCGCCGTCGATGGTGAGCAGGTCGATCTTGGCTTTGGAACTCCACTTGATGGCCATTGCAAGTTCGCGAAGGCCGTAGGCGCCTGTCTTAAGTGTAATTCTCTTGTAGCCGATGTCGCGGAGTCGCTGAACTTCGGCGTAGAAGGCGTCTTCGTCAATGAAGCCCAGGCGGCTGTGACGCTCGAATTCCTTGATTGCGCCGTCCTTGAATGCGGCCTGGATTACGGGATCCGACGGATCCGGCGTTACGATGTAGCCGCGTTTCTGCAGTTCGAGAGCGCGTTCGAGGCTGTTTACCTTAATTTCGCCTCCGATGCACTTTGCGCCCTGGCCCCATTTGAGTTCGAGGGTGTCCAAACCATGCTTTTTGTTTACGTATTCCGCCACTCCGAGACGTGTATCTTCGACGTTCATCTGAACGAGGATTTCACCGTAGCCCTGATGGTAACGACGATACTCCTCGATTCGCCGGTCCATATCGGGGGCCTTGCTGATTTTGCCGTTAGAGTCGAGTTCAAGCTCCGGGTCGATACCGCAGACGTTCTCGCCGCAAACAAGGGTAACACCGCTGATGGCGGCGCCGATGGCGAAGTGTTCCCAGTTCTTCCTTGCAATTTCGGTCGATCCGAGTGCGCCCGTAAAGATCGGGACCTTCATTTTGACTTTTTTGTCCCAACCGTACTCGGTTTCGGTGGAAACGGCCGGGAAGGTGGCGGTGTCCGGGTCTCCGGTTACGCCTTCGGGCAGGCCTTCGGCGCCCAGAGCGTATCCCTGGATATTAAGATGCGAATAATCGAGCGGATAGTCCTTGTCGCCGCCGGCGGTAACATCGCCGAAAGGACCGGGGTAGATGAGTTCGCGGCCTCTGAAGGTGGCCTTGAAAACTTCGCAGTTGCCGCGGCAGCCGTCGATACAGCGTGTACATATACCGGACGACGGCGCTACGCTTCGCGACCGATTCGATGTTTGCGTAGCTTCATTGGCGTTGGGTTGTTGTAGATTCATCTGCATACCTCTAAATGTTGGTTAGAAAAAATGCGAGTTCGATTCATCAGGGAACGCCTATTATACGCAGCAGATGAGACGACCCCAGTCGAATTCGGTAATAAACAGTATAAGCACACCTAATACTGATATTCGCATTAATAGGGGAATTCGATGTCTCTACATGATCGATTTGAGATAGCTTGTCAAATTGACATCTGTGTTGGCTATGCCGAGTTTGCGCCTGATTCTCTCTCTATGGCGGCTTATTGTGGCACAGGCCACACCTCTGATATCGGCGATTTCCTTGCTTTGCAGGCCGCTTCGGATCATTCCGCAAATAGCAAACTCGGTTGGAGTCAGGGAGTGGCTTTTTTGTGAAAGCCGGTTTGCGAAAGGGGAAACGATTTCAAGCAGATTGTCTCTGAGCAGTTCGACGTATTTGCGCTGCGGCTGTTGAACCTCGGCCAGCAACGCATATATCATGGGCATGAGTACCTTTTCGACATTGGCTCGTATTTCGGTGTGTATGGTTTTCTTCTCATCCTCGATTCTGGCCAGAATTACCTTCAGAGCTGCGTTTGCTTCCTGGAGAGCCTCGCGTTCGACCTTAAGTTGGCGGTTGGTCTCCTGAAGTTGTCTCTCGGTTTCGAGTCGGGCGGCTACGGCTCCTATTCGTTCGGCAACGGCGTCTATGAGGGTTCGCTCCTCCCTGAGAAAAGGGCCTTCGTAAAGGGCGGGTCTCTCTTCGAGATAGAATACCTCGACCTGGCCGGCAGGCTTGCCGAAAACGTGAATGCGGGCCGATTGACGCCATTTGGTGGCTTTGAAGTTGGAGCTTTTATGCGACTTGCCCTGTAAAGTTATTCTTGCGCAGGTTATTTGCGGGTATTGCCACGAGGGGGGCAGTATGCCGACTACGCCTGAGAGAAATTCATCCAGCGTATCCGGGCCTTTCTCGGCGAGTTGGGTTATTGCATAGAGGCAGTTCAGTTCCTTTACGCGCTCCCTGAGGGCCCGCTCGACCTTGGATGGATCCGATTCGCCGCTGTTGTCGATTCGCCAGCGGTGCATGCCTGAGCCGGCGAGGTTCGTCAAAGCAGCTTTGCCGTGGTCCATTTGGCTATCGTTCTTCTTTTCCTGCATAATGGCGGTTCCTTTATTGAATGCACTGGTTTGATAGGCATTTTATGTGCAAAAACAGCCAAAGTCAATGCCTATATTATATATGCATTACCAGTACACTCTTACTGCATTTACAACCATAAGGGGAAGGCTTAGCCTCTTTGCAATAACACAGCGGAGTTTCGCAAACGCGATCGAAAAGGAGCAAGCTAAAAAATCACTGAAGTCGGCTGCGTTCAGCGGCCGGCGTTATTTCAAACCGGCAACCGAACTGCAGCCGTTCCGTTGGGAGGTCAATATGGCAGAAGCAATCGAATCAATTCTTGAAGGCAGACGCAGCCAGCCTCAGCAGCTTATCGAGGTGCTCCAGGACGTCCAGGAGACCTGCGGGTATATATCTCGCGAGGCAATGACAAGGGTCTCCGAAGATCTGGGGGTGCCGTTGATCGAGGTAGCACGCGTGGCCCATTTCTACAAGGCGTTTGCATTGAAGCCGCTGGGCAAACACCTGATCACTCTGTGTATGGGCACGGCCTGCCATGTGCGAGGCGCGAATCCACTACTGGCGGAGGCCGAGAAGATGCTGGGCGTAAAAGCCGGCGAAACAACCGAAGACGGCATGTTTACCGTGCAATCCGTCAACTGTCTCGGGGCTTGTGCGCTAGCGCCGGTGGTGGTCATGGACGGGGTTTATCACCACCACATGACAGTCGGCAAAATGAAAGATCTTATCGAGTCGGTCCGCGAGGCTGAGAAGGAGGTCAAAACCAATGGCTAAACTGAAGACTGCAGAGGATCTCTCGGCGGCTATTGCCAAATCGAAAGAGCAACGGGACAAGGCCGAGAAGGTCATTACCATGTGTGGAGGTACAGGCTGCCAGGCCTCTGGCGTCAGTCCTGTCATTGAGGCTATTCACAATGAGCTCGAGAAGCGCGGCTTATCCGAGAGTGTGCGTGTTCGCGTTACCGGTTGCCACGGCTTTTGCGAGCAGGGGCCGGTAATGGTTATCGAGCCGGGCAATGTTCTCTATTGCCACGTTCGCGCCGAGGATGTGGAGGAGATAGTCAGAGTCAGTATAGAACAGGATGAGATCGTGGAGAGGCTTGTCTACACGGATCCGGTTACGGGCAGACAGATTACCACCGAGTCGGAGATACCTTTCTACAAAAAGCAGGATCGGATGCTGCTGACATTCAACAGGCAGGTGGATCCATGTTCGATTGAAGATTACCTGGCCGCTGACGGTTACTCCAGTGTTGCGAAAGTACTTTCGGCCGGCGATCCCGAGGCGGTTATCGAGGAAATAAAAAAGTCCGGCCTGAGGGGACGCGGAGGCGGAGGTTTTCCGACGGGCCGCAAATGGGAAACGTGCCGCAAAGCAGCCGGCGA
The DNA here is from genome assembly GCA_964406945.1 of uncultured Pirellulales bacterium. Lineage (GTDB taxonomy): Bacteria > Planctomycetota > Phycisphaerae > Sedimentisphaerales > Anaerobacaceae > UBA2266. The sequence goes on from CAYOTO010000040.1 coordinate 23,961, forward strand.
AGAGAAATACGTTATCTGCAACGCGGATGAGGGCGATCCGGGGGCATATATGGACCGCAGCATACTCGAGGGCAATCCCCACATGGTGCTTGAGGGCATGATCGTGGGGGCCTGGGCTATCGGCGCGCAGAACGGGCATATTTACGTTCGCAACGAGTACCCGCTGGCCGTCAAACACGCCAGACTCGCGGTGGAGGCGGCCAGGGAGGTCGGGCTACTGGGTGAGAATATCCTCGGAAGCGGATTCGATTTCGACATCGAGATTACCCGCGGCGGCGGCGCATTCGTCTGCGGCGAAAGTACGGCTCTGATGGCCTCGCTGGAGGGCAGAGTCGGTGAACCTCGCCCGAAGGACGTGCATACGGTTCTCGAAGGACTGTGGAACAAACCGACAACGCTCAACAATGTAGAAACATGGGCCAATGTGCCCCTGATTGTGAATAAGGGGGCTTCCTGGTTCGCGAGCAAAGGTACGAGCGGCAGTGCGGGCACGAAGATTTTCGCACTTACGGGCAAGGTCAAGAACACCGGACTTGTCGAAGTACCGTTCGGTACGACTTTGCGGGCCATTGTGGAGGATATCGGCGGGGGCGCTCCGGACGGCAGCAAAATCAAGGCGGTCCAGACGGGCGGGCCTTCGGGCGGTTGTCTTCCGGCGGAGAAATTCGATCTACCCGTGGACTTCGATACACTTTATGAAGCCGGATCGATGGTGGGCAGCGGCGGCATGGTGGTCATGGACGAGCGGACCTGTATGGTCGACGTAGCCAGGTATTTTCTCGAGTTTCTGCAGGACGAATCCTGCGGCAAATGCGTTCCATGCAGGATCGGGGTGGATCGTATGCTGGAAATCGTGAAGGATATCGCCGAAGGCCGGGGCAAGCCGGAGCAGATACCGCTGCTCGAAGAACTGGCGGACACGATCGCCCAGACATCGCTTTGTGCACTCGGCAAGACAGCGCCTAATCCGGTGCTTTCGACTCTCAAGTACTTCCGGGAGGAATACGAAGCACACATCGCAGAGGGCAAGTGCCCGGCGGGTGTCTGCCGAAGTTTGATTAAGTTCTCGATCGATTCGGATGCCTGTAAAGGATGCGGGGCCTGTCTGAAAGCCTGTCCCCAGGGCGCTATAGCCGGCAGCACGAAGGAAGTTCATGTGATCGATGCTGAGCTGTGCGTAAAGTGCGGTATCTGTGTCGATACGTGCAAATTAGATGCTATCAAAGTCGCATAGAGGGGCCGAAATGGAACAGTACATTGAAATTTCGATAGACGGTGCAAAAGTAAAGGTGGCCAAAGGCAAGAGCGTTCTCGACGCTTGCATGGATTACGGCGTGTGCATTCCGCATTTATGCCATGTCCCCAACGTAACCGACATCGGGGCCTGTCGTCTGTGTATAGTCGAACACGTCCAGAACGGTCGAAGCAAGGTGACGACGTCCTGCACACTAATGGCAAGTGAGGGCATGGTCGTACTTACGAATACTCAGCGGATTCGCAAACTTCGTCGGAATGTAGCCGAACTGCTGGTGGCGGAGTGTCCGAATTCACGGGCGGTACAGGACATAGCGGTTCGCTGCGGCGTTAAGGACGTTCGTTACCCGTTCCGCAACAACAACTGCACGCTATGCGGGCGCTGTGTGCGAGTCTGCGAGGAAATGTGGCAAGCCAGAGCAATCGGGTTCATCGGGCGCGGTAAGGACCGGCATGTGGATTTTCCGTTCGAGGAGAGACCGGATTACTGCAAGGGATGTGACACCTGCATCGACCTTTGTCCGATGACGATTACGCCGTGTCCGGGCCCGATGAAGACCGGAGAGGAATATTTATGCGGCAATTGCGAGTCGCAATTGATGACGACCGAGAGCATACCGGATACGTGCGTCTGGTGCGATCTCGGTCAGGGCTTCAACTGCGCCCGACAGGCCCAGGCACAGTAGCGCGGCTGCCCCGAGCAACGGGCTAAAGTGCAGTGAGATCGAAGTCGACGAAGGATTCCGTCGGCTCGAGGTGATATGCACATTAAAGACAGGAGAACCCAATGCCAAAACGCAGCGATATCAGGAAAGTTATGATCATCGGCTCCGGGCCGATAGTAATTGGTCAGGCTTGCGAATTCGATTATTCGGGCACGCAGGCTTGCAAAGCGCTTCGCAGCCTTGGATACGAAATCGTGCTGGCCAATTCTAATCCCGCGACGATTATGACGGACCCGGGCATGGCCGATGCGACGTATATAGAGCCGCTGAACCTGGAGACGATGACGAAGATCATTGAGAAGGAAAGGCCCGATGCCCTGCTGCCGAATCTGGGCGGACAATCCGGGCTGAATCTCAGTTCCGAGCTTGCCAGGGCGGGTGTGTTGGAGAAGTACGGCGTTAAGGTTATCGGCGTGCAGGTGGATGCCATCAAGCGGGGTGAGGATCGCCAGGCGTTCAAGGATACGATGAACAGGCTTGGAATCGAAATGCCGCAAAGCCTGATAGCCAATGACATGAAGGAGGCCAAAGCGGCCATAAAACAAATCGGCCTGCCCTGCGTGGTTCGGCCGGCGTATACAATGGGCGGAACCGGGGGCGGCTTTGCATACAACATGCAGGAATTCGAGGAGTTGGCGGAGCGCGGATTGAGAGCGAGCTTCGTGCATCAGATTCTCGTCGAGGAATCGGTTCAGGGCTGGGAGGAACTGGAACTGGAAGTCGTCCGCGACAGCAAGAACCAGATGATCACGGTTTGCTTCATCGAAAACGTAGACGCTATGGGGGTTCATACCGGCGACAGTTACTGCACCGCTCCGATGCTGACAATCAGTGAGGATTTACAGAAGAAACTGCAGGAGTATTCCTACAGCATTGTCGAGGCCATCGAAGTAATCGGTGGAACGAACATCCAGTTCGCTCACAACCCGGAGACCGGGCGGGTGGTTGTAATTGAGATCAATCCGCGAACGTCCCGATCATCGGCGCTGGCCTCGAAAGCGACGGGATTTCCAATCGCATTTATCTCCTCTCTTCTGGCGGGCGGGCTGACGCTGGATGAAATTCCGTACTGGCGAGAGGGAACGCTGGAGAAGTATACCCCTTCCGGCGATTACGTGGTCGTGAAATTCTCGCGGTGGGCATTCGAGAAATTCGAAAAGCTCGAAGACAAGCTCGGGACTCAGATGAAGGCCGTCGGCGAAGTGATGAGCATCGGGAAGAACTACAAGGAGGCCTTCCAGAAAGCCATTCGCTCCCGGGAGGACGGACGTTATGGGCTGGGATTCGCGAGGGATTATAACCGCAAGAGTCTGGAAGAGCTTATGCGAATGCTGGCCGAGCCGTCAAGCGAGCGACAGTTCATCATGTATGAGGCGCTGCGCAAGGGCGCTTCGGTAGATATGCTGCACGAGAAAACCTACATAAAGTCCTGGTTCATTGAGAAGATGAAGGAACTGGTGGAACTGGAGCAGGAGCTTCTTCAGTACAAGGGCAAGGCTCTACCGGACAATCTGCAGAAGAAGGCCAAGAAGGATGGCTTCGCCGACCGATACCTGGCAAAGATTCTGGGTACGACTGAGAGCAGGATTCGCACACAGAGGACCAGGCTGGGCGAATCAGAGGGCTGGCATCCGGTGCCGGTCAGCGGGGTTGAAAATGCGGCCTATTATTACTCCAGCTATAATGCGCCCGACGCGACGGAGGTTTCGCCGAACCGTAAGGTGATGGTTCTGGGCGGTGGGCCGAACCGGATCGGCCAAGGCATCGAATTCGATTATTGCTGCGTTCACGCGGCGTTTGCACTGCGGGACGAAGGCGTCGAGTCGATAATGGTCAACTGCAATCCGGAGACGGTTTCGACCGACTATGACACTTCCAACAAGTTGTATTTCGAGCCGCTTACCGTCGAGGACGTCCTGAGCATTTATGAGAAGGAAAAACCGGAAGGCATAATCTGCCAGTTCGGCGGGCAGACGCCGCTGAATATCGCTAAGGAGTTGGAGGCCGCGGGCGTGACAATTCTGGGAACGAGTCCCGACACGATCGATTTGGCCGAGGACCGGGATCGTTTCCGGCAGAAGATGCGGAAGCTGAACATTCCGCAGCCCGAAAGCGGGATGGCAAGTACTCTGGAGGAGGCTGTAGAGGTTGCATCGCAGATCGGTTACCCGTTGATGGTTCGACCTTCGTTCGTACTGGGCGGACGTGCGATGGAGATTCTGCATGATGAAGAGATGCTCAGGCATTACGTGCAGGCGGCGGTGGACGTATCGCCCGAACGGCCGCTGCTGATCGACAAGTTTCTTGAGAATGCAATCGAGGCCGAAGCGGATGCGATTTCTGACGGCCGGCAGGCTTTCGTGCCGGCGATAATGGAGCATATCGAGCTGGCAGGGGTTCATTCGGGAGACTCGGCGTGCGTGATTCCGCCGACGACGATTGCACAGAAGCACATCGATACGATCACCGAATACACCCAGAGAATCGCCGTCGAATTCAAGGTGGTCGGACTGATGAACATTCAGTACGCCATCTGCAACGACAAGGTGTATATTCTGGAGGCTAATCCACGGGCCAGCCGGACGGTGCCGCTGGTGAGCAAAATCTGCGGTGTTTCGATGGCCAGAATTGCGACGCAACTTATGCTCGGTAAAAAGCTCTCGGAGATGGGGCTGGAACACCGCAAAATTCCATATTACGGCGTAAAAGAAGCGGTATTTCCGTTTTACTTCTACCCGCAGGTTGACCCTGTACTTGGGCCGGAGATGCGTTCCACGGGCGAGGTTCTGGGGATGGCTGATTCGTTCGGCCTGGCTTTTTATCGCGCCCAGGACGCCGCTCAGGGAACGCTGCCGACTGCGGGCACGGTGCTGCTGACGGTTGCCGACAAAGACAAGTCAGATGCGATAGTGAATGTTGCGCGTAATTTCACTTCGTTCGGTTTCAAACTCAAGGCGACACAGGGGACGAAGGAGTTTTTAGCCGCCAACGGCATCGAATCGGAGCCTGCCAACAAGCTAACTGAGGTCCGGCCGAATATCGCCGATGACATTATGAACGGCGATATTCAATTGGTGATCAACACGCCGAAGGGCAAAAGCAGCAAAGCCGACGACTCGTATATCCGCAAGGCGGCGATTAGGTACAAGGTGCCGTATATTACGACAATAGCCGCGGCGGTAGCGGCCGCGAAGGGTATCGATGCAATCAGGAAGCATCGGCCGGGAGTTAAATCGCTGCAGGAGTATCATAAGAGCATAACTTAGTTGCGTTCGATTCAAGGTTGGGGTCGGTCCAAGCGATAGCCACCACTAAGCTCTCCGGCCCCGACCACTTTTTTTGCGCGTAGATTTATCCGGTGACTGAAGGCCGATGGTTTTGAATGTTAAATAGAATCGGCTTCGACGACTTCTCTGGGCAGGAGCAGGCTTGCGGGGTTCGGGGCCAGGCAGGGAGGAACGGTCATGAGGCGTTTGGCGCCGGTGCATTGGTCGAGTTTCCAGAGTTTGCCGGACTGTGCGGGCGGGACGGGAACACTGTGGTAACCGGGTTGGTTTGCGTCGAATTTACAGCGGATCCGGCCGGACGGATCGAGAATGGTTCCGGAGCCCTCAGAATAAAGGCCGATAGTTCCGGTGCCTTTGGGGGTGTAGAAGTACAGACTGTATCTACCTGAGATGCTTGTGGGCTCGCCGAGAGAGGATATTATGGTTACCGGCATATTCGGGTCCCATAGGATCGAGGTCATATCGTCTCCGTCTTTGACGGCGATTTTGTGCAGGCCGGTTTCGCGGGCGTGCAGTTCGACACGACGCTGCACACCGTCGGGCGCGGTTTCGCCGTGTGCGACGGGTTTTTCAGGCTGAGTTGATTCGCGTGCATCGGGCACTTTCCAGAGATCGACTTTGGCGTTGCCGCGGTTTCGATAGTGCGCTATGAGGCCGCCGGTTACCTCAAGGCGGATGGTCGCGGGTTCAGAATCGACCCAGGTGTAGAAGGTCTGCACCCCCCTGCCGGTGATCTCAAACGGGGTCGTTTCGGCGGGCGGCAGATTCAGTTCTGTTACAGGTATTAGATCCCGGCTGAATTCCACAGGCTCGAAATTGCGGAGGCGGTGGTTGGCAATTCCTTTTTCGACATAGTCGCGAAGCTCGGATTC
>CAYOTO010000041.1:0-17704 GCA_964406945.1 uncultured Pirellulales bacterium
TTATCTTATAGGATATGGAAAAATCGGTCAAGAAAAAAAAGAGTTCTGACCGGATTATGATGTACGAAGATGATGCAGCAAAAACGGTGTTTCCCCCTTTGTTAAGACACAGCCATGGCCCGGTCAGATCGATTTGCGCCCTTTACAAAACCAGCTTTGCCCCAAAACCCGGCCGCCCGCAACCGGCTTAACAAACCAGGCCGTGCGGAACCGTTTTCCAGCCCCGCACGGCCATCTCTATTCAACACGCTGAACTTGAATTACTGCCCCAGCCCGGCCTCAATCTCGGCCGTTGTAACGCCAAGAACCGCCTCGGAAACCTTATCCAGATCGGCCACATCACCCTGCAGATGGATCGTCCTGTGCGTGTGCGATATGCTCGCACCGGGCTCCAGAGCCGCCGCCGGCGACGATGTTTCCAACTCATAAAACGGCCCCAGAGGCTCGGCCCCCGGCTCTGACGGACCGTCGTTATACGAATTCACGACATCCCCCGCATAAGGCTCGTCCTGAAGCTCCCACATCGAATTGACGTAATCCGTCGCCCCCTCCGGCTTGGTGTACTGGACTATCGTCAGCACCTTGTTCTCCGCATCGTAACTGCCCAGAACCGGCTTGGCCCGCTGCGGAGTAAGCCCGATTTTGCTCCTGTATTTGCCGTCCCCGCTGAAATAGATCATTCCATCCTTGATCGCCAGCCGCTCGGCCGGAACCTTGCCGAAATAGGCATCGTTCACCCGCGGCCCAAGCTCCTCCTCGCTGCCCTGCACGAACGGAATCGCCACCGTCGTCGAATCCGAAGGATTGAACATGCCCAGAATCCAGATCGACAGCAGGCCCTTCTCCTTCGTCCAGGCAGCCTCACCCGTATTGGTCATCTTGTTCACAGACTCGAACGCGACCATTTTCACCCCGTCGCCCGGCGTTACGCCCAGTTTCTCCACCGCCTCAGCCTTGTCCAGAACCCGAATCTCCCGATCCACCTTAAGATCGAACTCCGTACCCGAGTAATTCACCAGCGACATTTGCTTCTTCAGGACCGCCGTATCGTCCGTACTCGAAACCAGCTCGAACGCCTCGGTATCGATCGGCGCAGGCGTATACCAGTGCTCCAGGTCGAAAGGCACATCTTTCTGGAAAAATATCGAATATTGCCCCCCTTCGGGCCCGATCCAGAACCTGTCCTCACCGCCGTAAACGTTTATATGCTCGGCGAACTCGCCGGATTCGAACAACTCCCGGTTTATCCATCCGTAGCTCAGCCCCTCGTCCCCGTCGGCGCTGCTGGTCATCGCACGCCCCTGAATCTCCGGCAAAACCGCCAGCTTGCCCTTGCCGCTGCCGTCCGTCAGAATCACAACCTCCGTATGCTCCTTCAAGAACGCAACATCGCCACCAAACGTCCCTGCAGCCATTTCAGTCTCCTTGGCGTCTTTCGAGCCATTGCCGGTTTCTTTGGCCTTTTCGGCCTTGCAGCCGACCAGCCCAACCGCCAGACTCAGAATCACAACTAATCTCAGGGTTCTCATTGTCAGTCTCCTTACTCCTTTTCATTTGATCCAACATACATGCCGTCGCACAAACCGGCAAACAAACCCGAAAATATACCCCCTCCAACCCCCTGTCAACAACACTTTTCCAACAAGTAGAGACGTATGGAAAGGCATGCAAAAATGGTATTGTTCAATTTTCTCTGTGCGTGGTATCTCAACCGCCCCCGCTAGAGACTGACGGTCGCGAGCCAGTTGGCCGCCATCACAGCGAAGTCGGCAAAATTGACGAGACAGTCCTCGTTAAGGTCTCCGGCCACTTCTTCCATGCAATCAGGCGGGACAGTGTCATCGTACTTCTTAATATCGTTGTATGTGCCAATGCTATCGAAATCGATTGTAAAGTAAGTGCTGTCGGCCCAGAACCCTGTTGCTTGCCCTGTGCCGGTTGGACCCCCGTACGGAACGACATCCAAATCGTGGCCGATCAGAGCCACTTCCCACTCGTATTCGCCATCACCTGTATGTAGAGATCCGATTATGCCGCCTGACAACCGCACGACCGCTGCGCCTAGTTCAAGCCAAATCCCATCTACGATCCCACCAGTCACCTGTACCCTGGCGGCATCGCTGCGGATACCGTCCACAACATCCATATAAATGCAGCCGACCTGACCTCCACTCACATTGACAGTAGCCGGTCCTAAAAGCTCTACCGAGCTGACGGTTCCCGCAAAGATATTGGCGACAGCCGTGCGGTAAGCATCGAAAGACCGAATCGTCGCCCGCTGCGACCGCGAATTGACTACCCCTCCGTACGCAAAAATATTAACTGCTGCATTTCCCAGCAAATCGATACTGCTCTTACCATAGCAGTACACATCAACGGGGGGATCCGAACTTGCGGAAAGCAGGAGGGAACTTGAATCGTAGGACCGTATTTGAGCAACCTTGCCGCCCGACATGTTGACGGTGCTGGAATCCATCGTGATTACTTCGCCAGCCTGCCCCCCGACCATATCCACCACGGTCTCATCGCCTTTGACAACGACAGTATCCCATACATCTCCGGGGTTAACGCTGCCGTTGCTGTTAAAGACCTTGGTCTGCCCGTTGCATATTGCCGCCGATCCCGCCAACGTCAAAACCCAGACCGTTCGCGTAAGCCTGTCCATTTTTCTATCCTCCAGAAGGTAAGTGATTACTTTGGACTCTGCATAAGGAGTGCAGAGAGATTGATCAACTCTAAAGCTGCACAGAAGGCGATACTCGCCCGCCGGTCCGGCCGGATCAGTGCCGCAGCAAGAGAATCACCTTGCTGCTGTCCCGGTACGTACAGCAGGCGCGGACCGCACTTTCAGCCATATAAACGCTATTATGCCAAATAGTCAGTATACCACAAGCGCAGTGCCACAGTCAAGAAATATCCTCGACACAATTTGTCCACCTCAAGACTGTCGCCGCAAGTCATACAAAGAAAAATCCTCGTAAAAGTCTTGACAAAGTCGGTGCAGTTGCGCAATAATAGGTCATAGGCTGATCAAGACCACGTGTATCTACAGACGCACGGTACGGGCCCTGCGGACAAGGCCTCGGGCTGAGCTTCTATAGTCTCTGCCTTCGTGCGTGCGGGCAATTGTGCGTCCAGCCATGGCTGTGGCTGGCTTGATGCGGAGTCTGCTATGACCGCAAAGCTGTCCTCAAGAGCGGGCGCTGTGCGGGGGATAGCGCTGGCAGTCTTTCTGGTATCCGGCATCACCGGCCTCGTCTACGAAGTCGCCTGGACACGCTGTTTCGGCACCGTATTCGGCAACACAGTCTTCGCCGCCAGCACCGTTCTCACCTCATTCATGCTTGGCCTGGCCCTCGGCAGCTACCTCCTCGCCCGCCGCGCCGAAAAAACCGCCAAACCCCTCAAACTCTATGCCCTGCTCGAACTCGCCATAGGTCTCTACGCCCTGCTATTTCCCTTCATCCTGAACCTCACCGACGCCTTCTACACCGCATTCTACCGCTCCCTCACCCCCTCGTTCTACATCCTGAGCATAGTCCGTTTCACACTCTCGGCCCTCATACTCCTGCCGCCGACCGCAATGATGGGAGGCACGCTTCCGGTTCTCATCGCCTTCTGGACCCGCCGCACCGCGGCCGACAGAACCGCCGGCAGGGCCGTAAGTCTGCTCTACGCCGTCAACTCGTTCGGAGCCGTCATCGGCTGTTTCACCGCCGGCTATTTCCTGCTACGCTTCTTCGGGATACGCTCCACCATCCACATCGCCGCCGCCGCCAATATCGCAATCGCACTGCTGGCCTTCGCCCTCTCACCCTTCTCCACCCACAAGCCCGCCGCCGAATCCAGCACTTCGAAAAAAAAAGCCCGCCGAAAAAAATCACGCAAAAAAGCATCCAAACAAAGACAATCACAAGCCCCCGCTCACGTCATTACGACTACGCAACGCCCCTTCACCCGCACCGCCGTACTCCTGACAATCGCCGCCGCCGGTTTCTGCTCGCTCGCGCTCGAGGTCCTCTGGACCCGCGTACTCGTCTTCGTCGTCGGAACCAGCGTATACGCCTTCGCCTGCATGCTCACATGCTTCATACTCGGCATCGCACTCGGCAGCCTACTCTGCTCGACGTTCATCAACCGCATCAAACGTCCCATCCTCGCCGTCTCAATCCTCGAAGCCCTAATCGCCCTGGCCGCCCTGGCCTCACTGCCCGTGCTCGCCCTGCTCTGGGGCATCGACTATGAACTCATCTCCAGACTCGAATCACCCGATTTCTGGCGAGAAGTTTCCATCCACTTCTTCGACGCCGCCGCCATCCTGCTTGTCCCCACCATCCTGATGGGCATCGCATTCCCCATCGCTGTCCGCGCCTGCACCTTCACCGGGTACTCCGCTCCGGCCGCCACCGGCCGTGTCTACGCCGCCAACACCCTTGGCTGCGTCCTGGGCGCGTTCGCCGCCGGTTTCATTCTTATCCCCGCCCTCGGCCTCAGAACCGCCTTCCTCGCCGTCGCAGCCCTCCAACTGACCGCCGCCGTCTTCATATTCCACTTCGCCGAAATCCGTTGGCGACGCCTGCGCCCCGCCGCGATTGTCGCCGCCGCAGCCGTCATATTCACCGCTTTCGCCGCCGTACCCCCCGATATATTCCTCCGCACCATGAACACCTTCCACCACCCAAGCGAAATCATATACATCCAGGACGACGTCACCGGGACCATTACCGTCCACAATCTGCCCGACGGAGACCGCCTCATAGCCATTGACGGCGTCGATGTCGCCGGCGTGGATTTCATGCTCCGAACCACTCAGAAACTCCAGGCCTACGTCCCCCTGCTCATCCACCCCCAACCCGAAAAAGTAGTCCAGATCGGATTCGGCAGCGGCGAAACCTGCGGCATAGGTCTCGCCCTCGACGTCCCCGACTACCGCATCGTCGACGTCTGCCCCGGAATCTTCACCGCCGGCCGCTTCTTCGAGGATATAAACCGCGGCGCCTACAAAGATCCCCGCCTCGAAAAGATCATCATGGACGGCAAAAACTTCGTCAAACTCACCCCCGAAAGATTCGACATCATAATGAACGATTCCACCTACCCCGGAACCACCGGCAGCTCCGCTCTCTACACCTACGACCACTTCGCCCAGTGCCGCGACCGCCTCACCCCCGGCGGCATCCAGTCCTGCTGGATGCCCCTCGACCTGCGACCCGCCGATTTCCGGATAATACTCCGCAGTTTCCAGGCCGCCATGCCCTACTGCAGCCTCTGGATGGCCGACAACTGCCTCAACAAACACGCAGTCCTCGTAGGCTCTGCCGAACCCATGAAACTCGACCTGGCCCGAATCCGCGCCGCCTTCGGAAATCCCGTAATCGCCGCGGACCTGGCAGAAATCAACATCCACAACGAGTACGACTTCCTCGACTGCTTCGTCTCCGGACCCGAAGCAATCCGTGCAATGGCCGGCCCGGGCCCGCTGAACACCGACGACCACCCCGCCCTCGAATTCGGCGCCGCGATCACCAGGGACATCCAAACCTGCTGGCAACTGATCCTCGCGGCAATCGCCAGGACCCACTCCCCCGTCACCGAACACGTCGACACATCGGCGTTGACTCGCGCCGAAGCCCGCAAGGCCCGCGACACCCTCGACAGCTACTTTCGCGCCACGACCCACGTCCTCCACGGACAGCTCGCCATTATGGACGGCGACGCCGACCGCCTCCAACACCATTTCGACCTCGCAAAAAAGATCAACCCTCGCGACCGGGACATCGAAGCCTGCATGAATGAAATCCGCACCGAGCGCGACGCCCTGCTCGAACAGATCGCCGTCGAGCCCGCAAGCACTCAGCTCCGCGCCCGCGTGGCCAGACGCCACATGCTCCTGGAAGAATACACCGCCGCCGCCCAACATTACAGGGCCTACCTCGCAATCGAGCCGGGCAATCCCGGGGTGCTCAACAACCTCGGCCTGTGTCTGCGAAAAACCAACCGCCCCGCCGAGGCCCTCGCCGTTTTCCGCCGCGCCCTCGATATCAACCCGAACCTGCTCGCCGCAAATTACAATGCCGCAAGCCTCTGCGCCCGGCTCGGCGACACGAAAACCGCCGCAAAATACTACGAGCGCACCGCATCCCTCTGCCCGCCCGAGTACCGCCCCCGCTACTATGAAGAACTCGCCTCCGCATACGCCGACCACAACCAGATCAAAAATGCCCTCGCCGCCCTCGACAAGGCCATAGCCCTCGCAGCCCCCGATCCGACCCTGCAGGATAAACTAAAAGCCCGCAAAAAATCCCTCATCCACCCCCCTTCCTCCTTCAGCGCCTCCAACTAACCCCCTCCCAAGCCGAATATGTCATCCTGAGCGCAGCGAAGAGCCTGCCCTGAGCCTGTCGAAGGAATCTGGCCTCCGCATGAGAACAAACGAACCGCGGATGTACACGCATTTGCACGGAACACTGAAAGGAACCGCTGTTTTAAATCCGTGCCCCTCCGTGCTAATCCGTGGTTAACACCGGAAAGCCTGTCACCCTGAGCGCAGCGAAGGATCTGGCCATCGAATGAGACGCCACCACAGCAATCACCAGATACGCCCCGAGCCGGCGAAACATTTCATACTCTATACTTTTGAATCTTTACTTGAGTCACTTATCATCCTCAGCACATCTAAGCCTCCCGCCCAGCCGTTTGATGAATTTGGTAATTCGAATTTGTTTCGGATTTCGATATTCGACATTCGAATTTCGCCATTAATATTGTCATCCTGAGCGCAGCGAAGGATCTGGGCATCGAATGAAACATCACCGCAGCAATCGCGAACCCCTGAACCGGCAAACCATTTTTTACTTTATCCCTTTTTAATTGTTTACAGAGAAACTACTCCTCGTCGGCATCGAGCGGTCGCTGGCCTTCGAAGGCCCCCCATGCCATGCGGTCCGGGTAGTTCTTGTCCTTCTTATATATCTCCGGATCGTAGTCCGGATTGATCTTCGGGATGCGGGCGCCTACCTGTTTGAAATAGCCCATCATCTCATCGTATAGCTTGCGATGCTCTTGCGGGTGCTCTGGGGCAATGTTCTTAACTTCGCCTTCGTCAACTGAGAGATCGAACAGCATGGGCAGATCCGGGCGATCGTAGAAGTGAAGCACCTTGTGTGATCCCGAGACGATCGCGGAATGCGGCATGCTTGTGCGGTAGTGCGGGTAATGGAAGTAGAGGTAGCGGTTCCGGAAGGCGGCGTCGCAAGTCTCACCGGCCATGTAATCTGCGAGGCTGACGCCGTCGATGTTTTGCAGTTTACGTGGATCGCCTCCGGCCCAGTCCACGAAGGTGGGCAGCAGGTCGTAGTTGACGACGTTTGCGGTAAACACCGAGCCGGGCTTGATCCCCGGACCTCTGGCGATCATGGGCACGCGAATGCCGCCCTGCCAGACCCACCATTTTCCGCCGTGTAGCGGTTGGGTGAGTCCGGGCAGGAACTTGTGACGATAGCCGTTGTCGCCCATCATGATCACGTACGTGTTGCCTTCGATGCCGAGTTCCTTGATCTTGTCTAGCACGGCGCCGATCCGGCCATCGAGGTCATGGCCCATGCCCAGCCAGATCGCGGGATCGGACTTTCGGGATATCGTCTCAGCCGTCTGTCCGGCCTCCTTGTAGTAGGCCTGCACGGCCGGGTGGTTGATGTACTTGTTGCGGGTCTCGGGCAGGCATTCGCGGCCTTCGTGCATCGCGTAGTGCGATATCTGGAGATAGAACGGCCTGCTCTCCTTGACCTGCTGCTCCATGAAGCCGATCGCCTTCTCGGTGATGCTGAACATCAGTTTGGGGTCGGCGACGGTGTCCGGCTGGCGTCTCATCCCGGCCAGTGTGTTGCCCGGCTTGTTCGTTGTGTCGCCATCGTGCAAGACGTATCCCTCGTCGCCGGGATCGCCTCTCATGTGCCATTTACCAATGTGGGCGCTGACATAGCCCAGAGGTTTCAGTGCCTCCGGAATAGTCACGGCATCGGCGTCGATCGTCATGTCCGAGACGCAGGGCACAACGGGGAAACCTTTGAATTTCTTCTCATTGTAGTACTCCTGTCCGAACGAATTCATGAAGACGGTAAAGCCGTTGCGGGCCGAAGACTGACCGGTCTGCACGCACACGCGTGCGGGCGAACATTGCGGGGACGCATAGGCATTGCTGAACTTCATGCCATCGCGGGCCAGTTTCTCAACGTTGGGCATTCGCAGGACGGGCATGTGCGAGTTGTCCATCGCATCGTCCATGTGGACCGGCGTACCATTCCAGGCCCAGTCGTCGATGTAGAGCAGGACGATGTTCGGCTTGTCCGTCGAGGCAGCCTTCGAATGGCGGTTTGCGGATTGCTCGCCGGCTGCGGCGAAGCGGCCCAGCGTCGATGCGCCGGCGACCAAAACACACTGTTTCAAGAAATCTCTGCGGTCTGTTCTCATGGCAACTTTCCTTCCTGCAGCGAATCCAGGCCTTTTAATCTACATCACGGCCGCTTTTCGCGTGGCAAGACAAATAATACCAGAACCCGGGCTTCGATTCTAATGTTATACGGGATTTCCCATTCTACAACATAATTTCCTCTGCTGCTCGCAACACAGTCAAAAATCAGGGACTCCGTTTCAAGGTGTCTGGTTCCCAACACGTCCGATACGCCTCCCAGAAAGGCCCCGAAAGCCCCTATTTCGCCGAGAACACTTCATTTCGACCGTCTTTCGACACACATCGACCTACTATCAAAGCACGGTTCTTTTGTCACTTACCACATGAGAAATCCGGGTTTATACTTTTGACTCTTTACTTGAGCCACTTGTTACCCTCAGCACATCTAAGACTCCCGCCCCGTCCGTTTAGGGCGTTTCGTACTTCGAATTTTGCCATTCCCTTTGTCATCCTGAGCGCAGCGAAGAGCCTGCCCTGAGCCTGTCGAAGGGATCTCCCCTCCGCATGATAACAAACGAACCACGGATATACACGGTTTTGCACGGAATACTGAAAGAAAGCGCTGTTCTAAATCCGTGTATCTCCGTGTTAATCCGTGGTTAAAACCAGAAAGTTTGTCATCCTGAGCGCAGCGAAGGATCTCCCCTCCGCATGAGAACAAATGAACCACGGATTACACGGATTTACACGGAATACTGAAAGAAAGCGATGTTCTAAATCCGTATCCCTCCATGTTGATCCGTGGTTAACAACAGCAAGCTTTTGCATTTTTCGCTTAACACTTTGCACGTAACCAAATACAAATCCCCCGAAACAACCATTCCCCCTCACCAGAAAACCGCCACCGCAACCACAATCCAGATAACAACCCCCACCGCCACCTTTCCGAGTATCCCCAGCAACTGCCCCATCCCGGCCCCGACACCACGCCGGATCGAATGTTCCATCTCCTGGCCCGCCATAATCTCGGCCGCCCAGACAACAAGACCGGCCCCCGCCGAAGCCCCCAGAATCGTACCCAGCACCGGAACGGGAATCAGCACCGTCCCCAGAATCGCCCCGAAAATCGCACCCACAATCGCGCCCAGCGAAATCAGCCGGCTCGATCCGGCCTTCCTCGCCCCGCCAACTCCCGCAATAAACTCGATCAGCTCCCCCGCCACCGCCAGCACCGTAATCGCAACCAGCGTCACCACCGAAAACACCCCCTGCTCCCGCTGCCACCACGCAAACGCACACGTCGTAAGCACCATCAGCCAGTTCCCCGGCAGCCCGAAAATTACCAGCCCCAGCCAAACCGCGTTGATCGCCACCAGCAATATGGAAAATACAAAAAGCATCGCAAAATCCTAACCAATCCCCCGCCCCCTCACAAGCCGCAATTCCACGCCAACCGCAAGCACCCGCCAACATTTATCGACAAACCCGCGCCCCGTCCTGAACCACAGCTCCCGCCCCTCACACACGCCCGGCGATCCCCGCCCAGTCCGATGCCCAAAAAAAATCGCTGAAATTGCCGCCCACTTCTGTTATTACATACTCAGAAACTGTGAGGCGTGCACCGGATGCCGCCCACAAATTCCAAATACACAATAAAAAAGGCGTTACCATGCAAATGCTCATTCGCATCCTCAATACCACCCTCTACAGCACGTTGGCCCTGCTCCTGCTCTGTACAACCATCTCCGCAGCCGAATCCCACGACTTCTTTACCAAAGCAACCGACACCCACGCCGGCCTGATTGTCCACGTCGGCTGCTCGGACGGAGCCCTCGTAGCCGCCCTCGGCACTAACAAACGCTGCACCGTACAGGGCCTCCAGCCCGACCAACAACGCCTCGAACGGGCCCGTCGCACCATTAGAGCGACCGGCGATTACGGGCGACTCTCCATCAAACACTGGCGTCCCCCCGCCCTGCCGTACGCCGACAATCTCGTCAACCTGCTCATAATCGACGACCCGAAAATCTCTGTCGGCGCGGACGAAATCAAACGCGTCCTTGCCCCGCGCTCAAAAGCCGTCATCAACAAACAGTGCAAAATCTCCGGCCTGGACCTTCGCCCCCTGTCCGACAAATACTCGGACTACACCAAACCCGTCCCGGAAGAAGTTGACGACTGGTCGCACTTCCTGCACGGCCCCGACAACAACGCCGTATCGCACGACACGATAGTCGGACCCCCGCGGCAAATGCAGTGGGTTTGCGGCCCGGCCTACGCCCGCAGTCATGAAATCAATTCCAGCATGGCCGCCATGATATCCGCCGCCGGACGCATCTTTTACATCTGGGACGAAGGCCCGCTCGGCCAGCCCGACAAACGCTTCCCAAACCAATGGTCGCTGATTGCACGCGATGCATTCAACGGCATACTGCTTTGGAAAATACCCATGCCCGATTGGGGATGGCGACAGTGGCACTCCGAATCGCGATGGGACGACGTCAGACAGCGTGCGTCAATGCTGCGGCAACTGCCCCGAACCACACCCCGCCGCATCGTCGCCGCCGGCGACAACCTGTACGTAACCCTCGGATACGAAGCCCCGGTCAGCGTCCTCGACGCTGCCACCGGCGCCCTCGAATACACAATAGAAGGAACCCACGGAACCGACGAAATCCTTCTCGATTCCGAAACCCTGATTCTGTGCGTCAGGGACACCGACCGCCCGAACAAAAAACCCGGACGCGATTTCAGACTCAGCCACAACAGCGGCAGAATCTGTGCCGTCGACCCCGCCAAAAAGAAAATCCTCTGGAAAAGCGAACCGGATTCGATTTCCCCGGCAACCCTGGCCGTCTGCAACGACCACATTTACTACGCAGACTCGGGCCGAGTCGTATGTCTGGACCGCTCCAACGGCAAACAATTATGGCAGAGCAAATCCGTCGAGGGCTCCGGTCGAAACGGAAATCTTGTCGCTCACGACAAAGTCGTACTCTACGCCTACGGTCCCGTATCCCGCGAGCCGGAAAAACGCGGCTACCAGCTCGTCCGCTACCACCAGGCCCACGCATTCTCGGCCGAAACAGGCCAAAAACTCTGGTCCAGCCCCCCGTACAGAGGCCCCAGCGGCCACGCCCGGGATATCTTCATTATCGACAACCTCGCCTGGTTCGGAGTCGACAACGAAGAAAACCTCCCCGACCACTGGCAGGACACCACCACCCGCCGTCTCGGTTACGATCTCCTTACCGGCCGCGTAAAACGCAGAATCTCCGTCCCCAAACTGACAAGCCCCGGCCATCATTACCGCTGCTACCGCTCTAAGGCAACCGAACGTTTCCTGCTTCTACCCAAACGCGGCGTCGAATTCCTCGACCTACGCCGGGACAACCACATGCGACACGACTGGCTCCGCGCCCCCTGCATCTACGGCGTAATGCCCGCCAACGGCATACTCTACATGGCCCCGCATCAGTGCGTCTGCTACCAGGGTGTGCTCATGTCCAACTTCAACGCCCTCACGACAATAACCCCCGAACAAAACACTCCCCCAAACATCCCCGACGCCGACCGCCTCGTTAAGGGCCCCCAATACGGCAGCATCGAAGACTTACCGCCCGCCCCCGCCGAAGCCGCGGACTGGCCCATGTACCGCCGCGACCCCCGCCGCAGCGGCTGCGCCGGGACCACCGTCCCCGCCCAACTGCGCAAACGCTGGAAGACAAACCTGGAGGGCGCCCTTACGCCCCCCGTCCTCGCCGGCCGCACCTTGCTCGTCGCAGCAAAAGACGCCCACACCGTCCACGCAATAAACGCCAAAACCGGCGACAAACTCTGGCACTACACCGCCGCCGCAAGAATCGACTCGCCGCCAACTGTCTACGGCCCGCTCGTACTATTCGGCTCCTCCGACGGATGGGCCTACTGCCTGCGACTCTCCGACGGCGCCGAAATCTGGAAATTCCTCGCCGCACCCCACGAGCGACAGGTCGGCGCATTCGGACAGACCGAGTCCGCCTGGCCCGTACACGGCTCCCTCCTTGTCCAGACCGACCACACCCTGAAACCGCCCCGCCCCCTGGTCTACCTCACCGCCGGCAGATCAACCTATCTCGACGGCGGCATTTATCTCTGGGCCCTCGATCCGCTCACCGGCCGCCTTCACCACAAAACATCCCTCGACGGCCCACGCCCCGACCCGTACAAGGACACCGGCGGCCCCGGATACATGGACGGCGCGAAAACGGATATCCTCGTCAGCGACGGTGCAGACCTCTTCCTGCACCAGGAGCGCTTCCGCAGCGACCTCAAGCGTTTCCCCGCCCCCATGCAGCAGCTCGAAAGAGAGTACGGCGGTTACCGCGAATATCCCTCCTACCCCGAGCGAAACTCAACCGGAATGCGCCTCATCTCCAGCAGAGGATTCCTCGACGACTCCTACAACGAAGGCACCTACTGGGCCTTCACCCGCCGCTGGCCGGGCTGGGACCGTCACATGAACCGCATCGCTGCCTACGGCCAGATCATGACCTTCAACGACAGCACCGTCTTCGGCGTCAATATATTCTACGAACGAATACGCGTGCGTCGCGGATTCTTCCCCGGCACCAAAGGCTACCGCCTCTTCGCAAAAGATTACGATCCCGCACAAGACGAAGCCGCCTTCAGAAAAACCAAAGACAAATGGTCCGTACACATCCCCGTTCGCGTCCGCGCCATGGCCCTCACTGACGACAAATTGTTCGTCGCCGGCCCTCCGGACGTTATCCCCGAGAATGATCCCACCGCCGCATTCGAAGGCCGCATGGGCGCAGATCTATGGGCGATCTCCGCAAAAACCGGCAAAAAAATCTCGGAAATAGCGCACCTGCAGCACCCGCCCGTATTCGACGGCCTCATCGCCGCCCGAAAAAGCCTCTATATCACCACCACCGACGGATCCATCCACTGCTACACTGAGTAACTCTTATATATGCTACCACATGAGTATTCTCACAAAAACATGCCGGTCGCTCTTAACCGCGATAATCCTCACGGCCGCCCCCTGCCTCGGCCAAACACCCGCCGAGCAACCGCAGCTTCTCGAACTCTCCGGCGACCTGCGGACCCATGACCCCGCCATGATCCGCCAGGACCAGACATTCTACATATTCTCCACCGGCGGCCGCCCCGGCAGAGGCCTCATCTACATTCGCCGCTCCAATGACCTCTACACATGGACCCGCTGCGGAACCGTCTTCAAAAAAATGCCCGAATGGGTCGCAAACCACGTCCCAAAAGCCCGGTCCGCCTGGGCCCCCGATATCTCGTATTTCAACGACCGCTACCACCTTTACTACTCTGTCTCGACCTTCGGCTCCAACAACTCCGCCATCGGTTTGGTCACCAACCGCACGCTCGACCCCGACAGCCCCGACTACGAATGGATCGACCGCGGCCTGGTCCTCAAATCCGTCTCCGGCCGCGACAACTTCAACGCAATAGACGCCAACATAGCAATCGACGGCGACGCCGTCTGGCTGTCGTGGGGCAGTTTCTGGGACGGCATAAAAGCCAAACGAATCGACCCCGCCACCGGCAAACTCTCCCCGGTCCACAAGACAGTTCATTCTCTGGCCCGCCGACCCCGCTCCGGCGGCGCGCTCGAAGCCCCCTTCATCGTCAAACGCGGCCGGTACTGGTACCTGTTCGTCTCTTTCGACCTGTGCTGCCGCGGAGCCGACAGCACCTACAAGATCATGGTCGGCCGATCCACCCGAATAACCGGACCCTACAAAGACCGCAGCGACCGCCCCATGACCGACGGCGGCGGATCGCTGGTCCTCGAGGCCACCACGCCCAACTGGCGCGGCCCGGGCCATTGCGACGTCCTGCGGGACATCAGCGGAGATTATCTGGTCTTCCACGCCTACCACGGCCGAACCGGACGTCCCGAACTCAAGATTTCCACCATAGCCTGGCAAAACGGCTGGCCCCGTGTCGCCAAACTGCGCTAATTGCAACCGTAAAAGGAGCTTTTTATGTCCTCACTTCACAAAAATATAATTCCCGCCGTCCTGTGTGCATGCCTCATTCATGCGGCCCGCAATACCGCCCTTGCCGCCCCTGCCCAAAACGCCGCCGAACCCAACAAGTCCGTCACGAACCCGCTGATCCGCCACCGCGCCGATCCCTGGTGCATGCGACACAACAATAGATACTACTTCACCGCCACCGTCCCCCAATACGACCGCATTGAACTGCGATCCGCCAAAACAATCGCCGGCCTCGCCGAAACCGAACCGAAGGTAATCTGGCGCAAACATGACTCCGGCCCCATGAGCTACCACATCTGGGCCCCCGAGATCCACCGCATCGAAGGCAAATGGTACGTGTACTTCGCAGCCGGCCGTGCCGACGACATCTGGGCCATCCGCATGTACGTACTCGAATGCCCCGACTCAGACCCCATGACCGGCCGATGGATCGAAAAAGGCCAACTCGAAACCAACTGGCAGTCATTCTCCCTGGACGCCACCACCTTCGAGCACAAAAACCGCCGCTACCTCGTCTGGGCCCAGAACGACCCCGCCGTCCGCGGCAACACCAATCTCTACATCGCCCAAATGGATAACCCCTGGTCAATACAAGGCAAACAAGTCATGATCACCAAACCTCAGTACGCCTGGGAGCGAGTGGGCTTCTGGGTAAACGAAGGTCCCGCCGTAATAATTCGAAACAACCGAGTTTTCATCAGCTACTCGGCCAGCGCAACCGACCACAACTACTGCATGGGCCTGCTCACCGCCGACCAATCCGCGGAACTGCTCGATGCCCACTCGTGGCAAAAAGCCCCCGAGCCCGTCTTCCAAACCAGCACAAAGAACAGCCAGTACGGCCCGGGCCACAACAGCTTCACTACAACGCCCGATGGCCGGACAGACCTGATCTTCTACCACGCCCGCAACTATAAAAAAATCGAAGGCGACCCCCTCCGCAACCCCGACCGACACACCCGCGTACAGAAACTCCACTGGAAACCCGACGGCTCCCCCGACTTCCGCCAACCCGTCCCCGACGGCCCCGCCAACATCAACTAACCCCCCCCACACACGCGCAATAAACAATGCACACAACCCAACACCCGCATGTCATCCTGACCAAGGCGAAGGAGCTGGTCAACGAACAAGACATCACCAAACAATCGCCAGACACCCCAACCCGGCCAATTCGAATGATTTGTCATCCCGAGCGCAGCGAAGCATCTGGGCGACGAATGAGAACAAACGAACCACGGATTTACACGGATTTGCACGGAACGCTGAAAGCAATCGCGGTTTCAAATCCGTGGCACTCCGTGTCAATCCGTGGTTAACACCAGAAAGCTTGTCATCCTGAGCTTCTTATTTGTCATCCTGAGCGCAGCGAAGGATCTCCCCTCCGCATTAAACGTCGCCACAGCAATCCCCCCCTGAGCCGGCAAAGCATCGGCTTTTGATTTTCAAACTATGGCTTTGCGTTTTTCACTTAACACTTTGCACTTCTCCCCCTGAACCGTCCTCCTACCGAATCGAAAAAACCACCACCGACTTCGCCGGCACCGTCGCAATCACCCGCCCGTCCGCAATCCGCACGCCTTTCAGAGCCGCCGGCTTCACCGCATCCGGCTCCTCGAACGTATTGAACGCATTCATCTTCTCCGCCGTCAGCACTCTGGCCGAGACACTCTTCGGTTGGACTCCGTCGATATCGCAGCTCAATTGCGTCGCCTTGTCCGGATCCAGATTGCACAGACTCAAATGTATCCTGCCCGAATCGTCCCTCGAAGCCGACCCCACAACCGCCGGGACCTCCTCTGACTCGAATTCGTATTCGGGCCCGTCGATTTCGACCGGCAGATAAGTCCCGCCCTGATGAACCTTGTACATCTCGAACACGTGGTACGTCGGAGTCACTATCATCCTGTCGTTCTCCGTCAGGATCATAGCCTGCAGAACGTTGTTCGTCTGTGCGATATTGGCCATCCGAACCCGCTTGCAATGCGTGTTAAACGCGTCGAGGAATATCGCCGCCGAAACAGCGTCACGCAATGTATTCTGCTGATACAGAAACGCCGGATTCGTACCAGGCTCGACGTCCCACCACGTCCCCCACTCGTCCACGAACAGCCCTATACGACCCCGCCGGTCGAACCGGTCCAGAATCTCGATATTCTTCTCCAGCAGATCGTAAACGCCGTACGTATTCTTCATCAGCGCAAACCATTCCTTCTCGCCGAATTCCGTCGCACTGCCCTTGCGCGTCCAGTTGCCCGTCCCGCGAACGTAATAATGCAGGCTGACCGCATCCATATACCGCCCGGCATTCTCGACCACGACCTCCATCCAACGATAGTCCACACCGCCCGGCCCGCATGCCACCTTAACAATGCGGTTGCCCGGGTAGCTCCGCACGTAAGTCTGAAAACGCCTGTAAAGATCACAATAGTACTCCGCGGTCATATTGCCCCCGCAGCCCCAGTTCTCGTTGCCCACTCCGAAATACTTCACGCGCCAGGGCTTCTGTCGCCCGTTCGCTCTGCGCAGATTCGCCATCTCACTGTCACCGTCGAACGTCATGTACTCCACCCAGTCCTGCATCTCCTCGACCGTCCCCGACCCCACATTGCCGGCAATATACGCCTCACAGCCGAGCTGCTCGCACAGGTCTAGAAACTCGTGCGTCCCGAACGCATTCGTCTCGGTAATCATTCCCCAGTGAGTATTCACCATCCGGGCCCGGTCCTTGCGATCACCGATCCCTTCCTTCCAGTGGTACTCATCCGCAAAGCACCCTCCCGGCCAGCGAAGAACCGGAATATCCAGCTTCTTCAGCGCCGCCACCACATCTTTGCGAATGCCCCGCACGTTCGGAATCGGCGAATCCTCCCCCACCCAGAAACCCTCGTATATACACCGCCCCAGATGCTCGGCGAAATGGCCGTAAATCTCCGGCCTGATAGTCGCCCCGCCCCGCTCGGCGTCAATCTTAACTTCCGTCGTCCCAAACGACTGACCGGCTGTAATAACCGCGATACCCAGAATCAGACATGCCTTCTTAATACGCATCACATTCGACTCCAAACAAACACCTGAGAAATCTCAATACACCTTCGACCCGAAAATATATCCTCCAACCCCTCTTTCTGCAAGCGCAAACCCCGAACCCCGCGCCCGCCGTTTCTAATTCCCGTCATTCCAAGCCTCTCCCCCCTGTCATTCCAAGCCTCTCCCCCCTGTCATTCTGAGCCTCTCCCCCCTGTCATTCTGAGCC
>CAYOTO010000041.1:17804-27526 GCA_964406945.1 uncultured Pirellulales bacterium
AGCCTCTCCCCCCTGTCATTCTGAGCCTCTCCCCCCTGTCATTCTGAGCCAAAGGCGAAGAATCTGGCCACCGCATAACATTCCCAGCCCGAATCTATTAAACACGCCCACCTTTTGCCTTTTACACTATGATTTTGCGTTTTCCACTTTACACTTTACACTCCGTCACCCCTTGAGCTACCGCCTTTCAACTTTACCCTTCCTCCATTTCCCCCTTGCCCCCTCCCGCTCCGTTGCGTAAAATACTCCCACACCGACTCTATTATCCAAGGAGAAAAATAATGGACCAGCAAAATTCAGCAACCCCATACGAGCCGCCCGCCACCTGCGGCCTTGCCGTCGCCAGCCTCGTACTCGCCATCCTCAGCCTCATAACCTGCGGCCTGGCCGGAATCGTCGGCATCATCCTCGGAATAATCGCAATCTCAACCATAAACAATAGCCACGGCCGACTTAAAGGCAAGGGCCTCGCCGTCGCCGGAATAGTCACCTCCGCAATCCTCATCCTCATCGTCCCGGCCATACTCATGGCGATTCTCATGCCGGCATTGGCATCCGCAAGAAACATGGCCCGAACTCAGGTAACTCTCACAAACGCAAAACAAATCGCAATCGCCGTGGAAATGTACGCTCTCGACGACGATGATAAACTCCCCTCCCCCGATTCCTGGCCGCAGCAAATTAGTCAGTATATCACCTCCCCCAACCGCACGCTGACAATCCCTCACGACCCCACCGCCGGCCGCGCATTCGCAATGAACGAAAACCTCCGGGGCCTCAAAGTCTCACAAATAAAGAACCCCTCCCGCGTCCCCCTCATATTCGAATGCGCATTCGCCTCACCACCCGCCGGAGGCCCCGAGTTGCTCCCCGACCCGCCCCGCTCGCACAGAGGCTACGTAATTACCTTCGTCGACGCCCACGTAGAAATAGTACCCCGCCACGTCATCAAGAGCCTGATCTGGAACCCAGCACCGTCCCCGTAATCGGTCAGTCTGTAACAAAGTAACTTCCACATGAACGCGACCAACTATGTCTCATCCCATGCTTTGCCGCCATTCTTACCGACCGTGCCCTGCCATCAAGCCCCCCAGCTAAAAAAAGCTCCCCGGTTCGCCCCACCCCGAAACCGGCCCCACAGCAAGAGTTTCTGCGCCTCTACCCGTTTCACCCCCGTATTTGCCCGGTATTTTACCCGTTTCCCCAAAAAATGCTTGTATAACAGCACAAAAGTATTGCGTTGAAACCCCCAATGTGCCGATAATAACCCATGACACATAGTCATGCCCAACAGGTGGGCATTAACTCGAAAACGCCTAAGTAAGCAAGGAGTGCACATGGCTAAGAAGAAGACAAAGAAAAAAGCGGCCAAGAAGAACGCTGCAAAACCCATGACCAAGAGCGAGATCGTCACGGGCATCGCCGAGAGCACCGGCCTGAGCAAAAAGGATGTAAACGAGGTATTCGGCGCAATGGCGGACCAGATCAAGAAGAGCCTCGGCAGACGCGGACCCGGCGCATACACCGTCCCCGGCCTCATGAAGATCACCGTCGTCCGCAAGCCCGCCACCAAGGCGCGCAAGGGAATCAACCCCTTCACCGGCGAAGAGACCGTATTCAAGGCCAAACCGGCCCGAAACGTCGTCAAAATCCGCCCCCTCAAAGGCCTCAAGGACATGGTCTGACCACCGCAACAAAGACAACAAAAAAGGCCCGCGACTCCCATATCCCGGGCCTTTTCTATTGCGCCCCTCCAACACCTCGCCACATCCCCAACCATTCCGTCAAACAACCGAATTTCACATCGCCCCGCATCCCGCATCCCTCGTCCATTCGTCCCTCGTCCTTCGCCCCTCGTCCCTCGTCCCACGTCCATCGTCCATCGTCTCTTGTCCTCCGTCCATCCCCCCTCCCAACTCCGCACTCCGCACTCCGCACTCCCAACTCCCAACTCCAAACTCCAAACTCCAAACTAAATCAATCGCCGATCCTTATGCCATTCCCGCCCCCTGCCCCGTCTATAAACACAGATAAACCGAAAAATCATTGAACAACCGGGCCCGAGCCGATAAAGTACTTGCTCGGCCTGCGAGGTTGCGATCATGCAGGCGTACTCATTATCCGTACAACAGGGCATCGAAAGAATGAAAGTTCTCAACAACGACATGGGACTCGCCGTCGTCGCACCCGGCGGAGTCCTCACGATAGGCAACTTCGACGGCCTGCACCTCGGCCACCGCGAAATCCTCAAAACCGCCAGAAAAAGAGCAGACGCCGCCCACACCAGACTCGGCGTCATGACGTTCGAACCCCACCCCATCGCAGCACTCCGCCCCGAACTTACCCCCGGCGTCCTCACACCCCTGCCCTACAAAATCCACCTCCTCGAAGACGCCGGCGTCGACTACCTCTTCGTCGCCGAAAGCACCCCCGAACTCCTCGGCCTCCAGCCCGAATACTTTGTACGCCGCTTCCTCATCGAACACATCCGCCCCCACATCGTCGTCGAAGGCCACGACTTCAACTTCGGCGCAAAACGCGCCGGCGACGTCGACACACTCAGACACCTCGGCCACCAGTACGGCTTCACCGTCAAAGTCGTCCCGCCAAAAGAAGTCAAAATGCCCCACAGCGAATCCGTCCGGGTCTCCAGCACTGTCATCCGCAGCCTGCTCGAAAGCGGCGCCGTCTCCGAAGCAGCGATCGCCCTCGGCAGACCGTACCGACTCATAGGCCCCGTCATCCCCGGCCGCGGCAAAGGCAGACACCTCGGCTTCCCCACCGCGAACATGGAAAAACCACAGCAGGTAATCCCCGCCGAAGGCGTCTACGCAGGCTACGCACGCTTCGCCGACGACTTTGACGGCGCCTGCACCGCCGAACAAAAACACCCCGCTGCATTCAGCATAGGCCGGTCATGCACCTTCGGCCCCGGAACCCCCCTGCTCATCGAGGCACACGTCCTCGAAGGAAACATCGGCCCACTCAACGAAAAACACCTCGCAATGGACTTCATAAAACGAATCAGAGGACAAATGAAATTCAATTCAGAAAAAGACCTGACCGCCCAAATCGAACAGGACTGCAACTACGCAAAAAAAATCCTCATGGAATAAACCACCCGAAAATACATGTCCGTCAAAGAGTCCCTCAGCTCACTCGAAAAGCAAAAGCAATAATGCAGTAAACCGATCGAACCGAAAATAACTGAAAAACGAACCGATACTTACGTGGGCCTGACTAATCCGTGAAATCCGTGCCAATCCGTGGTTAACGAACCCATGCTTACAAGAGCCTAACTAATCCGTGGTTAACTTTCACCATGAACAAAACTAACCAACAACCATACAAATCTGCAACAGACCTGCTCGACAGGGCCCGGCGAATCCTAATCACCACCCACATCCGCCCCGACGGCGACGCCCTCGGCTCACTTTTCGCCCTCGCCGAATCCCTCCGCTCCCGCGGCAAAAAAATCGACACCCTCCTGCTCTCGCCCGTCCCCCCGAGATACACCTTCCTCTTCGACACCCCGCCAAAAGTCCTCGACTCCGACACCACCGCCGAAAACCTCACCTCCGAAAATTTCGACCTCATCACAATCGTCGACACTAACAGCCGTAGCCAGCTCCCCGGCCTCGACCCCCTGCTTGCCGCCGACACCCCCATCCTCGTCATCGACCACCACCTCACCAGCGACAACCTCGGCACGGTCGAAATCGCCGACACCTCCGCCGCCGCGGCCGGCATGCTCGTCTATCAACTCCTCGAAACCGCCACAATCCCCCTCACCCCCGAAACCGCCGAAGCCCTCTTCGTCGCCGTCGCCACCGATACCGGCTGGTTCCGCTTCCCAAGCGCCGACTCCCGCGTCTACCACGCCGCCGCCGCCCTCGTAGAAGCCGGCGCCGACCCCGCCCGAATTTACGACCGCCTCTACCAGCAGGACTCCCCCCAGCGGTTCGCCCTTCTGACCGCCATGCTCGACAGCCTCGAATTGTCCCGCAACGACACCCACGCCACAATGACCCTCACCCGCGCCGACTTCGAACGCACCGGCGCCCAATACACCGACACCGAAGACTTCATCAACGAATGCCAGCGAATCGCCACCGTCGAAACCGCCGCCCTGCTGGTCGAACAGCCCGACGGCCGAATTAAATGTTCCCTCAGAAGCTCCGGCCGCATCGACGTCAGCCAGATCGCCCGAAAATTCGGCGGAGGAGGCCACAAAGCCGCCGCCGGAACATACCTCCCGCCACCCATCGAAAACGCCAAAAAAATCATTCAATCCCAACTCCCCCCCGAACCCTGACCCAATCGCCAATTTCCTCGCATCTTCCGCACCACAACGCCCACCCACTCATGCCCCCGCGACGGACCGCCCGTCCCGCCAGAAATCAGCGCGCCATAGCCCCAGCCCCTTCGTCAATACCCCCTCGCCCGTTAACCTGGGCAACCCCGCGCGCACAAAACCGGGGGTAGGCGCGCAACAGATCCCATTTTACCCATTTTTTTTATTCCCTTGCCCCACAAGCACTTATGTACGGATTCCCCACCACGCCACCACCCAAAATGCGCACAAACACGCAACTCCGCCCCAATTACGGAGGGACCCCATGAGCCAAACCAGGCCCGACGCGCAACCTCACGCGATACGCAATACACACAACGCCGCACGAGCATGTCATCCTGAGCGCAGCGAAGGATCTGGCCCTCGCATTAGACATCACCGCAGCAATCGCCAAATATCTCCTGAGCCGCCAAAGAACTTTTTACTTAGTACTTGCCCCATTTGTCATCCTGAGCGCAGCGAAGGATCTGGCCCCCGCATAAGGCGTCACCACAATAACCGCTAAACCCCCTGGGCCTGCGAAGCACTTTTTACTTTGTACTTTTTACTTTTTGCGTCCTTCCCCTCCGCGGCCTCCCCAACAAACCACAAAAGACAATGCAACCCCCAGCGAGACAAATCCGCATCACCATCACCATCCCCCCGCGTATCCTCCGTCTGGCCCTGGCCCCGGTCATGCTCTACCGCCGCCTCCGCCACGGCCGCCCATACCGCCGCATCCCCCTCACCCGCAACAAACACGCCCTCGTCGACCCCGAAGACTACCCCGCACTCGCCCGCCACCGCTGGTGCGCCGCCGCAAAGGGCCGCACCTTTTACGCCGTCCGCTCCACCCCCCGCGGCCAGATTCTCATGCACCGCTCGATCACAAACGCCCCCGCCCACCTCGTGGTCGACCACATAAACCACAACGGCCTCGACAACCGAAAATCCAACCTCCGGCTCTGCACAAAATCCCGCAACGCCACCAACCAGCGAATAAGAAAAGGCGGCTCATCCCGCTACAAAGGAGTCTGCTGGCACAAACGAGACAAAAAATGGCACGCCAGACTGCACCACAGGGGAAAAACCCACCACCTCGGCTCATTCACGAACGAAAAAGACGCCGCCAGAGCCTACGACAAAGCCGCCAGAAAACACCACAAATCCTACGCAACCCTCAACTTCCCCCATAAACCTCCCCCTATACCGGTCACCACCGCCCACGCAGCCGTCCCGCCTCCCATTTAACCCCCTGTTGCAACAGGGGGCACATAAAAACCCATCGCCCCCGGCGATTCCGCCTCCCCCCTCAAAAAATCATAAAGACCGCCCTTCATCCCTCCCCATGCCGCAGTACGTATCCCACCCTGCGAGCAAGATCATCGCAAGTAAAACAGTACCGCTTATCATATCCTTTTGCCCAGACATTTCCGACGTGCCCCGAATGGTGCATCGCCTTTGTCCCCGAACTTTTATACAATCTTGCCGCCTCTCCAATCCCGATTCCAATATCGTTCAGCACCAAATGCACATGGTTCGAGCACACCGCGACAGCAAGAGCATCCTGCCCGAGCCTCTCGGCCGTGTCTAGAATTGCATTTCGCACGATTTTCTTCTGAAAACCATCGAGCCTAACCGGCGCACGCCTCATCAACTCCCGATTCATATTTTTCAATCCCGGATTACCCTCATATCTGACCCCGTTCTGCACATACCCCCTCCTATCCCCCCGCAACCAGGTCCCATACGTACTCCAGGTCAACATATACCCGACAACCTTTCGCATCCTCATATCCTACCATAAACCTGCACCCAGCCGTACGTACAAACCACACCTCTCCCAATCCGCCACCCGCCCCGCATCCCATTTAACCCCCTGTTGCAACAGGGGGCCATGAAAATCGCATCGCCAAAGGCGATCCACGGCGACATGCCCAATACGACGTACGATAAACCCTAGGCACACAAGGCAAGAGCACAACCGTCCCCATTATCAACTGACTACGACAAAAGCAGGCCCAAGATCCGCTGGATCAAGACATTGAATTATTTGTGGCTATATTTGCCTCAAACGAACGTCGGGCATCGGTCGTGGCACAGTGCTGTCGGCTTGATACAACGGTTAGGCCATCACGCGTGGTTCACCAAGAACCATGAACATAGCCGGCTCAGCCGGCGATTACCCCATATCTCAATCCTTCTTGGCCCGGTTAGCCAGCGACATCAGCCAGGGGTCGCGGAGCTCTATTTCCAGTTCGACTGTCTCAGAAATCTCCATGACCCCCAAGTCGTCAACTGGGAAGAACCATGGCAGGCTGGCTGGTGGAACTTTCCGACTAGACCATTTGTCCAGGCGATACCGCAAATTCGCGAGAAGAACCTCCACGGCAGTCTCAAACCGTCGTCGGGTCGGGTCCTCTGCCGAGCTCAAAGCTACCGGATGTCCCGGAAGTGCGTTCACCCGGTTCTTGACTGCAGGGTCACTGAATCCTAGGTTGGTAAATTCATGCGCACATTCATTACGGATGCGACGAACTAGATCGAGTTGTTTCTGCTCTGTCTCGGCAATCAACCCCAACGCGAAAGCCGCCGTGATGCGCGAACTGAATGTACCGAGTGGGCCATTGAATCCTCTTACCAGATCGTCTCCGGCGGGCTTGTTTAAGAAGTGGCTACATAGCATCTCTTCGAGGACAAAGTCCAAAAATGCGGCCGCGACAAGTATGCAACCACGCTCACTCTCATTCTCGATCGATAGCTTGTAGGAATCTACGTCTTCGTCAACGACAAGTGTGACCGGCGTATCTGGCGGGGCGTAAGTTCTCACACCGCCCTGTCCGAGGCTATTTGCTGCCAATGCGATCGCTACCTTCACCTGTACTGCGCCGTGATCTTCGACCCACTTCATGGCACAGCGCTTATGCATCGGACCTGGTGCATCTGGATGCTGGATGCAGACTGGGTCGTCAGGTAATAGGTGTGCGACGCCGCCCGTCGCAGTCAAGGTGACTACGGAAGCGAGTCCCTCTCCGCAGAACCCACATACCGAGGATGACGCTGTTACATCTTCTTGCATCGATACCTCCTTGAGTGCCGACCGCAGCCGGCACATCTCGTTGAATGCCGAGCGCGTTGAATGCTGGCCGGTCCCCACCATTGCTGTGCTACGTCCGCCATCCATTACTTATTAATAATTTCGCTTACCCGACAACTCTACATAATTGCCACAATCCGGAACTGCCTGCAAGCCTTATCTCGCCGCAAGTGCTCGACTTGGTACCGCGGTCCATCACACCTGCCAAACTATATTTTCTTCAAATCTGTTCACCGGTCGCACGCAGACGAATTTTTCCCCCGGCCCTCAGCGTCGAGCCCCGCTCGCACCTGCCCACCGTAAACCGGGCCGTCTCCGGTGTCAAGAGTTTTTTCGCCCGTCGACTCCCGACACAACGCCCCTATTCACCCGCAAGAAACTGCGTACCCTGGGACGATAGTACCTGCGCGGCGCCTCACTCAGGCCCAACTACTTCGACTCTTGCGATCCACCCCCAAGATCCGCGGGCGACCCCCTCCACCCGCTCATCCACCCCCAAAACGCGCCCGATACATCTGCATAGCCATCTCACCCCGTCTCCTGATACTATAATACTCCCCAAAAACTGGACCAGTTGTTAAGGTGGATTCGTTGCCTGAATAATTGAATTTTCAGGAGAACGAATCATGCAGAGCAAACGACGGAAGTTCAGTGCGGCTTTCAAGGCGAAGGTTGCTTTGGCCGCGGCCAAGGGCGACAGAACGATAGTGGATCTGGCCGCAGAGTACTAGGTGCACCCGAACCAGATCACGAAATGGAAGAAGCAACTTCTGGAGGGCTTGCCGAAAGTATTCAGCAACGGTAACGCCCAAGATCGCCGTCAGCAGGAGCGGTTGACTGATCGGCTGTATCAGGAGATAGGCCAGTTGAAGGTAGAACTCGACTGGCTCAAAAAAAAATCTGGACTTGACGCTTGAGCAAAAACGCTGCTCAATCGAGCTGAACCACAAGCACATATCAGTCCGGCGACAGTGCGAGTTGCTCGGTCTGAATCGAAGCAGCTTCTATTACGAGCCGAACCGCGACAGCAGTTACAACGAGCAGTTGATGCGAGAAATCGACGAACAGTACACCCGGACACCTTTCTACGGCGTACCGAAAATGACTGAGCACCTTTGCCGCAATGGGCATTTGGTCAATCCAAAACGCATACGCAGGCTGATGCGTAAGATGGGGCTGCAGGCGATTTATCCGCGGACAAAGCCCTCCTTGAGCCAGCCGGACAAGCAGCATACAGTTTATCCGTACCTCCTTCGAAATGTGGAAATCGTCAGAGCCAATCAGGTCTGGTCGGCCGACATTACTTACATTCGGATGAACCCCGGCTGGCTGTATCTGATGGCGATTCTGGATCTGTTCAGCCGGTATGTTGTCGCCTGGGAGACTTCGATCACTCTTGAGGCGGACTTCTGCGTGCAAGCTCTTGAGCGGGTGTTGTCAAGTGCTCGTCCGGAGATAGTGAACACCGACCAGGGCTCACAGTTCACGTCCAGGGATTGGACGGGCTTGTTGATCAGTTGCGGCGTGGCTGTCAGCATGGACGGCCGAGGCCGCGTTTTCGACAACATATTCGTGGAGCGATTGTGGCGTACGGTGAAGGTCGAGGAGGTATACCTTCATGACTATCAGACTGTTGTTGAGGGGGTTTCGAGTTTACGCAGGTATTTTTCCTTTTACAATTTCGAGCGTCCGCATCAGTCACTGGGCTATCAGACGCCGGCCGAGGTGTACGGCGACGCTGCCATTTCTCCGGTCGCCCTCCGGGCTCCCTCCGAAATGGCAGCAACAACAATGGGCATGAATCCACCTAAGAAATCCTCAGTCCTGGTCTAGACAATGGGGAGAGGTATATACCGCGGCCCACCCCTCACGCTGTTCGCCAAGAAAAACGCAAAAAAGAAGAAGTAAAAACCACCCCCTCCACAAACTCAATCCGCAACACGCCCCACGCACTCCGAAATGCTCCGTTTTCCACCTTGTGTAATTAGTTCCTGTTGCGAAAGACCGCAAAACGGCAAGTGTTTCGCCTCGCGAGTTTCGTGACACATGTCCTGCGTTTGTCTCTGTTGCTCCAGAGGGTCATCTCGTCGAAAAAGTCCCCCAATGCAGGTTTTCGAGACAGACTTCTTTCATGTCTATACGCAAGAACGCTCTGTCAGGCCACTTGCTCCTTACAATCGAGTCAGCAAAACCAGGTTGTGACACAAAACCGCCAGTCCCACGCTGGCAGCGTAATTCCTAATATGGCAGCGCTAAATTTGCTCAAGAAAAGTGATTGTGTTTTCCGATGAA
>CAYOTO010000042.1:0-27215 GCA_964406945.1 uncultured Pirellulales bacterium
AGGATTTGAACTGCAACGCGAAAAGATGAGGTTCTTCTTGGCCCGAATAATAAAGAACGACTGGTGCTGGTGGACATGGTAAAGGCGTTGAAAATCGGTGAAAGCTCTGTCCATGACGTAGAAAGCTCCGGCCTCGCAAGTCACATGGTCCAGAAAGTGCACTTCGTGCGTTTGACCGCCTGTAATGCGGATAAATGCCGGAATATTGCCTCGCAGGTCCAATTGTGTGTTCACCCTGATGGCGCTCTTGTGGCGACGATGCTGGGCCCAGGGAAACAGCGAAAGGCAGAGATCGACGACGGTGCAGTCCAGCGCGTACACGGCACGTTTGAGATTCATGCCGAGAGGCTGACGGCCGTACAACGTCCGAGCCTGGCTGATCAGGATGAGGCCGATGTCTCGGTATATCCTCCAGTCGCGAAGCTCGTTTGCTTTGGCCAGCGTGCTGCGCGACACTCTTGTTTTTATGCCGGCGTGGTACAGCTTGGGCCCGACGGCGCGCAGACAAGCTTCGATGTCCCGAAGGCTTTCGCGGCCGGTCAATTGTGCAAAGCTCATGGAGTAAAACTGATCGAGACAAGTGAAGTTTCGTACACGATAGTCGCCGCGATAACGATCGACATAGGCTTTGAAAAGCCTTCGTGGAAGATAATCCATGATCTGCGAGAAAACAGTTCGTCCGTAATTCATAGTTGGCTCCAAAATAAGAATTGGAGCCAGAATAACATGAGAGCAAATTCAAATCGATACAGACCATTTTCTTATCTAACTCTAGAACATAAAAGAAGTTACAGCACTTTACCTAATCCTTAACGGGACAGTAGTGTTTTCGGACCATAAAACACCTACATACAGGCGGCTTAAAGTACATCTAACAAGAATTTAGGGCTGTTCGAACAAGATTTTAACACTTTAGGGATATTGTCTTTGGACATGTATACCCAGGGTATATCGCAGGACAATCGTATATGCGCCGTCGCAAGCGGGCCGGATTTACAGGAAAACACCTATGAACCCGAATTCTGCTCAATCCCGCGACGGTACTGCGGTAGCCCGATTCTGGGAGGATACGCCAATGGCGAAGGCTGAAGTGTTAGTAGTAGACGACGAAGAAGACATTTGTGAGCTGGTTCGGTGCAGTCTGGCACGCGAAGGCTACGACGTGAAGTGTGCGGGCACGGGCGAAGAGGCCTGGGACATGATCCAGATGCAGCCGCCTAATCTGGTCGTACTCGACTGGATGCTTCCGGGAATGGACGGACTGGATGTCTGCCGTCATATTAAGAGCGACCCGAAGACCGACCAGACGCAGGTCATAATGCTCACGGCCAAAGGCGAAGAGTCGGATATCGTAGCCGGGCTCGAAGTGGGGGCCGACGACTACGTAACCAAGCCTTTCAGCCCGAAGGTCCTCGTGGCACGCGTCAGGCGGATGCTCCGTAAAAAGATCGAGCACAGCCTGGATCGCAAGCGGGTTGAAGTGCATAATCTCGTGATCGATCCGACCAGGTGCGAAGCTAAGGTCGCAGGCAAATCTATCGACCTGACGTTCACCGAATTCAACGTGCTGTATACGCTCGCGAAACGTCCCGGGGTAGTCTTCACACGATATCAAATAGTAGACGCCGTTCACGGGGATAACTATATCGTAAGTGACAGAGCGGTAGATGTACAGGTCGCTTACTTACGCCGCAAACTGGGCAGATATAAGAACTATATAGAGACCGTGAGAGGTGTGGGCTATAGGTTCAGGGACTGATCGCATTCACGGGTCTATTGCTGTGACCGAGAGAGTGATCAAGACCTTGAACTACGAATGGCTCAAGCATGTAGCGATCATCAAGGGCTTCGATCATCTGGCACTGCTCTGTAGCGAATTGCAGTCTTGGTACAGCCGCTGGCGCCCGCATATGACGCTGAACGGTCTGCGGCCCGATGACGTGTATTATGGCCGTAAGACCGGGAGGCCGACTCGCGATTCGAAAACCGTTTACGGCAATATCGAACGTTATGTATTCCAGGAAACACGAATTACAGGATATCACCTCAACCGTGCGGCGTGACTCTGTTCTTGGCATCTAAGGCAGCATCGACACAGATGCCGTCCGCCTGCATGGCACGTCCTGACATACAGGAAACGACGCCAAACCCGATTAATGCTTCGCATCCGCCGCAGCAGTCGGCAGCCATACCTGCATTTCAAACCCCCCTCGATGGGCCCAGGCGTAGTATGGAATAGCTGTCAGTGTGTGTTCCTGCTGTTTCGTTGCGCCATTTGCCTGCCGGACTAAAGCCTTTGCCTTGGCCGCAATGGACGTGATACCGCCAAAAGAGTCGATACGTCTGGTCTGGAACGAAACATCATCTGCCAGGATCATATTCGAGACCTTGCCCCCATTGTCCACACCTTCAAAGCAATACACAATCGGTCCTCGCTGAAGAGCCACTTTGCCGTGATTGCCTGCAACTTTTTGGTGACTTCGCACTCGACGCACCGGCATCGGCAGATGCAGATGGACTGTGTCGCCGTTATGCCACCGGCGTTCAATCACAGCGAAGCCCTTCTCCAGCTTTGGCTGTACTTCAGGCGAGTCATTGATCTCAAGTTTCACATTCTCAGTGTGCGGCTCAGCAAATCGATATAGGTCGCTGGGAATGGGCTGATTGCGCGCCCAGCCGGGGATGCGGATGCGGATTGCAAGCTCCTGCGCCTCATCAAGTTCGATTCGCATTCTTATGTCCCCGTCCCATGGATAGTCTGTTTCCTGGATCAGACACACCTTTTTTCCGTCGATGACCGTCTCGACCATGCTGCCGCCGAACAGATTCACGTACAAGCTGTCGCCTTTCCAGGCGTAGGTGTACCCTGCAAGCGAGGGCAGGAATCGTACGATATTCGTAGGACAGCAAGGGGTACCGAACCATGCGGATCGCTCGTGGCCGCCATCGGAGGCCAGGGGATTGGTATAGAAGAACCTGTCCCCTTTGAGCGAGATGCCGGAGAGGAAACCGTTATAGATGACGCGCTCCACCACGTCAACGTACTTCGCATCGCCGTGGATTAGGAACATACGCTGGTTCCACATCGCATTGGCAATGGCAGCACAGGTCTCGCAGTAGGCAGTTTTGTTGCCCAGGGCATAAGCTTGGCCATAGGCCTCACCCTTTCGCTGGGCGCCGACGCCGCCTGTGATATAGATTTTGGTTGAGACTACGTCCTTCCATAGCCGATCAAGAATTTTCACATAATCCTCGTTCTCCGTCGCCATCGCGATATCGGCCATGCCGGAATACATATAGCCGGCTCGAACCGCGTGGCCTACAGCTTCGTCCTGCTCGGCTACGGGCTTATGATCTTGGTGGTACAGGCCGTAAAGCTTATGCGTCTCCGGACGTCCCCGCAGATCTATGAGATATTCGGCCAAGTGCAGATATTTCTCGCTGCTACTTACTCGGTAGAGTCGGGGCAGGCCGATTTCGATTTCCTGATGGCCCGACGGAGACTGACAACCGTCAGGGCCGAAAACTTCGCACAGCAGGTCGGCGTTTTTCAGCGCCACGTCCAGGAGCGTGCGTTTGCCCGTGGCCTGGTAATGCGCCACGGCAGCTTCATAGAGGTGACCGACAGCATACAGCTCCTGGCTTCGTCCGAGGCTCGTCCACCTCTCTGCGCCGCCCCGCTCCATCTTATCCAGCGGCAAAAAGCCTCTTGCAGGATAAAGATAGCCGTCAGGCTCCTGTGCGGCAGCGATCTGGAAAATCAGACTGTCCAGATATAGATCCAATATGGTGTCGGGGTGTTTTGCCAGTGTATAGGAAGCAGCTTCAATAGCCTTATAGACGTCACACTCTCGAGACGGTCTGTTGTTGCTATTGGGCTCAAAGGTGTCGGGCGACATGAATCCCGCAGCTCTGGCAAAATTGTCAATCAAACCGAGCTCATTGCATTTTTTGAAAATATACGGAATGGTAATCTTACGATTAGTTTCCAACCGGGCCTTCCAAAAGGAGCCTGTGATATTCACATCCGTAAACGGAACAGACTGCAAATATTCGCCTGCAATCGCTCGCGATGGAATCGCGAACCAGCTCTGGACGAGGATTATGCAACCAATATAAACTGCCAAGACATTTTGCTTTTTCATATTCATCACCAGATCAGATTCTATCAATTAATTCCGCCATAGACAATTTTGCGCTTTTGTCGGTCCCAATGAGTACTTTTACCTGTTTCATAGGATCGGATGGCCATAATTGAGGCGACAGCATGTTGAAGCCCCGCTTCGACAGGCGCCGAGACGTTCACGTCTCCCTTGGCGACACATTCAAGCCAGTTGCGGAAGTGGTCGGGATGATCGTCCGGCCGCTCTACCTTATTTACGCCTCGCATGGATCCATCCCGGCGGGCCCCGCCCTGAGCGCTATAGGTCGGATAGTTCCAGTTGTCCAGATCAAGCAGTCCCTTGTCGCCTTGAATCTTACGTCCATTGCCGAAACCGTTGCCCATGTTGCTGGTGAAACTCAGCATGAAGCCTTCCGGATAGGTCCAGACGGCCTGGGCCTGGTCGGGCGCGGTGAACTGGTTTTCGTCCTTCCAGACGAATGTGCCCGCCATACAAACGCAGCTTTCGGGGAACCCGCAACCTGTAATGAAGTGCGCCAGGTCAATAAAATGCACGCCCCACTGAGGGATAGGCCCCTGGGAGAATTCATAATAACCATACCACGCCGCAAATTTCCTCGGATCGAAAGGCTGGGACGGCAATTCGCCCATGAACTCCTCCCAGTCCAGGTCCTTCGCCCTAACCTGATCCACATCCCGCAGGTGCTTGTACCAGTACGGTTTTTCAGCGTTGCGCACTTCTTCTATGCGGGAGACCTTGCCGAGCATGCCGGTCCGATAGAAATCGCGGGCGCCGACGGAGCCCGGGATGCTGCGCTGCTGCGTGCCGATCTGTACGACAGTTCCGGCCGCCTTTGCAGCGTCGAAGCCGCGCAGAGTAGAGACCAGTTCAATACCCATCGGCTTTTCACAATAAATGTGTTTGCCTGCGCGTGCCGCCGCTTCCAGATGAAGCGTGTGCACGTGGTCAGGCGAGGCGATCATCACTGCATCGAGGTCCTTCATTTGCAGCAATTCGCGATAGCTGCCGTACTGCTTCGGCTCGCTGGCATAAAGCTCACGCACCCGTTCGGCCGTCTTTTCTCGCGCCAGACGCCAGGGATCCGCAATTGCTACAACGGCATGTTCCACGCGGGATTTGTGCCGATGAATGCTGGGCAGATGAGTCAGATTCGCGCGGTTGCCACAACCGATAATGCCGATGCGCAGGCGGGCATTCGCACCGCTCACTCGGCGAGCGGATGCGGCATCCTGCCCAGCTACGGCAGACGCCGCCAGAGCCGCCGAAGCCGTCCTCGACAAAAACCGTCTGCGCGTCCATCTTCTGTCATGTCGAGTAGACATAATATGGTTCCTTCATTTAGGTTTAATTTGTTTTCTCTGTTTCTCTTGCCTTTCGGTATCAAGAGTGCCATAATATTCAACCTTATGAGGAATTTCAATGCCCCTCACACAACCGGACTTGCGGGTTTCCCACATCCGGCTCTTCAGTAAAACTCACACAACAGGCGACAGCGTATATAAGTTGTGCACTATTCTCGGCTTCGGCAGAGGGTAATGTTCCAAATACCGATCTGACTGTACCCCTTTTTTAGGGCCATTTTAATGGTTAGGATTTCCGATTTTAATTGTACTGTTTAGTATTCCTCTTGCAACAGTTCTGTCATTGAATATCCTGTGCTTGCCAGCCGAAGGATAGGGCTCTGCGGGGACGCAACCCGAGCGTCGGCCGGTCAGCGGAAAGGAAAGGAAGTGTGCAGCGACATGGAACAGTGGCTAGAGATTCGCAGGAGAGTCCTGCGGGAAGGCGTCAGCAAACGGCAGATCATGCGTGAGACGGGGATGCACTGGGAGACGCTTAAGAAGATCCTCGAACATCCCAGTCCGCCGGGCTATCAGCGAAGTAAATCCCCCAACAAGCCCAAGATTGGCCCATACCTTGGCCGCATTCAGCAAATCCTCGAAGAAGACAAATGCGTTCGCAAGAACCAGAGGCATACCGCCAAGAAGATATGGGAACTTTTACAGGAAGACGGTTTCACGGGGGGCTACACGATAGTAAAGGATGTAGTTCGCGAGCTTAAACGCTCGATGAAAGAAGTCTATGTGCCCCTGAAGCACCCACCGGGCGAGGCCCAGGTGGACTTCGGCCATGCGGTTGTGAAGATGTCGGGGGTTCTGCGAAAGATCTGTTTCTTCGTGATGACTCAGCCGTCCATAAAGCAAAAGCTGGTTCAGGAACTGATGGTGGGTGAATATATCGACCGCAAGGAGAATGTGCTTCTGGTGGGCAACAGCGGCACCGGCAAAACACATCTGGCCAGCGCTTTGGGCTTCGCCGGATGCATGCAGGGCCGCAAGGTACGGTTCTTCACTGTAAAGGCGCTGGCCAACGAACTGATCGAGATGACAGAGCAGCGGCAGCTGGAACGAGCACTTAAGCGGCTTGAGCGTCAGGATGTCCTGATCCTGGACGAGCTCGGATATGTGCCGTTCTCCCGAACGGCGTCGGAGTTGCTCTTCGAGGTCATCAGCAGGGCCTATGAGCGGCTGAGCCTGATCGTCACGACAAATATGCCTTTGAATCATGGGTGGAGATCTTCGGCTGTGAGCGACTGACAGGGGCATTGCTGGACCGCCTGACGCACAGGGTCCACATCATCGAGGCTAACGGCCCCAGCTATCGCCTGCGACAGTCGAAAAGGCGGCTCAAGAAACCAGGCCCACAAGGCAACGCCGAGCACCCGCCGGAACGGGATGAACCAGAGTCCGGCGGCAAGTAGAAAATGTGAATAAAAACAAATTGACGCCCCGCATCACGTGGGGTATATACGCCAGGGGCGCCACAGTTTTGGTCCGCCAGGCGATACACTTTTACCCCGCCCTTTACAGGAGGGCGCTTAAACATGCTCGAATATGGACACCCTGCGCGAATTTGCTCGGCCTCGCCGCGGTAAGGGCGATTGCCCTCATATTCCACCGCCGCAATCTACGGCATTGTCGTGCCGTCAACGGCCCCATAGCACGGCGCATGCAACACCCGATAACAGCACTGAAAATAAAACCGCAAACGAGAGTTTGGAAGCCACAAACAACCGCCTCATCCCACGCTGCACCGCCCTTGCGACGCATTTAGCGGTCCCAGGTTAGAGCCTCGCGGCGCTATTACCCGACAGGCAGCCGAATACGACACCTCGGCTAACAAGGATTCTGTTAGTTTCTTTAGCCGAAATCTATCGCGAATTGATCCCCGTGCGGTTCGATTTGCCACCTGTACGATCCCTGGCAAAAAGAAATAAACCCGAAAATAAGCCGAAAAAACCCCGATCCCGACGTATCATCGCCTGCACGCTCCTTTGAACTGGCCGTCCGTTGCGCCCCTTCTGAACGCCCGTGGTAGCCAATTACGTATGACAACCCGTCAATTGACTAAAAAAGCCCTTCCTAATTTCTAAAAAATGTAAAAAAAGACGCATTTTCCCCTTGCAATAAAGCCGATACTTAGCGTATAATAAGACCATCAAATAGGAACGGTAAAGAGTAACTGTAGCACAGGTCAAAAAGGGGTTAGTCGTTTCTACTCCGTTTTCCCTTCTGTACCTATTTGAAAGCTCTTGTTTAATGAAATATCGTCGCTAGCTAGCGGCTTGCAATCCTCGGCGAGGCAGCGTGGTCCACCGGTCTCCCCCCCAGCCGGAACCACCACCTCGCCCATTTTATGCGCTCCAATAACCCGCCATCACGGCTCATTCTCGGCCCAAAACACTCTGCCTCCAGGCAACCCGCAGCAGAACTCCTCTTTTCTACCCCAAAAAGCCGGTGCTGGCATCGTAATCCGCCCTTTTCGCCATTCATTCTGAGCCGAAGACGAAGAATCTGGACCCTGAATACGTTTCCAGCCGGACTTTTTAGTGCATCGTGAAAACCCACGTGCTCTGCACGTGGTCAGAGTCGTTTGGCTCTGCCTGTACAGTGCTGTTGAAATCGCGGTGGCGAAGCCATGAATCGGGCGGGAAAGCCACGGCCTCTGGCCGTGG
Organism: uncultured Pirellulales bacterium; assembly: GCA_964406945.1. Lineage (GTDB taxonomy): Bacteria > Planctomycetota > Phycisphaerae > Sedimentisphaerales > Anaerobacaceae > UBA2266. The sequence continues at coordinate 8,161 of CAYOTO010000042.1, forward strand.
ATAGCCCGATGCAAGCGATTTCTTTACTTACTTCACAGAGCTTTCCTTCTCATGCGCGCACTTCGAGCCGCTTGGAAATTGGAATTGCGCGGATTCAGGCCCTACTGGCCCCTGACCTGCACGAAAACCTTGCGACTTCGCGGGCCGTCGAACTCGCAAAAATAGACCCCCTGCCACGTTCCGAGTCGCAGCCTGCCTCCGCTGACGATGATCTGCTCACTTGCACCGACCAGCGAGCTTTTCACGTGCGAATCGCTGTTGCCCTCGGAATGGCGATAGCCCCGCCTGGCGTGTGGAAATTCCTCCTCCAGCGTCATCAGTATATCGTGCTGAACGGACGCATCGGCGTTTTCGTTTATCGTAATGCCCGCCGTCGTATGCGGGCAGAAAACTATAACGTCGCCCGAATCGATGCCAGAATCGGACACCGCCGACGAAACCTGGCTCGTAATATCGACCATTTGATTGCGACTGCTTGTGCGAACGCTGAATTCACTTTCGCTGATCTTCATTCCAAAACTCCCTACATCTGCTCGATAACGTCGATCCCAAGCAATTCCGTCAGTCCGTGCCGGATAGTCCTGGCGGTCAAATCGCACAGCAGCAGGCGGCTCGGCCGCTGATCGGCGCCGGCCTTCAGCACCGGACAGTTCGTATAGAACGCGCTGAACTTCTGAGCCAGCTCGTACAGATAGCTCGTCAAATAATTAGGTCTGTAATCACCCGCCGCCGATTCCACCGCCTCGCCGTACCGGCACAAATGCTTCGCCAGATCCACTTCCGCCGCCTCGCCAAGCTTCACTTGGTCGATGCCGGCCAGTTCGGTCTCCACATCGACATCCTTGCTCTCGGCCTTGCGCTCGATCGACTTGATCCTTGCATACGCATATTGCATGTAAGGCGCGGTGTTGCCGTCCATCGCCAGCATCTTGTCGAAGCTGAAGATATAATCGCTCGTGCGATTGTTCGAGTAATCCGCGTATTTCACCGCCCCGATCCCCACGGCCCGCGCAATCTCGTCTTTCTGCGCATCGTCCAGCTCGGGGTTCTTCTGATCCACCACCGCCCGGGCGCGCTGCACCGCCTCGTCCAACAGATCCCCCAGCCTGACGTTCTCGCCTGAACGAGTCTTCAGCGGCTTGCCGTCTTCGCCCAGCACGCTGCCGAACGTAACATGCGCCAAATCCACATCTTCTTTGACCCAGCCGGCCGCACGCGCAACAGCGAAGAACATCTCGAAATGAAGACTCTGCCTCGCATCCGTAACGTAGACGATCCGTTTAGCACCCAATTCCTTAACTCTGTACCGAACCGCCGCAAGGTCCGTCGTAGCATAAAGATAAGCACCGTCGCTCTTGCGCACAATCAAAGGCAGCGGCTCGCCTTCTTTGTTCTTGAATCCCTCCGGAAAAACACAAACCGCCCCTTCCGACTCCTTTGCCAGCCCCTTCGCTTCCAGTTCCTCCACAACCTCGCCGAGCATATCCCGGTAAAAACTCTCGCCGCGGATCTCATCGTCATCGAAAGAGACATTCAGCTTTTCGTAAATCTCCCCGCAGTGCTTGAGCGTCAGCTCTCTTATCTTCTCCCAGGCATCCCTTTCCTGTTTATTCTCCGGAGCTTCCCAATTCTGGAGCATGGTAGTCACGTGCCGTGACAACAACTCGTACGGCACATCGCCTGCGCTTCGCGTCGGTATAATCAATCCCAGCCCCGCAGCCGAATCCTCCAACAGGCTGACGTACTGGTACGCCGTAAGGAACTCCCGCCACATTTCGTCGACCGGCAACGATCCCAGGTCATCCAGAAAAGGCCTGTAGTATTTTTCTCCGTCGCCCAGCTCATTCAACGAGTCATCCCGCCAGTCCGCCTCATGACGGTCGCGCATCCGCTTGCACAACGACTCGATTTGCTGCTCATCACCGGCCGCTTCGGACAACTCCTGCAGTTCTCTATGGTAATACGGCTCGCCACCGTGTTTTCGCTGCGCCATGCACATGTGCCACAAACCAAGCAGCACCCGCCCGAACTGCCTGCCCCAGTCGCCGATATGATTCTGCCTGATCACCTCGTGCCCGGAAAACTCCAGCAGCCGGCAAATACAATCGCCGATGATCGTGCTGCGAAGATGCCCGACATGCATCTCCTTGGCGATATTGGGGCTGGAAAAATCCACCACCGTCTTGAGCGGCCGGGCTACCTTATCTACTCCCAATCGCCCACTTTGGTCCTTCTGCATCTCCAGCAGCTTATCCGCCAAATATTCCCCGCTAAGCCTGAGATTGATAAACCCGGGCCCCGCAACGTCCACCTCGCTGCACAAATCACCCAGATCAACGGCGTGTACGACCTCATCGGCCAGCTTTCTCGGGTTGGTCTTCAGACGCTTGGCAGCCCCCATAATGCCGTTCGCCTGATAATCCCCGAATTTCGGATCCTGGGTCGGCCGGACTATCGCCTTGCACCCGCTCTGGTGCGTAACCGTCTCCATCGCCGCACTGATTCGCTCTTCAAGTATGTCTATCGCAGGCTTCACTTCGAATTACGCTCCCAGTCAATCTTCTCTGCATCCCCCCACAAAAGCTCCAGATCGTAGAACTGCCGGTAGTCCGGATCGAAAAGATGAAATACCACATCGACGAAATCGGCCAGAATCCACCGCGCCTGATCGTATCCGGCCCTGCCGAAGCGTTTCCTGCCTCTTTCTTTCGCGGCCGCACTTACCTCATCGACAACCGTCCGCATCTGCCTGGGGCTGGTCCCCGTCGCAATTATGAAAAAATCCGTCGCAGGGCTTTTTCCGCGAAGATCCAGCACCACAATTTCAGTGCAGTGCCTGTCAGCCGCGATTCTCGCTGCCGCAACGGCGAATTCCATAGCAGATTTTTCCTCTGTCTCAACCAAAACTCACACCCCGTTCTTTCTTACGAATAAAACACGCAAAGGGACCACAAGAATCCCGCCCGTGCAACATCCGGCCCCTGCCTCCATTCTTCGAAGGCATCCGGTCCTTGGTCCGAAACATCCTGGTCTAATCCGAAACACAGACGGGGCAGCCCCGAAGGGCCGCCCCGCAAGATTACTACGCATAAGCAACCGCGTCAACAGTGGCTTGCAGCCCCCGCCGGCGATCGCATTATATTCGCAAAACTTAATGCCCGATGCCGAGCCACTCGCCGACCATCGGAGCAAACTTCACAACCACACCCGAGAAGACAACGCTCACCATAGTCATCAGCTTGATAAGGATGTTCAGGCTCGGGCCGGACGTATCCTTGAATGGGTCGCCGACCGTATCGCCGACCACGCTGGCCTTATGGGCCTCCGATCCCTTGCCGCCGTGAGCGCCCTTCTCGATATACTTCTTGGCGTTATCCCAGGCCCCGCCGGCGTTGTTGAGCGTAACCGCCAGCACGAAACCGGCCGTCAAACCGCCCGCCAACAGACCCAGAACGCCCGAAACACCTAGGACGATACCCGTAATCACGGGAACAATTATCGCAAGCAGCGACGGAAGAATCATCTCCCTCTGCGCCCCGGCCGTCGAGATCAGTACGCATCGTGCATAATCGGGCTTACCTTTGCCTTCCATGATGCCCGGTATCTCCTTGAACTGACGACGCACTTCGTTGACCATCGCGCCCGCAGCCCTGCCGACCGCCTTCATCGTCATCGCACAGAACACAAACGCCATCATCGCGCCAAGAAACAGCCCGCAGATAAGTTTCGGGTTCATAATGGTAAGATCGTAGGCTTTGACGAAATCCGGCATACCGGCCGCTCTGGAACCTACCAGTATCGCGCCTTCGGTCTTCATAGCTTCAAAAGCCGCCATTGCCTCGGTCCCGGCCTCTTCACCCTTGAAGAAAACCACCTGGCCGACCTGATAAAGCCCGTTCTGAGCCTCATCGGCGAGCCTTCCGACCCAGATACGAACCTCTTCGATATATGCAGCCAGAAGCGCCATCGCCGTAAGCGCCGCCGAACCGATCGCAAAACCCTTACCAGTCGCGGCAGTCGTGTTACCAAGCGAATCCAGAGCATCGGTCCGCTCGCGAACCTCCGGTCCGAGACCGCTCATCTCGGCGTTGCCGCCCGCGTTATCCGCAATCGGTCCGTACGCGTCAGTCGCCAGCGTAATACCCAGGGTCGCCAGCATACCCACCGCGGCAAAGCCGATGCCGTATAGCCCCATAGCAACGTTGCCGAATCCGCCCGCGAAACCGAATGCACAGAGAATACCGAGCACGATCACAACCACCGGCAGCCCCGCCGAGTACATACCCGTGGCGAAACCGTCAATAATCGTAGTGGCCGGGCCCATCTCCGCCTGATCCGCAATGCCCCGCGTCGGCTTGTATTCATCCGAAGTGTAATACTCGGTCAATTGACCAATTGCAACACCGGCAATCAGACCCGAAACCACCGAACCGAACAGCCCCCAGGTAATCCAGTCGGCGGCCGCCATAATCGCAATTGCGATAAGAATCAGAACACTGCTGCCCATGGTACCGGTCAGAAGCGCCCGCAGCAGATTCTTCTGCGTGGCGCCCTCGCGGCATTTCACCATGAAGATGCCCGCTATCGAAAGAATAATGCCGATACCGGCCACAATCATCGGAGCAAGCACCGCCCTGGTAACACTCATACCGCTTCCCCGAAGCGCCAGAGGCGATAAAGCCGCTCCCAGAGCAGCCGTCGCAAGAATTGAACCGCAGTAGCTCTCGTACAGGTCCGCACCCATACCGGCCACATCACCGACGTTGTCGCCGACATTATCGGCGATTGTCGCCGGGTTACGCGGGTCGTCTTCCGGAATACCGGCCTCGACCTTGCCGACCAGGTCGGCGCCGACGTCCGCGGCCTTGGTGTAAATACCGCCGCCAACACGGGCGAACAGAGCCTGAGTCGAAGCACCCATTCCGAAAGTAATCATCGTCGTGGTGATCTCGACCAGCTTGTGGTCCATTTCCATGCCCTTGGGAACGAGCTGCAGTCCGAACAGCCACAAACCCGTTTCCATGTGCCTTGCGGTGTAGACCAGCTTATCCAGAATCAGATACCACAGCGAAATATCCAGCAGGCCGAAGCCGACGACCACAAGCCCCATGACAGCACCGCTGCGGAAGGCGACTTGAAGGCCTTTGTTCAGGCTCTCACTGGCCCCCTGAGCGGTACGACCCGAGGCATTCGTCGCCGTCTTCATGCCTAGAAAGCCGCACAGTCCGCTGAAAAAGCCACCGGTCAGAAACGCAAACGGCACAAATGGGTTTTGAACGCCCATATATGCCAGAATCACGAAAAGGACAAATAGAATCGCGAAGACCAGTGTTACCACCCGATACTGGCGGTAAAGATACGCATAAGCACCCTCACGAACGTGACGGGCGATCTCTTTCATCTTATCGTTACCCTCGGAGGCCGTCATCATCTTCTTATAGAAGAACATCGCGAACCCCAGCGCAGCAAGTGCACCTATCGGCGCAATGAACCATTCCGCCGGAGTACCGCCGACTGCCGCCGTGCCTTCCTCTGCCATCGCCGTTGCGCTCAAGCCCAACAGCGGCGCCAGAAATGCCAAACCGCTCTTAAAAGACATCACTAAATGCTCCTTTCGAACTGTTTATAAATGTACGGACACCGCGTCCACATATTTCCACAGGGTGAAATTGATTGCATTCTATCCGCACAAAATTCGGTTTCAAGTCTTTTGTGCAAGATTGTTCAAACTCCCTCAATAAATCACTCTCAAAAGTCCGCCCCGCCTCCTCTTGCGCCCTCTCGTCCGATCGTGCTGATCGCAGTTAAAGCTTGTCTGGAGCCCGTCGGAGCGTATCCACCGCCAAATGCACTCCGTACACGCATCAAGCCCTCACAGGCCCCGAATCCTCATCAGGTATGATAATCCGCATTAATACTCACATACTCCCGGCTCATATCACACCCGTAACAGTAACTACTCGCCTTGCCCGCTCCCAATTCCAGCGTGATTGTATGCTCGATCTGTGAAACCACCGCCGCAGCTTTTTTCGCATCGAATTTCGCCGGTGAGCCATTTCGAAACACCGTAACATCGTCAAGTTTGCACGAAAGCTTCTCCGGATTCAGCTTGACGCCGATCGAACCGATTGCACAGATAATCCGCCCCCAATTCGGATCGCCGCCGTTGACCGCACACTTTACCAGTGGATAATCCGCCACCGCCCGGCAGGCTCTGGCCGCCTCGGCTCCGTTCGCGGCCCCCTTGACCACCACCTTGAACATCCGGGTTGCGCCCTCGGCATCCAGCGCCATCTGCCGTGTTAAGTCCTCGCAAACCTCCGCAACCGCCCGCGCAAATCGCCGATACCGCGGACAACGGCTGGATACCGCCCTGTTCCCCGCCAGACCCGACGCCAGAATCACCGCCGTATCGTTCGTGCTCTGATGCCCGTCCACAGTCAGTTTATTAACCGATCCGCCGATCCCGTCCTTCAGCGCCCGCTTCAACATCGGCTTATTTACAGCCGCATCCGTAGTCAGGAAACAGAGCGTCGTAGCCATGTTCGGCCCGATCATCCCCGCCCCCTTGATCGTACCCGCAACCGTTACCTTACGGCCGGAGATCTCGACCCGCCGCAGGGCCTGCTTGGGCTTCGTATCGGTCGTCATGATCGCCCTGGCGAAATCAAGCCCCGCCTCCGCAGACGCCGAAAGCCCCGCCGCAGCCGCTCTGATACCCTTTTTCACCTTTGCAATCGGCAACTGCTCACCGATTATGCCCGTCGAAGCCACCAGCACCCGCCCCGATTCGGCCTCGATCTGAGCCGCGGCCTCCCTGCACATCGAAACCGCATTCTCAAATCCCCGCTTACCCGTACAGCAGTTCGCATTGCCCGAATTTACAACAATCGCCTCGATCTCGCTGCTCTTGGCGTGCTCTGTGCAAACCGTAACCGGTGCCGCCACTACTTTGTTCGTAGTGAACACAGCCGCGGCCTTCGCCCCCGTCGGACACACAATAAACCCCAGATCCTCTTTGCCGGACCGCTTGATCCCGCACGCAACTCCCGCCGCAAGAAAACCCCGCGGCGCCGTTATCGTATCATTAACCATTCCAGAACCCCTTGCTCCCCCGCCACTGATCACAAACTCCGCGTATCGACCGACCTCGGATCATCCGGGGCCGGCCTGCCGTTATGAAGCACCCCTTCAACCGCCGATTTGCGGAATTTCTCCATCGGATCGTAAAACTTCATGCTCAAATCGACCGTCCCGACAACCATCTGCATCCGGTTCATCCGGCATTGCTCGATAATCCGCCCGTCTGGCTGAATGAAGCACGAAGGATAAGGCGAATAATAGCCACTCGAATTTGTCATACTCACCCAGAAATGATTCTCGGCCGCCCGGCACTGCATCGTCTGCCGCATAATCACCGTATGCAAACTCGGCCCGCTCTGCCTGGCGTTGTAAAACGATTGCAGCACACACTTTACGTTTGCCTTCCAAAGCTCCCGATACAACTCCGGAAATCGCAGATCGAAGCATATAAGCAGCGAGCATTTCACGCCGTTGACCGTAAAATGCACGAACCTGTCGCCGCTGGTCAGCCGCCGGACATCCCCCGGCGTCCCGAACCGTTTGTCGTACCTGTCCTTGATCCGGCCCTTCGGGTCTATCAGATACAGGCTGTTGTGCGGCATATTCTTTCCAGTAAGCCGATGAGTGCTGCCCAGCACCACCCAGATACCGCACTCGCCGGCCAGAGCCATCACCTTCTCGGTCTCGTCTTTGAGCAGATCCCAGTCATATCCTTCGAAATTCGGAAAGTCCGTCCCCACATACCCGCTCAGCGCGCACTCGCTGAAATGAACGATATCGGCCCCGGCATCGGCCGCTTTCCGCACAAAATTGCGAATATACCGCCCGTTCCGCTTAACAGAACTGCTCACCGGAAATTGACACAAGCCGATTTTAAGCATGCCCGTGGCCATCGCCTACTCCAGCCCCATCCGCTCGTCTAGTCCGAAAAGAATGTTCATATTCTGAATCGCCTGCCCCGAAGCACCCTTCACAAGGTTGTCAATCGCCGAGAACACCACGATCCGCCCCTTTACCACGGTCGGAAAGACGTGGCAATAATTTGTTCCGGCAACCGCCTTAAGCTCCGGTGCCGCGTCGCAGACCTGCACGAAATGCTCGTCCCGGTAGAATTCCCGGTACAGTTCCAGCAGTCGCTCGGGGCTGACATCCTTCGCCGGCTCCATATAAACACTGGAAAGAATTCCGCGGTCGAACGGCCCGACATGGGGCTGAAACAGCACCTTCACCGCCCCGCCGGCCGCGGTGGTCGCAATCTGCTCCATCTCCGGCATGTGCCGATGCACCCCGATACCATACGGAAACAGATTCTCATTCATGTTCGGAAAATGGAACTTAGCCGAGGGATTCTTTCCCGCCCCGCTGGTGCCGGTAACCGAACTGACAATCACCAGATCCTTCGAAGCAAGCCCCGCCTTCAGGGCCGGAACGCTCGCAAGCGAGGCTCCCGTCGGATAGCATCCGGGATTGGCCACAAGATCGGCATTTCGGATCTCATCACGAAACAGCTCACAGAGCCCGAACGCCGCCCGGGCCAGATTTTCCCGGTCCGTATGCTCAACCGCGTAAAACGTTTCGTACGTATCGATATCCTTCAGGCGATAATCGGCGCTGAAGTCGATCACTTTCACCCCCGCATCCAGTAGCTTGGGCACAAAACCCATCGAAACCTTGTGCGGCAGACAGCACAGGGCAACGTCCGCCGACGCAGAAAGCTTCTCCATATCCAGCGGCTCGATATCCATTTCGTACCGGCCCCGAAACTCCGGAAAAACCTCATCGGCCCGCCCGCATTCCTCCGGCAGGGCGGTAAGATAGGTAAGCTCCGCCTCATTATGCCGCAGAAGTATCCTCATCGATTCCGAGCCCGTGTAACCGCTTGCCCCAATAATAGCAACTCGCACCATGTTAGAACCTCAAAAAAAAGGCCGCCAAGAGCGTATCTTCGCGGCCGTTGAAGTAACCAGATAAATCTGAAAGTTAACGTTTCGAGAACTGGAACCGTCTCCTCGCACCCCTCTGGCCGGGTTTTTTCCGCTCGACCATCCTCGGATCACGGGTCAGGTGCCCGCCGTCGCGAAGCGCCTGCACGTAGTTCTCGTCGTAATCACGCAGTGCCCGGGCGATCCCAAGCAGAGCCGCACCGGCCTGTCCGGTACTGCCGCCGCCTTTGACGTTAATGTAAACGTCGAATTTGCCCTCGCCGTCAACGCTCTTAAGCGGAGCCAGCACCGAGTTCTGATCCTGGAGCCGCGGAAAATAATTGTCAAGCTCGCGATTGTTTATAACCAGCTTGCCTTCGCCGGGCTTAATCCGAACGCGGGCGACAGAGCTTTTGCGTCTGCCGGTGCCCCAGTAAAAACCGCCTTTGTCGGGTCCCTTCTTCCTCTTAGGCTCTGCGGCCGGCTCCGGCGTTGCCGCAGCAACACCGATCTGCAACGTCGTGCCCGGACTCTGAATCTGCTCTTCTGCCATCGTTTATCTTCTTCCCTTTGGATTACAGCAAATCTATCTTCTCAGGTTTCTGGGCCTGGTTGTCGTGCTCGGGCCCACGGTATACCTTCATCTTCTTGAGCATTTGTCTGCCGAGACGGTTTTTCGGAAGCATCCGCCGAACCGCAAGCTCGATCACCTTCTCGGGCTTCTTATCGATCATTTCCTCGAAGCTGTGAACCTTCCGGCCGCCCGGATAACGGGTGTAATGATCGTACTCTTTGGTCTGAGCCTTGCGGCCCGTCAACGCGACCTTCTCGGCATTGACCACTACGACGTAATCGCCGGTATCCACGTGCGGCGTATAAGTCGGTTTGTTCTTGCCCATCAGTATCGGCGCGATTTTGGACGCTAAACGGCCCAGAACAGCACCTTCCGCATCAACGAGCAGCCACTTCTGCTCGACCTCTTTCGGTTTTGCCATATAGCTTTTCATAGCTGGTAACTCTCACTGATATTAGAAAACCTGCTATTTTAGTGAAATCAGTTTACATGTCAACTGTTTTTGCCCGCAAAGTTTAAAGATTCACGCCCCCGCAGGCAAGATAATTAAAACACTTTTGAAAAATCCCGCTTCAATTATCGACACCTAAGCCCCTGCCCACCACAAAAGCCCCTCACAAAACGAGTCCAACACCCCCCTCTCTAACGCCCACACACCCTGCAAGTTCACCCGAACACCTGGAATTTGCCGCCTACACATAGAACCGCGCCCGTGATCCCATCCTAACCCCAGGCACACGCCAATTCACCGGCAGGCTCAAACACCGCACCCCCAAAAAAAGACCGAGGACAAACCACGCCCTCGGCCCAATATTCAACAGCAAATATTAAATACTATCTCTAGCTGCACCCCATCGAGTTGCCGCAGTTGAAGCATTTGTAGCATGTTCCGTTGCGGACCGTAATCGAGCCGCAGACATCGCACGCCGGTGCATCGTTATCGAAATGCGTAAACTGCTGGTTGAACTGCTCGATGGCCTGCATCGCCGATTCCAGCCCGCCGCTTTCGCCGCCGGTAGACGAGACCAGGGCGCTTATCCTGTTCTTAGGCCCGGCCGGCATATCATCTTGGGCGTCGGAATCCTTTTTCGCGGGCGCCTTGGCCTGGCCCTTATCATCCTTGGAGCCTCTGGCCTCGGCGATTTTGCGCGCCAGGTCCTTGGTCTTTTCCACAAGCTGTTTGGCCGTGGTGTTTTTCTCGTTTTTTGCCGCCGGGGCCGCGCCACGGTTCGGCGTATTCTGCTCGGCGTAGCCTGGAATAAACCGACAGCCCAGCCAGCAGAATATATAGTCGATAACGCTCTTGGCGAACGGAATATCGCGGTTAGACGTCATTCCTGCCGGCTCGAACCTCGCATGCCGGAACTTATCGACCAGCGTAATCAGCGGCACACCATACTGCAGCGCCATCGAAGTACACGTTCCTATCACATCCATAAGACCACCGACGGTGCTGCCCTCCTTGGCCATAGTGATAAACAACTCACCAGGCAGCCCATCCTCGTATAGCCCCACCGTCAGATAGCCTTCATGACCTGCAACCGAGAACTTGTGCGTAACGCTGTCGCGGGTATCCGGCAGCCGCCTCCTGAAAGGCCTTGCCGCGGGCGTCGCGACTGCTTCGGCCTTGCTCGCCGCCTTGCCGTCCTTGTGTTTTTCAGTCGAAACCGGCTGAAGCCGCTTGCTGCCGTCGCGGTAAATCGCCACGGCCTTGAGCCCCAGCTTCCAGCCCTGCATATAGGCGTGCGAGATATCCTCGGTCGAGCTTTCCTTCGGCATGTTGATGGTCTTGCTGATCGCCCCGCTGATAAACGGCTGAACCGCCGCCATCATCCTGATATGCGCCATGTAATTGATGAACCGCTTGCCGTTGCGCGGCTTGAACGCACAATCGAATACCGCCAGATGGTCCTTATCCAACTGCTTGGCGCCCTCAATGGTCTCGTACTCGTCCACGTAATCGCAAATCAGCTTGATCTCTTCCGGGTCGTAGCCCAGCTTTTCCAGAGCCATCGGAACCGTCTTATTGACGAGCTTGAGCATGCCGCCGCCGGCCAGCAGCTTGTACTTGACCAGGGCAATATCCGGCTCGATTCCGGTCGTATCGCAGTCCATCATGAACCCGATTGTGCCCGTCGGAGCAACCACCGACGTCTGGGCGTTGCGGAAGCCCAGCCTCGTGCCCGCATCCAGCGCCTCATCCCATGCGTCCTTGGCGGCGTGGAGCAGATACTCCGGGCACTGGGAAGCGGGGATATCGTGGGCGTGCTGGCGATGCATGTTGATAACCTTCAGCATGCCATCGCGATTCTTTTCAAACTCCTCGAACGCACCCTTAACCGAAGCCAACTCAGCGCTGGCCGTGTAAGCCGCACCGGTCAAAATCGCCGATATCGCACCTGCTATCGCCCTTCCCTGATCCGAATCGTAAGGAAGAGCCAGGCTCATCAGAAACGATCCGATGTTCGCGAATCCCAGCCCCAGGGGCCTGAACAGATGGCTGTTGACCGCAATCGCCTTGTCGGGATAGCTGCCGTTGTCGACCAGAATCTCCTGGGCGATAATAAACAGCCTCACCGCACGCCGGAAACCCTCGATGTCGAAAGTACCGTCTTCCTTGCGAAACTTCATCAGATTCAGTGAAGCCAGATTGCACGCCGAATCGTTTACGAACATATACTCGCTGCACGGATTTGACGCATTGATCTCGCCGGAATTAGGACAAGTATGCCACTTATTGATGGTGCTGTGATACTGCAGACCCGGATCGCCGCAGATCCTGGTGCCCTCGGCGATCAGCTCCATCAGTTCCCGGGCCGAGTGCTCGCCGGCCTTCTGGCCGGTCGTAACAGCATAAGTAGCCCACTTGGCGTTCTTTTCCACCGCCTCCATGAACTCATCCACCACGCGGACGCTGAGGTTCGTGTTCTGGAACATCACGCTGCTATAGGCCTCGTTGTTGTAATCGCCGTGATAGCCGGCATCGATCAGCGTCCAGGCCTTCTTCTCCTCCTCTGTCTTGCACGTGATGAATTCCCTGATATCCGGATGCGTAATCATCAGCGACTGCATCTTGGCCGCACGCCTGGTTTTGCCGCCCGACTTGATAACCGCCGCGATCTGGTCGTACACCCGCATGAAACTCAGTGGCCCCGAGGGCTTGCCACCGCCCGAGAGCTTCTCTTTACTGCTTCGAAGCGTCGAAAGGTCTGTACCGGTGCCCGAGCCGTGCTTGAACAGCATCGCCTCGCTCCTGGCAAGACGCATGATGTCGTCCATCGAATCCTGCACCGACTGGATAAAGCACGCCGAGGCCTGCGGAAACTCGTAACTGTTCTCACAGGGCACCGCATCGCCCTTCCTGGCATCCCAGTGGTAGTTATGCTTGCCGCCGCCGATGCCGTAAACATCGTACAGCCCGACATTGAACCATACCGGCGAATTGAACGAGCCGTGCTGGTTGACCGTAAGCCAGGCCAACTCGCGATAAAATGTTTCGGAATCCGCATCGCTCGCGAAATACCCATCCCGCCTGCCGCGATCGGCAATGGCCCGGCAAACCCTGTGAATCAACTGCTTTACCGAGTTCTCCCTCTTGCCAGTCTCCACATCACCGTAGAAATACTTGCTCGCAACGACCTTGGTCGCAAGCTGACTCCACGAAGCGGGCACCTCGATGTCGTCCTGCTTAAATATCGACAGGCCGCTGTCGCTGGTTATCTCGGCCGAACGCATCTCCCATTCGAGCTGATCGAAGGGATGAACCTCCGGATCTGAAAAATACGCGTCCACCGAAATACCTCCCGAAACCGGCGTCTCAGGCACAACTTCCCCCTCGGGCTGTTCATTCTTGAAAGGATTCTCAGGGTTGAATTCAAACGACATCTTAAGCGCCTCCGTGCTTAAATTATAGTATTACGACAGAACAACAGTACCACAATATATAGTAAATGCGGATGCGATCCAAAGAAGATATAGTGGTTTGGCTCGCAGGTCAAGTATCGGCAAATTAACCTGAATTTAATAAGCTGTAAAGGCCAAACTTTACTTTTTTTCCGCCGAAATCCGGGCTTTTTTTCGTTAGTCCTTGTCGTTACTGTATCTACAACGATAAAAAAAATCGCCACCGGTGCCGACGCATCTCACAGTCCCGTGACATCCAGCCACTGCTCGGCGATCCAGGCGTGGGCCCACTCGTGCGGATGAACCATATCATCCGACCATTTCGCCGCCGCAACCGTCTTTATCCGCTCGTCGATCCGCTCCTGCAGCGGCACAACAACCGCGTCAAACTCGTCGCCCAGCCTGTGAACCGTCTCGATATACACCCGCAGCCCGGCAAACATCTCGTTGCGCGGATCGTCGCAGAACATGAACGGCTCGAGCAGAACTATCTTGCACTCGCATCTTTCTGTGGCCTGCGAAAGTAACTGTCTGTATGTTAATTCATACTCACCGGGATAAACCGCGTACGGCAGATACTCGGCGCCGGCGTGCTGGGTCCACAGATCGTTGATCCCGATCAGCACGCTCAGAATATCCGGCTGGTGCGAAATGCAATCCCGCTCCCACCTGCCGCGCATCCCCTTCACCGTGTCGCCGCTGATACCGGCATTAACAATCCGAAGCTCCAGGTCAGGATATGCAGCGAAAAGCCGGTTAGCCGCAAAATGCACGTACCCCCGTCCCAAAGGCGCGTACGCAGGTTCCCTTCTGCCTGCATCGGTGATGCTATTTCCTATGAAAACAATAGTCTCACCACCCGACAGATTTAACCTTTGACCCATGCAGTATTCTCCATCACACATCCGCCGCGCAGCCTGCCCCGGGCCGCTCGAACCACAAACTCCAGGTCTTTCGCACAACTACAATCTGTTTGCCCTGCCACAGATCTTTGAGGCTTGCACAAATACAGTCAACTCGGCAGCTTGCCCCGGTCCTTTACGTCCTTCTTCTCGGTGCCGTCCTTTCTGGCCTCCAGCATCTCCAGCACCCTGGCTGCGGCTTCGATCCGCTTTTCAAGCCCCTCGATGCCTGCAGTCAATTCATCTCGCTCGCTGTCGCTCGCCCCTTTGAGCGAATCTTCCAGTTTCTTCTTCTCGGCGGCGAATTCGTCACGCATCTGCCGAAACGTTTCAATCCGCCCGGCCTGCTCGGCCTTGTCGAATATCAACTCCTCGGGAATCCCGCCCTCGATCGTAATCTTATCGCCGGGCCCCGCCGAAGGTGGAATTATCGGTCCTGCCCCGTCCGGACGCCGCTGGTTCATGAATGTGGGCGAGACGATCTCGATGCCCCCACCGTGCAGACGGTCCAGCATCATCGCACGCAGATTCGACCTCGCCGTAAGCACCTGCTTTACATCTTTCAGGAATCCCGCAATCCGGTACTTAACGGAGAAATCGCCCAGTTCCGTTATCTGTACGAAAGGGTCCTCCAGTTTCGCCGCCTCGGCCGCCTCCAACAGCAGCTTCTCAATCGTTCCATGCGGATTATCGTAGCCCAGTGAAACCGTCGCCGATACCACCGTGCCCGAAACGTGCATTACTTTGACGGGGTGCGAGACCAGAAAAAGATTCGGCACAGTTGCAAGGTCGTGATCTTCGGTCTGAATCTCCGTATGCAACAGTCCGCGGGCCGTTACCCGCCCGAAAAGTCCCTCGACCCTGATAAAATCGCCGGGCCGAAAGCTGCCGACAGCCCGCAGCATCAGTCCGGCCATACCGTTGGCAACGAACGTCGTCGACGAAAACGCTATGACAGCCGTCAGCACCAGCCCGAACAGCCGCAGAACCTCCGTACGCTTGTCCGGAGCCATCGGGACCGCAAGAATCACAATCACAATACCAAGCAGCCCCAGCAGTATTATCAGCAACCGACGCGGCACACGCTTTTCGGCATCCAGCGCCTCTCGACGCCGGATAAGAAGCCAGTTCAAAAACCAAAGCCCCCCCGCCACGACCGCAAACACCGCCAGAACAGGCAGCAACTGCGGCAAAGCCTCCCACAACCGCTTCAGTGCTTCCATAGAACCTCCTTGGACCGACAAACCGCACCGCCAGCCCGTATGCTCACCTGATAGCTGTCGTCCGAATCCGGCCCGTCAGACAATTCGGCGTTGACCGCAATGCCCACATCCGCATACCCGGGCGCAGCGAAAGGCTGTTACTTGCCGGTCTTGTTCAAACCCTGGCCCCACCATTTTGATTCGGTGCGGGCGTCGGCGAAATGTTCTTCGATTCGTTTGACCACCCGCGGATGCTCGGCCGCGACGTTGTTGGTCTCGCCGATATCCTCGCTCAGGTCATACAACTCCAGGTCGGCGTCGGGTTTGAGCCGCACGGCCTTCCACTTGCCCATACGAATCGCCTGCCTGTTGAAGAATTCCCAGTACAGATACTTGTGCTTTCGCTGGCGGTCGCGGCCCAGCAGCGTAGGCAGAAACGAAATCCCGTCGATATCGTCCGGCGCCTTTGCCCCGGCAAGCCTGCTCAACGTCGGCATAACATCCCAGAACGCCCCGATATAGTCGCTCTCGGAACCGGCCTCGACCTTTCCCGGCCAGCGCGCAATCATCGGCACGCGAATGCCGCCCTCGTACAGATCGCGTTTATAGCCCCGCAGCGGGCCGTTGCTGTCGAAAAACTTCGGATTGGCGCCGCCCTCGCTGTGAGGCCCGTTGTCGCTCGTGAAGATAACGAGCGTATTGTCGTCGATCCCCAGCTCTTCGAGCTTGTCCAGCAGCCGGCCCATATCCTTATCCAGCCGCGTAATCATCGCGGCGTGGCCCTTATGGGGCTGCGGCCAGTCCTTGTCGGCGTAAATCCCGTAATCCGGCACCTCCATGCCCCTGTTGCCAGCTTCGTTGTTGGCGTGCGGAATCGTAACCGCCAGATACAGGAAGAACGGCTCGTCCTTGTTTTCTTCGATCCACCGCAGCGCATCTGCCGCCAGCAGATCGTGTGAATACTCCTTCTTCACCGAGGCCACCCCCGCCCCGTCGCCGCGACGGTTTTCGACCGTGTTGTCCAGCGGAACCCGCCCGGTATTGCGGAAAAGAAACTCCGGATAATAGTTGTGCGCATGCCTCTGGCACAGATATCCGAAGAAATAGTCGAATCCCTGCTTGTTCGGGATGCCCTCGGAACCGGGCCCGCCCAGTCCCCATTTGCCGATCAGGGCGGTTTTGTAGCCGGCGTCCTTCATCAGCGAGGCGACCGTAACCGTATCGGCTGGCAGCGGCCACTGGCCCATCGGCTTGACCTCTTTATTGCCGCGAACGTACGCATGGCCGGTATGCTTGCCCGTCATGAGACAGCACCGCGAGGGAGCGCATACCGTACTGCCGGCGTACATATCCGTAAATCGCATCCCCTCGGCTGCCATTTTGTCCAGATTCGGCGTCTGAATCACCTTCTGGCCGTAACAGCCCAGATCGCCGTAACCCAGATCGTCGGCCATAACGAATATCACATTCGGCTTGCGGGCCCTGCGCCTGCGACGCCCCAGACAAACCGAACCGGCCACGGCCGAACCGAGAACACCACCCACAAACTCACGCCTGCTGATATTAACACCCATTTTCAGAACCCTTTCTTAATTCGATACATTGCCCTCCGCCACTTTGAGGCTCGCCCGAGATTACCCGCACGAACAAAAAACCCGTAATCATCTTAACGACTCGAAAGCCCGACCTCAACCAAAACCCGCACCCGGCCGCAACCACCCCATACCGGTTCTACGCCGCTCGGATTTCGGGCTGAATTCGCTCCGCACATTAAAATCAGAAACATACCGAAGCCTCTGGCAGACCCGATGTCAATCTGCTAGTATCAGTCACGAAAGGAAAACCCTGTGTATGTTTGGGAGGCAAAATAGTGGTTAAGAACGCCGTTCTGCAGGCCGCAATTCTCATCTGCGACCTGATCCTTCATCCGACGCTTGCCCGGGCCGTTACAATACGTCAGCCGACTTGAACTGCGGCAAACATTTTCTGGTTTTTGTCGAAGTATGGTTTATGGCCGGTAAAAATGGCGACAGGCTGGAGTGGATTCGCGAGCGGATAAAGGAGCTTCCGACCGGGCCGGGGTTGTATTTTATGAAGGGTCCGGGCGAAAAGGTGCTCTATATCGGCAAGGCCAAATCCCTGCGCAGCCGGGTGGCGAGCTATTTTCAGCCTGGGGCGGATCTGCTGGGCTCGCGGGGGCCTATGATTGTGGAGATGGTCGGCAAGGTCGAGAGGATCGACGTGCTCGAAACCGAGAGCGAGGTCGATGCGATGCTGCAGGAGGCCCGGCTGATAAAGGATATCCGCCCTCAGTACAATACAGACCTGATCGACGATAAGACCTTTCCCTACCTGCAGATAACGACGGGCGAGGACTTTCCCGGCGTCTATATTACGCGAAAGCCGCGGGAAAAAGGAGTGCGGCTGTTCGGGCCGTTCGCCAGCGCAAAGGACCTGCGGGCGGTGCTGGTGGAGCTGCAGAAGATATTTAAGTTCCGCACGTGCAATCTCGATATCCGGGCGGACGACGACAAACGCAAGTTCTTTCGGCCGTGCCTGCTGTACAGCATCAAACAGTGCGCCGCACCGTGCGGGGCGAGGATAGAAAAAGCCGATTACAAGCGCATAATAAGCGATTTTGTGCGGTTTTTGAAGTCCAAGCGCTCGACGGTGCTGCGGCAGTTGAACCGGCAAATGGCCGAGGCGGCTGATCGCTACGAGTACGAAAAGGCGGCGATGTTCAGGGACAGGATACGGCTGATCGAGAGGCTGGATCGGCGGGGTATACCGGATGAGCACGTGCAGCCGGAGGTTTTTGCGGCCGATCCGACCGAGGCGCTGGTCAGGCTCAAGCGGGTTCTTGGGCGGGAGGAGCCTGTGCGGATTGTCGAGGGGATCGATATCGCCAATATCAGCGGGCAGGAGGCGGTGGGATCGCTGGTAAAATTTATCGACGGAAGGCCGTTTAAGAGCGGGTATCGGCGATTTCGGATCAAAACGGTGGAACGGATCGATGATTATGCGATGATCGCGGAGGTGGTAAAGAGGCGGTACAAATACGCGCTGAAGGGTGAGGAATTGTGGCCGGATCTGATACTGATAGACGGCGGGCTGGGGCATCTTCATGCGGCTGAGAGTGCGCTTAAGAGCTTGCTGGAGCAGCACTTAGAGCTTGCGAGGGCCGCGGCGCATGACGCGAAAGAGGCGCAAACGGCGGTCGATCATATTATGCCGAGCAATACGACGCTGGCTTCGATAGCCAAGCGGGAGGAGGATGTGTACGTTCAGGGCAGCAGGACGCCGTTGAAACTCGGTGCTAACTCCCCTGCCAGAAAACTTTTACAGTACGTACGCGACGAGGCCCACCGGTTCGCCCAGCATTATCATCATATTCTTCGCGGCAAGAAGCTGCTGGAGTAAACAACCACGCCCAGAGGACGTGGCATTGTTAGTGCCCCCCGGAGGGGGG
>CAYOTO010000043.1:0-26499 GCA_964406945.1 uncultured Pirellulales bacterium
CTACATAGGCACCAAACACGAAAACCCGGTGGTCCTGACCAGACAGGACTGGCGTCACACAAAAGATCGTCCCTGGGCCGCCAGGTCAAACGGATACTGGCTGCTTTACGCCGCCCATTCGGGCAAATACGACATCCGGCTGGACTTTCCCGCCGCCGGCACCGACGGCCGGGCAATGCTCGAAGTCGCAGGCCATGAACTGACCTCGAAAATAGCACAAGGCGACACCTCAACCGAATTCGAAGCCGTAGAAATCGACAAAGGCCCGGCACGCCTGCAGGCCACCCTGACCCTAGGTGACACCCGAAAAGGCCCCTGGCACGTAAACGTAACCACCAGATAGGCTATCCGATTGAACCCCAATGTACATCGAGACTGCGCTTAGGACAAAGCCGCGATCAAATGCAAAGAACTTGTAGCAAAGCTGCTGGACACTATCGACCAGTTCAATGCCAGAAGACCATGGAAGCGATTTACTAATTTCGATTGCTTCAGCCTCGTGTTGCCCCATGAAGAGGATGCACTGCTTGGAATCATCATGGGCGACGCCGGCCAGGAGTTCGGTCTGCTGTTTCTACGAGGCTCTCATGCATCATCATCTTTGCAGGCACTGCTCGGGTCCACCGGTATTAATGAAGACGTGTTGGATAGGAGCGACCTCTTAGGCTACAGCATGGAGCGTTATCGCCTGCTTCCACCGGACCAGCAGGCCCCCGGCAGGGCGGACGCAAACCCAAAGGTAGCGAACCGGCTCCCTGCCTTATTTCCAAGCAGCCCGGATGCAATCCGAGACTGCCCGATATCGATGAGCTGGAGTTGTTTTGCCGAGGTTTGGCCGCGGTTCTGCAGGCCGACCGGCAGTGCCTGCTCGAAGCCACGGAAATCGGCGATCCCGAGGGAATCTGCATAATAGAATCCGACGGGGGATTCTCACCTGTAGTCCACGTTGGTCGAGGCTGCTTGTCCGATGAACAACCTGAAGACGTCATACCCTTCGTTGCCCCGGATCCCGGTCTTGCAGATCTGCCGAAACTTGATATTCCGGGAGTGGCCCTCTCCCGCGTCGAAACTCAAAGCATCGCTGATCTCCAGCCGCGTCGGCGCATGGGTGAGCAAATACCCGGCGAACCCGCCCACTTCGGTCCTTTAGAGGCCCGCGAACCGGGTAATCGCCTGGAAGAACTCGACAAACCCATACCGGCTCTCGGCGGCAAATCTATGCGAGAGGCCTGCCAAACCGAAGCCGGCCGGCGAGAAATCCGAACTCTTATTAGCACGTTTCCCGGGCCTGAAGACCCCGTTTACGAGGAGCCGCCACTAAAGAGAATGCTCACAGAACGCGATGTCTTGGAGCCGGATACCGATGAGTACCGGCAAAAGAATGTTGCAAATTCCGTCATTCCGAGCCAAAGGACGCCGCGCAACGCCCCCTGCCCTTGCGGCAGCGGCAGAAAATACAAAAAGTGCTGCGGACGGGCCTGATGCAAAGTCCCTAAAACTCCGGTACGCCAATTCGCAGTGGCGCTTGAAGCCGAAACCTTTCGCCTATCGCAAAACAAACGCAATTGTAGGATCGACCGGATAGCGGCCGAAACGCTCGCCGTATATGGCCAGGCCCGACGACATCGCATCGTCCACTTCGAGTCTGATAGTGATCTTGCCGGTGGCTTTGGCCTTACGCAGCAGCGGTTTAGGTATCGCAACGCTGACCAGTTGGCCGTACGAACCGGCCTCACGCAGTTTGCGGTCCCGCAACTGGCTGTGCCATGACAGTATGCCCCTGTGGTCCGCCGAGTCATCCGCAAGATCAAATGTGCCCAGGACCTCGCCACCCACGACAATACGAACCTGTCCCGGGTACGGTGTCTCATCCGTCATCGGGTAAGAGTTCGGGTTTAGGCTCGGATCGTGCGTGCCCTTACCCAGCATGAAATTGCCTTCCTGCTTGCCCTTGCCCTGGTCCTTGCCGAAAAGCTGCTTGGGCGAAACCTCGACCAGAAACCTGGCTTCAACAACATCGGCCCCATTCAGCGGCTCCGGCCAGTCCACCGCATACTCGAAGTGCCCGGCCCCGGCCCCGCAAACCTTCTTACCGTCCAACACGTCCCATTCCTTCAAGGACCATGCAGCGCTTTTGAAACTGTCCGGACCGAACCGCACCACCTTCATTTTTCGCGGCCCCGCACCCATCAATTCCTCGCGCGGCGAAGCGCCGTCGGCAACCAGATATGTCGTAAAGTTCCGATGCAGCACCCTACCCGCGACGTCCTCCAGCGTATATCCTAGAATCGCCAGACAGTCCTTCTTCGGCATCTCGATCTCCAGCGGCCTCAACTGCTCGTTTCTCCACGGCTTGTACCCGACCGCCCGCCGATACCGCCCATACGTCTGCTTGCGCCCCAGCGTATCCCAGCCGAAAAGTTGCGCACGCAGAACAAGCCTGCGGCCGACCGGAGCATCCGTCATAAACGACGCATACAACGGAACTTCGACCTTCGCGCCCGGCTGCACCTCGCGGCAAAGCTCTCGTTCACTGGCGATATAAAACTCCGAGTGCAGGTCCCGCAAGCTCATCCCCTCGAAAAGCTCGTCCATTCCAGTGAATTTCAGCGATCGGTCGTACCGGTAATAGCCGTTCCATTCATTGACGACATCGTGATGCTCGGTATAAAGCCACCCTGCGCACTTCGGGTGCCGCCGGAACTCGTTCATCATAATATGGTAATCCCAGCTCCAGTCCACATCGCCGGTGCTTCCTTCGTAGCCCCAGACGTTTCCGCACTCACTGTTCATCATGGGCTGGCTGCCCTGTTTTCGCCCCTCGACGAAATTCCACCCTGAGCCCGGATAGGTCTTCTCGCAGAATTCGTCCAGCTTCTGGCGCCATTCGTACCCCGGCAAATAAGCATGCCAGGTGTTCAGATCCGTCGCAACATGGTCATACCTGCAGGGCGAGTTGTCCTCCACCAGCCTCGTCGAATCCAGCTTCTTCGTCAACTTGTAAATTGACTCGACCCATTCCTGCGTCTTGGGCAGGTAGCCTTTTTCCCCGGTCCTCAGACCCCACGTTTCGTTGAAATTCACCCACGAGAATATGCTCGGATGATTGTAATCGCGTTTAATCATTCCCCGCAGCGCAAACTCCGTCTCACGCCGCATATCCTCATCCGGAGGCCCCCAACTGTTCGGAACATCCGCCATTATCAGAATTCCCAGCCGGTCCGCCCAGTACAGTTTCCGCGGCACTTCGACCTTGATATGTATCCTCTGACAATTCAGACCCAGCCGCCGCGTCCGCAGGATTTCGTCTCTCATGAACTTATCGGTGGGGAATGTATAGAATCCCTCCGGATGATATGCCTGGTCCAGCGCCATTTCCAGATACACCGGCTTATTGTTCAGGGCAACGTAAGAAAAGTCCGTCCCCGGCAGATTCATAACACTTATCTTTCGCATACCGAAATAGGTGTTAACGGTGTCGGTCCGGCCGCCGCCTTTGAGCGATGCCTGTACTTCATACAAATAAGGGTCCTCCAGCGACCACCACCTCGCCTTCGGAATCTTCACCTCGAATTCAATCCTGTTTTTGCCTTTGTCGACCTTGCGGACCACGGTCTCTTTCGCCAGATCCTCTTTCTTGAATCTGAGCTGAAACTCCATTTCCTCCGCCGCGGCTTTATCCAGAGCCACCTCCACCGCGACTTTGCCCGCGTCGATATCGGGCGTAAAATGGACGGTCTCGATAGCCGTGTCCGGCCTTCTCTCCAGATACACAGTCTGCCAGATGCCCGCCGCTCTGCCGTAACCCTGCTTGCCCTCCAACTTGAACTTGTGAGGCGTATCATCCACCCGCAGCGTCAGCCGCTGCTCCCGGCCGTATCTGAGCTGTTCGGTCAGATCGAACTCCAAGGGCGTATAGCCTCCCGTGTGCTCGCCCAACTTTTTCCCGTCCAGCCATGCGGTCGTATGCCAGTCGCACGCACCAATGACCACGAAAACCCGTCCGCCTTTCCAGGCTTCCGGCACCTTCACAGTCCTCTCGTACCAGCCGATATCCGCCTCGTCCTGCACGCCTGACAGCTTCGAACCCCACGGAAACGGAACCATGATGCTGCTGCCGAATTCTACTTCCCCGTTTTGCCAGTTCTTATCGAGGCCCGCATTCTCGCCGTCGAAGCGAAAATCCCACGGCCCGTTCAGATTCAGCCACTCACTTCTCTGAAAATCCGGCCGCGGATGTTCCGGCAATGGAATATTCTCGATGCTGAATCGCCCGGCATGAGCCTGGCAAAGAACAATCAAAACAGCAGCTACCGCCGCCACAAATACAGTTCTATGCTTCGACGCCATCGCAAACTCCAATTCAATTCACTAACATGATTACGGGCCGATATGTCGCAGACACAACCCCGTTTGCGACCCATTATGCAACCCTGCCCCCGTCTTGTAAAGCACTAACCCCAAACACTCCCGGCCGGCCAATTATCTTGCACACCCTTATGGCCGATTGTAATATTGCTGCGAATCTGACGTTGCGGCGATATCACCGCCCGGACGCGGAAAGGCCAGAGCACATGCGAAAAACGATTCTCGATCGCTACGAAAAAACCGAAGAAGGCAAAATCATAATCGACGTCTCAGTAAAGACGGTCGAGCACCTCTACAGCAACTTTGACAGAACCGCGCATTACCTCAAAAAAGACCTCGACGAAGACCTCGTCGACTATCTCACCAATTCCGTCCGCGAAGTTCAGAAGTATCCGTTTGTCATCCGTTTTTCCTTCGTTCACTTGCCCGACGAACCCGTCATGGATCGCGTCCGAAACAGCATACGGAACTTCTACACGTATCTGCAGGAACTCGAAAGAAAGACACTGCGTGACATTGTGCGACGCTCAGCTATTCTCTTCGTTATAGGAATCGTTTTTCTCGCCATGGCGGTCCAGACCGCAAGAATGTTCAGGGAGGATTACGACATTCTCGCAGAAGTCTTCGTGCAGGGCCTTACTATCGCCGCGTGGGTGTCCCTCTGGGAGGCAATCGCCAATATCTTCCTGGAATGGCACGATCCCAGACGCAACATCAGTCTCTATTCAAAAGTCGTCGAGGCCCCGGTAATCTTCCGCAGGATTTAGCAGACAACGGCTTACAATCTTCAGCTTGCGCTTCACCGGCAGTCCGATCATTGGGCCCGCACACGATAAGCCGTCCACATCCGCTCGCCATCAAACCCCAGAGCTAGTCGCTGCTGTCGAGAATACTCATAAACGCCCGCTGAGGAATCTGCACCGAACCGATGCTCTTCATCCGTTTTTTGCCCTCTTTCTGTCGCTTGAGCACCTTCATCTTGCGCGAGACATCGCCGCCGTACAGCTTGGCGGTAACGTCCTTGCGGTACGCCCGTATGGTCTCTCGCGCGATGATCTTGCCACCGATCGCCACCTGCAGCGGTATTTCGAACTGATGCTTCGGAATCGCTTCTTTGAGTTTCTGAATGACCTTGCGGCCGCGCTGCTCGGCGTTGCTTCGGTGTACTATCAGCGAAAGGGCGTCAACCCGCTCGCCATTGACGAGAATATCGATCTTGACAAGATTGCTCGCCTCGAAATCCGTAAACTCGTAATCCATCGTCGCATAACCGCGGCTGATTCCCTTAATCAGATCGTAAAAATCATACACAATCTCCGCCAGCGGCGCCCGATACTCCATCAGCACCCGCGTCTGATTCAGATAATCCGTCTTGAGCAGCTTGGATCGCCTTGCCTCCGCCAGCTTCATTATGCCGCCGATTGATTCGGTGCTGGTAATTACTTCCAGCTTTACAAAAGGCTCGCGAAGCTCGCCTATCTTCGTCGGATTTGGCAGTTCGCTCGGCGAGTCTATTCTCTCGATTGCCCCCTCGGTTGTCACCACTTCGTAACTGACCGTCGGCGCCGTCTGAACCACGTCGATATCGTTTTCCCGCTCAAGCCGCTCCTGCACGATCTCCATGTGCAGCAGCCCCAGAAAGCCGCACCGAAAGCCGAATCCAAGTGCCGGTGAACTCTGCGGCGTAAACGAGAAACTCGCGTCGTTCAAAGCCAGCTTTTCAAACGCCGCCCGCAGCCGCGGGTAGTCCGTGTTATTGCCCGGATAAAAATCCGAAAAGACCATCTGGGTCGGTTTCTGGTAGCCCTTCAGCGGCTTATCCGCCGGCTTCGCATCGTCGGTGATTGTATCGCCCACGGTCACGTCGGCAAGATTGCGAATATTCGCGATAACGTACCCGACCTCGCCCGGCCCCAACTCATCGACCGGCACCATCGCAGGCCTGAACTTGCCCAGTTCGGTCACAAGATAAGTCCGCCCGGTGCCCATCAGCCGTACCTTCTGCCGAACCTTCAACGACCCCGAAAACACCCGAACGTAGCAGATAACACCCCGGTACGCGTCGCTGTGACTGTCGAAAACAAGCGCTTTCGTGGCCTCGCCGCTGCGATCTTCCGGCGCAGGAAGCAACTCACAAACGGCGCTCAGCAGTTCCTCGGCCCCGACTCCGGTCTTCGCACTTATTTGAAAACACTCGTTTTTGCGTATACCAAGAACGTGCTCGATTTCCTCGCCCACCACTTCCGGCTGGGCCGCGGGAAGATCCACCTTGTTGATAACGCCAAGAATTTCGGCACCGGTCTCCACCGCAAGATAGGCATTCGCCACCGTCTGCGCCTCTACACCCTGGCCGGCGTCCACAACCAGCAGCGCACCCTCGCAGGCCGCCAGCGCCCGGGATACCTCGTAATGAAAATCCACATGCCCCGGCGTATCGATCAGGTTCAGCATGTACATCTCGCCCTCGTACTCATAGTGCATCGTCACCGCCGAGGCCTTGATAGTAATGCCGCGTTCCCGTTCGAGGTCCATGCTGTCGAGCAACTGCTCCTTTCGCTCCCGCTCGGTTATAGTCCCCGTCATCTCCAGCATCCTGTCGGCCAGCGTACTCTTGCCGTGGTCGATATGAGCTATGATTGAAAAGTTACGTATGTACTTCGTATCCACGCCGTTAAGTCCTAAATTGCCGAAAAATCACACAAAACCGAGTCGGCCACCCCCAGAGCCTTTCGCGAAAGACGCACGCGCCCGCCATCGTATTCCACCAGACCCTCCTGCAAGTACCGTTCCAACTGCCCTGCGAAGACGGCCGCGAAATCGGCGCCCGTCCTTCTCAAAAAAGCCGCCGCATCGATCCCTTTTCGCCTGCGAAGATTCAGAACCGCAGTCTCACAGATACGAGCTTGGCGATCCGCGCGTTCGGTTTCCCGCCGAACGTCGCCGCCGGCCGCTATCGTCTCGATATACTTGGCGGCATCGTTTAGATTAATGCTCCTTACACCGTCATGATAGGACCCCGCCGAAGGCCCGATGCCGATATACTCCCGGTTCTCCCAATACCCCTGATTGTGAACGCACTCGAACCCCGGCCTCGCAAAATTTGATATTTCATACTGCTCGAATCCCGCCTCCGCCAGATAGTCAATCGCAACCTCGTACATACGACGGTCCGTCTCGCCGTCAACCCTGCAAATCCGTCCCGCCTCGACATCGTCCCACAAGGCCGTACCCGGCTCAATGCTCAACGCGTACGCGCTTATATGCTTAACCCCGGTCCCGACGGCCGCCTCCAACGTCGCCTTCCACTTGTCGAGCGTCGATCCCGGAATCGCAAAAATCAAATCCAGCCCCACGTTTTCGAATCCCGCACAGAAAGCCTCATTTATGGACCGCTCCACCTGTTGGAAACTGTGCCGCCGTCCCAGAAGCCTCAGTTCATAATCGTGACTCGACTGCACCCCGAACGACAGCCTGTTGACCCCTGTCTTTCTCAACTCCCTCAGCAATCCCGCATTAACCTGGCCCGGATTGCACTCAACCGTAAACTCGCATATTCCGGGCCACCGCTGGCGCACCGTACTGGCCAGCGTTAGCAGTTCCTCCGCCGGCAGGGCGGTCGGACTCCCCCCGCCGATGTAAGCTGTAACAACCCGGTTCTCATAACAGCGCCGCATCTCCGCAAGCAGCGCCTGCACCATCGCATTCGTATCGCATCCCGTCACCGGCTCGGAATAGAAAGCACAGTACCTGCACTTGCTTTCACAGAAAGGTACGTGGATATATACGCCGACGCTGTCGTCGTGAATTTGTCCCCGGCTGACGCACACCTCAGCTCTGACTCCCCGCGGCCATACTTTCGAGAAACTCACTGTTGGCCGGGTATCTTTGCAGCAGTTTGTGCAGCGAATCTATAGCCTCTCTGGACCGGTAGTTCGACAGCACACGTCGAAGCGTCGCAAGTCCCTGACTGTGCTGCTCACTATACAACTTCGCCTCTTTTCGGGTCCCGCTGGCTGGTATGTCAATTGCCGGAAATATCCTGGCCTCCGCCAGAGAACGATCCAAAACCACTTCGCTGTTGCCCGTCCCCTTGAACTCCTCGAAGATCAACTGGTCCATCCGCGAGCCCGTATCGGTCAGACATGTGGCGATTATCGTAACCGAACCGCCGTTCTCAATGTTCCTCGCCAGCCCGAACAATCGCCGCGGGACCTCCAGCACGCCCGCTTCCAGGCCGCCACTCATGGTGGGCGCCCTGTTGCCCCTCCGCCGCGTCCTGTTGTTGAATGCCCGCCCAACGCGCGTAAGACTGTCGATCATGAGCACTATTTCGCGGCCGCACTCCAGTTCGGTCTGAACGTGCGAAACCATCAACTCGGCCAGTTCCGCATGTTCGTCCGCCATATGATCACTGGTACTCGCAACTACCTGGGCATTTTCCACAGCCCGCCGAAAGTGAGTAACCTCCTCGGGCCGCTCGTCTACCAGCAGCACGATAACCCGGCTCTCCGGGCTGCACTGATTAATAGACTGTACCATCTGTTCCAACAGAATCGTCTTGCCCGCCTTCGGCGGCGATACGATCAACTGCCGCGTTCCCTTGCCTATCGGGGCGATCAAGTCGATCATTCTCATGCTGTAATCGCCCGATGCGCCCAGATCGAACCTTTCGTTCGGGTCCACGGCCACCAGGTCCGCAAACCGCGGCCTCTTCTGGAAATTCTCCGGTTTCATCCCGCATACCGAATCCACCGTGGTCATCCGCCGCTTGCCCTTCTTGCGACTTGCCGTACCGGTTACGGTTGCGCCCTCGACTAGTTTGTATCGCCTCACCAGATCGGGATGCACCGTCGTTTCCACCGGACCGGGCCTGTACGACCTCTCGGCCGTGCGCAGCACGTACTGTTCCTTGGCAAGACGCTTAATCATTCCTTCTACTTTTTCAGCCATAAACCTCTTCCATGTGAAAAAACTTCTTATATCTGTGCTAAAAGTTGCATTTCCGAAAGACGCCCGCTCCACTGCACGTCCTTCAAATGCTCTCCGGGGCCTCCTCGAAACGCGAGCATACACCACTTCTTATATGTGTGAATGATGGTCCCTCGCGGCTCAGCCGGTAATACGATGAGTGCAGACTGTACGTTCGAAATATCATGACCGACAACCTGGCGTCGAAATCCGCAATTTCGAACACCGCTGCACTCACTCATTCGGGGCGACAGGACTTGAACCTGCGACCTCAGCACCCCCAGTGCTGCGCGCTAGCCAAACTGCGCCACGCCCCGCACAAAACCATATTGTAGTACAAATAACCCGCCGCGACAATCATTTTTGACATAAAATCAAGCGTAAGAAAGAATTCAGACAAGATTCAGATGTTCTCATTACGAACTGCACGCCAAGAACTCAGCCACAGGCTTACATTGCCGCCTCATCCGATCGCCGCATTTATTCTATGAATTCAGGCATCCTGTTTATCGTCGGCGCCGCCGTCGGGCCTTTACTCGCTGTATACCGCCCGCCAAAAAATCAGCTTTTTTTTCAACTTTTGCCGCTATAGCATTGCAAAGTTAGGCTTGCCTAACTATAATACGAGTTATGTCCGGCAAAAAGGCAGTAAAAGCCCGAAAAGAAAGACTCAGCGCCTCGCTGGAGGATTACATCGAGGTGATCTTCAATCTCGCCGACCGCGACAACGGCGTCCGAGCCACCGATATTGCAAATCGCCTGGGCGTATCGAAGGCCTCGGTTACGGGCGCGTTAAAAGTGCTTAAGAAGAAGGGCCTTGCCAACTATCAGCCGTACGACAGCGTTACATTAACAGAAGCAGGGCGGATCGCGGCAGCTGAAGTAGTGCGCAAGCACAACATACTTAAGTCCTTTTTTACTAACATCTTAGGTGTCGAATCGCCGGCCGCGCACAGGGCCGCCTGCAAAGCCGAGCATACCCTCGGGCCGGAAATAATCGGCAGGCTGCTGAGCTTTACCGAGTTCGTAACTCACGAAAATGAGCATGGAAACGACCTCCTGGGCAGGTTCGACCGGTTCTCCAGAAGACAGAACCCACGCACCGCGCCCGTCGAGCAGGAATAACCCG
This sequence comes from uncultured Pirellulales bacterium, assembly GCA_964406945.1. Taxonomy (GTDB): domain Bacteria; phylum Planctomycetota; class Phycisphaerae; order Sedimentisphaerales; family Anaerobacaceae; genus UBA2266. The sequence continues at coordinate 10,466 of CAYOTO010000043.1, forward strand.
TATGGATAAGGAAAACCGTATGACTCTATCGCAGGTAAGGCCCGGACAGAAGGTCAGACTCGCCAGAGTCGACGCAGGCCAGGGAATGAACGCACGTCTGGCCTCGATGGGGCTTGTTCCGAACGTGGAAATAGCAATGGTCAGTAACGGCCATCCCGGTCCTATTGTCGTAAACGTGAAAGGAACCAAGATGATGCTGGGCAGAGGCATGGCCCAGAAGATCCTGGTGTCCGATCAGATGTAAGCCGAGTATTTTTTTTGATCATTGAGTTAGTCTCAACTAACTTTTAATGACGCATAAACCCCGGATGCTTATGAAGAAAAAGCTCAAAATCGCCGTCGCAGGAAACCCCAACAGCGGAAAAAGCACAATTTTCAATATGCTGACCGGCTCGCACCAGCACGTCGGCAACTATCCCGGCGTTACGGTCGAAAAGAAAGAGGGCTCCTGCTCATACAAAGGCGTCGAGATGCAGCTCGTCGACCTGCCCGGCACCTACAGTCTGACCGCATATTCGCTCGAGGAACGCATCGCCAGACGCTTCATCATAGACGAAAAGCCCGATCTGGTAATAAACATCGTAGACGCCTCCAACATCGAACGCAACCTCTATCTGACCACCCAACTGATCGAGATGGAAGTTCCGCTCGTCCTCGCCCTGAATATGAGCGATGTTGCCCGCCAGCGGGGTTTCATATTCGACAACGACCTCCTCGGCGAACTGCTCGGTGCTGCAATCGTTCCCACCGTGGGCAACAAGGCCAAAGGCCGCGAAGATCTCCTCAACGCCGTTTTACAGGTCGCCGAAACCGAGCGGCCCGACATCCGCCGCATTCACTACGGCGACGAAATCGAAACCGAACTCGAACGCATCTCCGAATCGCTTGCCGCCAATCAACCTTCGCTGATCCCGCACTACGGCCAACGCTGGCTCTCGATAAAACTCCTCGAACAGGACAACGAATTCCTCGACAAGATCGAAAGCGACGAGCTTCGCAGCGTAATAGAGAGCGCAGTAGAGCACCTTCGTCAAATCTTCGCCGACGAGCCCGAAATCGTACTCGCCGACCGCCGCTACGGCTACATCTCCGGCGCTTGCCAGGAGGCAATTAAAAGCACCGTCGAACTCCGGCACAGTCTCAGCGATACCGTCGACTCCATCGTCACGCACCGAATCCTCGGCCTGCCCATATTCCTGCTGCTCATGTACATCGTCTTCTCGCTCACATTCAAGATAGGCGAGTATCCCATGGCCTGGCTTGAAACATCATTCGAATGGCTCGGCACCGCCGTCGCCGGCCTCTGGCCCGCCGGCAGCGACAGCATGATCAAATCCCTGATTGTCGACGGGATAATAGGAGGAGTAGGGGGGGTGATCGTCTTTCTGCCGAATATCCTTTTGCTGTTCCTGGCTATCGCCGTACTCGAAGACAGCGGCTATATGGGCAGAGCGGCCTTCGTCATGGACCGCATAATGCACAAAATCGGACTCCACGGAAAAAGCTTCATACCCATGCTCATCGGCTTCGGCTGCTCCGTACCGGCTATCATGAGCACCAGAATACTGGAGAACAGGCACAATCGCCTCGCGACCATGCTGGTCATTCCGCTAATGAGCTGCGGAGCCAGACTGACAATATACGCTCTGCTCATACCCGCCTTTTTCCCCGAGCAATGGAGAGGCCCCGTACTCTGGCTGATCTACCTGATCGGAATCATACTGGGCGTCGTCTGCGCAAAAATACTGCGGCTGACCCTCCTCAAGGGCGAAACGACCCATTTCGTAATGGAACTGCCCCCATACCGAATGCCCACTCTAAAGGCCCTGCACATCCATATGTGGCAGCGGGGCTGGCTCTACATCAAAAAAGCCGGCACGCTCATCCTGGGCATTTCAATAATACTGTGGTTCGCCATGACTTTCCCACGACCCGCCGAATCACAACTGCAGGGATTGACCGAACAGCAGGCTCAGCAGGTGCAGTTGGAAAACTCCGCTGCCGGACGCATCGGCCGAGCCATGGAGCCGGCAATAAAGCCGCTGGGCTTCGACTGGAAAATCGGCACCGCTCTGATAGGAGCCATGGCCGCTAAAGAGGTCTTCGTCGCACAACTCGGCATTGTATACGCCGTAGGAGAGGCCGACGAGCAGTCTCAGGCCCTGACGGACAAACTACGCGCCGACTACTCCCGTCTGCAGGCGTTCTGTATCATGCTATTCTGTCTCGTAAGCGCACCGTGCGTGGCGACCGTCGCCATGACCAGGCAGGAATCCGGTTCGTGGAAATGGGCGGCGTTCCAGTTCGGCGGCCTTACCGCACTCGCCTACATCCTCACGCTTGTCGTCTATCAGATCGGGACCCTTATAACCGGCTGGCTCGCCTGAAAGCCCATGTCGCGTTCTTGGTGATTGCGGTTCTTTCGCACCGCTCTAATAGCTGTCGTCCATCCAGTACGCCGAAAAGATCACATAGTCGACCATATCCACATCGCCGTCATGGTCGGCATCCAATCCCCCGCAGTTACCCAACGCCGCACAGTTTGTACTTCCATAGTGACTCGAAAAGATCGACAAATTGTGAAAGTCCATACCGCCGACAGATCCGGGGTTATTTGGGTCGGTTTCTCCGCCCTTGGCCTGACGCTCATAACACCCGATGTCCACGCTCTCGCCTGCCTTGCGCGGATTGCCCGCCAGGTCCTTATCAAAATCATACTCGGGAAAATCAACGCGCAGCTTCTTCAGATAAGCGGCCAGGTCCATACCGGCGTCGTGCGCCGGACCGCCGGCCTTCGGCGTAAAGTCCGCGGTCCCACTGAACACCAGACTGGGATTAAGCTCTACCATCTCGCCTTCCTCGAGAAACCAGCCCGAAGCGCTTGATTGCCTCCAGCTTAGAGCCGTGTAGATGTTGTGCTTTCTAATGCCTCCGCCACCTCCTTCTAGGATATTGTTCGCAACCACACCCTCTTCGGCCCCTCTGATAAGCAGTGCGAAATTACTGCTGCTGCCGATTATCGTGTTGTTCAAAAACAGAATGTCCCCGGACTCTCCGCCCCAGTTGGCCGCCACGTTGCGGGTTTCGTCGGCGCCGTCGAAGAAGTTGTTGTAAACGGCTATATTGGACGAGTTGTTCATAGTATAAGCTATATTGCTGGCAACTACTCTGTTGGACGCCACCAGCATATTGTCGCACCCCGAATACGTCGATATACCGTTGCTGTGAACGCCGTTGCAGAAGCGGACGGAATTGTGAGTTATCTGCCCGTAATTTGCATGCTGGAGGAAAATGGCCGTCCCAGTGACCTTCTCTATCGTGTTCCGCGTGATTTCCAGGCCGGTTCCGTAAGAAACCACTATGCCTCTGGAATGGCCGGCATTGTGATGAAGGTAATTGTTCTCTACCAGCAGATCGCTCGACTTGAACACGAACATGGAGTTGTCGGCCCCGCCGTCGGTCCGGCAGTTTCTTATCTCAAGATTCCTGAACACGTTTCCCTCGGTAGGGCCCCAGTTTGTGCATACCACTTTGTCGATGCCTTTCTGTATCGTCAGCCCTTCCAGAGTGATATAAGAAGCCCCCACGTAAACGAGCTTGTCCCGCAACGACGCCGTAACCTCGCCTCCTGCCTCCAGGTTTCGGTTGTTCAACGGCCAGACATAAACTTTATGCCTGCCGTCCGGTTCCGGCGTCTTGCTGAACGCATACTCGCCGGGTCTGTCCAGCACACCCGTAGTATTGGAGTTGATTATCGAGTAGTACGAATCGCGATCCTTATAAACGCCCTTGCCCCCAATCTGCTCGAAAACTATCTTCTTCTGGAACGGGTAATACGCCGTTACGGTCCTGAAGAATACGGTATTGCCCTGAGCCCAAACCGCGATGGTCGCACCGATCAGCTCTTCGCCTCCCAGGGCCTGCAGCCGCGGGTCTACAATGGTGGAGTTGGTTATATCCGCCGGTGAAACCTCCAGATAATCACTCAGATCGTCCATGTAGAAAGGATCGGACGGATTCGGCCCTTGAGCGATGGCAAGCATCTCGTCGTCCTGGTGCAGATTTGCGGTAAACGGGTCCGCCCCCGCAGGAGCGTACGCATAGTAAATATTGGCCCAGTGATCGTTGCCGTCGCAATCCCGCGCGGACGTGCACCGCCGCCAGCCCGTAATCGGCTCAGAGCCGTCAATGACCGGCTTCTCACCGGGATAATTCTTAATAATTATGCGTGCATCCGCTCGCCCGTCAGTTTTGATCTTAACCGATTCGCGGTAAATCCCTTTCCTTATCAGAACGGTGTCCCCGGGCTGCACCGAAGAAACGGCTCTGGAAATCGTGCGAAACGGACGATAACGCAAGCCTGGATTGCCGTCGTCGCCGTCAGGCGAAACATAGTAGTCTGCGCCGAAACATCGGCCCATAAGAAAAAGGGGCATTATTGAACAGACAAAAAAAGCCGCTTCTACCTTCATGAATTTTCCACTTCTCGACCACCTCTTGCCTGCAAAAGTCTTCATAACAACCGACGACCTCCGAGTGATGATATTCTGGTTTGACCGGCGCCATGCACCTCCGTTCGAAGTGCCCGGGCAACAGGATGTTCTTACCTGACCCAACGGCAAATGTTATCCGCATGTTGTAATTATTGCAAGCCCGGCGCCGGTTTTTCGCCTTAGATTCTTGAGATTTGTAGACACCTCGTGACGACTTTAACGCCTTTGATCATTGCAACGGTATCCGCCGGCGGGAAACGATAGGCATTTCACGGGCGCGACATTGCCCGATCCTTATTGGTCTGCGCCGCCGATTAAAGAATCGCACGAAAGATTCTTCTGCCCAATGAATGTTTTACTGGTCGCCCCCATTAAGCCATTGCTGTGCAAATCGCATGAAGTCTGCAAAATCAACATCGCCGTCCTGGTCGCTGTCGGCCCCGGCGCAGAAAGCCGGCGATTTGCAGTCGTTGTCACCATAATACATCGCAAATACCGCAGCATCCGCAAAGTTTATGAATCCGTCTGCGGTAAAATCCCCAGCCGCCGTAGCAGGAACAACGCTCCTGATCCAATCCGCGTAGGAACTTAACCTCACCGCATCGATCAGGTCCGGCTCTTCCGTTTCCGGATTGTCCCTGTCTCTGAACCAACTCTCCCAGATAACGTAATCCGGATCATCCTCACGGCCGAACTCGTAATGAACCTCCACCCCCCGGGAAAGCCCCGCCAGTTTCCACGAACCCCGGTGCTTGATAAACCATCCGCCGCCCGAATCGTATCTTGCCGGACTGCACTCGTAATCCGTAGCATCGCCTGTCTCAAGCATATCGAAATCCGCCAGCAGTATATCCGAAACCAGAGTTTCGATTGCGCTGTCTTGTTCGGTTCGCTCGATTCGATTGGTTCCCATCCGCAACGTAATGTTGGGCTGGCCATCCCATGCGTATCCGTACGGGATTCCGTTGCTGATCAGACGCTCTGCCCGCCCGTTTCCGTACCCGGCGATCACGACTTCCTTGCCGGACTCGCGTCGCAGGTGGTAAATCTCCACGAAATCCCGCAAATGCGCACCCCGCAGCTTCACCACGCGCAGGTCCGCCGAAGGGTGCTCCCATATCTCCTCGACTTTATAGCTCCCCCCGTCGATTCGCACGAAGATCGACGGACTGTAACTCTGATGCCTTGTAGTAACCACGCAATTGTGAGATATCGCAATCACGCATCCGAATCCGCCCCATCTGCCTATCACCGATGCGCTGGGCCGATCTGTCCATTCTGCCTCATTGGGCTCGCCCAAAGCATGCAGAACCACCGCTCGGGCATTACCCGCTCCAAGGCCCGAAATCAAAAGCGTGCAAAGCAGAATGGCTCCAGAGAACCTCATCACGGAAAACAGAACCCTGACTCCGTCAGCCGGACTTGCTGTTCCGGCGGTCATATACACCGATCATCCCCTCTCATTATAACCGATACAGCCCTCTTTTTCACGCAGAAACTGCCCTGCAGCCCTATTCAGGCCATGCGGTGAGTATAATTAAAGCGCCGGCGGCTATTGTGATAGCGCCATCTTCAACATCGACTCGGGCGCCCCACGCAATGGTATTCGATACCGGCTTCGGCCACCATGTCCGGATCGTAGAGATTTCTTCCGTCAAAGATGACCGGCCGTCGCAATTTCCGCGCAATCGCCTCGAAATCAGGATTCCTGAACTCCTGCCAGTCCGTCAGAACCACCAGCGCATCGGCCTCTTCAAGAGCGTCGAAACCGTTCGAACATATTTCGATTCGTCCGTCGAGCGCCTTCGCGGCCGCCTCGCCGGCCTCCGGATCGTAGGCCTTGATATTCATCCCCGCATCCAGGAATTCTTCTATGCAGTAAATCGCCGGCGATTCCCGAACGTCGTCTGTCCTGGCCTTGAACGCCAGCCCCCAGACAGCCAGACTGACTTTGTTCTCGCTCCCTGCAAAATAGTCGACCACCCGGCGGGCGAATCTGTGTCGCTGCTCCGCATTAACCCGCTGAACCGCCGCGGCTATATGCATTTCGACTCCGTGCTCGCCACCGGTGTGAATCAGAGCCCGCACGTCTTTCGGAAAACAACTCCCGCCGTAGCCGACGCCCGGAAAAAGAAACGCCGAGCCGATTCGCGAATCGCTACCCAGGCCGCGCCTTACCAGTTCAACGTCCGCCCCCAGAACTTCGCACAAACGCGAAATCTCGTTCATCAGCGAAATCCGCGTCGCCAGCATAGTGTTCGCCGCATACTTCGTCATCTCGGCCGACGTCGGATCCATAAACAGAATGCGGTTGCTCTTGCGCATGAACGGCGCATACAGACGCTTCATGATCGCCCGCACCTTCCGGTTTTCCGTACCGACAATTATGCGCTCCGGGCTCATAAAATCATCGACGGCCGCGCCCTCCTTGAGGAACTCCGGATTGCTCACATAGTCGAAGTCACAATCGGTGTGCGACTTGATAATATCAGTCACCTTCCGATGAGTGCCCACCGGAACCGTGCTCTTGGTCACGATGATTCTGTAATCTGTAAGGTTGCGCCCGATTTCCTCGGCTACCGCGCATATAGCCGACATGTCCGGCGAACCGTCAGTCGAACACGGTGTGCCGACTGCGATGAAAACGATCGAGCTTGCGTCGAGCCCTTCCTTGAGACTGGTCGAAAACTTAAGCCTGCCGAGTCCTACATTGCGCTGAACGATTTCTGCGAGCCCGCGCTCGTAGATGGGAATTACACCGTTCTTCAGCGCGCCGATCTTCTCGGCGTCGTTGTCCACACAAACCACATCATTGCCGGCCTCTGCCATACATCCGGCCGTAACCAGCCCTACATACCCGATGCCGACTACACAGATTCTCATTCCCAGACCCTGAAATCAGCGAAATGAATTTGAAAACCGATATTGTAATGCAACGATACTTTAATCGGCCGCTCTAGTCCTGTTCATCAATAATTTCTATCATGTCGGTGTCGGTTTCAACACTCGCAGCCTGCCCGAGCATGTCCACCTGCAGCACCAGACGCATCGTCCCACGCGTCCTTACGACCACTCCTTCGAGCCCTTCCAGAGGCCCGACCGTAACCCGGCATTTCTGCCCTTTCTTGATGTACTGGTGCGGCTCCAGGGGGGCGCCCACTTCGATAGCCTGCTCTATCTGCAGCAGCTCGTTAAGTAGCAACTCCTGGTCGGTAACGTCGATCACCGTCGCCACCCGATGTGTCCGCAACAGCTCCAGCCGGTCGACTTCACTTCCACAGAAGAACAGATACCCGCTGAACAGCGGCAAAAGAGTCCGGTACTTACGGTTCCTGCGGCGGGTCGTCTTCCAGGTCATGGGAAGAAAATAGCTGATCTGCCGCACAATCAGGTCATGAGCAAGAGCCTTCTCGTTACGGCTCTTGGTGTGTGCGACCCACCAGGTCCCTTCGAATTCGCGGATAGACCGTTCCTGCGGCCAGCTTATAGGAGGATTGTCACTTTCTTTGAGCAAACTTCACTTCCCTTCGAAACATCCGCAAACATTCATCCCGGATTTCTAATTGTAGAACTCCACCACTTTGTCGGCTGCATACCTGATCTGCTCGTCACTCAGCTCCGGGTACACCGGAAGTGAAAGCACTTCCTCGACCGCCCGCTCCGCCACCGGCATACTCGCCGGCTCATAACCCAGTTCCGCAAAGCACTCCTGCAAATGCAGCGGCTTCGGATAGAACACCGCACAACCCACCCCGTTCTCCGCCAGATGCTTCTGCAACTTGTCCCGCTTCGGGGCCGCTATCGTATACTGATGATAAATACAGAAGTTGCCGTCGGCCACCACCGGCGTCTTAACCGGCGAATCACTCAGCAGCTCGTCGTATAAAGCGGCATTCGCCCGCCGCTTTTCATTCCACTGATCCAGATATTGAAGCTTAACATCCAGAATCGCACCCTGGATTCCGTCCAGCCGGAAATTACCCCCGATTATCCGGTAAAAGTACCGCGGATCCTGCCCGTGATCGCGCAGAATCTTCAACTTTGCGGCAAGCTCGTCGTCGTTCGTCGTAACCATCCCGCCGTCGCCGAATCCACCGAGATTCTTCGTCGGATAGAACGAAAAAGCCGCAAGATCGCCGAAATTCCCACACTTAACGCCGTTCTGCTCGGCCCCGATCCCCTGGGCCGCATCCTCGATAACAGCTATGCCATGCCGCTGGGCAATGCTCCGAATCTCCTTCATCGCAGCACATTGTCCGAAAATGTGCACCGGCAGAATAGCCTTCGTCCTCTCGGTTATCTTCTCTTCGATCAAGCCGGGGTCTAGATTGTAAGTATCCCCGTCAATATCCGCAAAAACCGGCGTCGCACCCTGGCGGGCAACCGATCCGGCCGTCGCGAAGAACGAAAAAGGACTCGTAATCACCTCGTCGCCCGGCCCCACGCCCAGCGCCATAAGGCTGATTATCAACGCATCCGTACCGCTCGATACGCCAATAGCATGCTTACAGGCGAGGTAGGCGGCTACGTTCTCTTCGAATTTTGCCACCGCCGGACCGAGTGCGAACGCCTGCTTCTCGCACACATCCGTAATCGCCGTCAATGCCTCCTGCTTGTAAGTTGCATATTGTGCTCGCAAATCCAGTAACGGAACCTGCATCGAATTCCTTTCAATCGCCTTTTGCCGGCATCTGTTGTTCATCCCTGCTGATTCGCCGCAGTGGGTCCAATAAGCCCTACGCCGGGCCGTGGACCAGTGCCCAACGCCCCGATTTAACCAGAATCGGAGCAATAGTGTAGAAACAGGCCTGCCGATTGTCAAAGACAATACCCCCTTACAGCCGATTATTACAATTTGGTTGACCCAAGTTTAGGAACGGGCGTATAAAACCACCGTACGGCCGCTTTTCCGGTCTGATTGCAAACAAGAACGGTTTTTCAGCCCCTCTACAGGAGACGCAATGCCGCAACACGGCTCTCATACACAACCCGCAACACCCGGCCCTGAGCATTCTGCCGAATCCAACGCCGTCAATGTTCTTTTCACCTGCGTCGGCAGAAGGGTATCTCTGGTGAACAGCTTCAGAGCCGCCGCTGGCTCCCTCGGCGTCGAAAGCTCTTTATACGGAACCGACATCACGCATCTCAGCAGCGCCCTGCAGCGGTGCGATAAGGGCATCCTCGTCGGCCGAACCGACGACCCCGACTACATCGACCAGAATCTCGAAATCGTCAGGAAGTATCATATAGACCTCATCGTACCCACTATCGACCTGGATCTGAAAGTTCTCGCGATCAATCGCCGCCGCTTTGAAGAACTCGGCTGCCGCGTTCTTGTCTCCGCGCCGGACGTAATCGACATCTGCCAGGACAAACGCAAAACATACCGCTTCCTCACCGAGAACAACTTCGACACACCGCTAACCATGACCGCCGCAGAAGCCCTTGAAAACAAAGACCTGCCGTGGCCGAGATTCCTCAAGCCCTGGGACGGCCACGCCGCAAAGGGAAATGTGATCGTCGCCGACCGCGACGAACTCAGATTTCACGCAAAACGCATCAAAAACGCGATAGTCCAGGAACTGATCGCAGGAGATGAACTCACGTGCGACGCCTGGGTCGATTTCGACATGAAGGTCCGTTGCGTCGTTCCGCGAAAGAGAATCGAAGTCAGATCAGGCGAAGTCAGTAAGGCCACCATCGTTAAGAATTTGCGAGTTATGAAAGCCGTCTCGCAACTCGTCGAAACTCTCGGCGCCGGCCCCGGCCTGATAACCGTCCAGTTGTTCTTCACTCCGGACAACAGAATTCGCTTTATGGAAATTAACCCCAGATTCGGCGGGGGGGCTCCGTTGTCAATCCGGGCGGGCGCGGACTTCCCCAAATGGGCAATACAGGAAACACTCGGAACAGAACCCCGAATTGACTTCGACGGCTATCAGGATGCTCTCACAATGCTCCGCTACGATGCCGAAGTATGGCTCGACAGCCCCGACAACCTCGGAACCGCCCGCTGACGCCTCGACGGCTTTATCCCCCGGAACCATCCGCACACAGGCCAGAAGCGGTCTGCCCTTGCGGAACAATTCGCCAGATCACCCCTTCATCCAGAAAGTCGAACTCGTCGTTTCTAAGAAGGTAGTCCGGGCAATAGCCCTCCACCGGAGAGACCACATACACCGCACGCGTGGCGACCAGATCCGTAATTGTGTCGCTCGCAAATTGCGGCAGCTTGTACGTTTCCGCTATGTGAGCCACCAGAGACACATCAGGCCGCATGCCTTCGACCTCCTGAATATACAGCAGCGGCGGGGCGGTCGTGCTGTCGGCGTACAATACGCCGTTCGGCTCGACCGTACTCAGCGCCTCGTACGCAAACCGCCGGGCGCCGCGATATCCCGTTTTCCACGGCTGCAGAAGGTATTCGTAATCATCTCGATAGGGCACCACGCGCTGCCGTTGGGCCACTTCCATTCGCCTGGCAACACCCGGCGCCGCAATGTACACCGGAACCGTAACCGGTATCAGAACCAGGATAATGCCGCAAAGGATCAAACATCTTTTTTTCTCCACGACAACGTGAGTCCCCAGTCCGATCAGAACCGCAACCATCGTGTAAAACGGTATAAAAAACGCGTAGCGGTCCACCACCGTATACCGAAAAGCAAACAGCAGATAAAGCACCAGCAGGGCCATCACTATTCTGCCGAACCACCGAACAGGCGCAAGCCTGCACACCACAGCCCCGCCGACGAACGCCAGAATCAGGTTTAGCGTGGGAAAGTTCAGCAGTATCCACAAGACATTCTCTTTGACAATTCTTCCGGAAATAGATGCGTTCAAAACCGCACCCTGCCAACTGTCTCCGAACGCCGCCGAAGCCAGCGTTGCCCCCAGATCACCCGACTCGATAAGCTCCCTGACGAACAGATATTCCAGCGGAAACGCCCCGACCACCCACAGAATCGCTCCGATCACAACATCCCGCACGCGCACCGCCTTCTTCGCCAGCAGTACCCCGACCAGCACCAGATAGCATACCAGGGCGATTGATCCGAGCATATGGTTTGCAACCGAAAGCCCGCTCAAAAAAGCCAGCAGATACAGATATCGGACCCGCCCGCTCTTGGCGTACTGCAGAAGCACGATTAACTCCGCCAGCAGCAGGGCCACAGTAAGGCAATACGTCTCGGGAATAGCCGCATGCCGCCAGAACGTATGCGATAAAGCCAGAGAACCCGCCGCCACAATCCCCGCAAACACACGCCCGGTCCACAGACGAATCAACAGGAACAGATTTGCCACTGCTAATGCGGCGATAACCGCCGTAGTCAGATTTACGCGGTATGCCGGCTCCCCGAACATGAACAACGCGTATTTGGCCCCGATCGCTATCAGATAGTACAGCGGATGCGACAACGCAAGGCCGAAAGGCCCCTCAATATCGTTCATCAGCACCCTGTACTGAATCACGCCGCTGTCCTGCCAGACCGGACCCGGAGCGCATGTGCCGACGTACAGCAGCAAAGCCGCCGCAAACACACCCAGATATCCGTAGAAAGCGGACCTTCGGCGGACAGTATTGATACCGTTCTCATCCATCGAGAGTAAATATCGGCGTTCCAGCGTATTCAATTGCAGATTTTCCCCGTTTCCCCTCGCCTAAAGCGTAATACACAGATATTCCGTCTCCACTGCAAAACTCATAACGCCCTCGTAAATCGCCGGAACCAGCACACAGTCTCCCCCGACAAATTCCGTACTGACCGTCTCATGGGCTTCGAATCTTCCCCGACCGCTCAAAAACATATAAGCTTTGAGCTTATCGGCACTTACAAGCACTTCGCATCCCTGCATCTGATGACCTTTGTCCACCTTGAAGTACTCGCTGTCAACCAGACGACCCACCTCGGTCGCCGGCAGATCGGCCGCAGAAAGGCCGAAATCTATGCTCTCCAGTGCTTCGTCTAAGTGCAACTGCCTTGGATTGCCGTCGGAATCCACGCGATTCCAGTCGAAAACCCTGTAAGTCGTATCCGATGGCGTCTGAATTTCCGCTATCAGCAGGCCCGCGCCGATGCTGTGAGCCGTCCCCGCCGGCAAAAAATGACATTCTCCCTGCTTTACGTGCACCTTATCCAGCAGTTCGGCCACCGTACCGTTCTCGATGGCCCGCCCGAACTGCTCGGGCGTAACACCGCGTTTAACACCTTTATAGATTACCGCATCCGGCTCGGCCGAGATTACGTACCAGCACTCCGTCTTAGGATCGCCCTTGCCCATCCGCCTGCACGCCGCCTCATCCGGATGAACCTGCACGCTCAGCACGTCCGAAGCGTCCAGTATCTTGATAAGCAGCGGAAACTGCCCGCCCCTGTAACCTATTCCCATAACCTCTTCGCCGAACTGTTCGACTACGCTCGCAATGGTCTCACCCGCCAGCGGCCCGTTGACCACCCTGGATTTATCCTCCGGCAGATCCGCCAGTTCCCAACTCTCGCCGATACTGTCCTCGGCCGGTAAATCCTTGCCGAATACCTCCGCAAGCTTGCGATCGCCCCAAAGACGATGCTTGAAGATAGGCTCGAATTTTAATGGATAAAGCTTCATCGCCATGAATTATACCCCCCAACGCCGGTTTTAAAAGTCTAAAACTACCGCACTGCTCTTAAAACGGGCACTTTGGGCGAATCCTAAAGCCTGAACGGCCGCCTGGGTATTCCCCGCAACTGTGGACAGCCGTCTGTTTGAAATGTCAGATGCATATGGGGCGCCGAAGACTCCAGGAAGCGAAAAACCACTTCTCCGTCGGAATCCCCACCTCTCTCAGTTCAGGTAATCGACAATCCCGTCGGCGATTGCATTTGCCAGCCTGTACTGGTAAGAACCCTCGACCAGCCTGTCCGCCTCCCAGTGATTGGACAGGTAGCCCAACTCCACCAGCACCGCCGGTGACTGCGTCCGGACCAGAACGCGATAGTTGGCCGTGCGCACGCCCCGGCTCTCCACGCCCGCCGATTCCATACCTCCGGCTATCATCTCAGCCGCTCTCTTTGCTGGCCACGAACCGGCCTCCGCAACGTAAACAGTAAAACCCTGCACACCGCTGTCGCCGCACGAATCCGCGTGAATGCTCACGAACAGATCGGCCCCGACGCGGTTCGATATAGCCGCCCGCTCGTTCAATTCTATGAAATTGTCCCCGTCCCGCGTCATCACCACATCCACGCCGCTCTGGCGCAGCAGACCGGCAACTTTCCGCGCCACCGCCAGATTGATCGTCTTCTCACTGTACCCGTTTGTTGCCGAAGCACCCGGATCCCGACCGCCGTGTCCGGGATCGATCACCACCCGCCCGGAAGCACTTCTGCGCGGCGTCGGCGCAGGAACCGGCCGCCGAGCAGGCGCACTTTTGAGCCTCGGCTTTATTCTCCCAACGAGCGAGTCCGGCAGCCGCGTGCTGCGATTAACCACCCGAACGTCACCGACTTTCCCGAGCGAACTGCCGTTAACATAGAGCTTGCCGCCATCGTAAGTGAATACGAGAACGGTATTTACGGCGTCTCCAAGAGTGAAATGCGTCGGCGCAATCTCCTTGACATTAAGCCCCAGCATCTGGGCCAGTTCATACACGTTAATCCCGCGCGGACCCTCGACCAACGGTCCCTCGACGGGTTCTTGCGGTTGCTGACAGCCGACAACACCCACAGCGACAATCAGCAGGAATATGTTTAGTCTCCATGTGGAACGCACGATACGATTGTATCGGCGCCGAGCACGTTTTAACATTAGATTTTTCGAATGTCCCTTTCGTACGGTCCCAGAATATCGAATCCCCTCAATCCTGACGGTGTATTTGCGACGCCTCCCATAGCACTCGCTTAGACTGTTTGACGCAACCATACGCACGCTCATCGAACGAATTTCTGTGTGCCAGGCATCCTTCCTAATGCGGCGGCTCCGCAAAATTCGCTCCCCTGTCCGCCATATCCTTGATTTCTTGCGCCTTCACACTCTCGACCCGCCCGTCCGCGTACAGAAACAGCGTGGAACCGCTTGTATTATCCGCCGATTTGCGCATAGCGAAACGATCCACGGAGATATCCGCTCTTATGGCATCCCATGCATTCGGCCCCTCGAACCACTCCGGCGAATGAGTGTGATCGAATTTCGGGCCCTCGACCAGTTCATCGCAGCTAATGAATGCGGTGATCGTTCGGCTGGGATTCTTCAGCCGGTGCAGATTCCGAAAACAAATATGGTCGTCATGCGAACCGCCGTGCTCATGCCCCTCATCGATTACGATATAGCCGTTCAGCAGATAGCTCGTGAGCCCCATTTCCAGTCGCCGGCGGCCTTCAGGATCCGCCGGACAGATTCGCACCTCGTTCACATCGCCCAGATACGGAGCAAGCGAATGTATCCATGAATGGTGATGCGCATCGCCGCCTGTATGTCCGTGGGCGCTCTCTGGAAAAAAGCCCTCGTTCGCCTCGGCGTACATCTCCATCGCCAGGCCGATCTGTCTCATATTCGATGCCGAGCCGATGCGCTTTGCCTGCAGCCGCACCGCGGCCAGCGCCGGCAGCAGTACCGCCATTAGAATTGCGATGATCGCAATAACCACCAGCAGTTCAATCAGCGTAAAACCTTGATTTCTATGCATTTAAAGACCTCCCGCGCTTCGCGCCCGAACGCGCACAATAAGCGCAGACTTCTATTATCTGGAGCAGAAAAGAATTGATAGTTTGTTCTCAGGCGTGCTGCACTGGCGGTCCGCGCGCAGCAACGGGGCCGGGTGGCCGACTGTGTAAAACGAGCGGTTCCTGTATCGAAGCGAAGCAACTTACCAAATCGGCCTGACAAACTCCCCCGCACACAGCCGACGTACAACCCTTTGCAGTCAGCGCAAAACTCTTGCAAAGCTGGCACTTCTGTGAATCATGCTGTTTCGCCCCGCCGCAGCCGTGTTCTGCACTGTGAACGTGCAGCAGCAGCGTCGCTCCGCTGACCGCCGCAAAATAGCAGCACAGCACCAGCGCAGCCGCCCCTTCCGAACGCAGCCTGCGTAACAAATTTAACTTCTGAACTGTCATAAAGTAATCATTCGCAACTGTAGGCCTGTATCATACAACATAATCGGCTCATCTTCGCCTTTTTCATTTCTAATATAGCGCTAAAAACGGCGGTCTTTACCACAAACGCTCGATGCGCAATCATAAGTGGTTGATTCAGCGGCACTTGCGAAAAACTCCAGCCGAGGTGGGCTCTGAATAGAAAAAAACTGCTTTGCGCCCACCGCCGCCACAAACTGACCGATACATGCCAGTGAGTTCTTACTAGCCCCAAAACAAGCGAGGTTTTTTTGCCGTTTGGTGTGACAGAGGCGGTGGCTTTTTGCGGGCGGACTGTCCTCGCGGCGGCCGTCGGGTCGCCTGAGTGTGCCGCCCAGCATTGTTTTTGATTCATGTGATTCTCACTTTCCGTGGTCTCAAAGGTTCATCTTGATCGCGACGTCCATACCGCGACTTGCGGCCAGTC
>CAYOTO010000044.1:0-26014 GCA_964406945.1 uncultured Pirellulales bacterium
GACTTCTTCCCTGACTTGCGGTGATGCCTTTCTTGCCCAGTATCTTCTCTCTTGCCCTGACTACGGCCAGATCCACCTCAGAGTCGGGCGTGTGGGTATAAGTTGTCTGCTGCTGCAGCTGGCTGTGCCTCATAAACCTCCTCTGGACATGAGGTGAGGCTACCATGGACATGGCGGTAGAGGCGCAGTGCCGCAGCCGATAGAAGCCGTAACAAGGCACACCAGCCTTCTTGCACAACTTTCGAAACTGCTCGGCAATCGCATCTTTGTTCCATGGCCTCCAGAATCGGGTTACGAAAACATGATTGTCGTCGGTCCGAAACCTCTTTCGCCGTGCCAATCTCGAGGTAAGCTCACGCCTATGGCGTTTGACTTCGTTCAAAAGCGCCTGTAAGTCCGGCCACAGCAAATAGGTCTGACAAACACCGGTCTTGCTCCTTGGCAGCGTAACACGATCTCCATGGATGTGATCCCAGGTAAGGTCCCGCATATCTTTCGGACCGAACCCGCAGTTCAAGGCCAAAAGAATCATGGTTTTCATCTGCAAATCCGCCTGTGACAGCAGCTTATGCAGTTGATCTTGTGTGTAGAGAAGTTTGCTATCCACCCCCGGCGTCTTGGGCTCGTTCTTGACTCGTCTTAGTTTCGGAGCCCGCCTAATGATGTCGGTATCTTCGGCAAAGGTGTACATGGCCCGTACGGCTGAAAGGTAGTGGTTTATGGATTCCGCTGAGTACTTGCGCTTCTTCAGAGACAACTTCCAGTTGGCGAACATTTCCACGGTAAAGTCTGTTGCCATCAGGTTCGGATGATCCCGAAGGAACCGGCCCAGCCAACTTAGATAGCACTTTAGCGTACCCTCGGGATCTCGCCAATTGGCCCGCTGAGCGGCGATGAACCTGTTTGCCAGTTCTTTCACGGAAATGGGAGCAGCCGCAATCTGCTCCTGGGCTTCTGACACAAGCAATCCCAGGCCGAGCCGGTGGTAGTTCTCCAAGGCCTGCTCTCTGTCTGATCCCAGATAGATCCTCTTGCCACCCCGCGTAACGTAATACTGCCCCGTGTGTTTGTGGTATGAAACCGGGTTCGATGCTGGTCTGCTCCTCGACATGGTACTGGCCTCCAAATGCTGTTAAAAGTGTAGTCAAAAGTGTAGCACAGCATTTGCCGAGGTGGATGACGCAGGAATGACTTCTCACAAACCCTTGCATTCTAAGGGTTTATGAAATGGAGCCAATGGGATTCGAACCCACGACCTCTTGCATGCCATGCAAGCGCTCTCCCATCTGAGCTATGGCCCCGGATGTTTCATTAATGCAACAAATTGTCTGCATGATGTTAGCACACTCGGCAAAGTGCTGCAACCATTTTTGCCCGTTTTCGCCAAAAAACAAGTTCTCTGGCCTTGCCCGGCTTTTCCATGGCGTCAAAAGCACTATAATAACCAAACCGCTCCATCGGGGCGGTCGTATATCCGAATGTTCCACTCAGAGGGGTGCAACCACTTGGTAAAACGACGTAGAATAACGATCACCGGCCGCGTTCAGGGTGTGGGTTTCAGGCCAGCGGTTCATAAGATAGCTTGTGAAATGGGGTTGTCGGGCTTCGTTCTCAACGACAGCCGAGGTGTGACCATTGAACTGCAGGGCTCGGAAGCCGGACTGGATGGCTTTCTTGCCAGCCTTGCAGGTCCGAAAAAACCTCCAATGGCGGACTTGAAATCTATGAACAGCATCGAATTGCCCGCCGTGAAAGGTGAAACAGGTTTTAGAATTGAGAAGAGCGATTCTGGCGGTACCGCTTTGTCGCAGGTAACGGTCGATATAGCGACGTGCTCGGACTGCCTTGCGGAACTGGCTGATTCGGACGACTTTCGCTATCGATACCCCTTCATAAACTGCACTAACTGCGGACCGCGGTACTCGATCGTAAAGACGATTCCTTACGACCGCCCGAATACCACAATGACGCCGTTTCGCATGTGCTGCAAGTGTGCTTCTCAGTACCGAAATATCGCTGATCGCCGTTTTCACGCCCAACCCGTGGCGTGCCCGGACTGCGGGCCAAAAATATGGCTCGTGGACGCCGAAAACCGCGAAATTGCCGCCGGAGCCGACAAGACGATACGAATCGCCGCCGAAATGCTTCGAAACGGTAAGATTCTGGCTATCAAGGGGATAGGGGGTTTTCATCTGGCGGTTGATGCCTGCAATCAGCAGGCCGTCCTGCGGCTGCGCGAAAGGAAACACCGCGACCACAAGCCGTTTGCGCTAATGGCCGCCTCGATTGGAACCGTGCGAGAACACGCTTGCGCAGATGCAGCCGCCGTACAGGCTCTGCAAAGCGCTCAAGCTCCAATCGTTTTGCTGCCGGCCCGGCGGGAATCACCCCTTGCTCCGGCCGTTGCAACGGGCGTCTCAACCTACGGATTCATGCTGCCGTACGCACCGCTGCATCATCTGCTTTTCGCCGAGAGTCCGAAGGTCCTGGTCATGACCAGTGCGAATATCTCGAATGAGCCGCTGATTTGCAGGAACGACAAGGCCCTTGACAGGCTTGCGGATGTCGCGGATGCATTCCTTATGCACAATCGCCAGATATATCGTCAGGTCGACGATTCCATAGTCCACTTTGTCGACGAGAAGCCCGTTTTGCTCAGAAGGGCGCGGGGATATGTGCCCGATCCCGTGTTGATTCGTGATTTGTCGCCCGAGCACATCTTCGCGGCCGGCTCGGATCTGAAGAACACCTTCGCCTTTGTCAAGGACAATCAGTTAATTTGCAGCGAGCACATCGGGGATCTGGCCGATAGCGAGGTTTACCGTCATTACGTGGCTTCCATAGACCACCTTCGCGGGCTTTTCGAGGTCGAACCGACCGTGATTGCATGTGATCTGCATCCGGGCTATTTTTCGACGGCTCTTGCCAGATCAATGCCGCACAGCCGGCTCATCGAGGTCCAGCACCACTGGGCCCATATAGCAGCCGTGCTTGCCGAACGCGAACGGCGGGATCCGGTCATCGGGCTGGTTGCCGACGGTACGGGCTATGGTACGGACGGGCGAATATGGGGCTGCGAATGTCTGATAGCGTCGCTGAGTTCATTCGATCGTTTCGCTCATCTGGATTATTGCCGGCTTGCAGGTGCGGACAGGGCGTCCAAAGAAGCGATTCGTCCGCTCATGAGCCTTCTGGTGCACGCCCTGGCGGATGGTTTTGATTTACAAGACCATCGTTGGCTGCTGGACAGGGTGGAACCCGACGCCGAAAAGCAGCGGATTATACTGGATCAGTTGGATAAAGACATAAACTGCGTCGAAAGTTCGAGCCTTGGGCGGGTCTTTGACGCCGTTGCGGCGGCGCTCGGGCTGGGCGGTTACAATTATTTCGATGCCCAACTTCCCATGGCTTTGGAGGCTGTGGCTGCTCCCGGTATCGATGAATGCTATGATTTTGACCTGAAAACCGGTGCCGGTGGACCGCTTAAACTGAGTTTAGATCGAATGTTGCTCCAGTTGCTGGCCGATCTGCGGAGCGATGCAGATGCAGCACCTGTTATCGCAGCAAAATTTCACAATACGCTCGCCGCTGCAATGCTGCAAATAGCCCGAAAAGCCCGCGAAGCCACCGGAATCAGCACAGCAGTCCTCACAGGAGGCGTTTTCTGCAATCGATATCTTGCCAATCGCCTGATTCGGCTCTTGAAGGACGAGCGATTCATCGTATTATACAATCAGGATTTCCCGTCCAATGACGGCTGCGTAGCCGTGGGCCAGGCCGCAATCGCGGCAAATATCCTCAATATGCAGGATTTAAAGACCGAATCTACCCGTTGAGGCAGTGCTGACCCACGGGCGGAGGCGCCATGAGAGCCTGGAATGTGCCGGCCGCCGGCGTGGCCATATTGTTTTTGACTGAATTTACCGTTTCCTTCGAAAGTACAATGTGTTTTGAGGCAAATTAGATGTGTCTGGCAATACCGGCTAGAATAATAGAACTCGAGAACGACAACGCCGTTGTCGATGCGATGGGCAACAAGTGGAAAGCCAAAACCACTCTGCTGCCAGAGGTGAAACTCGGCGATCTTGTCCTTATTCACGCAGGTTTTGCGATCAGCCTCGTTGATGAGGAAGAAGCCAAGAAAACCTGGGAACTGATCGCTCAAATCGACGATTTCCGAGACACGCCCGACAAGATGTCGGGATGATTCGGGGGCATACATAATGAACATGTTTGAAACAATCGGGTCCGCTCAGGCGATTATGCAAAAAGCCGCGGAAAAGGTGGGCAGACAGATAAACATCATGGAAGTCTGCGGCACCCATACCGTTTCGATTTTTCGTCATGGTATTAAGTCCATCCTTGGCGGCGAAGTACGGCTGATTTCTGGCCCGGGCTGCCCCGTCTGCGTTACGGACCAGGGGTACATAGACACGGTTCTGCAACTGGCCGACCGCGAGGATACGATTATTGCCACATACGGCGACATGATGCGTGTGCCGGGTCGGTCCGGTTCGCTCGAGACAAGGCAAACCGGCGGAAACGTGCATATCGTCTTCAGCGTGGAGGATGCGCTCGAGTTGGCCAGGCAAAACGCCGACAAAACCGTTGTTTTCGTAGCCGTTGGCTTTGAAACCACAACGCCTCCTACCGCTGTGGCGATCAAGGAGGCCGTCGAGCAGAACATCGAGAACTTCACGATTCTGAGCAACCACAAACTTGTGGTCCCCGCCATGCGGGCTTTGCTCAGCGAAAAGAATCATAAAATAGACGCGTTCCTGTGCCCCGGCCATGTCAGTGTAATCATCGGTTACGGCGCTTTCGCCGAAATCGTGGACGAGTACAGTCGCCCCTGTGTGGTCGCAGGTTTCGAGCCTTTGCAGATAATCGAAGGTCTCGCCCGAATATGCACTCAACTCGAACAGGGTCGTGCTGTGCTGGACAACGTTTACAGCGCGGTCGTCTCGGAACAGGGCAACAAATTTGCACGCGATATGGTTGCCGAATACTTCGAACCGGCCGGCGGCTACTGGCGAGGCCTAGGCAAGATACCTTCGAGCACTATGAAACTTAAAGACAGGTACCGGCGTTTCGACGCTTACGAACGCTTCGGTGTGGCTGAAGGTTCGGCCGAAGATTTGACCGGGTGTCGCTGCGGTGAAGTACTGTGCGGATTGATCGATCCGCCGCAGTGTCAACTATATGCCAGTCGATGCACGCCGGATGCCCCGGTCGGTGCGTGCATGGTCAGCTCCGAGGGCACCTGCTCAGCCTGGTACAAATATTCAGACACGGGAACGGCATGACAGACAGCAGCGATAGGATACTTCTGGCTCATGGCGGCGGCGGGCGGCTCATGGATGAACTGATCCACAGGCATATCCTGCCGAGCCTCGGCGCCGAAACATCCATGCCTCTCAGTGATTCGGCCGCAATAGAACTGCCCGGTAAATCATTGTTGTTTACGACCGACAGTTACGTCGTGAAGCCGCTGTTCTTCAACGGCGGCGACATCGGTAAGTTGGCCGTTTGCGGAACCGTAAACGACCTTGCTGTCGCCGGGGCAAGGCCTCTTGCAATTTCTCTGGCGATAATCGTCGAGGAGGGTCTCGAACTGGATGTGCTCGAAAAAGTTCTCGATAGCGTGGGAGAAACCGCCAGGGCGGCGGGAGTCGACATAGCGACCGGAGACACGAAAACGGTCGAAGCCGGTGCCGCGGACAAGATCTTTATAAATACCGCCGGGATAGGAGCCAAACTGCCGGGCGCCGATCCGGCCTTCGGCAAAATAAGACCGGGCGATAAGATTCTTATTAACGGGACCGTAGGCGACCACGGTATGACGATCATGTCCCAACGCAAGGACATCCGCTTCGAATCGCAGTTGACCAGCGACTGCGCGGCCCTGGCGGACCTGACTGTGCAGTTGTTCACAGGCCCGGGCGATGTAAGGTTTATGCGCGATCCAACACGCGGGGGCGTTGCCGCGACCTTGAACGAAATAGCAGCCGCAACTGGTTGTGGCCTGACGATTTCCGAGTCCGATGTTCCGGTTGGCCCGACGGTGCGAGCCGCCGCGGAAATGCTGGGCTTCGACGTCTTAACTATAGCGAATGAGGGCAAATTCATTGCTGTCGTTTCAGCCGAAACCGCCGAGGCGCATCTCGCTATTTGTCGCAACCACCCATTGGGCAAAGATGCAGCTATTATTGGCCAGATCGGGCCGAGCGAACCGCGCCCGATTGTCGAGCTTACCACCAAAATCGGCGGCAAGCGAATAGTGCCAATGCCCTACGGAAGAGAATTGCCGAGGATTTGCTGATGCACGAAGCAATGGTCGCACAGAGCCTGCTGGCTGCAATTGCAGCCGAAGCTGAAAAGCACTCGGCGCATCCGATCAGCGCCAGACTCACCTGCGGCAAGCTGTATTGCATAAATTCAGACGTACTCGACTTCGCTTTCCAGTCAATCTCAAAAGGCACCCCGTGCGAAGGCTGCAAACTTGTAGTCGAGCACAATCCTCTGCTGGCCCACTGCCGTGATTGCAACGCGGATTTTGAAATCGATATGGACGATCCCGAGTGCCCCCATTGCGGCGGCTCGAATTTCAAACTGCTGCCGGACGAGTCATTGGTTCTGGAAGAAATCGAATTCGAAATGGAGTAACACATGTCAAAAGAAATCATCGGCAAGAAAATACTCAGCGCGAACGAAGAGTACGCATTTAAGAACTCACAACTGCTCGCCGACAACAAACTGCTCTGTCTGAATATGATTTCATCACCGGGCTCCGGAAAGACGACCCTGTTGGCCAGAACTTGTACCGACTTAAAGGACAAGCTTTCGATAGGTGTGATCGAGGGCGACATACGCACCGATCTCGATGCGCAGCGGATACGCGCAACCGAAGCCGCGGCGGTTCAGATAGAAACCAACGGTGCCTGCCATCTTGCCGCCGACCAGATAAACAGAGCCCTGCAGATTCTGCCTATGAAGAACCTCGACGTGGTGGTAATCGAAAACGTCGGAAATCTTGTATGTCCTTCCGCCTTCGAACTCGGCGAACACGCAAAAGTAGTCGTGCTGTCGGTTGCCGAAGGAGATGACAAACCCGCGAAATATCCCGCCATCTTTGCAAAATCAGATGTTCTGCTGGTAAACAAAATAGACTTACTCGAAGCCGCCGGGCTCTCCGATTTCGACTTGGAAAGAGTCAGGGCCGAAGCTACTCGTTTGAACAAGGATATAAAGATATTCCCCGTGTCGGCCCGGACAGGTCAGGGAATGAAGGACTGGTACGACTACCTCGTTTCCAAGACCCGCAGTTGATCATCGGTACAAGCGGGGCTGCGGCAGGTTCTTTCAGAAGATGGTTTTGCGTCTGCCTTCCCGATACAGTCCCTTCTGATCTATATATGCAGCCACTTTTTTGTCGAGCATTCCGCCGACGTCGTGGCCTGCGGCGACTCGTTTGCGAATTTCGGTGCTGCTTATATCGATTAAAGGGGTTTCAATTATGTTTTCGTTAAGGCGTCTGACCCGTTCAAGGCCCCATAACTGTTCGTACCTGGAATAATCGGGCTTTTCGCAGCCGGCGCGGTACATGGTCGTAATCAGGCATTCATCTATTAACTCCTCGATTTTGTACCAGTGCTGCAGATCTCCGACGGCATCTGCGCCGATCAGCCAGTGCAGCGTCGTATCAGGTCCGTATAATTTGCGAAAGTGCCTCACCGTGTCCAGAGTGTAGCTGGGCGCCGGCCTCTTCAATTCATAATCGCTTATTGCGAATTCCTCGCGCTCTTCGATTGCGAGCGAAATCATTGTGTACCTGTCTTCATCACTGGCGCCCGGCAGAAAACCTTTGAGTGGTGATCTTTTCGCGGGAATAAAAACTACTTTGTTCGCTTGCAATTGTCGTGCCGCCGAGGCCGCCACTTCCGTGTGCGCGAGATGAACGGGGTCGAATGTGCCGCCGAACAGTGCTGATCTTTTCTTTTTCATACAAAAACTAACAACCGGATTGTGGATAAACTAACCTGCCAACTCAAGGTGGATTTTAGCGTTGACTTCAAAAGAAACACAAAAAAAATAAAAAATTTTCAATTGTGTTTAACAGCCTCGCCGAATAAAGTGACGATTCTGTTCTGTTGAATTGCCTGCGACATCATCGAACGGTGATATTTGTCCCGGCATTGCCAATTGCTGCTAATCAGCTTAGAAGGGCGTTTTTTTGAAGGTTTCAGCAGGTCGTGACGCATTGTCGTTTGCCCATTGCGCCTGTGTGTCACACAAAGGGCCGCCGGTCAACTCCGATAAATACAGGCTTTCCACTATTACCAGGGCTACGTGACACAAAAAATGTGTCAAGAATTGGTTAACCGTTGGACGATAAAAAAATGCAACGACGGTATTAATTTTTCGAATAATATATTGACACTTTTTACTGATAGCATAGTGTTGAAGTAATGTTAAGGAAAACAATGTTCTAAACACGCCATAAGGAGGTGACATCTATGGCTAAAAAGAAGAAAGCAAAGAAGAAGGTAGCGAAGAAGAGGGCCACGAAGAAGAAAGCGGCGAAGAAGAAAAAGACCGCGAAGAAGAAGACCAAGAAGAAAGCAAAGAAAAAAGCTACGAAGAAAAAAGCCAAAAAGAAAGCGAAAAAGAAAACGGCCAAGAAGAAAAAATAGAGATCTACGCAAACGATCTCACGAAGATCAGTTCGAATCATAAATGGAAGATTTCCGTACGCCGGAGTCTTCCATTTTTTTATTCAGCGCGGTTCCCTCGCCGTTTCAGCGTAAGCACATGGATTCCCGCACCCGGTCCCAATTCATGGGTTAGGCTTTACTCTTGAAATTGACGGAACTTGCCGTATAATAGCCGCCTTTCGAAAGGTCTGGAGTCGCTCGCGTGCCGGACCGATATTATTATCACTTATAAAGAGAAGGCTATGGATTCATTTATTTACAAAGACGGAAAGCTTAACGCCGAAGCGGTCGGCGTCGATAAGATCGCAGCCGAAGTCGGTACTCCCGCCTACATCTACAGCAAAGCCACGTTTGTTGACCACCTCACCAAGATCCAAAAAGCCTACAGTGAGCTTGACACGCTTATTTGCTATTCAGTCAAAGCCAGCGGCAACATCAACATTCTTAAGTTCCTTGCCGAAAACGGCAGCGGTTTCGACATCGTAAGCGGAGGTGAACTCTACCGTGCGCTGCAGGCCGGTGCGGACCCGGCAAAAATAGTGTACGCCGGAGTCGGAAAGACGGACACGGAAATCCTCGAGGCACTCGACGCGGGCATTGCGTACTTCAACATAGAATCCGAGGCCGAACTCAACAATCTGATCACTCTTGCCCGGCAGGCGGATCGAAAGACCAAAGTCGCGCTGCGAGTGAATCCCGATGTGGAGTACAAGACGCACAAATTCACGGCAACCGGCCAGAGTGAAACTAAATTCGGCGTCGACATCGAGAGAGCACTCGAAGTATTCGACCGCTACGGTGATAATTCGCATGTCGATCTCTGTGCAATACACGTTCACCTCGGCAGCGGAGGCAAGACGATAGATCCTTTTGTGAACGCAGTTGAGAAGATTCTGCCGGTCATCGATAAGCTCAGAAGCCGCGGTCATCGAATCGAAGCTCTTGATCTTGGCGGCGGATACGGTGCTGACTATACTTCCGACTCGGTTCCTTCGGCCGAGCAGTATGCTTCGGGCATCGTTCCGCTGCTTCGCAACAGGGATTTGAGACTGATTCTCGAACCCGGCAAGAGCATCTGCGCCAACGCCGGTATACTCCTAACCCGTGTTCTTTACACCAAGACCGGCGGAGAAAAGGAATTCGTCATCGTGGACGCGGGGATGAACGACCTGATCCGCCCCTCGCTGTACTCGGCATTTCATTTTATCTGGCCCGTGGCCGTCGACTCCAATTTCGTGCCCGAACATCGCGATGAGGATCTCAGAATGGAAGGAACAAGGGTCGTCGATGTTGTGGGTCCGATCTGCGAAGGCGCCGACTTCCTCGCCAAAGACCGCGCTTTGCCGCCCGTAAAACGCGGCGACCTGCTGGCGGTATTTACCGCAGGTGCGTACGGGTTCACGATGGCAGGCAATTATAACGCACGGACGCGCGTCCCTGAGATTCTCGTGGACGGCGACAGGTTTTCGACGATCAGAAGGCGTGAAACCTACGAGGATCTGGTGGCTCCGGAACGATAGCAGCAACAACGAGAGAGAGTTTTTTGCGGGTGCGATGTTTCAATATGCTCAAGCAAAAGGTCTGAACCGTTGTTGCCCTCAATAACCTCACATAACCCGTTCGACAAAGCCCGTGTCGATTTTGCTTTTGACGAAAAGCTTGTGTGATAGAATATCCAGGCAGGCCGGTATGGTCGTTTTCAGAGGTTGGACCTCGAATTCCCGCAGCGCGCGTTTCATTGTGGCAATCGCTTCTTCGCGGGTCGGCTGGTGTACGATAATCTTGGCGATCATCGAATCATAATAGGGTGAAACCGTCCAGCCCTGGCAAACGTGTGTATCGACCCGCACCCCGGGACCACCCGGCGGGTTGTAGAGTTCAATCCGTCCCGGGCAGGGTGCGAAGTTGTTGTCGGGGTCTTCCGCATTGATCCTGCATTCTATAGACACGCCATTGTGTTCGATATCCCGCTGATCCAGGTCAATCTTCTCTCCGCCGGCGATTCGCAACTGCCATTTTATGAGATCATGCCCGGTTACCATCTCGGTAACGCAGTGCTCGACCTGAATGCGCGTGTTAGCCTCTATGAAATAGAAGTCGTTGTTCTTGTCGACCAGAAACTCCACGGTCGCCGCGCTGTGATATTTAGCGTGCTTAATCAATCGAAGCGCGGCCTCGCACAATTTGGCCCGGTCTCGTTCGCTCAGCACCGGGCAGGGCGACTCCTCGATCATCTTCTGGTGCCGCCGCTGGACCGAACAGTCTCTTTCATAGAAATGCAGTCCGTTGCCTGCCTTATCCGCCATGACCTGTACCTCGACGTGGCGCGGTTCGATTATGAATTTCTCCATGTAGACGCTGTCGTCACCAAAAGCCGCATTTGACTCAGCTTTTGCCGAATCGAACGCCGAACGCAGACCGACATCATTGTGAACGACCCGCATTCCGCGGCCGCCGCCGCCGGCAGCGGCTTTGATTATCACCGGATATCCGATCTTTTTGGCAAGTTTGAGTGCTTCGGCTTCGTCCTTTAACTCGCCTTCGGAGCCGGGCACGACAGGTACCTTGGCATCGCGTGCGAGCTTTCTCGCCGCCACTTTGTCGCCCAGCAGCCGCATCGCTTCGACCGGCGGACCGACGAACATTATGCCGCAATCCCGGCATATCTGGGCAAAATTGATGTTCTCGGCAAGAAATCCGTAGCCAGGGTGAATAGCCTCGGCATCAGTTACTTCGGCCGCACTTATAATCCGCGGAATGTTAAGATAACTCGAGGCGCAGTCTGCAGGTCCGATGCACACGGCCTCATCCGCGATTCGCAGATACGGGGCCTCTCTGTCCGCTTCCGAGTAGACGGCCACGGATTCGATCCCCATCTCCTTACAGGCGCGAATAATGCGCAGTGCTATTTCACCTCGGTTTGCGATTAAAACTCTCGAAAGCATAGTTTGCTTCTCGCTCAGGTCTATCGAAATGCAGGCTATTCGGGACGAACCTTGAACAGAGGCTGCCCGTATTCGACCGCCTCGCCGTTCGAGCAGAGCACCTCCACGATGGTTCCACTGGTCTCGGCTTTGATTTCGTTCATCACTTTCATCGCCTCGATGATGCACACGACCGTAGACGGTTCTACGCTTGCGCCCACATCCACGAAGGGATCGCTGTCCGGACTGGGGGTTCCGTAGAAGGTGCCCACAATAGGCGATTTGATCTCGACAAGTCCTTCGTCCTGGCCACCGGCCGCATCTACTTCGGCTGCAGCAGGCGATACACCGCCGGTAACAGGCGCCGGAACCCCGCCGGCGGGGAAAACACCGCCGGTCACAACAGGCGGCTGCGGTCCGCTGCGTTTAAGTACGAGTTTCTCGTCTCCATGCTTGATTTCCACCTCGACGAGATCGTTCGCCTTCATTATCGCTATAAGCTCGTTTATGCGTTTGATATCCTGGTCTTTTTCCGACATCGACGCTTCCTTTCTTTGCCGGCGCATAGCAGCGTCCAGCATTACAGGCCACAAGTATACGCACGCCCGGTCCATTTGCAACCATTTTTGCCCCTGAATACGTACGTAACCTCCGCTTGAACGCCGGAAAATCCGGAATTTCCCACTTCTTCGCCATAAGTTCTTTTCTTATCGGCAATTTCTGCTATGTTCTCAAACGGGCTTTTGCCCGATGTACTGCATGCGAGGAACAACTATGAGCCAAAAAGATGCATTTGACGGCATACTTGCCCGTGGAGTTGTCATAGGCGACGGCGCCATGGGAACCATGCTCTACCAGCGTGGGGTGTTCATTAACACCTGTTTTGACGAATTGAACCTTATAAAGCCCGATCTGGTGGCCGGAATTCACGCCAGCTACGCCGAAGCCGGGGCCGATTTTGTCGAAACCAATACTTTCGGGGCTAACGAGTTCAAGCTGTCGCGATACGGTCTTCGTGAAAAAGTGCGTGAGATCAACACCTCGGCCGTTCAGATCGCCCGCGGCGCTGTTCCACAGGATACTCTGATTGCCGGGGCTATGGGCCCGCTCGGTGTTGAATTCACCGAATTTGGCGGACTGTCGCAGGAACGTGCGGGCGATGCGTTTCGTAGTCAGGCAAGGGCACTGCTGAATGCGGGGGTCGATTTTCTGCTGCTGGAAACTTTCTGCAATACCGACGAACTCCTGGTTGCGGTTGCGGTTGTCGAAGATCTTACGGATTTGCCTATAGTCGCCCAGTTATCGGTAAATGAGAACAATGAAACGATATACGGCCGGCCGTTGGACGACTCTATTGCGCGTGTAGCCGCTCTCGATGCGGTAGCCGCGGTAGGACTGAATTGTTCGCAGGGCCCGTCGGAAATGCTCACCGGCCTGGAAATCATCCGCAAAATCACCGACAAGCCGGTTTCAGTGCAGCCCAATGCGGGCATGCCCAGGCAGGTTGAGAACCGCACGCTTTACATGTGCACCCCCGAATATATGGCCGAGTACGCCAAGCGTTTCTACGAAAAGGGCGCCTCGATCATAGGCGGTTGTTGCGGAACCACGCCCGATCACATCAGAGAAATCGCCCGCGCGGTACGTGCGGTCGACAAAGCAGCGTCGAAGCCGCCTCAGGCAACAGCAAGCCTGAAACCGACCGCCGAACGGGCCAGGCCCGGCGCCGAACCCAAACCGCTGGGCGAAAAATCGGCTTTCGGAGCGAAACTCGTCGCCGGCGAACCCGTAACTGCCATCGAAATAACTCCACCCCGGGGGCTCGGGATTGAGCCGATCATTCAAAAAGCCAAACTTTGCGCCGAACATGGGGTAGACGCTATTAACATTCCCGATGGCCCACGTGCAAGCTCGCGCATGTCTCCCATGGTTACCGCCATTCGCATCCAACAGGAGGCCGGAATTGAGTCAATCCTGCATTTCTGCTGCCGGGACCGCAATCTTATCGGAATGCAGTCGGACTTGCTCGGGGCCGCCGCTATAGGCCTCAAGAACATGCTCATAGTCACAGGCGACCCGCCCAAAATGGGCGAATATCCGCAGGCTACGGGTGTGTTCGACATGGATTCGATTGCGCTGACCGCTGTCCTCAATAATCTCAACAGAGGATTGGACATAGGGGGCAACGCAATTACGCCCGGGACCGCCCTGACCATCGGCGTCGGAGCAAATCCCGTGGCGGCGGACTTCGATCGCGAAATTGAGAGATTTCGCCAGAAAGTTATCGCCGGAGCAGAGTATGCCATCACACAGCCCGTCTTCGAACCGGAAATGCTTTTCAGGTTCCTCGATGCAATAGAAGACTTTCGAATACCGGTTGTTGCCGGGATCTGGCCTTTCACCAGCTTCAAAAATGCTGAATTCATGGCAAATGAAGTACCCGGAGTAGTCGTGCCCGACGCAATACTGAAGCGCATGAGCACTTTCGAAACGAAGGCCGAATCCCGCGCACTCGGCATCGAGATCGCCCGGGAGATGACTGATCGAATCAGCGACAGAGTGGCCGGATTCGCGGTAAGCGCTCCGTTCGGCAATGTTAAGATCGCTATGGCCGTTCTGGGCAAAATGGAACCCGAAGATACATTCTGATACACCTGGCGGAAGTGAGTTAATGGATCACCAAACGAACAATATTTCGAAATCGGAACTGGCCGTCGAATTACTGGCGATTACCCCCGATCCGGAAAAAGTGATAGAACAGGCAGGGCGAACCTGCTATTTGAGCTTCGACAGAATGGACGACGACTCCGAGACAGAATTTGTACGCCGGCTTATAAAGATGGGCCACGATTCACCCCTGGAACATGCGTATGCAACGTTCCGCATCAAGAACTGCTCCCGTGCGATGACCCATCAACTGGTTCGCCACCGTCTGATGGCTGTTTCACAGCAGTCCCAAAGGTATGTCAACGAGAATGCTTTTGCCTACGTGGTGCCCGAGACGATCGAGGCTGAGTTTGTGGACGATTACCATGCCGACATGGAAATAATACGCCGAATGTACCGCAAGTGGCGAGACAGGGGCCTGAGGAAAGAAGACGCCAGGTTCGTTTTGCCGAATGCCTGCACGAGCGAAATTGTCGTAAGCGCGAATTTCCGTGAATGGC
The DNA here is from genome assembly GCA_964406945.1 of uncultured Pirellulales bacterium. Classification (GTDB taxonomy): domain Bacteria; phylum Planctomycetota; class Phycisphaerae; order Sedimentisphaerales; family Anaerobacaceae; genus UBA2266. The sequence continues at coordinate 14,806 of CAYOTO010000044.1, forward strand.
GCCACATCTTCAAAATCCGCACCAGTCCAAAGGCACAGTGGGAAATCAGAAGGGCGTCTCTGCTGATGCTCGAGGAACTCCGGCGGCATGCCCCGAACTGCTTTGCGGACATTACTTGCGCCCGGGATAAGCGATAATGGACGGCATGAACAGATTGCAACGGTGTTCCCGGAAGACCCGCTACAGGACTTCCAGGCACACCGTTGTTACGTCGTCCACCTCGGCCACCGGCACTTTGTGCCTTTGAACCACTTCATTAAACCGAGCCACGAGTTTTTCCACCGGCAATTCCTTCAGAGCAAGAAACTCCTTGGAAAACTGAAAGCCCGCCTCATCCTCAAATTTGCCCAGGAACGGCTCGGCCCCGTCCGAATACAGCATCAATTTATCGCCCCGCTGGAGCTGAACGGTCTCCTGCGAGAACTCCGCCTGCTCGAATACGCCAAGCAGCGAACCCCTGGCCTGCAATTGTACAATGCCCTCGCCGGGCCTCATCAGCAGAGGATACGGATGGCCTGCACGAGCGTAAGTCAACTGAAGCGTCTTGATATTCAGCAGACAGTAACAGCATGTTGCGAACTGAAAGCCGCTCAGCTTCTGGCTGGTCATGCGTAAATTTAGACTGCTCATGACCTCGGCCGGACTGAAAATTCGATAATTATTTCCGACCGTCTCTCTCATGGTAAGGGCCTGCTTGATAAAGATAGTCAACAGTGCCGCCGGCATTGCGTGCCCCACCGCGTCAGCCAGATAAAAGCCGATATGCTGTTCGTCCACTCTGGCTACGTCGTAAATATCGCCTGAGACCCATTCTGCGGGCAAAAAAAGCGTCGCCCAGTTCACCTCGTCTGTGTTTGGAAGCTGATCGGGGAGAAAATCCCTCTGTACCAGTCCGGCCATGCGAAGCTGCTCGACCAGATTGTCGACAAGCACTCCGGTCATGCGCAGTTGTTCGACCAGTCTGTTCTTTTTGCCGGCTTTTTCTTCTCCATCCGGTTGCTCGTGCTTCTTGCGATAGCTCAGGTTTACACATATTCGCGACCACAGTTCCTCGGCCGAGAAGCTTGCCATCGTGGATGTCATCGAGAATTCTTCCTCGCGGTCGATTCTCGACAGCGGTGTTGTGGATTCGACCCGGCCTGTCAGCAGAACCACTGCTATGCTCTCTCTTTCCAGAGTCTCGATAATGTGGGCCAGTTGCTGCTGCTCGTCGGCGGTAAATGTGCTCGCATCTATCACGACTGTTCCAACCAGGGCCAGCTTTTCGCAGATTTGGCCGAACTCGTTCGGATCGGCCGCAAGATACGAAGCATCATGCCCCTCCAGCATTGACTGTGCCTCGACCGGCATTTCAGCACCGCGGCAAAAATACAGCACGTCCGTAAAGCTGCTCAGTTCTTCCGAAATTTTTCGCATGTGAGTTTTCTGCATTTGGTCAGCCTGGCTGTTATCGGTCCCAGAAGATCGCTGAATCAGAACGCTAAACCTGATTTCGTCCTTTACTTTGACGCATATTAATGTGCTGTTGCCGGACCGTCCGGAAAGTCTTGGACTAACTGAATACGCGGTTGCCCGTCAACAGCTTGAGATTTATGTTCTGTACCTCGTACTCGGCGCTTACCCGCTCGCTGATATCGCGGGCCACGGCCACATAGGCCTGTACGGCCGATTTCTGGTCGGTAATCGCGGATACCGAAAGTGAGACGGGAAACTTACGCCCGTCTTTTCGGACGTGATAGGTCATTAGTTCGCTGCCGGCCACCGGCATGAACACGCTTTCCTCGGCACAACTGAGGGGGACTTCTCCACTGAGGAGCATGCTGTCGGCTCCGATGATCTCATCCTCATCATAGCCGTAAGTCTCACAGAAAGCATGATTTACGAAGACTATTCTGTCTTCGGTATCGGTGATTATGATACTGTCCGATGCGCTCATTACCGCTGCGGAAAGCAGTTGAATCTGATCCATCGCCTTCTTGTGACGAATGGATTTTTCAATCGTCATCGGTATCGCTTTGAGGTAATTCTGGTCTATATCCTTGACCAGATAGTCGTAAGCTCCGGCTCGATAAGCACTTATAGCGACTTCTTCGTCTCCGGCGCCCGTTATTACTATGACGGGCGCCTCTTTGACGATTTCGAGCAGGTCCAGCGCTGTACCGTCGCCAAGCGAGTAATCGCTCAGGACGATGTCGAATCGCTTGCTATCCAGAGCCTGCCTTGCCTGTTCTATGCTGCAGGCTTCAACGCAGTCATAGGGCAATTCCTGCTGCTTCACCAGGCGCATAAACGACTGCCGGTAAAACTTTTCATCTTCGACAAGTAAAACCTTCGTTTTCTTCATTTTCAGTTCTCGTTCTTGAGGACGCGTTTCAGGTGCGACTCAAATAATTTCGGCCTTCGAGAGGCCCGGCATAATCAGCTTATTCCACAAATCCTGCAAGACTGCTTACACCGCCTCGGCAATTTCGGTTTCTTCACCCGCATGCGCCTCGCGGCTTTTTGCCAGTGTGAAGTAGAATCGGCTGCCTTGTCCCGGTTCCGATTCGACCCATATTCGGCCTCCATACAACTCGACGATTTTCTTGACGACGGCAAGACCCACGCCGGTACTTTCGTAATCATCTTTCGAGCCCAGTCTGGCGAAAATCTTGAATATTCGATCGAAGTGTTTCCGCTCTATCCCCGGACCGTTATCGGCCACACAAAATCGCCAGAACCCGTCGTCTTCATCGCAGCTTATCCTGACCCGGCCGTTCGGCTTGTCCATGTATTTGACGGCATTCCCGATCAGGTTCTGGAACACCTGCAAAATTCGCGTTTGATCGCACTCGATGTCGGGCAGCCGGCCTTCGATTTCGACACTCAGCCCATCCGGAACCCGAACCATTGCAATTGCGTCGGCCGCGGTCTCATTCAAATCCACCATCGAATCGTCTTCGCGACCTTTACCGGCCTTCGAATATTCCAGAACTCCTTCTATGAGCTTGTGCATACGCCTGACCTGATTCACAAGCTCCTGCATCTGTTCTTTGCCTTCATCACCGAGTTTGTCTGCGTAGTCGTTCATGATCCAGCCGGCCATTGTCTTGATTCCCGCAAGCGGTGCTTTCAAATCGTGCGATATAATGTGGGCGAAATCTTTCAATTCCTGGTTTACGCTCTTAACCCGCTCGTTCGTACTCTTAAGTTGCTCTATCAGCTCAAGGCGTCTATTCTCGGCCTCTTTGCGTTCGGTTATGTCTCGGCTCAGGCCTATCACATAGTCGCTGTGACCGTTGTCGACCCACCTTAGACTTGTCTCGACCGGAAAACTGCCGCCGTCCCGCTTGCGGTGCACACCTTCGATGATAACAGTGCCCTTTTTGCTCACCGTCTCGCGAAGCTCCTCCCAGGCCGCATCGTTACCGACGCTTTCGTCGACCCTCTTGAGGGGCATTAACAGCAGCTCGTCCCGTGCGTATCCGAGCACTTCACACATGGTGTCATTGACTTCCACCAGCCGTCCCCATGTGGGTTCGAGTACGAATGCACTGTCATGAGAGCGGTCGATGAGGTTGCGGATCACATGTAATCTTTTTGTGGCTGTTTTCAGCTCCGCTACCCGCCCCAGGCGTTCGGCGACCGCCGTCAGCAAATCCCATTCACCTGGAGTAAACGCCGGCTCCTTCGGTTCGCGCATTTCGGTCGGAAGATAAACCTCGATCGCGCCCACGGGTTGACTTTCGACTTCCAGCTCTCCATACTGGCTCAAGTCGCTGCGGGCGAAGCCACGGGTCTCATAAGGTACTCCGTCAAAAGTGATCCTGATGCTTGTCTTTTCCGGTCGGCGGTACGCCCGGCGTATAACAGTGAGGCTTTGCCGAAATATCTCCTCCAAAGCCATGCCCGGGGATTCAACCAGACGAGAGAGCCTGTAAAGACATTCGAGGTGACGTATCTGCTCGTGGTACTGCTCTTCGATAACCGGCTGCCGGTCGACCTTTTCCTGCAGGCCCTGCTTTTCCAGCATCAGTTCCGCCGTGCGGCGACGGACTCCGTCTTCGACAAGTTCGTTAAAACGTGCGATGTCCGACCGTCGCTTTGGCGACCTCGGTGGCCGGAGAATACGGCACAGCAGAAAGCCGAGAACCGCAGTGCCTGCGCCAGTGATAATCGCGGTCCGAATAATTGCGGTGCCGTAACCCTCTGCATCGGACCAGCGGAGTTCGTTTCCGATAAGTCCGATTAAGGTTGCCGCGACTATCGTCGCCGGAAGAAGCCATTTGAATCTGTGTAATATCCCTTGCATGCGAAATCACGCTGCGGAAGATGTAAATGTACCGATTATCTGCTCCTCCATCCCGATTCTTCGGATCCGGCTTTACCGGACGCGTTCCCCTCCTGAACAGGCATTCGCTTATTCGGCAGTACCAGAGCTGCACTTAAGCCAATTCCCGGTCCGATAGGGGGATGCTGCAGCGCAGAAGCCTCGAGAAGGACGCATTTGGAATGAAAAGAATGGTACGCCGGCTTGAAAAGAAGATGAAAAACCGTTTGGGCGCGTTCTATCCGGCGAAAATAGCAGAACCGATTCTGAGAATCGTCGCTCCCTCTTCGACGGCGATCTCGTAATCGCTGCTCATGCCCATACTGAGGTGCTTGAAAGACTCGTTCACGATCCGTTCACCGCGGATTTCCATGAACAGTTCACGCGCCCTGACAAAGCAACTTCGGATTGCATCCTGATCTCGCGTCAGCGGCCCCATTGTCATCAGACCCACGAGTTCCAGATTCGGCAAAGTTCCGAATTGCTCGGCCAGGTGAGTCGCCGCCCCGACGGGCACCCCGTACTTAGAAGGTTCGTTCGATGTATTTACCTGCAGCAGTACTTTGGGCCGGACGCCGAGTTTTCCCGCTGTTGCGTTTATTTCTTCGGCAAGGCGAAGAGTGTCCACCGAATGAATCAAGGAAGCTAGCTCCAGGACGTGCCGAACTTTATTGCGCTGAAGATGTCCGATCATGTGCCAGTTGATTGCTTCACCGCCGACCGCTTTGAGCCCCGCGCCCCGGCGCCACTCTTCAATCTGTGCGGACACCTTTTTTAGCTGCTGAACCCGGTTCTCGCCCAAATCCGTGCATCCGAGTTTGATAACCTCTTTGACCGCCTCCAGAGACGCCGACTTTGTTACGACGATCAAACGTACGTCGGACGGATCGCGCTCGGCGCGCTCGCACGCCCCCGCAATCGCGTCCTTAACGCGAGCCAGCCTGTCAGCAATATTTGTCATGGTCGAACAGTTGAACTTCAAAACAGCAGCAGATCCATGCCATTTAACAGGTCATTGTCTGCGGTTAAGTGTAAGCTAGATCAGATGATCCTACAAGGGTCTAAATCGCTTTTTCTCCCCACTTTTTAATGCACCAACCAGATTCCCCGTACGCAACATCAAGCGGATGTGAAAATAGGTAATGCTGTGGCCGCCGTTTGCGTTCACTCGAAATGGTAAGGTCCTATCTTGTCGATACCTGATTTTAGGAACATGCACATCTCGAAATCGCGTTTGATTGGGAATGCGTCGGCCTCGAACGGATATTCACAGCCGTCCGCTGTTGTAAGGCGCACCGACTTTATATAAAGTTCATTGTAGGCATCCGGCTCGCAAACATGGCGGATGTATAATGAAAACGGCCCCATCGCTTGAAATATATGAAAAGCCATGATCTACCGTTTCAGCCGGTATTTTGTTCACGCATTTGTCAAGCCGCAGTTTGTGGCGTGTCGGCACGAGGCAAGCGAGGTATACTGGTCAGTTCTCGGTGCCGGCCTTTACTTTCTCGGCCTCGGCCTTTGCCGCCTGAGCTGCTTTCCGAGCTTCCTCCAGTTCCTTCTTGGCCGCATCCAGTGCCGTACGGGCCTCGACTGCATCGGAGCGAGCCTTCTCGGCCTGTTCCTCGGCTTCGCGGACATTCAGACGCGCTTTGGACTTTTCCGCCGCCGCCGACAGCATCGCTTCCTCGGCTTCAAGCAGTTGCCGCTGACGCTCACGCTCCCTCGTGTCCATTCCGAAGGGGTCCATCACTGCCTTCTGGAACGTCTCATAGGGCGCCGGTTCACGGTGTTTGTCCCGGAGCATATCGACCATTTCTTCATTCGGCATGCCGCCGGTCGAAATTGTGGGGGTTAGGATGAAGATGATTTCCTTGGCCCGTTCTTCCATGTCCCGGCCCGAAAACAGCGACCCGACTACGGGGATGTCTTTCAAAACAGGCACGCCGCGGACAACGTCGCGCTTTTCGGTTTTCTTTATGCCGCCGATGATCAGGCTCTCACCGTGCCGTATTCTGTTCTCGGCGTTAGTAATTTTGCGTTCGGTTACAATCGGGCGCTGAGCTATACCCTCCGGCGCCAGTTTCGCTCCGATCCGCGCTGCTGTCTCCAGACCGATATAGCCATCGGCATAAACGTGAGGTCTTATTCTAAGCGAGTCGATTACCCATCTGTATTGCGTTGAGGTCTGCAGAAATCCTTCGAGCGTCCCCCTGATAAATATCTCCTGCAGCGGAACATAATCCCTGCTGACAATGGTCGCGCTCTGGCCGTTTACAACTTCCAGAGTCGGATTCATGAGGACCTTCAAATAGCCCCGGGATATTAGTGTATCGACCAGCGCCCTGAACTCGCCTCCCGTAACGCCCAGGTCGTCCGCATAGCCGACCTTCAACCCGAATTTTCTTCTGGCCGGGTCGCGAAGAGAGGCCCCCGGAAATGCCGGCTGCAACTGCCCGTTTTCTTCCTTGCCGCTTAGGACAAGATCCTCTCCGAAGAGATCTTCTATAAGCAGGGTTACTTCCTTGTCCGCGGTAACATTGGCGTATAATTCCGAAATGAGGCAGTCTATCTTCACCTGGACCGGCGGCACATCTATCTGCTCCAGAAGCGACTGGACCGCATCGATATCCTCTCTGGTAGGCGCCCGCACCAGCAGTTGGTTGGTCGCGGAATTGCTCGTAACGGTGTAGGTCGGACTGGAATGAGCCCTGCCTTTCTTGTCATACGACCTCATGGCGAACTGGGCGTTGATCATGGACCTCAGATAGTCCGAGCGATGATATTTGGCGAAATAGAATAGCTTCCATTCCGGCGCTTCGCCGATCATCTGCCTGATAATTCGCGGCCCCTGCCTGTAAGGCTCGGGAATCGGGACGTTGGGGTCGGGCACGGGCTGAATGCGGCTCAGATTGCTCAGTATATTGCGGGCCTGCAGCTCGGTGGCTTTTTCGGGCACATAGTCGGCGCAGCCGCTGATTCCCACGGCCAACGCCGCAAGAAAGAGCATAACCGAAAGATACCCCAACGACTGGCAACTGAATTTTGTTCTGCTCGCAACCATACTAAAACCAGCGAAACGCACCGAAACTAACAACCGCAGTAGGACCCGCGCCGGACTTGAACCAATAAGCCCGGCTGAACAGCTGTTAACCTACAACTAATTTTTCAGACGCCCTAACCCGGCATTATATTGCACGGTCCGCCCATGGACCAATAAAATACGGCCTGTCGGTCCCGATACAGTCCATTTCCCACCGTGGCGGGCCTGCATTCCACTGTAGGCAGTACAAATTGCATGAGCCTCAAAACCGTATACGAAAGTGCCCGAAGCCTTTCCGGCTGCAAGAACTTTTCCGCCATATCGGGGTAGATACGACTGTCTGGAACGATTTACTAAGCTTCAGAATGCAGAATCTACGATATAGGTCAAATAAGGCCCTGATACACGGGCGGTTATCGCGCTATTCGGCGCCGGCTTCCAAAAAACTTTAGCTTCAAACCGCCCGGACCGAATATTAGGGCAAAGTACGCGAAAAAAGCAGCTTAAGTCGCCATTCTGTTCTCGAGAGGAACGATTATGGGCAAAAAAGCATGGGTTTTTATGTTTCTCGCAGCAGCAGCACTGATAACATTCATTTCGGGATGCGGACCGGGCCAGCCGTTCGAGTTGTAACGGTATAGCTGGTCGATAAGCCAACCGGTCAATCAGGTTCATATTCCCCCCCCGGCGCAAGTCATGAGTGCGCAGCGTCATTTCCGGGCGCACTATTTGTCTGCTGCGCGAACCTGGGCTCTGGTTCGGTCGTCTGAGGCAATCTCGTCGAGAAAGGCGGCTAGCTTTTTAGCCTTATCGGGGCGTTTTTTCGCCAGATCCGTTTTTTCAAGGGGATCGTCCGCGAGATTGTACAGTTCCGGCGATTTGTTTCCGATTCTGACCAGTTTCCAATCGCCTTGACGCACCGCCTGGGCGTTCGGCGTCTTCCAGTAGAGCGTTCTCTCGCCGATAGTTTTCTTTTGGTCCGCTATCAGCGGCCAGATGCTTCGCCCATCCCAGCCCAGTCTCCCGGTGGTCTGACAATTTGCGATAGAGCACAAAGTCGGCATCCAGTCTACGATATGCACCGGTGCCTCTACCGTATGTTTGTCGAGCACGCCCGGCCAGTAAGCGGCGGCCGGTACGCGAATCCCGCCTTCGTAAACATCACCTTTCCAGCCGCGCAGGGGGCGATTGTCGCCCAGCCGGTCGTGGGGTTTGTCTTTGTAGCGTCCGTGATATTGACTGCTGCTGTGCCAGCTCTTCTGGCCTCCGTTATCGCTCACGAACACAATCAACGTATTCCCGGCATCGGGGGAGGCCTTGACGGCGTCGACGATCCTGCCTATGCAGGAATCCATGTGCGTTACGCTTGCCGCATACCAGCGACGCGAATCGTTCTCGATATCCTCGTACATGGCGGTCCATTTTTCGGGTTCGTCGAGCGGGTAATGGGGGACGCTGTAGGCAACATACAGGAAGTAAGGCCCGGCCGAGGTCTTTTCTACAACGCGAACCGCGTCTTCCGTGATTAAATCGGTGGCATGGCCTTCTTCTTCCAGGTAATCATCGTTGCGGTGCCAGGATTTGATTCCGGTTTTGTAAAGGTGCGTATAAGGATCGATCTGACCGGCGAAATAGCCGTAAGAATGATCGAAACCGTACTTCAGCGGCGTACATTCGGGCGGAGAGCCCATGTGCCATTTGCCCGTGATGTATGTTTCGTACCCTGTTTGAGCAAGTGCCTGGGCGAGCGTTACGGTTTGCGAATCGAAAATCTGGCCGTAGGCCGGGGCTGTTACGCCGTAGCGGGAGGGGTAGCGGCCCGTCATTAAACCCACGCGGGTCGGTGTGCAGGTGGGCATTACATAGTGCTGGTCAAACTCCACGCCATGATTAGCGAGCATGTCGATGTTCGGCGTCTTTATGTCCGAGCCGTGATAGCCCACATCCGCCCAGCCCAGATCATCGGCCAGTATGAATACGATGTTAGGCGTACGCTTCTTTTCATCGCCCGCTGCGTAACGTGCGCTGAGCGTGCAGGCCGCGCCTGCGGCGGTCATCTTTAGAAATTCGCGTCTTGTCTGATTTCTGAAGTTCGACATCATCTTACCTTTTACTTCTCAATAGAGATTTGCTCGTTTATATCTTGTCGGGGCCTGTTTCACAACGCCCACGGGCTTCGCATGGGCCGATGCAGCATTCGGGAGGCCGCTTCGTCGCCCAGGATTTTTTCGGCGGCCGGATCCCACCTGATCTTACGCTTCACGGTCATTGCGATGTTGCCAAGGTGGCAAATGCTTACGGAGCGGTGGCCCACCTCGACGGGGGCGGCGGGGTCGGTGCGGTTCTTTACGCAATCGATAAAGTTGCGGTGGTGTTCGGGGCTTTCGTAAAGGTGGATTTCGTCGGGTCCGATGACCGTATTCGCAAGCGAAGGCGGGTTGAAGACCATTTTGTTCGACTGGTAGGTGATCGAGCCCTCGGTCCCTTCGAATCGCCAGGGGCTTGCATCGTCGGTCTTGCATTCCAGTTCAACGCCGTTGGCGTACTTTGCCCGGAAATGGACCTTTGTAAGGGTTGTGAAGAGGCCGTCCGACGGGTATTCGCCGCCGAGGTCCTCGAATTCGACCGGGCCTGTGTCGTCGGTGCCGTTGGCCCACTGAGCCATATCCGCCGCGTGTGCCCCAAGGTTGGTGGTCTGGCCGCCCGAGTAGTCGCGACCGAAACGGAACGTGTAGAGGCAGCGATCCTTGTGGTATGGGGCGTATGGAGCCGGGCCGAGCCACATGTCGTAAACGAACCCTTCGGGTATGGGCATCGGCTTCCAGTCGCTGCCGGGGCCGACCTTGTTGTTCGAGCCTATTCCCAGGTAAATCTTCCTGAGCCTGCCGATTCGGCCGTTGCGGATCAGTTCACATGCAAACCTTACCAGCGAATCCGACCGCCGATGCGTGCCGGTCTGGAAGACTATGCCGTGGCGGCGGACCGCGTCGATGATGGACCAGCCCTCGGCCAGAGCGAGTGTGAGGGGTTTTTCGCAGTAGATGTCCTTGCCGGATTCGGCGGCGGTGCAGGCCATCACGGCATGCCACTGATCGGGCGCGGTGATACAGACGGCGTCGATGTCGGATCGGGAGGTGATTTCGCGGAAGTCCACGTATGCGTCGCAGCCCCTGAAAGCGGGTTTTCCGGCCTGTTCCGAGTAGTGCTGCTCGACTATGGCCTTGGCGGGTTCTCTTCCGAACCATGCACCGTTAAAGCCCTTTTTGTACCAGTGGCCGTACTCGTTGCTGGCCCTGACCGGGTCGCAGACGGCGACCACCTGCACGTCCGGCAGGGCGAGGAACGCCCGCATGTTGTTGGTGCCCATGCCGCCGACACCGATAGAGGCCAGCGTAATCCGTTCGCTGGGCGGGACCGAGCCGGATTTGCCCATCGCCGAGCCGCTGACGAGGTATGGAATGCCCAATGTGCCGGCAAGTGTCGATTTTAGGAAGGTTCGGCGATTGAGTCGGGACTTTGTCATAGTACGCTCCAATCCATATTTCGGTATAATGGTCCTATTATACGGCTGGAGGCAGACAGATTGAAAGCACGAAATTCGAAGGGCGAACCTTCACTATTGAGCAGCCATGAGGAATTGTCGCAGTTCTAAACCGCCCCGCCAGACGCTGCACTTTTACTCCGCCCTTTACAGAATACGTCCCGGCGATTATTCCCCCGCTGCGTGATATGATGAGCACACCCGGCCACAACTGTCCTTGCTAATTTCGGCATAAACCGGAATTAGCCAGAAAATGCAGCACTGTCAATAAAAAATAGGTAACTGTCTCTCTAGTTTATAGTTACCCTACTCTAGG
>CAYOTO010000045.1:0-25521 GCA_964406945.1 uncultured Pirellulales bacterium
TGCCGCATTCTTACAAAACAATCGAAACCGCAGGTTCGGTCTGCGGGTATGGGGCGATGGCTGTTGACAGCATGGCGGGTGCGGGCTAATATAGCCGCTTTTGAAATCAGGAGTATTTTAATATGACAAACGTGACACTGATAACAGGTGATGGAATAGGCCCCGAAATAGCCGAGGCAACCCGCAGATGCATTGATGCAACCGGCACCGAGATAGAATGGGATATGGCCGAGGCCGGCGTGGATGTGATGGAGAAAATCGGAACTCCTATTCCAGACGAAACGCTCGAACTGGTTAAAAAGAACGGCGTTGTTCTCAAGGCCCCGATCACCACACCCGTTGGAACCGGGTTTCGCTCGATAAACGTACATCTTCGTCAGCTTTTCGACCTTTACGCATGTTTGCGGCCTTGCAAGAGCTATCCCGGCGTGCGAAGCAGGTATTCGAATATCGACCTGGTAGTAGTGCGGGAGAATACCGAAGACCTCTATGCGGGTATCGAGTACGAAAAAGGAAAAGATGATACCGCCGAACTGATCGACTGGCTTAACTCTCACTCCAGCAGACATATCGGCCCGAATGCGGGCGTCAGCATTAAGCCCATATCGGTCGAGGGAACGCAGCGTATAGTTCGGTTCGCGTTCGAGTACGCCCGTAAAATGGGCCGCAAAAAGGTTACATCCGTGCACAAGGCCAACATTATGAAATTCTCCGACGGCCTGTGGCTCGATGTTTCGCGTCAGGTTGCGGGCGAATACACGGACATCGAATTCGAAGACCGAATCGTCGACAACATGTGCATGCAGCTCATACAGAAACCCGAACTGTATGACGTTATCGTCCTGCCCAACCTCTACGGCGATATTATAAGCGATCTCTGTGCGGGGCTGGTGGGCGGCCTGGGTGTCGCTCCCGGTGCGAATATCGGCGATGAAATGGCTATTTTCGAGGCTACGCACGGCAGTGCGCCAAAGTACAAGGGCCAGAACAAGGTAAATCCCACAGCGCTGATCTTGAGCGGGGTTATGCTGCTGGCGCATCTGGGCAAGAAGAAGGAAGCGGCGGCTCTGGAATCAGCAGTCGCGGCGGTGATAGACGAAGGCAAGGACGTAACTTACGATATGAAGCCAAACCGCGACGACCCCACGGCGGTCGGAACTAGTCAAATGGCGGACGCCATTATCAAGAAGATAAAAGCAGGCGTGTAGTCGCTTTTTTCCCAGCACTGATCGATTTTGGCAACGGCCCGATTAGGGCCGTTTGCTTTGCGCACTCATTGACACGACGTACGGCTTCGAAATGGTAGATTCTCTCGAGTCTGGGCGAACTCATGCTCCATGCCTGCAGAGACAGTCCTATTATGATCAGCAGACAGGTTACGCCCACAAGCGCCGCCAAAGCCAGCAGAAACCCCATTTATCCCCCCTTCCGCAGTACGCGAATTCGATTCTGTGAAGGAACACACGTTTAGATTTCGGCGAATTCGCAATGCGGCTTTGCCTGGTCGCGTGTTTTTGCTGGCAGGCACGCGTTATCGCGTGTAACCTGTCACAGAATCACCAGGTTTGCAGGGGTTGTCGATGAAACAGCAGGAATTCAGAAATTTGATCTCAGGCCGTGAGCAAGGTTTGAAAGCGTCCGCGCTGAGGCTGCTGCTTAGAATTGCTTCGGCTTTCTATGGAATCGCCGTACGGCTGCGCAATCTCCTTTATGATCTGGGCGTAATGAGGAGCCGGCCCGCGAATGCGACGGTAATATGCGTCGGTAACATCACCGCCGGCGGAACGGGAAAAACCCCGCTGGTAGTCTGGCTCTGCAATCTGCTGCTGGCCAGGAAGATTCCGACCACCGTTCTGACGCGGGGCTACAAAACGGATTCGGCCAAGAGACTGCCTCATATCGATGAACCTGCCCTTCTGGCTCAGTCCTGCCCGGGTTTGCAGGTGGTGGTCAATCCGGACAGAGTAGCAGGCGCCGCCGAGGCTGCGGGCACACTCGGGGCTCAAGTACTGGTAATGGACGACGGTTTTCAGCACAGAAGACTTACCCGCGACCTTGACATAATCGCAATCGACGCCACCGATCCGTTCGGCGGCGGCAGGATTCTGCCTGCCGGGCTGCTCCGCGAGCCGCTTTCGTCCTTGGCAAGAGCGCAGGCGGCGGTGATAACACGGTCCGATCTGGTCAGCGAAGAGCAGCTTGCCAGCATAGAGCAGAGGCTTAAGGCCATCCACCCGCGGGTAGTGCTGGTGCGTGCGGCTCATGCGCCGGTCTCGATTTTTACTCAATCGGGCGATTCGTTACCCCTTGGGGAAGTTGACGGCAAGCGGGTGCTGGGCTTCTGTGGAATAGGAAATCCTGCTGCTTTTTTCGAAACAGTCCGCCGCATCGGTTGCGAACTGGTCGAAACGCTCACCTTTGACGACCATCATCACTACAGCCGCGAAGATATCGCCGAAATCGCTTCACGGGCCCGGCAGGTCGGTGCCGAACTGGTCCTCACAACTCAAAAAGACTGGGTATCGTCGCCCTTCTCGCAAATCGACGAAAATAAAACACCGAAGGATGAAGCGAATTTTGCTTTCTTGAATATAGAACTGCAGTTTACGACCGGCACAGAGCAATTAACAGCCTTGATTGAGCGGGCGCTGGAGGGTAGAATTATCAGTTTGCAGTAACTCACAGCAATCAGCCGTTCAGGACCAAAAAGCCGCATTATGTATGAAAAACTCATAAAAGCCGTAAAAAACCTCGGTTCTCCGGAGGTGCTGATCGTCGGTGATTTTATGCTCGACGTTTATGTCTACGGAGATGCCCTGCGAATAAGTCCGGAGGCCCCGGTTCCGGTCCTGAAAGTAACTGAGACACATAGCTGCTGCGGCGGGGCCGGCTCGGTGGCAGCCGATCTTGCCGCGCTGGGCGCCAAACCTGTTTGCATCGGCATAATAGGCGAAGACGCCAACGCCACGGAACTGACGGTGCGGCTGGCCGAACTGGGGGCCGACGTTACGGGCCTGCTCAAGACCGCCGACCGCCCTACCGTAAGCAAGCAGCGACTTATCGGCCTGGCTCAGCACCGCCACCGTCAGCAGTTGATGCGGATCGACCAGGAATCGGCCAAACCGCTTACCGATGCGCAGAAGGAGGCGATTCTGGCGACGTACGAGACGCATTTGCTGGATTCGGATATCGTGTGCCTGCAGGATTACAACAAGGGCGTTCTTTCCGACTCGGTCTGCCGGGAGATGATTCAGATGGCAACCGACGCAGGCAAATCCGTGCTGGTCGATCCGGGGCCTACGGCCGACTACTCTAAGTATAAGGGTGCGACTCTGATAACGCCGAATCGCAAGGAAACGGCTCTGGCGGTCGGCTGGGATATAGAAAGCGAACAAACAGCCGCCGAAGCCGCGGAAAAGCTTGTGAACACACTGGATCTGGAGGCTGCGGTCATAACGCTCGATAAGCAGGGCGCCTATTTGAAGACGGCCGGATTTTCGGGGCTGATCCCCACGCGCGTTAGAAACGTTTACGATGTGACCGGAGCCGGCGATGTTGTACTTGCCACACTTGCAGTAACGCTGGCGGGCGATTGCGATTATGAAACGGCCGTGCATCTTGCCAACCTGGCCGGCGGCATAGAGGTCGGCAAATTCGGAGCCGCCGTAGTCAAGCCCGAAGAGTTGATAAGTGAAGTCATAGGCCGCAACCTTGACCGCTCCGGCAAAATCAGGACGATAGAAATTCTGCGGGAAGAGCTTCAATGGCACAGGCTGCAGGGTAAACGCATAGCTTTTACCAACGGGTGTTTCGACGTGCTTCACCGGGGCCACACCGAGTACCTTCAATTCTGCAAAAAACACGGCGATGTGCTGGTTGTGGGCCTGAACAGCGACGATTCGGTCAAGGCTATTAAGGGCCCAGACCGTCCTGTGAACAATGAGAAGGACCGCTCGGCTGTTCTGGCGGCGCTCGAGGCGGTAGACTATATCGCGATGTTCAGCGATGAGACACCGCTGGAGCTTATAAAGCAGATAAAGCCGGATGTACTCGTCAAGGGCGAGGATTGGGCCGAAAAAGGGGTCGTAGGGCGAGAATTCGTCGAATCATACGGTGGAAAGGTCGAACTGGCACCTCTGGTGAAGGGCAAAAGCTCGACTTCGACCATAGCGAAAATGAAGGGATTGGAGACCGAATCGGAATGACCGGCAACCCCGAAGAACTGATAGCGGAAACCATAGCCGTCCACAAACGCCTGCTTGCAGAACTGGCCGATTCGGGCTTTCGAACCATTCTCGCCTTTGTCGATGCAATCGTGCAATCCATCGGAGACGGCGGAACGGTTTACATCTGCGGCAACGGCGGCTCCGCGGCCGACGCCCAGCACATTGCCGGGGAGTTCGTCGGCAGGTTCAAAGCCGAACGGCGGGCCCTGCCTGCGGTGGCCCTGACCACCGATTCTTCTATTCTCACCTGCCTCGGCAATGACTATTCTTTTGATGATGTCTACGCCCGCCAGGTCGAAGCCCTGGTGCGCAAGGGCGATGTTTTGTGGGCATTTTCCACCAGCGGGAGCAGTTCCAATGTCTTGAAAGCGGTGGAACTGGCCAAAAAGAAAGACGCGATTATTCTGGCTTTTACCGGCCGGGCCGACAGCAGGCTCGAAACACTGGCCGATGTTTGCTTCTGCGCCGATCACGAATCGACCGCCCGAAGCCAGGAAATTCACCAGCTCGCTTATCACATAATATGCGACCTGGTCGAACAGGCCTTTGTGGACGCATAGAGGGGGTTGCTCAGTATGTCTGATAAAGCCGTATTTCTGGACCGAGACGATACCCTCATCTGGGATCCCGGCTACATAAACGACCCGGATCAGGTCAGGCTGATTGACGGAGTTCCCGAAGCCCTGATTGCACTGAGCAAGATCGGTTACAAACTCATCGTAGTCAGCAACCAGTCTGCGGTGGCGCGGGGAATAGTTACCGAGAAGGTGCTGGGGCGGATTCACGACCGGCTGGAAGAACTGCTTGGCGAAAAGGGCGCATCGCTGGATGGGATCTACTACTGTCCGTATCATCCCGACGGCTCGGTGCCCCGATATCGAAAAGAAAGCGACTGCAGAAAACCGAAGCCGGGGATGCTGCTTGCGGCCGCCGATGAGATGGACATAGATCTGGACGAATCGTGGATGATAGGCAACAGCGGTCGGGACGTCGAGGCCGGAGCACGCGCGGGCTGCCGAACGATTCTCGTGGACCCGCCGAACCACGAAGTCAATCCCGAAGACCTCAAGTCCAATCCTGACTACCGGGCGATTAACCTCAAAGAGGCGACAAATCTGATCAGGCAGCACCAGCGGCTGGGCATGAAAAAGGCCTCCGAGCCGGCGCCGCCGGAGACCGACCAGGAGCCGGAAACGTCAGCCCCGACCGTACAAACCGATGAGCCTGTCGAAGAACCGGCACAAGAGGAACCCGAAACTGAGGAGCGGGCCGAGAAGCCGGAAGCCCAGGTTGAAACAGCCCGAGTCGATTCCCCAACGACCGAGCAATCAGTCAGCGAAGAGCCACCCGCGGCCGTTGCCACGGAAGAACAGAAGGAGATTTCCGAACCGGCGGAACAGCCGGGGCAGAATGATGAATCGGACAGCCCCGTTCGCATTCCGCCGTCACCACAACATGCCGAATCGCGGGAACCGCGGCCGATTCGAATAGATGAGCAGCCGCCTCGGCGTTCCAGAGAGATTACCAAACCTGTTGAAGCCGACCCCGTCGTGCAGAAAGAGCGGGAGCCTACTTCTGGTGTCGAAACAGACGATGAAGCGTCAGACGAGGAAGCTGTAGATGGTGCGGACGCCGATAGAGTTGAAATCGAGCAGGACAAGACAACGCGACAGCTTCTCGAGGATATCCTGGAACAGCTCAAAATGCTCAACAGGTACGAGATTTTCGATGAGTTTTCAGCGATGCGGTTTCTGGCGGGAGTGATTCAGATTCTCGTGCTGTTCTGCATCGTGATTACGGCCTGGCTGCTGCTAAACGCGGGCAGTTCCGATCCTCGGGTCTCGACCGCCCTGATGTTCGCCGTCGTGCTGCAGCTTATGGCGTTGACTTTCTACATCATGCAGGGACGCAAATAATGCCTCCTCCATCCGACAACAGCCGTGTCGAACGGGTGCTGGTTTATCTGCCTTCACCGATGGGAGATGCAATTCTGGCCACGCCGGCCCTTCGCCGACTGAGGAACAGCCTTCCCCGGACAGAAATATACTTTTTAGGCGGTTCCGTTGTTCGGGAGGTGCTCTGGCCCACGCCTTTCTGTGACGAATGGCTCACTATCGAATCGAAAAGTCCTTTTAGAACCGCCGTCCTGCTGCGGAAACACCGTTTCGACCGCGCGATTCTGTTCAGTAATTCGTTTAGATCGGCTCTAACATGTTTTCTTGCGGGGATTCAACGACGTGTCGGCTATGCAAGAGGAGGACGAGGCCCGCTGCTTACTGAACGACATTACGCTCCGCGGATTAATCGGGGTCCGGCTCTCGCACGGGGGTTTGCTCCGCGATCCATGGTCGACTACTATCTCGAGCTGGCCTGCGAAACACCCGGCCGAGTTGAGGACAGAAGACTCGAACTGCATGTCGACGCCGCGGCATCGGAGCAACTCGCATCTATACTGCCAGAGGCCGTCGAACCCGCGGGCCCACTGATTATTCTGGTCCCGGGCGGCGCTTTCGGGCCCAGTAAATGCTGGCTTCCGGAAAGGTTTGCCGAAACAGCAGACCGTTTGATCGGAGCCTACAATGCGCTTGTGGTGATTTCCGTTGCGAACAACCAGGCCGAGAGGGAAATCGCCCGTGCTATCCAGAGCGCCGGTGAGAATACTCTTGTGAATCTGGCCGATACGGGTCTATCGCTTTCGCAGCTAAAAGCGCTTTACAGTCGCGCCGAACTTGTGATTACCAACGACACAGGGCCACGTCATATCGCAATCGCACTGCGGCGAAAGGTAATCACGCTGTTCGGACCGAACGATCCGGCCTGGACCGAAACCGGTTACGAAGGTGAAATAAAGATTGTTGCGAACGTTTCGTGTGCGCCCTGTGCAAAGCCGGAGTGTCCCAAGCCCGAGCACGTGTGTATGCGGTCGCTAACCGTGGAACAGGTGGTGCAAGCGGCCGAGAGATTACTCGAAAGCCCGCAACGGGCGGATTTGTCAGAATGAGCGAGGCAAGGTTTATCGAAATCTCAAATGCTTTTTTTGTCAACGACCGCTACCGGGCCGTTCTGGAGGGTCTGGGCCTCAGATCCTTCGAAGATGTCTTTGCCTTCGAAGACGGCGAGAATCTCACCAAGTCAAATCTGGCTCGCCATAGATCGCGGCTGCGTGTAAAGGCAGGCTCACCTGCGATGACGCTTTATCTTAAGCGTTACGACAATCCGCCGAAGAGCGTGCAGGTGAAAAACTGGCTGTCTCACAGGAGACTGATCGATCTTGCCCGCTGCGAGATCAATCCGGCCCGCGAATTGAGTGCGGCGGGTATCGGCGCGCCGGAAGTGGTCGCCTATGGCTCGCAAAAGGGGCTGTTTTTCGAAAAAAGAAGCTTCACTGTTACTCGCGGGATACCCGATGCAGACGCAATCGAACGCTCATTGCCGTCGTATTTTGCCGCCGGGCCAAGTTGCGAAAACCTGAAGCTTCGAAGGAAGTTTATCGACTCTCTGGCGGGTTTTGTGCGGAAGTTCCATAAGACCGGCTATCGCCATCGGGATCTCTATTTTTCGCATATATTCTACAACGAGACGCAGGGGAAGTTTTACCTTATAGATCTGGCAAGGGCATTCAAACCCGGTCTGCTTGGCGAGAGATTCCGCGTGAAGGACATCGCCCAGCTCTTCTATTCGGCCCCGGGCGTTAATTTTTCCCGAACCGACAGGATGCGTTTTTACCGGCGCTATCGCACGATTTCGGGCCGACTCACAAGAACCGACAAGACATTTATCCGCAAAGTGCTCATTAAAGCTCACAGAATGGCCTGCCACGACGTCAAGCACGGCAGAACCGTTCCATTTCTGGACAAAGACGCGACGAACTGATGGCCACCCGCAAGATAGCAATCATAATTGAGCGAGCCAATATCGCCCTGGGCGGCGCCGAGCGGTCGGTCTTCGAGCACGCAGCAGCACTGAGAAGCCTCGGTTTCGAAGTCGACGTCCTGGCGGCGAAGGGACAGACCAAGAATAAGAATATCCATATCCTGTGCTCTGAGACCGCCGGCGAGCGTACTGCGTACGACGCCTTCGCCAACGCCATCAAGGAGCACATCGCGGTGCATCGTTACGACATCGTGCACAGCGTCCTGCCGTTCGAGTTTGCCGATATTTACCAGCCCCGCGGCGGCACTTATCCCGAATCCATCCTTCGAAACGCGGCCAGCTATCGTAACAAGCTGCTGGAAACTTACAAGAGGCTGACCGCATTCGCAAATTCCCGGCGCAATGTCCTGCTGCGGGCCGAGAAACGAGTGTGCAGGAGTTGTGACGGTCCGAAGCTGGTGGCCATTTCCAACTACGTCGCCGAGCAGTTCAAGCGGCATTACGGGGTGACCGATGACCGGCTGGTGGTAATCCCCAACGGCGTTCGCGTTCACAGGAAGATAGACATGGGCCGGGCGGATGTGCTGCGTGCCCAGATACTCGGCCGGCTCGATCTGACCGAAGCCGACAGTCCGCTGTTTTTTCTTTTTGTCGCCAACAATTTCCGGCTAAAGGGCCTTTCTCCATTGATCGAGGCACTGTCGGCGGCGCCACGGGCCTATCTGATAGTCGCCGGCGCCGCCAAGAGCCACAAATATCGTCTGCTGGCGAGGAAATGTGGTGTGCACGACCGGATAGTCTTTCTAGGTCCGGTCAGGCACGTGCGTTATGCGCTTTGCATCAGCGATGTGGCGGTTCTGCCGACATTCTACGATCCGTCCAGCCGGTACATACTCGAAGCCCTTGCGGCCGAGAAACCGGTAATTACGACAAGATTCAACGGAGCAACCGATCTTTTCACCGATCGCGAGCATGGCTATGTCATCGATTCGCCCAACGACACGCCCGCGCTGGCCGCGGCCATCAACTACTACTCTAACCGCAACAACATCAAAAAAAGCTCGCAGAGTATCAGCAACGACAGTATAAGAGAGCGGGTATCTGTTGCCCGTGTTGCGGAAAGATTAGCGGAGCTTTACGAAGAGATACTGAAGAAGAAAGGCGTGAAATAGTGGGTGTGGTCCTGATATTGATCATAATCGGAGCTTACCTTCTGGGCTCGGTGCCGTTCGGACTGCTGCTGGCCGGGATGCGGGGCAAGAATCTTCGCGAAATCGGCTCCGGCAACATAGGCGCCACCAATGTCGCAAGGGCTCTGGGCAAGAAATGGGCGTACGTCTGTTTCTTTCTGGATGTCTGCAAAGGCCTGATTCCGATGTTGGCGGCGATGGCGGTGCTGTCGCGAATGTCCAATCTTTCTACAGCTCTGTGCTACTGGTTGTGGCTGGCCGCCGGCTCGGCCGCTGTGGTCGGTCATTGCTTCCCCCTCTACCTGCGTTTCAAAGGCGGCAAAGGGGTGGCGACCAGTCTCGGCGTCGCTTTGGGTTTGTGGCCCTACTACACGGTATGTGCGGTTATTGCGTTCGTCGTCTGGATTACAATCGTGCTAACATCGCGGTACGTCTCGCTGGCTTCAATCGTAGCCTCGCTGACTTTCCCTCTGATGCTCTTTGCAATGATACTCGCGATGAATTCCTGGGTATTTGCGGACCTGTGGCCGCTACAGGTGGTATCGCTGGCGATTCCGCTGATGGTGCTGATGCGTCACAAGGCCAATATCGTTCGTCTGCTTAACGGCACCGAAGACAAGATAGGCCGCAAACACGCCCGGTAGCGGGCCGGGACCCCTTCCGGATTTTTTTGACCGTGTCGGCGGCCATATCAGCCGCTATTGAGAATCTTCGAGCATCTCGTCGGTCAGCATGCGGACGTTGTCGTCTTCGATCAGCTCACCTGTTTTCTCGTTCCAACGCCGCGTGCGGACATTCAGCCGATGGTTGCCGTGGCAATCGGTACAGACTTTATCGCCTTCGAACACCTGATCGTGCGCAGGTACGTCCTTCAGGCCCTCTTCGGCATGGCATTCGGTACAGAAATCGACGATGGTGTCTGTGGCGAACATCCTGTCGGGCGGGGTGATGTTATCCTCGTCCGAACAATGAGCGTCAGATGCCCCGTGGCAATCCTCGCAGCCGATCTCGGCCCGGGCATGCACTTTCGTGAGGTCCTCCCCGTCGAAGTTCAAGTGGCATACATGACAGCGGCTGTTATCAGCGACCGGGCCGTCGTAGGTGTCCTCCTCTTCGGAAAGAAGCAACGGTTCTTCTTCCAGCAACAGCAGTGGCTCCTCTTTGGCCGGTTCTTCGGCAAAAGCCTCTTCTGACTGCTGGTCTTGCGGGTCTGAGGCCGCCGAAGTGGGCTGTTCGCTCTCGACAACTTCGAATACAGGCTTGCGTTCTGTTCGCACCTGTTTTTCATCGTTACAGCCGCCGGTTGTCGCCAGAAGCACGCAAAATATCAGACCGACAGTCCATCCAATTCGCTTAAAACTCAACAAATATCTCCTTGTAATCGATTAAATGTGCCCGCAGACAGCGGGTCCCTGCTGCGGTTTATCTGGAAGTTACACAAGTAGCGGGGGCACCCATGTTCGTGTCGGCTCCGCACTATACGTATTCCCAGTTCTTGAGCCAGCGATAATTGCTAGGCAGATTTGCCCAGGTGCGGTCCATCAGTTCTTTCAATTCCCCGGCCTCGGCCACGTCCAGTTGCCTGCGTTCGGAAACGGCTTTGGCGACGTTATCCACCTGGTGTGTGCTCACCAGACCGGGTATCGGGATTATGTGGGGATTGCACAGGATGTACCTGATCGCAAGCCGGGCCCGTCTGTCGTCTTCGGCGGCGTGCGGATCGTCGGGTGCGCTGGTGCCGGCAAAGAGCGAATTACTGGCGAACGGCTTGATGCCGAAAGCTCCGACGTCGCACTTCTGCAGAGCGTCGAACAGGCTGTCCTTCGGCATTGCCTTGCTCCTGGCGGTGTATGGAAACAGCACCACCTCGATTTCCGGGAAATACTCGATCATCATCTGGATCCAACGTCGATCGTGAGAGCTGAAGCCGATGTGCCGGGCCTTGCCCTGCTTTTTGGCTTTGGTCAGGGCCTCGACGATCTCGCAGGAGGTATTGAAGGAATGTCTGCCGCCGGGTTCGTGACAGGTAATTCGCCACAGGTCTGTATAATCCTGGCCCGACTCCTGCATCAGGGAATCGAAGCACTCCATCAGCTTTTTGGCGGTGCGAAACTCCGGATTGCGGACTTCTTTGCCGCAGTACGACAGCGCCATATACATTTTGTCGCGTCTGCCCTTCAAAGCGCGGCTGTACGCCAGCACCTCGCTGCGGCAGCACGCGTCGATATAGTTGATTCCATGGTCCATGCAGCGGTCGACGCATTGCCTGCGGTTCTGATCGAAATCCTGATTCATAACATTGATGCGTTTCCAGTGCCCGCCCAGGCAAACTGCCGAGATCCACAGCCCCGTCTTGCCCAGCCTGCGGTACTCCATGTCCGGATTGTAGCAGAGGGTCTTGCGAACGGCCGGATCGCCCTTTTGGGTCTCGGCGGCCGTGCCCGTCATTGTCGCCGCTGCTATGCCGCCGGCCGCGGCCAGCGAAGTATCACGAATAAAACGCCGTCTGGATATCCTTCTTTCGCTCATACAGACTTCTCCTGTCAATGAAATAGCCTCAAAGTGGGCTTACAAAATAGCTTGCAATATCAATTATACCTTTTCCCAGTCGTGAAGCCAACGATACTCCAGCGGGATTTTGGCTCATCTATCGTCGGTCTTTTCGCGCAGCCATTGAGCGCCAATTATGGTAATAAACCGGCCGTACAGCGCCTTTTCCCGCGACAGACAGAATCGGGCGTCAGACGCAGACTCTCATGTCTCCAGGCTTGCCAGGCCGCCCAGGATCGCGCATTTGACCAGTTCGGCGATGCTGTGGGCGTCGAGTTTGTCCATGATCCGCCGGCGGTTGGCCTCGATGGCCTTGGTGCTGACGTGCAGAACCAGGGCGATCTGCTTTGTGGTCTTGCCCTCGGCTATCATCTGGAGCACCTCGCGCTCTCGCACGGTCAGCGCTTCGAGCGGCGATTTAGTCGGATCGCCGCCGTCCAACTGGCTTATATAGCCCTCGACCACAACCCCCGCCACTCGCGGACTCAAATACGTCCCGCCTGCTCCGACCGTCTCTATGGCTTCGACCAGTTCCTGGAACAAACAGTCCTTTAGGACATACCCCGAGGCTCCGGCTCTCAGCATCTCGGAGACAAACATCGTATCCGAGTGAACAGAAAGAGCGATTACCTTCACGTGGGGAAATTCCTTTAGCACTACGCGTGTTGCGTCGGCTCCGTTGAGGTTGGGCATGGTGAAATCCGTAACGACCACATCTGGTCTGGACTGCTTGACCACATCCAGTGCCTCACGCCCATCCGCCGCCTCGCCGACCACTTCCATGTTCTCGCATTCATTCAGCATGCTCCGAAGTCCCTGCCGCATGATTCCGTGGTCGTCCACCAACACAATTCTTGTCGCCATTAGCTTTTCTCCCAGTCATTTACCGCTGCTTGTCTTCAATGGTGCTCTCATCATCACCCTGCATCCCTGCCCCGGAGCCGACTCGATCTCCATACTTCCGCCGAGCTGCTCCAGTCGTTCGTAAATGCTGAAAAGACCCAGATTGTAATGCTCGGTCACGGCCGACGCTATCTGCTTCGGAGCGAAACCGACGCCGTCGTCCTTAACCGTTACTTCTATTTCCGAACCTTGCCTGCGTATCGACACGTCCACGCGCCTGGCCTGTGAGTGCTTGACTGCGTTGATTAACAGCTCCTTTACGCTCCTGAAAAGAAGCGTCTGAATGTCCTCGCTCATCGGCTTTGGCCGCTTGTCGCACTTGAAGCCGGTTCGTATGCCGTGGGCGCCGACTTTATCTCTCAGCCATGCGGCGACCGCTGATTCGAATCCGAGTTCCTTCAGGATGGGATAGCTCAATTCGCCGGTAACGCTTCGCGAAGCCTCGATAGCTGCGGCGAGTTCTTCACATACCCGGTCAATTGTTTGATGGGATTTGGAACAAGCACCCTCGTTTCGCAGGGCTTCGAGCTTTATTTTCGAAATCACCAGCGACTGGCTGATTTCATCGTGCAGGCGAGTCGCAAGTTGGCGTCGCTCCCGCTCTTCGGCCAGGGTCAACTGCGAAGCCAATGACTTGAGTTGCTCTCGGTTCTGCAGAAGCAGTTCCTCGGCCCTTTTGCGCTCGGTGATATCGCTGGCGTAGATGTACACCGATTTTGTCTCTTCGTCCCGCTGGAAAGTCAGAAGAAACGTGCTGTCGGCCACTATAGCCTCGACTTGTCGAGGTCGCTTTTCGGGTATTCTCTCGAGCAACGGTCTTTGCAAGTCCCCGATCAAATCGTAAATCGACTTTCCCGGCAGACGTTCTCCGAGCACTTCGATCGCCGCCGGATTGGCCCAGATAACGGTCCCGTCGTAATGCACCCGCAGCACCGGGGCAGGGTCCTTAGTCACGTATTTGGCCTGTTCGCGGAGGAACTGCTCGGCCAGTCTGCGTTCGGTAATATCTCTCTGAATACCGACATGCCCGGTAATTCGGCCTTCTTCATCGTACAAACAGATATAATCGCCGTCGACCCACATGGTCGAGTTATCCAGCCTGCGTTCTTCGGTCTCGATATTAAGCCGGCCGCTGTCGAATAATTTTCTCCACGCGGCTTTGCCCTCGGCCGGATTATGCGCAAAGAACTCGGCCGGAGTCATCCCAATCATTTGTTCGCGATGAGCACGGTACTGTCTGGCCATCGCTTCGTTGAGCCTGGTGATCCGCTGGTGCTCGAAGACGTAGTCCAGGACCTTATCCTTGTCGACGGTGTCGTCCCATTTCACCGGCTCATCGAGCATCATGAAAAAGAAACCGTCTATCGACTGGCTGAAGAAAAGGTCGAGCTGGTGTTCGCGGTTAGCCAGTGTTTCGGCGGTTTGCTTTCGTCTTTCGACCTCGGCCTGGAGTTGCCTGTTGGTTTCCAGCAGTTCGGCCGCACGCTCGGCGACCATGTCTTCGAGATGGTGTTGATGCCGCAGCAGTTGCTGCCTTTGGCGCTCGCGCTGCATGGCCAGGGCATACAAGGTGGCCACCCGGCGTACCGTGTCCAGGTCGTGCTGGGTATAATCCGATGCGCTGTTCATGAGCACTATCTGGCCCAGAACCTCATCGCCGATCATGGCCGGAGCGCCCAGGAAGTTTCGAACGCCCGCAAGCTCACCGGCGCAAGCCTGGTCAGCAGCACGATTGGTATAAAAAGCCCGCTTCGTGAGAAACGCCCGCTGCCACAAACTTTCGCCGCCTGTGCACGACCCGGATTCCCAGGCAATTGAGTCATCTTTCTTCTGATCGCCCGGCTGCGGAAGCAAACAGACCAGCTCATCCGTCTCGGGATCGACCGTACATACATATCCGAATTCGCTTTGTGTCAGTTCTCTGGATTGGCTGACTACGGCCGCGGCAATGTCGTCAATGGTAACCTCCGGATCGATCAGTGCGTTGGCCAGATCCGCAAGACCCGAATTAACCCGAGCCTCCCACTCGAGCGACAATTCCACCATTTTTCGCTCGGTAGTGTCAATGTTAGCGCCCAGTATTCCGATGACTTTGCCGCCCTGTCTGATCGGCGAGAGTATGTTGCGCTCGCAGCGCGTCTCTTTGCCCAGGCGCACAGTCGACTCCGCATCCACAATTTCGCCGCTGAACGCCCTGGCGTTGTTTGTCTCCCAGACGGCCAGTGTTTCCTCGTCGACCTCAATATCCCGGGGCCTCTTTCCCACGACATCTCCAAAACGGCGGCGTGCGACGGAGTTCTGCATGGTGTACCGGCCGTTGCGGTCCATTATGAAGAAAGTAAAAGGCAGACTTTCAATGGCGGTGGCGAGCTTTAAGTCTCTCTCGCGGATATCATTTTCCATCCGCTTGCGTTCGGTTATGTCCTGAACCACTCCCACCAGGGATTTGCCCGGGCCTGCATCTTCGTGGATCGCATCACCGAGCACATGCCGGACTTCTCCGTCGGGCCGTACTATCCTGAACTCAATCGGATCGAGACGATCCCACTGCTTCTGCATACATTTTTCGATCGCGCTCAATACCCGGTCCACATCTTTGGGATAAATCATCCGCGGGATTTGCTCGATGTGGGGTGAATTGCCGAACTCGTCTCTGCTGCGGCCGAATATTCGAAGCAGTTCGTCGCTCACTCGCACGGCCCCGCTTTCGAGGTCCCAACTCCAGCTTCCCACGTGCGCTATAGCCTGGGCCTTCTCGAGCATCTGATTACTGCTGAGCAGCTGCTGCTGCGCGTCTTCTCTGGCGGATGCCTCCTCCTGGAGTTCGGCGGTGCGCCGCTCGACGAGATCCTCAAGATGTGCGCGGTACCTGCTCAACTCGGCTTCGCTGCGTTTCCTGGCGGTAATGTCCTTGATCGCCATGAGTATTTCGCGTTTGCCGAGCGTGTCGATCCTGCTTATGCTCCGGATTTCGACGAAATGACGTCTGCTCCGGGCGCAGGTCATCTGAAGTTCGCATTCGCAGGCTTCGTCGCCTTTGAGGACCTGCCTGCGGTGCAGATAATAGGCGTCCTGACTGTCTTTATCCACGAAATCCGAAAACAACCGGCCCCTCAAGACGCCGGGGCCGCAGCCCAGCAGTCCGGCAGCGGCTTCGTTGCAATGTGCTATCCGCCCCAGATCGTCGGTCTTGAGGTACCCGATCGGGGCAAAATCGAACAGATGCCTGTATTGGTTTTGAAGCCGGTCGGACTCGGCCTGCGCGGCGTGCAGTTCGTCATTCTGCATCTGCAGCTCGGCCTTGTGAACCTGCAGTTCGTGAATCAGTGCATCCTGCTCAGCGGGCGTTCGAAGGTTCTCAACACCCTGGCGCACTATCCGCTCGGCTCTGGCGCGAAGATCGTGAAGATTTCTTGTGCCGCCCTGTCCGTCAGTCATATCAAAGCCTTCTTTGCATATACGTCCATTTTGCCCGAAACGTCTACACCGGCCAAGGTTCT
This sequence comes from uncultured Pirellulales bacterium, assembly GCA_964406945.1. Lineage (GTDB taxonomy): Bacteria > Planctomycetota > Phycisphaerae > Sedimentisphaerales > Anaerobacaceae > UBA2266. Next base: position 16,243 of record CAYOTO010000045.1, read on the forward strand.
GCTGCAACCCTCCAACCGAAATTCAACGCTATTTCTTTTGTTCTCTTTCCCGCAAACCTCTTAGTTCGGTAATATCGCGTTCGGTGGTCGCCACGGCGTCTATATTGCCCCACTCGTCCTTGAGCGCGGTAATCGTCAGCCAGACCCGCAGCTTACGACCGTCCTTTGTTTGGCGAATGCTCTCGGCCGACTCGACTTCTTCACCGTTCTTGATCCGCTCGAGCAACAGCTCGGCCTGCTGTTTTTCTTCGGGAGGGACCGTCTCTGTGATGTTCATCTTGAGCGCCTCGGTCTCGCTGTAGCCGTACATTTTTTCGGCCCCTTTGTTCCACGCGATAATGGAGCCGTCCAGATTCTGCACGGTAACGGCGTCGTTCGAGTCTTTGACCACCGTCGCCAGTCGGTGCAGGTACTGCATCGCAGCCTTGGACGCCGTGATGTCGACAAACGTAAGCACCACCCCGTCGATTATATTCTCCACCGTGCGGTACGGCAAAACCCGCATCAGGAACCATTTATTTTCGTATGTATTGATTTCCACCTCTTTATGCTCAAGCGTGTCGAGCACCCGCCGTGCGTCTTCGGTGATGCTTCGGTAGTCGGTCTTGGCGCTTATGTCGCTGACCGGCCGCCCGACATCAGAGGGTATTAGATTGAAAATCTTCTTGACCGCGGGGGTGAAGCGCGCCACGTTCAAATCCATGTCCAAAAACAGAGTTCCCACTTCGGTGCTCGCCAGAAGGTTGCTCAAGTCATTGTTGGACCTGGAAAGCTCCTCGATTTTGTCCTGGTGCGCGGCGTTGACCGTTTCCAGTTCCTCGTTGGTCGATTGAAGTTCCTCGCGCGAAGTCTCCAGTTCTTCGTTGGCGCTCTGCAGTTCTTCGTTGGTGCTCTGAAGTTCCTCATTTGTAGATTTCAATTCCTCATTGGTGGTCTCCAGTTCCTCAATCGTCGTCTGCAGATATTCTTTGGTGCCGGCCAACTCATGCTCCAGCGCGGCCACGCGAGGGTCCTCGCTTTCTTCGCCGGGTTCGGAGTCTTTGGGCTTTTGGGGCTGCTCCTCCAGTTCGACTCGGTGCTGCTCTTCGAATACGACAAGCAGTAAATCCTCGTCGAATCCGGAGACCGGCTTGACCGTTATGTCCACCTTTGTGCTGCGTTCGTCGAATTTCACGCTCTTTTCCGTAATCGGATGCTCCTGCTGCGAGGCTTTGTGCAACAGAGTATTCAGCTTGTATCTCAAGCCTTTTCGGGCCATCTCCAACAGATTGAAAGTCGGTTCGCCCCTGGGGGGAGTAAGGTACTTGTCGGTGTTGCCGTGGAAATACAATATCTCGTATCTGGTGTTGACCAGCACGCAGGGCGGGCCGTAGTGGGCCAGAATCTCATTTTCGGCGACGCGCTTTACATTTCTGTGATCTTCCAACTCCACCGGCTTGCGCCGGTCGCGAATACCACCCATCACCATCTCGTAAGAGGGCATCGCGGGCCGCTGCAGGGCCTTTTGCGGAACCTGCAATTCTTTGCGCTGAAAGATCTTCCATTTCGAGTCCACGGTTTCGAAGTAATTCGAGAACTCGCCCACGCTTTCGGACGAACCGAGGAACAGATACCCGCCCTTCTTTAAAGTATAGTGGAACAACGGAACGATTCGCTTCTGCAGAGAGCTGTTCATGTAGATCAACACGTTTCTGCAGCTTACCAGATCGAGCTTTGAAAACGGCGGGTCCTTGATCAGGTTTTGTCTGGCGAAGACGACCATCTCCCGGATCTGTTTCTTCATCTTATAAGTCCCTTCCTCGGCGATGAAGAATCTCTCCAACCGTTCTTTCGATACGTCGGCCTCGATGTTTTCCGGATACGTCCCGTTGCGTCCTATTTCGACCGCATCGTTGTAGAGGTCCGTGGCGAATATCTGAACGTCGACTTGTTTACCGAGTTTGTTCATGATCTCGGTGCACAGGATAGCCAGCGAATAAGCTTCCTCGCCGGTACCGCAGCCGGGAACCCAAATCCGCAAATAACTGCTGCTTTCGGCGTTGCGTTTGACCAGATCCGGAAGCACCTTCTCTTCCAGAACCTTGAACGCCTGGGGATCGCGGAAGAAATTCGTAACCACGATGAGCATATCCCGGAACAGATTATCCACCTCGGCTTTATCCCGGCGCAGGTGGTCGACGTAATCGTTAATGTCATCGATTTGGTGAACGGCCATGCGCCGCCCGATACGGCGGAGGGCAGTGTTGGACTTGTAGTTGGAAAAGTCGTGACCGGTGTGCGAGCGGATCAGCATAAATATCTTGTCCAGGGCCGCCTGTTTTTTGTCCGGGGCTTCTTTTCTGCCGGGTCTTTCGACATACGGATGCTGAACGTAGCTCATTATCTGCTCGCCCATCTTTTCGACGGGCAGAACCAGATCCACAAGGCCGGTATCTATTGCGCTTCGCGGCATATTCTGATATCTGGCCTGCTCTTCCGACTGGACCATCGCTATGCCGCCCTCGCCCTTAATCGCCTTGATGCCCTGTGTGCCGTCCGAACCGGTGCCGGAGAGAACAACACCAATGGCCTTTTCCTTCTGATCGGCGGCCAGCGCGCGGAAAAAATGATCGATGGGCAGGCGTCCGGCATGGGTGCTTGAGGGGGTCATGAGCAGGAGTTTGCCCTTATCTATATTAACATCCTTGTCGGGCGGATTTAAATATACGTGGTTCGGCTCTAGTTTCATGCCGTCCTCGATGGTAAGGACGTCCATTTGAGTATATTTGGCCAGCAGCGAATCCATAATGCTCTTATAATGCGGAGCCAGGTGCTGAATAACGACAATTGCGACATCAGCTTCGGACGGCATGTTCTGAAAGAGCCCCTGAAGGGCCTCAAGCCCTCCGGCCGAGGCGCCTATACCTATCACCGGAAAAGCTCCCGCCTCGATTGCCTGCTTTTCCCGCTTTGCAGCCCGGCTGTCCTTACTATTTGAAGAATCCCGGCTTTCAGATGATTCTATGGCGTTATCCTCCGCTTTTTTCGTTCTTCCGGGCTTGGCCCGACTGTCGTGCTTCGCCATGCTAAAGACCTCCTGTCATTCGCCGCGATTCGGATAATCTCGCACACAAACGCCTCAGCATCGAACAATAACAACCCGGCCGACTCGATTCGGTCCCGCCGTCGTACCCCCATTTTCGATTACTGTACCGACCGGAGTCTAACCATCGACGTGTGAAATGTCAACCAAAAAACCACCCCAAAACAATCGGAAAAGTTGGTATTACTGCCCCTAACTCCCGTCTTTGTCACTGCAACATCCGCTTTAACATGCCGCCGCAGCAGCTCGTGCCAGGGAAGCTATGCCGCGTCAGCCGGTATCAAACACAGAAACCGCAGCACGGAATCGCCGGTGTTTTTGAAGCAGTGCTCCTTGCCGCCGTCGACAAAGATGACGTCCTCGGGAGAAAAATCGTACTCGCCGTCCTCGAAAACCAGCTTGCCAGTGCCGGCGATTACGAATACCTCGTGTTCGTGCGGGTGCGTGTGCAAAGGTGTGTGCCCGCCCGGGGCCACTTCGAAGAGACGCATCGCGAAGTTCTTTGCCCCGTCAGCGTCGGCGATAAGCCACCGAACCGCCACCCCCTCGGCCCCGTCCATCTCGACAACCTTTCTCTCGACGTCTTTACTCTTGACCACCTTCATGAGCGTTCCCTCTTAATCGTGACATCGGGCATTGCCGCCCGTTTCCATTCGATATTCAATTGAAAACCTACTGTTTCAGCTTCCCGGCCAGGATTTGCGAAACCACTTTCGGATTGGCCTGCCCCTTGCTCCTCTGCATGACCTGTCCCATGAGGAAGCCTCTGGCCTTTTTGCTTTTCTTGCCGCCACTGGTCACATCCTCGACGGCCTTCGGGTTGTCCGCCAGAACGGCGTCGACCATCTTCTCCAACTCGCCGGCATCGCTCTTTTGCAGGAGGTTGAGTTCCTCGGCCAGAGTCGCAGGGCCTTTGCCGGCGCCGACCATTGCAGCAAGAATAGTCTCACCCGCACTTGCTCCGACAGTGCCGGACTCAACCATCTTCGCAAGTTCGCCTACGTCGGCCGACTTCAATCCCAGATTGCCTATTCCGCAGCCCTTCTCGTTGGCCAGTTTAAGACCCACCTGAGTCAGCAGGTTGCATACCCTCTTGGGATCGCCTCCGGTTTTTACGGCCTGGTCGAACAGCTCGGCGGTCGCACGATCGGCCGTCAAAACGCCTGCATCGTACCGGCTCAACTTATACTGCTCCACGAACCGCGTCTGCATCGCAAGCGGCAGCTCGCACAACCGGTCCCGAATTTCCGCAAGCCAATCGTCGCTGACCTGCACCGGAACAAGGTCCGGATCCGGGAAATACCGGTAGTCGTGGGCCTGCTCTTTTTCCCGCTGCAGGACCGTGACCTCTTTCACATCGTCCCAGCCGCGTGTGCTCTTGGTCCCGCTCTCCATCGTTACGCCGGTCTCGACGAACTCGTCCAACTGCCTGCCGATTTCGTACTCGACGCTTCGCTCCAGCGCCCGAAAGCTGTTGAGATTCTTCACCTCGACGATGGGCGTTTTGTACTTGCGGCCGTTTCGCGTGATTACCAGGTTAATATTGGGCTCGAAACGCATGTGGCCCTTCTGCATATCCGCTTCGGATACTCCGAGATAGCGGACGATCCGCTGCAGTTCCACCGCCAGGGCCCGCACCTCGGCCGCGGCGTTCATGTCCGGCTCGGTTACGATCTCCAGCAGAGGGGTGCCCGTGCGGTTCAGATCGACCTGGGAAACGCCCGCCGGTCCGCCGTGCACGTTCTTGCCCGCATCCTCTTCCAGATGAGCACGCGTGATCCCGATGCGTTTGGATTTGCCATCCTCCAGCGGTATCTCGATATATCCGCTCGAACTCAGCGGCAGATCGTACTGACTTATCTGATAATTCTTGGGCAGGTCGGGATAGTAATAGCTCTTGCGATCCCACTTCGTGAATTTAGCGATGTCACAATTCAGGGCCAGTCCCGCAAGGATCGAGTACTCCACAGCCTTCTTGTTCATCACCGGCAGCACGCCCGGCATGCCCAGGCACACCGGGCATACCCGGCTGTTAGGCTCGGCGCCGAACTCCACGGCGCAACTGCAGAACATCTTGCTCTCCGTGCACAACTGCACGTGAATTTCCAATCCGACCAGGACCCGGTATTCCAAATCACTCATAGCACTTCTTCTTTTTGGTGAATTTCATCTCGCCGGCAGTTCCGATCAATTCTCGTCGACCACTTCGGCGGTGTTTTCTTCGTTGGTAATTCCTCCGGGCAGCTCCAGTATGCGGATGTTGCGGAAGTGAATTTCCGCTCCCTCGCTTTCCAGGCAGATGTAGCCCTTCTTCACGGACGCCTTGCTGATGCCGTTTACGAACTTGCCGTTAACCGCCAGCTTTATAACGCCGTCCACGCACACGACCGTATACTTATTCCACTGTCCCTTGCCCTTGCACCGCTTTTCGATTGATTTGCTGCGTTTGCCCCGAGGGTTGTCGGGCACGGTCGTCAGCCCGCCGGTCCCGAACACCTCGCCGTGCACGTAGGCATCGGTGCGGTTGTGCTGCACCGACCAGTCAAGCTCGAGCATCTGGACCTCGACGCCTTTGGGCAGTCGGCCGCCTTTCTGCGGCTCGCCCTCGCTCCACACGAATACGCCGGAGTTGCCCCCGGCTGTCATGTGTTTCCACTCGATCTGCAGAATGAAATTCTCGTACTGTCTGTCAGTCCGCATCACGCCAATCGGCTTGCCGCTGCAGATCAACACGCCGTTGTCTACCTTCCACGTATCCTCGGCCGTGTTGACATTGACCCATCCGGAAAGATCCTCGCCGTTGAAAAGATCCCTAAAAGCCGGAACATCGTCCGCCCGAACACTAAAACATCCGACACACATCAGAATTGCAAGACCAGCCAAGGCAATGCGCCTGTCCATAATCAACCTCCGTATTTTGTCTTCTATTCGGGCTTATGTGCCCGGCCTTCAGCGCCCGGTCGGGTGTTCATTGGCGAAATTCGGGACTAACCAACATCCGCCCGTCGCTGACTCCAGTCCGTCGCTTTTTCGTACATGCGGGCCACGCGCAGCAGTCTATCTTCGCTGAAAGCCGGCGACAGCAGTTGCAGCCCTATCGGCATTTCGTCACTGTCGAAACCGCAGGGCACGCTTATTCCGGGGATACCGGCCAGATTGGCCGCTATCGTGTAAATATCCGACAGATACATCTGCAGCGGATCGTCAGTCTTTTCGCCCGCTTTGAACGCCGTCGTCGGCGCAACCGGCATGGCGATACAGTCGCATTTCTCGAAAGCCTTTACGAAGTCGCCGCGAATCAGATTGCGAACCTTCAAAGCCTTGAGATAATAGGCATCGTAGTAACCGCTGGACAGCGCGTACGTGCCGAGCATGATCCGTCGCTTGACTTCCTGTCCGAGGGCCTGCTCCCGCGATTTGGAATAGACGCCGATGCAGTCTTCGGCCTCGCTGCTGCGATAGCCGTAATGAACGCCGTCGTATCTTGCCAGGTTGCTCGAGGCCTCCGCCGTCGCAATGACATAGTAAGCCGCAACCGCATAATCGAAATGCGGCATATCGACCTCGACAACTTCGGCCCCGGCGGACCTGTAAACCTCAATCGCGGCCTCCACCGCCTCGACGACCGAATCATCGGCCCCGGCGTTAAGCTGCGGCACGATGCCGATTCTCAAACCCTCGACAGGCTCATCAAGCCCTGCGAGGTGATCGGTGACCGGTGCAAGTTCCTCGCTGACGCTGGTGCTGTCGGCCGGATCGTGTCCCGCGATGACGTTCATAAGAAGCGCCGCATCCTCCACGCTGCCGGCCAGCGGACCGATCTGGTCCAGGCTCGACCCGTAAGCCACAAGCCCGTAGCGCGAGACCCGTCCGTAAGTGGGCTTTAGACCGACGACGCCGCAGAAACTCGCGGGCTGACGAATCGACCCGCCCGTATCGGAGCCAAGGGCCGCACAGCAGAGTTGAGCCGCAACCGCCGCTGCCGAGCCGCCGCTGCTGCCCCCGGGTACTCTATCGGTATCCCAGGGATTCGCCGTCTTCTGAAGTCCGGAGTTCTCGGTGCTCGAGCCCATCGCGAACTCGTCCATGTTGCACTTGCCCACGATTATCGCATCTGCAGTGAGCAGTTTCGCGACGGTGGTGGCGGTGTAGGGTGCGTGAAAGTTTTGAAGTATCTTCGAGCCGCAGGTGGTCGCTCCGAACGTCGTGCACATGTTGTCCTTCACCGCGATTGGAACACCGGCCAGAGGCCCTACCTTCTCGCCGGCTGCAACACGCTTATCGACCGCCTCGGCCGCAGCCATGGCGTTCTCGCCGAATGTGCTTATGTAAGCCCCCACCGCGGGCTCTATTCGTTCGATGCGTTCCAGAAACCCCTTCACAGCCTCCGCACTGCTAGCCTGACCCGAACTGATCTTATCCCGCAACCGCCTGGCACTAAAATCAACCATAAATTCCACCAGCCATGGCCGGCAGCCTGAACCCGCGTCTCGCGTCAACCGGCCTGCAAATTACCAAATCAAAGGCACTGATCATCTTTTGTGTTTCAGCAGCCATTCATAAATATCGGGATTGTCGTACGTAGCGGTCCACGAATCGTGACCGGCCTGCGGATACACCGTCAGCTTTGCGTTGCCGCCGGCCCGATTTATGGCCTCGACCATCTCCTCGGACTGCGAAATTGGCACGACCGGGTCCTTTGCCCCATGAAACGCCCAGATCGGCAGGTCTTTGAGCTTCGGCGCCATTGCGAAAGGCTGTCCGCCGCCGCAAATCGGAATCGCCGCCGCGAAAAGATCCGGATAAGCCGCCCCCAGGGCCCACGTACCGTAGCCGCCCATACTCAGGCCCGTCAGATACATGCGGTCTTTGTCTACCTCATAATCGGCCGCGATCTCGTCGACCAGGGCCTTGAGAGTATCTATTTTGCCGGGCCACCACTGCCCCGAAGGACACTGCGGGGAGACGACAATAAACGGGAAATCCTTCTGCTGCTGCACAATCTTCGGCGGCCCATGCATCTTGACCTTGTTCAAGTCGCTGCCCCGCTCGCCTGCTCCATGCAGAAACAGCATCATGGGCCACTTTTTGCCGCCCTGCTCGTAGCCTTCCGGCAGAAACAGGAGGTACTTGCACTGGACCGGCTTGCTTATCTGTTTGTCCATCTCGAGTGCGTGCTGTCCCGATGATGTAATCAATTCCGATGACATGTTACTCGTCTCCGACTCCGTGCAGCCTGCAGCCAGGAAACAAACCGAAACCGCACAGAACAGTATTCTGGTCCGCATAGTCGTGCTGCTCCCAAACTTCCTTGTAATTGCCCCCTACGCACCCGACCCGTCGTCGAGTATCTTTGGAACTCTGAAGAACTGCTCGTCGCTGTCCGGCGCATTTGCCAGCGTCTTTTCGGTCCCCATGGATTCTGCGGCCTTGTCTTCGCGAAAGACATTACTGACCGGCAGACAGTGGGCGAGCGGCTCAACGCCCTGCGTATCAAGCTCGTTCATCTTTTCAACATACTCGATAACGGCGCTGAGCTGGCCCGTAAATTCCTCGACTTCCGCATCGCTCAACTCCAGCCTTGCGAGCTTCGCGACCTTCCTGACCTGCATCTGGTCTATCTTCTGTTGCACCGAAACACTCCGTCGATGCCGGGACCGGGCCAACACCCGCCCCGGCCCTTCATTTACAATTTATCAGGCCTTTGCCTGCGGCTTGTAATTGCGTTTCGGAGGTTTTACCACCATGCCGTCACGCATGGCTTTGGTCGAAACCTTGATTCGGCAGACCTCCCCGTCCACGACCGCCCGAACCTTCTGCACGTTCGGTTTGAATTTGCGTTTGCTTATCCCGGTAACCTTCCGGCCGACGCCGCCGAGGTGTTTGGCCTTACCGCGACGCGAAATGCTCCTGCCGGATACCGTCCGCTTACCCGTAAAATGACATACTCTCGACATCAGTTTACTCCTTGTTATAAATCAAAGCACGCCGCCCGAAACTCTCAGGACTACCGCGGCGACCGTGCAAATTAAACTGCGCAGTCCTTCTCCAAAGAACCAAGAATTTTACCATGCAATCCCATAGCGGGGAAGCAAAAAACCTCTTTTTAACAGGAAAAATCGCCCTTCCCCAAAAGAACGCTCTTAATGGGCAAATACTATTGAATCCCCCGTTTTCTCAATCCACACGGCTCTTAG